>JBEKYM010000030.1:0-35053 GCA_049510975.1 Acidimicrobiales bacterium
TCGACGCACGCGACTTCGGGACGATCACGTTGCCCGACGGCACCGACCAGGTGACCTTCGACGGGCAGCCGCTTTACCTGTACTCCAACGAGGCGGTCGCGCTCGGATCGACCGGGCCCGTCTCCGAGGGGAACGGCAACGGGATCGCGGCATTCGGCGGCACCTTCAACGTCGTCGGCGCGGGGGGCTGAGCCGGGAGCTGCCCGTTCCCGGCCGGCGTCGTCGGCAACGTCAGAGCCGTCTGCGGAGGGAGATCGCCGCAGGCGGCTCTGCCGCGTCCTGAGACCGACGTCGGAGCCGACGACCGCCGGAAGGCGGGCACGGACCGATAGCTTTCCCTGCGTGCCAACACGCCAATCCAACGTCGCTCATCTGGAGCGCACGGTGCTCGGCAACGGGCTCCGGATCGTGGTCGCCCCGGACCGCTCGAGTCCGCTCATCGGTGTGGCGGTGATCTACGACGTGGGTTTCCGATCCGAGCCGCAGGGCCGGACCGGGTTCGCTCACCTCTTCGAACACCTCATGTTCCAAGGGTCGGCCAACGTCGACAAGATCGAGCACATCCGGCTCGTGCAAAGCGCCGGCGGCATCGTGAACGGGCACACGCTGCCGGATCTCACGGCGTACTACGAGGCCCTTCCGGCCGGCGAGCTCGAGATCGCTCTGTGGCTCGAAGCCGATCGCATGTCCTCGCTGTCGCTCACGGAGGAGAACCTCCGCAACCAGGTGTCGGTCGTGGAAGAGGAGATCAACGTCAACGTCCTCAACCGCCCCTATGGCGGGTTTCCTTGGATACCGTTGCCGGCGCTCGCCTTCGACACCTATGCGAACGCTCACAACGGCTACGGCGACTTCGCCCATCTGGAGGAAGCGTCCCTCGAGGACGCGGCCGACTTCTATGCCAAGTACTACGCCCCCTCCAACGCCGTGCTGACCGTCTGTGGCGACTGCGACCCCGATGAAGTCGTTCAGCTGGCGGAGCGGCACTTCGGCTCCATCGACAGCCGCCCGGCTCCACCGCACGGTCCGTACCCCGAGCCGCCGCTCGAGTCCGACCGAAGGCGGCTCGTGAACGACCCGCACATCCCCCAGGCGGCTTTCGCGCTCGGGTACCGCACACCCGATCCGGTCGGTCGCCTCGACGACTACGCCGCCTACGCCGTGCTGGCGAGCGTGCTCTCCGACGGAGACGCCAGCCGGCTCCGCAAGCGGCTCGTCTACGAGGACCGTTCCGTCACCGATGTCGGCTGCCTGCTCGGAACCTTCGGAAGCGACACGTTCTACATGCGGGACCCGGTCCTGTTTCAGATCGTCGTCTTCCACCCGGGCGTCGCCGGTACCGACGAGCTGCTCGCCGTGATCGACTCCGAGCTCGACCAGCTCGCCAGCGACGGTCCCTCGCCGGACGAGCTGGATCGTGTCGTCACAGGACTGACAGCATCACACTGGCGCTCCCTCGAGAGCGTCCTCGACCGAACCCTCGAGCTCGCTTCCGTCGAAGTCGCCCACGGGCGGGCCGAGCTCGTCGGCGAGTTGCCCGAACGCTTCGGCGCCGTCGAGCCGGCGGCCATCGCGGCGGCTGCCGGCGACTTGAGGCGCCAGCACCGAGCGCTCCTCGAGCTCGAACCGGTGGTTCCGACGACTGGGAGCGGTTCATGAGCCGCCCCGCACCCGGCCGCTTGCGGCTTCCGAGAGCACCCACGGTCCTCGAAGACGAGCTGCCCGGCGGGTTGCGCGCCATCGCCGTGCGCCGGCGGGGCATCCCTCTCGCCGAGCTCCGCCTCGTCTTTGCGGTCACCGGCGATCACGTCGCCAAGGCGGCCGGCCCGAGCGTCCTGGCGGAGTCGATTCTCGCCGGCACCGAGCAGCACTCCCGTCAGGAGCTGGCCGAGGCCGTCGAGCGACTCGGAGGGCGGCTCGGGGCGGGGCGCGGGCAGGACCGTTTCAGCGTCAGTGCCTCCGTGTTGTCGACCAACCTGCGCCCGCTGCTCGCCCTCCTCGGCGAAGTGCTGCTCTCGGCCAGCTACCCGGCCGCAGAGGTCCGTGCCGACCGCGACCGGCTCGCCAACGAGACCCTCATGGCCCTCAGCCAGCCGGAGGTCATCGCAGACGAGGCCCTCCGCCGCCGGCTCTACCCCGGCCATCCGTATGCCGCCGGCATGCCACGGCCGGCGAGCCTTCGCCGTGTCAGCCCGGAGACGCTCCGCGGCCTGCACCCCTCGATCCTCAACCCCGCCAACGGCTGTCTCGTGCTCGTGGGCGACCTCGACCCGCGGCGTGCGCTCGCGACCGCCGGCGACCTGTTGGAACCCTGGCTCGGCACGGTCTCTGGCGCCAGCACGGATCTGCCCGACCTTCCGCCGATCCGTCTCGGACCGATCGAGCTCGTCGGCCGTGAGGGCAGCGTGCAGAGCAACATCCGGCTGGCACGCAGTGCCCCGACGCGCTCACAGACCCAGTGGCCGGCCACATCCATCGCCAACCTCATCTTCGGCGGTCTGTTCGCCTCCCGCCTCGTGGAGAACCTGCGGGAGCGCCACGGGTACACCTATTCGCCGGGCAGCTCGATCCGGCATGCCCGGGCAGGCTCGTCGCTCGTCATCGAGGCCGATGTCGGCACGGAGTCAACCGCCGCCGCTCTCATCGAAACCCGCTACGAGCTCGGTCGCCTCGCCGTCGAGGGCGTCACGACCGAGGAGCTCGACAGCGCTCGCCGCTATGCCGTCGGCACTTTTGCCTTCCTCACGGCGACTCAGTCCGGGCTGGCCGAGACGCTGGCGACGCTGGCGCTGGCGGGGGTCGGCCCCGGGTACCTCACGAGCCACCCGGCCGCCCTTGCCAAGACGACCAAGGCCGAAGTGGACGATGCTGCCCGTGCCTTCTTCGGACCCGCCGGCTTCGTGAGCGTCGTGGTCGGCGACGCCGAGAAGATCACCGAGCCGCTCGCCGCGGTCGACGCTGTCACCGTCGCCCGCTGAGGTCTCGCCGACTCACACCGAGGCTGTCTGATCGGCTGGGCTGGTGCCGCTCGGGGCGTCATGACCGCACGGGCGGTCAGGGACCTTCGGAACGCTCCGAGAGCTGTCGTCGCCGCAGGAGCTCCTCGAGCGACGGCACGGGGTAGCTCTGCCCGTCGGACGGAAAGCCGCCGAGTGCGATCTTCTGCTCGCCGATGCCGCCCTCGGCCCAGATGTGGCACGTGTCCTTCAACCACGGGGCGCTTCGTGGCCGGGCGGCGGGCGGCGGGAGCACGCCGTCGGCGAACTGCTTCGAGTACCCGCTGGCGACGGCTTGGATGACGGCCGGACCGAGCGCGCGGGCGAGATGCTCGAGATGGGAACAGCCGAGCACGCCCACGAAACGACCCGAGACCGCCTTGGTGTAACCACGCGCGATCGACAGGCCCACCATCTGGGCAAAAGCGTCTTCGATCTGCGGGCACTCGGCGTGCGGAAACGTGTGCATGGTGGCCTTGGCCGACAGGATGACGAGGTCGCTTCGGCGCACTTCGAGGTCGAGCTCCATGTCGTGGACGATCGTCCTCGCCGCGTCCTCGGCCCAGGGACGGAGGTCCCGCAGCCGTCCGACGACACGGACCGACTCGCCGGCGTCGTAGACGTCGAATTCGATCGTACGCCGGTGCATGGGCACCAGGTCGGGGTCGACGGCCATCGGGAGATCGTACTTGGACGTGCGCTGGAGGCAGGTCCGAGGCTGCCGCCCTGGTGGCGCGGCCGGCCGTGGTAGAGGATGGCGGCACCACGACTCCTGGAGGTGGACCCATGCCGCTGCACGCCCACGAGGACAGCGCCTCTTCCGCAACCAACTTGAGCTTCCGGCCTCAGTTCGGTCTCGAGCTCGAGGACGACGTCCCCGTGCTCCAACTGCCCGAATGCGGCATGGCGCCGGCGACGGCGTACCAGATCATCCACGACGAGCTCATGCTCGACGGCAACGCCCGCCTGAACCTCGCCACCTTCGTCACTACCTGGATGGAGCCGGAGGCGGAGAGGCTGATGGCGGAGTGCTCGCCGAAGAACATGATCGACAAGGACGAGTACCCGCAGACGGCCGAGATCGAGCGACGCTGCGTCAACATGCTCGCCCGCCTCTGGAACGCAAGTGGCGATGGCGAGGCCACCGGCTGCTCGACGACCGGCTCCAGCGAAGCCTGCATGCTCGGGGGCCTGGCCCTCAAATGGCGATGGCGTCAGCGTCAACAAGCCGCTGGCCTGCCGGGCGACCGGCCGAACCTCGTCATGGGATCGAATGTGCAGGTCTGCTGGGAGAAGTTCTGCCGCTACTTCGACGTCGAGCCGCGCCTTGTACCCGTCGGGCCGAAGGTGCCCCACCTGACGGCCAAGCCGGCTGCAGCCGCCTGCGATGCCAACACCATCGGCGTCGTCGCCGTCCTCGGCTCGACCTACGACGGCGCTTACGAGCCGGTGGCCGAAATCGCCCAGGCGCTCGACAAGCTCGCCGCCAAGCGAGGCGGCCCGGACGTCCCCATCCACGTCGACGGCGCCAGCGGCGCCATGGTCGCACCCTTCATCGACCCGAATTTGCTGTGGGACTTCCGCCTGCCCCGAGTGCACTCGATCAACACCTCAGGGCACAAGTACGGCCTCGTGTACCCGGGCGTTGGCTGGATCATCTGGCGCGACCAGCAGGCCCTGCCGGAGGAGCTGGTGTTCAAGGTCGACTACCTCGGCGGCGAGATGCCCACGTTCGCCCTCAATTTCTCCCGCCCGGGCGCCCAGGTCGTCGCTCAGTACTTCAACTTCCTCCGACTTGGATTCGACGGATACACCCAGGTCCAACAGGCGTGCAGCAACACCGCCCAGTGGCTCGCCTCCGAGATCGCCAAGCTCGGTCCGTACCAGCTCATCTCGAAGGGCGACGAGCTTCCCGTCTTCGCGTTCCGGACGCGGGAGTCCACCATGTTCTCCGTCTACGACGTCTCGGCCGCCCTGCGGGCGCACGGTTGGCTCGTGCCCGCCTACCCGATGCCCGAAGGCATGGAGGACATCTCCGTGCTTCGCATCGTCGTCCGCAACGGTCTGAGCCGCGACCTCGCCCGCATGCTCCTCGCCGACCTCAAGCAGGTGACCCAACGGCTCTCGGACGTGGCGACGCGGATGCCGAAGGCAGCTGCAGCCCTCGAGGAGGAGGCGCGAAAGCGCGCCCGTACGGGGTTCCACCACTGACCGCCGGCGGCGGAGCGACTATTCGTCGTTGCCGGCGCCGACCTGGGCGACGGCCGCGACCGACTGGCCCTCGTCCAGGTTCATGACCCGGACGCCGGTGGCGTCGCGGCCCTGCGCCGGGATGTCGCGGACGGCGGTGCGGATCACGACGCCGCCGGAGGCGACGATCAGGATCTCGTCGTCCAGCGATGCCATGAGCGCCGCCACGACCCAGCCGCGGCGCTGCGTGAGGCGGATCCCCCGCACGCCGAGACCGCCCCGCGTCTGAGCGTGGAAATGGTCGAGCTTGGTCCGCTTGCCGAAGCCGGCGTCGGTGACGACGAGCAAGTCGACGCCATCGCGGGCGACGTCGCAGGAGACGAGCTCGTCGCCGGCCCGCAGGCGCATTCCCCGTACGCCGGCGGCGGAGCGGCCCATCGGGCGCGCCTCGGTCTCGGTGAACCGGATGGCCATGCCTGCCTTGCTCACCAGCAGGAGATCGTCCTCACCGGCGGTGCGGATGACGCGGACGAGCTCGTCGCCGGCGTTCAAGTTGATGGCGATGAAGCCTTCCCGCCGAGACTTGTCGTACTCGCTCATGGCGGTCTTCTTCACCTGGCCGGACTTCGTCGCGAACAGCAGGAACTCCTCGCCCTGGAAGGCATTGGCGTCGATGACGGCCTGGATGCTCTCGTTCGGCTCGAGCGGTAGCAGGTTCACGGCCGGAGTCCCGCGGGCGTTGCGCTCCTTGATCGGGATCTCGTGCGCCCGCAGGCGGTAGACCTTGCCCCGGTTGGAGAAGAAGAGCAGGTGAGCGTGCGCCGTCGTGTGCACGACCTCGCGGACCAGATCCTCTTCCTTCAGCCGGGAACCCTGGATACCTCGACCACCTCGGCCCTGGGTGCGGAAAGCGTCCGCCGACACGGCCTTCACATAGCCGGCGCGCGTGACCGTGACGATCATCTCCTCGTCGTCGATGAGATCCTCGATGTTGAGGTCGCCGGGGTCGTGCATGAGGCGCGTTCGCCGCTCGTCGGCGAACTTCTGGCGGATGGCGTCGAGCTCCTCGGAGATGACGAGGCGCAGGCGCACCGGGTCGGCAAGGATCGCCTCGAGCTCGGCGATCGTCTCGCGAAGGACGACCATCTCCTCGTCGAGCTCAGACCGGCCGAGCCTCGTCAGCCTGCCAAGGGTCATGTCGAGGATGTGGTTGGCCTGGATCTCCGAGAAGGCGAACGGCTCATCCATGAGGGCGCCGCGAGCCTCGGTCCGGTCGGCCGAACCACGGATCGTCGCGATCACCTGGTCGAGCATGTCGAGTGCCTTGAGCAGACCTTCGACGATGTGGGCGCGGGCCCGCGCCCGGTCCAAGCGGAACTGCGATCGGCGGGTGACGACCTCGATCTGGTGATCGACGTAGGCCTTCACGGCTTGGGCGAGGTTCAGCAGGCGGGGTACGCCGTCGACGAGCGCGAGCATGTTCACGCCGAAGCTCGTCTGCAGCGGCGTGTACTTGTAGAGGTTGTTGAGTACGACATTCGCGTTGGCGTCGCGCTTGAGCGTGATCACAAAGCGGGTCGTGTCGCCGGACGAGAGGTTCTCGGTACCGTCGATCCCCTGCAGATCACCCGAGATGACGGCTTCGGCGATGCGCTTGTCGATGACCTCGATGGAGGTCTGATACGGGATCTCGGTGACGACAATCTGAGCCTTGCCGTTCCGACCCTCCTCGATCTCGGCCGCTGCGCGCAGCTTCACCGAGCCGCGGCCGGTGCGGTAGGCGTCGAGAATCCCGGCGCGGCCCAAGATGAAGGCCCCGGTGGGGAAATCAGGGCCCTTCACGAAGCGCATGAGCTCGTCGGGCGTCGCCTCGGGGTGCTCGAGCACGTACTGGACGGCGTCGATGACCTCGCCCAGGTTGTGCGGGGGGATGTTGGTGGCCATGCCGACGGCGATGCCCTGGGAGCCGTTGACGAGCAGGTTCGGGAAGCGGGCGGGCAGGACGGTCGGCTGCTCGGTGGAACCGTCGTAGTTCGGCATCATGTCGACGGTGTTCTCGTCGATGCCGTCGAGCAGCGCCATGGCAAGTGGGGCGAGGCGGCACTCGGTGTAGCGGGCTGCGGCCGGACCCATCGTCGGGCCAGGTGCCCCGAAGTCGCCGTGACCCGAGATGAGCGGGTAGCGGAGGCTGAATTCCTGCACCATGCGGGCGAGAGCGTCGTAGATCGCCATGTCGCCGTGCGGGTGGAACGTCTTCATGACTTCGCCGACGACGGCGGCGCTCTTCACGAAGGGTCGGTCCGGACGGAGGTTCTCCTCGCTCATGGCGTAGAGAATCCGCCGGTGCACGGGCTTCAGGCCGTCACGCACGTCCGGCAGGGCCCGCTGCACGATGACGGACATGGAGTACTCGAGGAACGAGCGCTCCATCTCCTCTTGAATCTCGATCGGGACGATCCCGACGGCGCCTGCGCCGTCATCGGGCGGGCCGCCCGATCCCGTTCCGTTACTGCCGTTGTCGTCTGGCGCAGCCATGTGTCGTTCCGTCTCCGGCTCTCAACAGGGGCCCCCGCAGACCCGCCGGCGGCGGAGCGGGAGGCCGTGCCCCTCGATCAGATGTCGAGGAAGCGGATGTCCTTTGCGTTCGTCTGGATGAAGTGGCGCCGCAGCTCGACGTCGTCGCCCATGAGGACCGAGCACACCTCGTCGGCGATGCTTGCCTGCTCCAGGTTCACCTGCAGCAGCGATCGCTTGGAGGCATCGATGGTCGTCTCCTTCAGCTCCTGCCAGTTCATCTCTCCGAGGCCCTTCAGGCGCTGGAAGTCCTTCGAGTAGTTGGGGTGCTCCTCGAGGAACCTCGCCCGTGCGGCGTCGTCCTTCAGGTACACCTTCGAGGTGCCGACCTCAGCCGAGTACAAGGGTGGTTGGGCTGCATACACATGCCCCCCCTCGACGAGCGGCTTCATCTGGCGGAGGAAGAACGTCAACAGCAACGTTCGGATGTGGGACCCGTCCACGTCGGCATCGGCGAGGATGATGACCTTGCTGTAGCGGATCTTCTCGAGCTCGAAGTCGTCGGCGAGCCCGGCACCAATCGCCATGATGAGCGCCTGGATCTCCTCGTTCTTCAGCATCTTGTCGACTCGGGCACGTTCGACGTTCAGGATCTTGCCGCGGATGGGGAGGATGGCCTGGGTTCGCGGGTCGCGGGCCTTCACGGCCGAGCCGGCGGCGGAGTTGCCCTCGACGATGAAGATCTCGGACTCTCGAGCGTCTCTCGACGAGCAGTCATAGAGCTTTCCGGGCAGGCCGGCGCCGTCGAGCGCGCTCTTACGACGCGTGAGATCGCGCGCCTGCGAGGCGGCCATCCGGGCACGCTGGGCGAGGAGGGCCTTTTGAACGATCTGCTTGCCTTCCTTCGGGTTCTCGTCGAACCACTCGCTCAACTTGGCGTTGGTCGCCTTCTCGACGAGCGAACGCGTCGAGGTGTTGCCGAGCTTGGCCTTGGTCTGGCCCTCGAACTGCGGGTTCGTGAGCCGGACCGACACGATCGCCGTGAGCCCTTCTCGGATGTCGCGGCCGTCGAGACTGTCGCCGCTCTCCCGCACGAGGTTCCAAGCCTTGGCGTACTTGTTGACGACGTTCGTGAGGGACTTGCGCAGCCCCTCCTCGTGCATGCCGCCCTCGACCGTGGCGATGCCGTTGGCATAGGAGTAGATGCTCTCGTAGAAGCCCGTGTTCCACTGCAGGGCGACCTCGACCTCCTGGTCCTCCTCGGACTGGATGAAGTAGGGAACCTTGCGGAACAACGACTCTTTGGCAGAATTGAGGTGCTTGACGTAGTCGACGATGCCGCCGGTGTAGCGGAACGTCTCCGCGTGCTCGCGGCCGGGTCGCTCATCGTTGAAACGGATCTCGAGCGCCCGGTTCAAGAACGCATAGATCTGCAGGCGCTCGAGCACCGTCTGTGCACGGAGCTCGACCTCGTCGAACATGGTGGCGTCCGGCCAGAAGCTCACGGTCGTTCCCGTGCGACCGCGGGGCGCCTCGCCGACGGCCTCGAGCGGACCCGTCGGCGTGCCGCCATCGCGGAACTCGATCCGGTAGTGCTTGGAGTCTCGGTCGACCTCGAGCACGAGACGGCTCGACAGGGCGTTCACGACCGAAACGCCGACGCCATGAAGGCCGCCGGAGACCTTGTAACCGCCGCCGCCAAACTTGCCGCCGGCGTTCAGCATCGTGAGGACGATCTCGGCGGCGCTCTTGTCCGGGAACTGGGGGGAGCTATCGACCGGAATACCGCGCCCGTTGTCCGTCACGCGAACACCGCCGTCGGCCAGCAGCGTGACGTCGATGCGGTCGCAGTAGCCCGCCATCGCCTCGTCGACGGAGTTGTCGACGACCTCCCACACGAGGTGGTGGAGCCCGCTCGGTCCGGTCGAACCGATGTACATGCCTGGCCGGAGCCGGACGTGCTCGAGGCCTTCGAGGACGGTGATGTCGCTCGCGTCGTAGGACGCCGTCATTGACATTCGATCTCTATTCTCCATGTCCAGCGCCACGGGCGCGGCCTTCCAAAGGCATCAGCAACAAAGGGCCGACGGCTGCCCGCGATGAGGGAAGCGAGAGGTTCGGCGATGCCTTTCATTGTACCGCCTGGAGCGGTGTGATCGGAGCAGAACAGGGCGGGTTTCTTTGGGTTTTCGGATCAGTTCCGCCCGCCGCGACGACCCTGGCCGGGGCGGGCGACGCGCACGTTCAGGCTCGCCGGCGCGTGCTCGCCGAGGCGCTGCGAAAGGCCCTCCAGGATCGTGCCCGAGAGGAACTGCATCTGTGTCGCCCAGCCCGGTTCGTCCACCTCGATCGTGAGGACGGATCCGTGCAGGGCCCGCGGTTGGGCGTGTGCGGCGACGGGACCGCCTACGACGTCATCCCACGCCGAGAGGACGTCGCCGAGCGTGGCGGTCGCCTCGAGGCCGCGCGCCCGGAGCAACCTTCTCGTCGCCTCACCAATCGGCAGTCCGACCGGTCCAGGGCCAGTGCCCTCAGGGTCGATCACGCCAGTTTCCCGTCAGCGAGCCGCACCACGAGATCCGGCGAAGCCCCGGGGGGCAGAGGGCCGGCTGTCGTGAGCAACGCCTGGGCGGACGGGAGCTCGCTCACGAGAGCACGGGCGGTGTGCTCGTCCAGCTCCGAGAAGGCATCGTCGAGGAGCAGGACCGGGGTCACACCCGTGACGCCGGTGATGTGGCGGTGGGTGGCCAGCCGGAGCGAAAGGGCGACGCAGCGCTGGCGGCCCTGAGACAGGCGGGTGCGCGCATCCAGACCGCCGGCGAAGATATCGAGGTCGTCACGCTGTGGACCGACGGTGGTGACCTGTCGCCGCAGATCGTCGTCTCGTGCGGCTGCCAGGGCTACCTCGAGCGGGCCGTCGTAGGAGCGTGCGTAGCGGATCTCGAGGGTGCTGGCACCCGGTGCCAGCGCCGCGAAGGCTTCTCGTGCGAGCGGCTCGAGCTGTTCGGTGAGCTCGGCACGGGCCGTCGCCACGCGTTCGCCCGTTTCGGCCAGGCGTTCGTCCCAGACCGCCAGTGTCGCCGCCGCGCTGTCGTTCAGCCTGCCTCCGAGCTGGCGGAGCAGGGCGTTGCGCTGGCGCAGGATGCGATCGAGGTTGGCTCGCTCAGCTCCGAGACGGGGGCGGGTGGCAGCGATCACGTCGTCGAGGAGGTCGCGGCGCAGCGATGGCGAGCCCTTCGCCAGTTCCAGGTCGTCCGGGGTGAACAGCGTCGTTCGCAGCACCTCGAGGAGCTCGCGGCTCCCTTCGACGCGCTGGCCGTTGCGCTCGACTCGATCACGCCGGCCGAGGACGACCCCGACGGCGATGTCGATGCGGCGGTTGTCGTGACGGAGCTCGCACCTGACGGCGGCCTGTTCGCAGCCCGTGCGGATGAGGGCGTCTTTCGGGACGCCCCGAAAGGAGCGCAGCAGCGAGCAGTACACGAGGGATTCCAGCAAGCTGGTCTTGCCTGCGCCGTTATCTCCTTGGATCACCGTGAGCCCGTTTTCCGCCGGCAGCAGGCACACGGACTCGAGGTTGCGGAAGTTCTCGACCTCGAGGCGGCTGACCGTGGTCGTCGCCGGCGCCGGCGCGGGTGCGAGCGCCGTCAGGACACCTTCACCGGCATCAGCAGGTACCGGAACTCGTCTTCCTCGGCGCCGCACACGAGCGCCGGCTTACCGGGATCGGTGATCTTCAACATGAGGGTCTCGGAGCGGACCGCCTCGACGCCTTCAAGCAGGTAGGTCGGATTGAAGGCCACCATGACGTCGGCGCCGGTGAACTCGCCCTTGATGCCCTCGACGGCTCGGCCGCTCTCCGGAGTGAGCACCGCCAGCTCCACGCCGCCCTCACGGAAGGACAGGCGCACCGGGGTGGTGATGTCTTTGCTGTCGCGCACGAGCAGGCGTACACGGCGCAACGCCGAGGCGAACTCCTCGCGGCGCACACTCAGTTCGTACTCGTAGCTCGTCGGCACGAGGCGCTGCACATCCGGAAACGAGCCCCGCAGCAAGCGGGTCGTGATGCGAACCGACCCGAGATCGAAGACGGCGTCGAGATCGCTGTGGCGGAACACCAGCTCGGCTTCGTCACCATCTTTCACTCCACTGACAAGACGTTGCACTTCACCGAGGGCTTTGGCCGGGACGAGAACATGAGATCCGGGCTCGAGCACGCTGAGGCCTTCGAAATCCCGGAACGCCAGGCGGTATGAGTCCGTTGCGGTCAGGCGCAGGCCCTTCTCGGTCGCCTCCATGAGCACACCGGTCAGCTGCGGGGCGCGGGAGTCATCGGAGAGGGCAGCGCGCACGACTTGCCGGAGGCCTTCGCCGAAATCGGCGGCTGGGAGCTTGATGCCCTCGGTTTCGGGCGATCCGAGCCGCGTGATCTCGGCCCCAACGGCGACACGGACGGTGAACTCGGCGTGGCCCGAGGTGAAACGGACCTCCTCCTCGCCGCCGGCGACGTTGACGACACCGGAATCGAAGGACCGGATGATGTCGGAGACGAGACGGCTCGGTACGAGGACGCTCCCATCTGAGTCACCCGACACCTGGCAGCGTGCCTCGATGACGAGATCCGGATCGGATCCGACGACTTCGAGCTGATCACCGCGAAGCGTCAGCTGCAGGCCCGCGATCCCTCCCGCCATGCCTGATCTCGCCGCTGTTGCCCTACTCGCTGTGACCACGGCCTCCAGGAGGCTGTCACGGTCCGCTCGGAACCTCACCGTTGGTGACTCCTTCTGAGTTGTTGAAGAATTCGAGACAGTAGTAAGGGCTGTGGACTGTGGAGAACCCTCAAGAAGCCCTGCTCACATCATCGTTGGCCACGCGCGGGATTTCCACGACCGTCCACAGGGAACCGGAGTCGATCCGAAGCGCTGGGGACGAGCGCGGCGCTGTCCCCGGTTCGGCGCCACCCATCCACACGCATACGGAGCGCTGTCCCGTCGCTCTCCACAGTGTCATCCCCGGATCCGTCAAGGCGAGAGGCGTCATCCGTTGTTGCTCTTCAAGCGCACGATGAGCTCGGTGACGGTGTCGTAGACGTTGCGCCGCTCCTTCATGAGGCCGGAGATTTTGTCGTAGGCGTGGATCACCGTCGTGTGGTCCCGGCCGCCGAACTCGCGTCCGATGGCGGGATAGCTGAAATCGGTGAGGTCGCGGAACAGGTACATGGCGATCTGGCGGGCCATGACGAGCGGTCGGCGGCGGCTCGGTCCGCAGAGATCCTCCACGCTGAAGCCGAAATGCGTCGCGGCCATCTCGAGGATCTGCCTCGCAGTGATCTGACGGGGCTGGCTCGCCGCCACCATGTCGGCGAGCACGATCTCGGCCGTCTCGCGGGTGAGCGGTTGCCGGTTCAAGCTGGCGAACGCCGTCACTCGGATGAGGGCACCTTCGAGCTCGCGGATGTTGTCCCGGACGTTGGAGGCGATGAAGTCCAGCACCTCGTCGCTCACGACGGCACCTTCGTGCTCGGCCTTGGTGCGAAGGATGGCGATGCGCGTCTCGAGCTCCGGAGGCTGGATGTCGGTCGTCAGGCCCGAGAGCAGCCGGCTGCGGAGCCGGTCCTCCAAAGTGGCGATCGCCTTCGGAGGCCGATCCGAGGTCAACACGATCTGCTTGGAGGCGCCGTAGAGGGAGTTGAAGGTGTGGAAGAGCTCCTCTTGGAGGGACTCTTTGCGGTCCATGAACTGGACGTCGTCGATGAGGAGAACGTCGCATTCGCGATAGCGGCGCCGGAAGGCTCCCATGTCGTCTTTGGCCCGGAGGGTTTCGACGAATTCGTTCATGAACGTCTCGGTCGAGACGTAGCGGACCCGTAACCGCGGGAAGTTCTCCCGAACGTAATTCCCGATCGCCTGTAGCAAGTGAGTCTTGCCAAGGCCGGCGCTTCCGTAGACGAACAGCGGGTTATAGGAACGAGCCGGCGCCTCGGCG
This sequence comes from Acidimicrobiales bacterium, assembly GCA_049510975.1. Lineage (GTDB taxonomy): Bacteria > Actinomycetota > Acidimicrobiia > Acidimicrobiales > Bog-793 > JAKACA01. Next base: position 13,689 of record JBEKYM010000030.1, read on the forward strand.
ACCGAAAGTGCCGCCGCGTGCGCGAAGCGGTTCGAAGGCCCGATCACGAAGGCGTCGAAGGTGTAGCGGGCATTGAACGGGGCGTCGGTGCTGGACGAGCTCGACCAGTCGCGATCGCCGTTCTGAGACGGGCGCTGCGGAGCCGCCTGGCTCCGCTGCTGCTGAGGGCCGTCTCGGTCCCGTGACCGTGTCTGATCCAGTCCAAACGTGGTGTGAGCGAGGTGATGGGCCTGGTCCTCGCCGGCGGGGGCGTCGGCCACTTCGACATCGAACCGGACCGGGTAGTCCTTGCCGGAAGTGTCGTGGAGGGCGTCGTGCAACAAGGCGGAGAATCGGCCCTCGAGCCGTTCGCGTACGACGGCGTTCGGGACCGCCAACACCAGCGTGCCGTTGGCGACCGCCAAGGGCCGGATACCGGAGAACCAAGCCTTCCAGGCAGCCTCCGAGACCTGCGATCGCAGGGCTCCCGAGCAGTCATTCCACAGTTGTTGGGCTTCTGTCACCAGCTCGGGCACTCCGGTCGAGATGTTCTCCACACCGGAATCCACAGGTGTGGACGGCGGGCGAAGCCACGCGAATTCGGCATAGTACAGCCCCGCCACGTTGCGTGCCGAGGCGAATCCGGGCCGGCCGTGACGGGAGGTCTTCCCAGTTCAGGACTAGTATCCCGCCCGAGCGAGGGGTCGGTCGCCGACGCACTTCGCAGGAACGTCCTGCTCAGCCAAGCCGGTTCCAGCGACGTTCTGGTCGCTCGCCCGTTTGAAATTCTCCCCGCTCCGCCGATACAGTAAGAACCGTCCTTCGCGACGCCTGGTCTGGCGCGTCCAGAAAGCTGACACCAGGCGGAGTGTCTCGTGGCGCGTTACCGTTTCGGGCCAAGCACCTGGGTGGTACCCGCCTCCATGTAGTCGCGCCTCGCGCCAGAACTGAAGAAGAGAGCAAGATGAAGCGCACGTTTCAGCCGAACAACCGGAGGCGTTCTCGGAAGCACGGCTTCCGCCATCGGATGTCGACTCGCGCCGGCCAGGCCATCCTGAAAGCCCGTCGCCGCCGTGGTCGCGCCAAGCTCTCCGCCTGAGCGTGCGGCTGAGCCGGCGCCTCACCTGCCGGCGTCTGCGCCGCCTTCGCCGGCAGAGGCCGCAGCCCTGCTGCAAGGCCACGAACGTCCTGCACCGGTCACCCTCGAGCGGGTTCGCGGCCGCGGCCGCTTTGCGGCGTTGCGACGGTCCCGCCGCCGTGGTCGCTCCGGTCCTGTAGGGGTACACTACGAGCCTGCGCTCCCGGCAGATCTCTCCCGCAGGGTTGCCTATTCCGTGCCTCGTCGGGTGGGAAAGGCGACGGAGCGCAACCGGTGTCGGCGCCAGCTCCGTGAGGCCGCCCGAGAGGTCGTGCCGCAAGTGCCCCCCGGGGACTATCTCATCGGCGTCGAACCCGGTGTGCGGAACGTTTCGTTCCAGGAACTGAGGAAACGGGTGACCGAAGCCATGCAACGAGCGAGTGGGGCCGCCGCCCGATGAGCCGCACCAGTCGCGCCCTGCTCGGGGCTATCCGTGTGTACCAAGGCGCTCGCGCCGGTCGGCTGTCGCCCTGCCGCTTCGAACCGTCGTGCTCGGAGTACGCCGCCGAGGCGGTCGCTGAGCACGGAGCTGCCCGAGGAACCTGGTTGACCCTCCGCCGTCTCTCGCGATGCCGCCCACTCGGTGGTCGCGGGTATGACCCTGTCCCTGCCAAGTGAGCCCTTCATGATTCTCGCCAGCTTCATCACGACCGCCATCACGCCCTTCGCGAAGATCTTCGGTTGGCTGCTGGCCGCCTTCTACAGCGTCTCGGGCAACTACGGCATCGCCATCATCCTGCTCACCCTCGTGACGATGGTGGTCGTGTTCCCGCTGACCCGCAAGGGCACGCGCTCGATGATGCAGATGCAGCTGCTGCAACCCGAGCTGCTCAAGTTGCGGAACAAGTACAAGAAGAAGCCTGGGATGACGCCGGAGGAGCGCCGGGAGGTCACCACCAAGCAGCAGGAAGAGATGATGGCGCTGTACCGGGAGAACGGCGTCAGCCCGACCGGCGGTTGCCTTCCGATGTTCATGCAGTTCCCGGTGTTCATCGTCCTGTACAACACCATCCGGGGACTGACCCGGACGACGACGGTCGGGAAGGGCAAAGCCGCTCATATCGTCTCGAACCCCGAGTTCATCAACACGCACACCCGCCTGTACCAGAACCTCATCCACAGCGGCGGAAAGATGCAGGCGTTCGGGCTCGACCTGGCGGATTCGGTCCGGTCTCACCAGTCCCACTGGATCGACGTCATTCCGTATGTCGTCGTCATTCTCATCGCCGTGGCGCTCCAGTACGTCTCGATCTGGCAGATCACGAACCGCAACCCGCAGGCTGGCGCCAACCAGCAGATGCAGCAGATCCAGAAGTTCATGCCGCTGATCTTCATCTTCATCTACATCGAGTTTCCGGCCGGTGTCGGTCTGTACTTCATCGTGTCGAGCATGTTCCGCATCGGGCAGCAGGAGTGGATGTACAAGCGGGACCCGCACATCCTCGAGTCGATGCGCAAGATCAAGGAGATGAAGAGCAAGAACCCGCCGCCGGTCGTGCCGGCGCCGAAGGGGTGGCGCCAGCGCTTGGCGGCGTTGGCCCCCCAGAACGACGCCTCGCTCGAGCCCTCCCCCGAAGCCGTCCGCAACAACCCGAAGCCGATCCGCAAGCCGAACCAGGGAACCCGACCTGCTCAGGGGAACCGTCCCACGGGCACGCGCCCTGCCGGCACCAAGCCCTCGTCAGGCAGCCGGAACGGATCCGCTCGGCCGACCCAGGGAGCGAAGCCCGCTCCGGGAGGAAAGCGGCCTGCGGCTCCGAACCGACCCGCCTCTTCGAATCGCCCGGCTCAGGGGCAGGGTGTCGCTCCGGGGGCGAGCAAGGGCAGCGCCGGCCCGAAACCACCCCGGACGGGCAACGGCTCGTCGGCGCCCGGCGCCGGTTCGAAGGGCCCGTCAGCGTCCGACCGCAACGGACGGTCGGGCAACCCGAACGGCAACGGATCGAAGCCGGCGTCGTCTGGCTCAGCGGGCAACGGTTCAGCGGACCCCTCGACGTCGACGCCGGCCCCGAACTCCGGACCGAACCGCCGCCGCGGGAGGCCGCGTTAACGGTGGAGTGGGTTGAGACAACCGGGAAGACCATCGCTGAAGCACTCGAGGCCGCCCTTGACCGGCTCGGCGTGGCAGAGGCCGATGCCGAAGTCGTCGTCCTCGAGGAACCACGCAACGTCATGTTCGGCCTCAGGCGGAGTGGAGCCCGCATCCGTGCACGCGTTCGTCCGGTGCAGGCTCGGGCGAAGCGACCCTCTCGTCGTCAGTCGAGCGGCGGATCCGGTGACGGGCGACCGCGCAGGAGCTCGCCTCGCGCCGAGGGACGACCGGGTCAGAGCCGTGACGGTTCCGGAGCACGGAGCGGACGCGACGGTCAGTCGCGCGGCGGCGCCGGCGGCGACCAGTCCAAGACGGCCCGTTCACGCACAGCCACAGGTGAGAAGGGGCAGCCCGGGAACGCGCCGACGGCGGGTTCACGCAACCGGTCGAGATCGCGCGGCGGGCAGCGCAGCCGCCCGGATGGCGCCGACGAAGAACGAACGACTCGCGCCACCGGCGCGCCCAAGGAGGAAGAAATGAGCATCGAAGCCCAAGCTGACCTGGCCGAGACCTTCGTACGCGGGGTCGTTCACGGCTTCGGTGTGGAGGCCACGGTGGAGAGCAACGTCGAAGACGACGTCATTCACGTGCGAGTCGTCGGTGAGGGTCTAGGCCTGCTCGTCGGACCGAGAGGTGTCACGGTTGATGCTCTGCAGGAGCTGACCCGGACCGCCGTGCAGCACCGATCGGACGAGCACGCCGGCAGGATTCACGTCGACGTCGCCGGCTACCGGGCCCGGCGGGCGGCTGCCCTGCAAGACTTCGCCCGCCGCGTCGCCGCCGAGGTGGTTGCGAGCGGTCAGTCCCAGGCCCTCGAACCGATGAACGCCGTCGACCGCAAGGCCGTGCACGATGCCGTCGGGGAAGTCGCCGGCGCCGCAACCAGCTCCGAGGGTGAGGACCCACGTCGCTACGTGGTGATCCGACCGGCGGCGACCGCTCCGGCAGGGGCCGGTGCGTCGGACGAGACGGACGACGCGAGCGAGACCGACGAGGACGACGACGCTCCGACTGACGCCGAGTAGCCGGGCCGGCGCAAGCGGCGCCGGTCGCAGCGTGAGAGCAGTGCCGGCGTGACGAAGCTGCGGACCATTCTCCTGGAGGCCCGCGAGCGCGGTTATCTCGGAGACCAACCGGTCGAGCGGCAAGTCGAACACGGGCGAGGCTTTGCCCGGGTTTGCGAGGCGCTGGCCGCCGGCCGGTCATCCGACGCTGACGAGACCGGCTCGGGCGCCCTCCTCGATCTCGGTGCGGGTGGAGGCATCCCCGGACTGGTCCTGGCGCTCGAGCCCCCTGGGATCGCTGCGCGCATCGTGCTCCTCGAGGGCTCGATCCGGCGGGCCGAGTGGCTGGAACATGCCGTCGAGGAGCTCGGGCTCGCAAGCGGCGTCGAGGTCGTGGGCGAGCGAGCCGAGATCGCCGGGCGTCTCGCCGGCCACCGCCAGCGCTATTCGATCGTCGTGGCCCGATCCTTCGCGCGGCCAGGCGTGACCGCCGAGTGTGCGGCTCCCTTCCTGTCTCCCGGCGGTCATCTCGTCGTGTCCGAACCGCCGGCGGCCGAGGAACCGGACCCGGTCGCCGCGTCCGGTTCAACGCCTCGGAGTCCGCCGGCGCTGTTGCTCGGCTCGTCGGCGGAAGTGGAGGAGCGCTGGCCGGCCGAGCGCGTGCGCGAGCTCGGGTTCGGGCCACCCGCCGAATGGCGGGCAAGTGGCTTTCGCTACGCCGCGCTCGAGATGCTCGGGGAGTGTCCGGAGCGCTATCCCCGGCGAAACGGCATCCCGTCCAAGCGGCCGTTGTTCTAGGGCGCCGAAGAGCGTTCCACGTGAGACATGACGGTGAAACACCCCGCTGAGTCGTCCGGCGCTGACCTCCGAGGCACGAGACCGGTCCGTCCTCCCGGGGGCCCGCAGAGGCCGGCGCGCCGGCGCGCCGCTGGACCTGAGTCGACAGGCGCCGAAGATGTTCCACGTGATACCTTGCGGTGAAACACCCTCGGGCGGTCCGATCACCGTCCGGAAAGAAGATGAAGGCATGGCGACGGAACTCGAACAAGGACTGCTCGCCGGCCTCCTCGTCGGTGAGGGCCACTTCGGCGGTGACGGTCGCCAGCCCCAGATCACCCTCCGCATGCACGTTCGCCACGAATCGCTCTTCCGGTGGCTCGAGCGGACGTTCCCGGGCGGGCGGCTGTACGGTCCGTACTCGCACGACGGCCGCGATTATTTCCAATGGATGGTGCGCGGTGCCTATTTGCGAGAAGAGATCCTGCCGCTCCTCGAGTGCACGATCGACGCACAACTCGATGCCCACACCTACGGGCGACTCCAGCTGATGAAGGAGCGCTATGCAAGCCGGCTTCAGTCGCTGGCAACGCCGAGCTCGTCGGCTGCTACCGGGAGATCGGTCCCCTCGGTAGAACTGCCCGATGACCGGCGCGACGAGATCGGATACGTTACGCCCGGAGGTATTGACGTGATCGATCCCCAGCCGATGCCAGCGACTGGACGCTGATGTCGGACCTGCTTGGAGAGGAGCTCGTGATCCCCTCGACCACACTGCACGTCGGCGAGCCGACGTTCGCAACCACCGAGGCCACGCCGGGAACGGGGCCGGATGTCGCCACTGAAGTTCCCACCCGACCAGCCCGCGTGATGGCCGTTGCCAATCAGAAAGGCGGAGTCGGCAAGACGACGACCGCCGTCAACCTCGGAGCTGCTTTGGCGGATCTCGGACTCCGAGTTCTCATCGTGGACCTCGACCCGCAGGGCAACGCCAGCACGGGTCTTGGTATCGATCCTCGGAACTTCGACTACTCGATGTACGACGTGCTGCTCCATGACGTACCCATGGACGACTGCATCGAGCCGACGAACATCAAGAACCTGTTTCTCGCCCCGTCCACGCTCGACTTGGCCGGGGCGGAGATCGAGCTCGTGCCCGTGCTCAGCCGGGAACATCGCCTGCGCAAGGCCATTGATGCCATTCGCGAGGACTTCGCCTTCGTGCTCATCGACTGCCCGCCGTCGCTCGGACTCATCACCTTGAACGGCCTCACGGCGGCGACGGAGGTGCTCGTGCCGATCCAGTGTGAGTACTACGCCCTCGAGGGCGTCTCCCAACTCACCCGCAACGTCGAGCTCGTCCGCTCGAACCTGAACCCGACTCTGGCGGTGACGACGATCGTGCTCACCATGTACGACGCCCGAACGAAACTCTCCGACTCCGTCGTCTCCGAGGTCCGGTCCCACTTCGGTGACATCGTCTGCAAGAACGTGATTCCGCGCACCGTCCGCATCTCGGAGGCGCCGTCGTTCGGCGAGCCGATCACCGTTCACGACCCCACGTCACGCGGCGCCATCGCCTACCGGGAGCTCGCCAAGGAGGTGGCCGGTGTCTCGTCGTAGTGGCCTCGGCCGTGGCCTGCAAGCGCTCATCCCTCAGGGTGGGCCTGGACCGGCTTCGTCCGATCTCATCCAGCTCCCCCTCAACCAGATCAAGGCGAACCCGAATCAACCGCGGAAACAGTTCGACGAAGAGGCACTGACATCGCTCGTCGACTCGATCAAGGCGGTCGGCGTCCTCCAGCCGGTGCTCGTTCGGGAGATCGCTCCCGGCGACTACGAGATCATTGCCGGCGAGCGCCGCTACCGGGCAGCGCGTCGTGCCGGCCTGGCGACGATCCCGGCGGTGCTCCGGGTCGTCGACGACGCCACCAGCCTCGAACAGGCGCTCGTGGAGAACTTGCAACGCGAGGATCTGAACCCGCTCGACGAAGCAGCCGCTTACCAGCAGCTCATCGAAGACTTCGGCCTCACTCATGACGACGTGGCGCGCCGGGTCGGTAAGAGTCGAGTAGCCATCACGAACTCCTTGCGCTTGTTTCAGCTCCCGCCCACCGTGCAGCGCCAGGTACGCGACAACCTGCTCACCGCTGGGCATGCGCGTGCCCTTCTCGGCTCTCCCGACCGCGCGCTGCAGGAGCGCCTGGCATTGGACATCATCCACGGGGGTCTCTCCGTCCGTGCCGTGGAGGATTCCGTGCGGTCGGCACTCCAGGCCGAAGCGGCTGCTCGGGCAGCGCTCGAGGCGAGCCTGGAGTCGACCAACGGGACATCAGTCGCTCAGTACGAGACGGCTCGGCCAGCTGATGGCGATGGCTTCGGGACGGGGTCAGGGCTCGGACCGGCGCCGGCAGCGGCACCAACCATGCCACAGCCGACGGGCGGCCTGCCCTCTCGCCTGCGGCCTCCCGGCTTGCTCGACCTCGAGGAGCTCCTCGGTGACTACCTGAACACTCGGGTGAGCGTGGACATGGGTGCCAAACACGGACGGGTTGTGATTGACTTCGCCAACCTGGACGATCTCGAGCGGATCTACCGCGTCATCATCGGTGGGAGCGGCGCCGCCGAGTAGCTCGACGTGAACTGGAGGCAGAGCGAGCAGCGTCTCGACTGCTGATCAACGGTGATCCACAACCTGTGCATCAGGTTGTGGACGAGTCCTCCGCCTCCCAGTCGACCATCAGCCACTGCTCGAGGGATTTCACGATCGCCTGGGCGAGCTCAGCTACCTTCATGACGACGAGACTGGGCTCTCCGAGCTCCACCAGCACCGCCGGCATTTGCGTCTCGCGGAGGATACGGACGGCCATTCCTTCGGTCGAGCGGCTCTCGATGCCGAGGCGGTCGGCGATCTCCTGGCTCATCAGGCTCGCCAGCCGCCGGCTGGTCTCGGACTCATAGCGGTAGCCCCGGTAGTACATCGTCCGGACCGAGGATTGCTGGGGCACCAGCCTGAGGCCGACATAGCAGTCGACGACGGCGCGGTTTGCCGACGTTGCCTGCTCCGATTCGTCGGGGTGGTGGAGAGCGAACGACTGAGCACCGACGGTCGCGAGCGCCCGGCACACGGCCGAGACGCCGGTGGGGAACCCCCCCTGTTCGCCCACGGCGATCTTGCGACCCGACAGCGTGGCGCCGCGGGCAGATGCGACGAGCCGCTCCCGGACGGTGCTCACGAGGTCGCCGCCGCCAGGCCGGATCGTCAGTCGTTTGAGCTCGGCAACGGTGAGATGCCCGCAGATGCCGTCTTGGGCGAGCCCGCAGTTGCGCTGGAACTCACGCAGCGCCTCGGTGGTCCGGTCGCCGAAGATGCCGTCGACGCCGCCGGGATCGAAGCCCAGCGCGCTGAGCCGCCGCTGCAGCTCGGCGACGTCATCACCATGGAACATCGGAGCGCTGCGGTACAGGCTGCGGTCGCCGAGAGCGAAACCCGCCTCGACAACCGCCGCCCACGTCTCGCGTCCGCACACACCGTCGGTGCGAAGCCCTCGCTGGCGCTGGAAGCTGGCGACGGCGCCCGCCGTCGCCGAGTCGAAGGTGCCGGTCGCATCTCCCGGGCTGAGCAGGCCGAGGCGCACGAGGCGCGACTGCAGATCGACGACCGGGTCCCCGGAGGAGTTGGGAACGAGAGGAAGCACCTCGTAGTCGGGTCCATCGATCGGCCGAGACGAGGAAGCCTGAACACTCGAGCCGGCACGCATCACGTCCATCGTACGACGTGCCGTCGCGACGTGGGACGCGAAATGCCGCAAAAACAAAGGGCTTTCTCGCGGTGACCCTCTGCTCCCGCCGCCGGGGGGAGCGGGCTCAGGACAGGTGCGGCTCGACCTCGGAGAGGATCTGACTCTTCGGACGGGCGCCCACGATGCGACTCTGCGGCTCGCCGTTCTTGAACAGCAACAGCGTCGGGATGCTCATCACCTGAAAACGCTGAGCCGTCCGCGGGTTGTCGTCCACGTTGAGCTTGACGACCCGCAGCGTCCCCACTTTGTCGTCGGCGATCTCTTCGAGCATAGGAGCCACCATCTTGCACGGCCCGCACCACTCCGCCCAGAAGTCGACGAGGACGGGGATGTCCGCGAGCGCGACCTGCTCGTCGAAGGTGTCGTCGCTCACCGTGATGATGTTGTCGGCCATGACTTTCTCCTCTATCTCAGTTCGTGTTCTAAGGCGGCGAGGTATCGCTCGGCGTCGATCGCCGCCATGCAGCCCGAGCCGGCAGCGGTGATCGCCTGCCGGTATTCGTGGTCCTGCACGTCACCACAAGCAAAAACACCGGAGATGGCCGTTTTCGTCCCACCTAGCGTGACCAGGTATCCGTTGGCGTCCATCTCGAGCTGACCGGCGAACAAACCCGTGTTGGGAGCGTGCCCGATGGCGACAAAGACGCCCTCGACTGCCAGATCGCGCTCGTGCCCGGTGCGGACGTCCTGGATGCGGATCCCCTCCACACGATCGTCTCCGAGGATGTCGCTCACGCTCGAATCCCACAAGAAGCTGATCTTGTCGTTGCGGAACGCCCGGTCCTGCATAATGCGGGAGGCTCGCAGCTCCTTGCGCCGGTGGATGATCGTGACGGACTTGCCGAACTTGGTGAGGAAGAGCGCTTCCTCGAGAGCCGAATCGCCTCCGCCGATGACGGCGATCGGCTTGTCCCGAAAGAAGAAGCCGTCGCAGGTGGCGCACGTCGAGACGCCATGACCGAGCAGCCTGGTCTCGTTCTCCAGGCCGAGGAGCACCGAGCGAGCCCCAGTGGCGATGATGAGCGCCTTGGTCCGCACCGAAGGCTCCCCCTCGTCGCCACCCGCCCAGATCTCGATTGGCGAGGCCGAGAGGTCGACCCGAGTGGCCTTCTCGACGACGAGGTCCGCACCGAAGCGCTCGGCCTGGGCGCGCATCTCCATCATGAGCTGCGGGCCCATGACCCCCTCGGCAAAGCCGGGAAAGTTCTCGACCTCGGTCGTGAGCATGAGCTGCCCGCCGGGCTGATCGCTCGTCGAGGACGGCTCACCCTCGAGCACGAGGGGGTTCAAGTCGCCGCGGGCCGTGTAGATGGCGGCGGTCAGACCGGCCGGCCCTGAACCAAGAATGACGACATCGCGGACTCTGCCTGTTCTCATGGGTTCCTCGTTGGTCGAGCTCCGGTCCGTCACCGGTCCGGGATCAGCTGCGCGGGTGGCGCATCCGCGACAACAACAGTCCGATCGCCGAGAAGATTCCGCCGATCACGAGGTAACTCGCCCACACGCGCCAGTGGAACAGGTAGTTGTCGAGGACTCGTACGGCGCCGATGCCGACGAGCACGGCCAGGAGGGTGGCGATGAAGATCGCCAGCAGCCCGAAGATCGCGTATCGGACGATGCGCTGCACCGGTGTGACGGTGCGGTCCCGGATGACCGAGACGACCGACTCGACTTTGGCGGTCGCCACGGCCGCCCAGTCGTTGCCTGAAGCGCTGCCGTTGCTGCTCGCGCCGCCAACGCCGCTGTCGGAAGACATGACGGGCAGGCTACTGCCGCGCCGGCAAATTGCCGTGCATCGCGAGCAGGCTCGTTCGAGCGGTGGTGCTCACTTCAACTTGAAACACACGCCGACGCCGCCTGCCCCGGAGTGCGTCCCGATGACCGGCCCGATGTAGCTCAGCCACAACTGATCGCGAGGAAAGCGTGTCGCCAGCATGGTGACGAGGGCGTCCACGTCGGCGGCGGCGGCGTGCACCACGGCCAGTTGGTCGATCTCGCCGGCGTTCTTGACCTTGTCCGCCAGGTACTCGAGGGACCGCGTCCGGGTGCGCTGGCGGGATTCGGCCTCGACGACCCCGTCGCGCACCTCGATCACCGGCTTGATGGAGAGCAGCGACCCGAAGATGGCCTGCGCGCTCCCGATCCGGCCGCCTTTGCGGAGGTTGTCGAGAGTGTCGAGCGCCCCGTAGACGCGGACCTTCTCCTTGCCGCGCTCGGCGGCTGCGGCGATCTCGTCCATGGTGGCGCCCGCGCTGGCGGATCTGGCAGCGTCGAGGGCCAGCAGGCCCTCCCCCATCGTCACACTGAGCGAGTCGACGACCGTCACGGGGATGCGGTCGGCCACTTCGGTGGCGCCGGCCACGGCTGCTTGATAGGTGGCCGAGAGCTTCGATGAGATCGTGATGCAGACGACACCGTCGCATCCGTCGTCGGCCGCTGACGTGAAAGCTTCGACGAACGCGCCGGGCGAGGGTGCCGACGTCTCCGGCAAGGCGGAACTTTTAGCACATTCCTGCCAAAACTGTTCGGGCGACCAGTCCCGCGTGACCTCCGGGCCGATCTGCCCGAGGCGCACGTCGAGGCCGACGATGGCGATGCCGTGCTCCTTGGCGACGGACGGATCGAGGTCCGCAGCACTGTCAGTGACGACTCGGATCGTAGCCATGTGCTTTCCTCCCGGCGGCGAGGCGCTGCTTGCGTGCAGTCTGCCAGCCCGAGACCGTACCCGCGAGTCCGGCAGCGGCGCCGTAGGTCAGCACTCCCGCAAGGACGCCCCCACCTACGCGCAACGACAAACCCGTCTCGCTGGTGGAGGCGACTGCAGCCGCCACGGCCGCAACGGCGATCGACATCACGAGCGTGAGGCCGAGCGAGCGAGCAACGAAGCGGCCGACGGCCGTGCCTCCGAGCCCGCCCATCCGGGCGCGCACGACGAACAGGGCCGGGATGGCCGCCACGCTGTAGGCGATCGAGAGCGAGAGGGACAGGCCGCGCGCCCCGTAATGTTCTGTCAAAATGAATGCCAATATAATGTTGACGCCGTTCTCGAAGAGGTAGAGGTAGAAGGCGGTTCTCGTGTCCCGCATGGCCTGGAGAGCGCTGATGCAGAGCAAGTAGAGGCAGTAGCCGGGAAGCCCGACGGCCAAGAATGCGAGCAGCTGCCCGGTCTCCTGGGCGTTTCCCGAATTGAAGGCGCGGTGCCGCAGCAACAAGGCGATGAGCGGGCCGGCGAGCAACAGGTAGCCGGCCGTTGCCGGAAGGATGCCGGCCATCATCCGGCGGAGGCCGAGGCCGAACTGGTGAGCCATCTCCGGTAAGTCGTGGGTGCTGAACCGGTAGGCGAGCTCCGGCACGACGGTGCTCATGACCGACACGGCGATGATGCCGAACGGAAGTTGGAAGAACTGGAACGCGTAGGAGTAGTCCGTGACCCGAGACGGCCCCAGCCCGACGGCGATGGCGAGTACGACGAAGACGGCGATCTGGTTGGCGAGCACGAACCCGAACGTCCAGCTCGACAACGACAGGATCTCCTTGATGGCGGGGTCGTTCGGGCGCCACACGAAGCGCAAGCCGAGGCCCGATCTCATGGCTGCGGGAAGGAGGGCGACCGCCTGCAGGACGACGCCGGCGCTCGTGCCGAGACCGAGCAGCAACAAGATGGCGTGGTCCTGCTGGACGTGTGCCAGCGTCGGGTGCCGTCCGACGAGGTGTGCGAACTCGAGGAGCGTGGCGATGGCGACGAGGTTGTTGAGCACCGCCACGTAGGCAACGAGCAGGAAACGTCGGACGGTGTTGAGCACGGCGCTCATGAGGCTGATGGCGCCGTAGCCGAGCAACTGGACGGCGAAGAGGCGCAACAGGTCCGTGGCGACCTCCCGCTCGGCGGCGGCGGCGGCGCCGTGGGCCGCCACCGAGTAGAGGTCGATGATGAACGGTGCCAGCAGCAGGAAGACCACGGTGGCACCAAAGAGGATCACGCTCGCCAGTGAGATCACCGCCGAGATCGACTCCTCTGCCTCGTCGCGGGGCCGGGTGGCCAGCCGGTGGACGAACTGGGGCACGAAGGTGGCCGACAGCACGCCGCCGAGCACGAGGTCGTGGACGATGTTCGGGGTGTTGTTGGCGAGGTTGAAGGCGTCCGAGAGGCGGTTGCCACCGAGCGCGTAGGCGGCCACGAGCAGGCGCAGCAGTCCGGTGAGGCGGGAGAGCAACGTCCCTCCGGCCAGGAACACCGTGACGCGGCCGAGGCCCGAGCCGGCTCCGACCGCCGCGGTCAGACCTTCGGCCGTTTCGCCGTTGCCGGCGGCGCTCACGCCTCGGTGTCGCTGCCGGGGAGGGCGCTCGCCGCGAGGGCGGCACCCCGCAGCTTGTGCTTCTTTCGCCGCTTCGTGAGGATCGAGCGCGACCACCACAGCACGAGGAAGGCGGCTGCGCCGATCGACAAGGCCACGGCCACTCCGGAGATGGCGGTCGAGCGGATCGTCATGGTGCCACTCCGCATGACGAAACCCGTCGTCGTCGACAGCGTCAGCTGGAGGGGGAAGTCGCCCGTGGTGCGCGCCGTCAGCAGGATCGGAACGATGTTGGTGCTCGGGTCGATCGTCACCTTCCAGGTGTGGCCCTTCGGAAAGCCCAGTCCGGGGCTGGCGGCGCTCAACTCGGCGACGAAGGGCTTCTTGGCGTTGGAGACGATGGAGATCGGGATCTTGGCCTGCAGGGACGTCATGGTGATCGTGCGCCCGAACGGCAGGCTCACGAGGCCGGACAGCGTGTTGGCCTCATTGTCGACGGTGCCGAGGTAGGCCTGGCGCTCCGAGCCGGAGACGGCGACGCCCTCGGCCATGAGGATGAGGTCGCTGAGCGGCGCCTTCCCGCGCGTGCGGAGCGAGTCGGGCAGCACCGATCCGAGGGCGGCCAGCCCTCGCTGAGCCGTCTCGATGGCGGCCGCCGGCAACGGCGAGCTGGAGGAGGCGGTGACTTTGAGCGACCGCCTCTGCGGGGAGGTGTTGCTCGACCCAGGCGAGACGGTGTCGAAGAGGTCGGGAAGCGTCACGGCGTGCACGATCGAGCTCTGGGAGAGACCGGTCAGCATCGCCTGCAGGAACGCCGGGTCGAGTTGGGCGCCGACGGGCGACTCGACGGCGACGGCCTGCTCGGCGCGGGTGTTGTCGAAGTACTGGATGGAGAGATCCGCCAGCATCTCCTGGGCCTTCAACGCCGGCCCGGCCGTGTTGGCGAGGTCTTCTTCGAGGTCCGGATCCGAGGCGACGGCTTCGACGCTCGAACCCGAGACGAGGAACGGGGCCGTCGGGATCCACTCCTGGAAGAACTGCGAGAGAGGCGCCACTGCTGAGCTCGGGAGGATGAGCCGGGAGATGCCGGACTGCTCGAGGAGGCCGAGCGACGTCTTGTCGAGCGAGCATTCGCTCGGGTCGCTGAGCGGACAGTCCGAGGCGTACTCGTGTGGCTCGAAATCCAGCTCCCCCTGCAGGACCTGGCGCGCTCGGACGAGCTGGGAACCCAGCTCTTGGCCGAGGCCGGAGGCGACGAGCCCGCCAGGATCGACCGGCACGAAGGTCCCGGGCAAGACGGCCGCCTGACCGCCCGGCCCGCTCAGTGCCCGCAAGGCCGAGAGAGCTCCTTGTGAGGCGGTGTCCGGATGGTTCTCGATGGCTTCGACGAACTGTGGGAACACGTCGAGCGAGATCGCCGCGTTGGGCGCGCCTTCGAGTGCCGAGTCGAGCGTTTCGAGCTCGGAGACATCGGAAGCGGCGGGGGTGCTCGAGCCGTTCGGGGAGATCGCCGGTGACGATCCGATCGGCATCACCCAGGCGAAGTGGAGGGGATGGGTGCCGGCGACCTCCGACGGCGGCGTCACGATCAGATAGGTGGTGAAGCTGGCGATCGGGCCGACGCCTTCCTGCAGCAGCGAAACCTGCAGCGGGTAGACGCCCCCGCAATTGGGGAAGGCGCAGTCGAAGATCGACAAGGTGACGCCACCCGTTCCCTTCTCGTCGCCCGTGCCGGCGTGTCCGCGCAGATCGGGCGCCGACACGGGCAGCTGCAACGTGACATTGCCGCCAGGCGACCAGTCGAGGCTGTGCAGGTCGAGGGGGATGACGCCCGGGTTGCCGAGCGGCGTGAGCAAGTTGGGCAGCGCACCGCCGAGCGACTCCCGCAGTGTGTAGCGATCGATGATGGCCGAGTACAGCGTGACTTCGATGGCGAGCTGTGATGCCGGCAAAGCAGACTTGATGTTGACCCCGAGGCTGACGCCGCTCTGGCTCGAGACGAAGGCGGGCGACTGTGAGGCGAGCGAGAGGCTCGCCTTTGGTGCTGACGACGGGGCGGCACCGGCGGGCGCCAAGCCGACGCTCACGATGCTGATCAGGGCGCTCCCGAGCACCGCGCAAGTGAGCACCGCCGTCACTCTGGCGCGTCGGGGAACGTGCAGGGATGGCGCGCGCACGACGGCCCAGCGTACTGGCCGACAGCACTTCGGCCCCGGCGCGGTACCGTCGTGCCGATGAGCGTGTTGCTGGGCCGCCACGATGCTTTCCACCTTCACGACACGGGACGCCATCACCCCGAGCGAGCCGACCGGCTGAAAGCGGTCGATCTCGGCATCGCTGCCTCCGGTGTTGCCGAGGCGCTCGTCGAGTTCGAACCCCGGCTCGCCACCCGTGAGGAGCTCACGCGGGTGCACGAAGCGGCCTACGTCGATGCCCTCGGTGACTTCTGCGCCGAGGGGGGCGGCATGATCGACGCCGACACGAGCGCCTCGGAACCCTCCTACGAAGCCGCCCTCCGGGCAGCGGGCGCCGGGCCGGACGCAGTCGAACGGCTCCGGCGGGGCGAGGCCGACGCCGCCTTCCTGGCGGTGCGCCCGCCTGGTCACCATGCGCTGTCGGCGCGGGCGATGGGTTTCTGCTTGTTCAACAACGTCGCTGTCGCCGCGGCCGCGCTGGCGGCGGGTGGCGAACGCGTCCTCATCGTCGATTTCGACGCCCACCACGGCAACGGGACCCAGGACATCTTCTACGACAGCGCCGAGGTCTGTTACATCTCGCTGCACCAGTACCCGTTCTATCCAGGTACGGGCGCTCTCGGAGAGACCGGGAGCGGGGTCGGGTTGGGGACGACCGTCAACCTGCCCATGCCCGAGGGCACCGCCGGCGACGGCTACCGGGCCGCCTTCGACTCGGTCATCGAGCCCGTTGCCGAGCGCTTCGACCCCACCTGGGTGCTCATCTCGGCCGGCTTCGACGGTCACCGGGACGATCCGCTCACCGACCTCGGTCTCACGGCCGGTGACTTCGCCGATCTGACGTGGCGCTCGCTCGCCCTTGCACCGCCCGGACGCCGTATCGCCTTCCTCGAAGGGGGCTACGACCTCGGCGCCCTGGCGCTCTCGGCGAGCGCATGTGTGGCGGCGCTGGCGGGCGAGACGCTCCGGCCCGAACCCGTCTCCGGCGCCGGTCCTGCCGGCACCCACGCCCTCGAGGTCGTCTCCGCCGCCCGCCGGCTCCATCTCGACGAAGCGCCCGGTTGAACGCCCGGGGGCAGCTACCCTCCCCCCTCGTGGTCCCCGAGCGCCTTCATCCCGTGCTCGAGCTGACGACGCCGCTCGTCGACCGGTTCGTTGCCGCCGGCAAGTCGGTCTACCTCGTCGGCGGCACCGTGCGCGATGCCATCGCCGGTCGCCCCGGCGGACTTCCGTCCGACGACTCGGTCGACATCGATCTCACGACCGATGCACTGCCGGACGACATCGAGGCGATCGTGGCCGATGTCGCCGAAGCGGTCTGGACCCAAGGCAAGCGTTTCGGGACGATCGGACTGTTGCTGAAAGGGCGCCGGATCGAGATCACCACGCACCGTGCCGAGGCCTATGACCCTGACTCCCGGCGGCCGTCGGTCAGCTTCGGAGACGACATCGTCACCGACCTGTCTCGGCGCGACTTCACGGTCAACGCCATGGCGCTGGCCTTGCCCGACCTCGAGCTGTTCGACCCCTATTCGGGTCTCGACGACCTGGCGGCGCATCGCCTGCGAACGCCGCTCGACCCGGAGACGTCGTTCAGCGACGACCCCCTCCGGATGTTGCGGGCGGCGCGCTTTCTGGCCGGCTACGAGCTCGGACCCGACGCCGCGCTCGTGGACGCCGTCAAGGCCATGGCGGAGCGTCTCGCCATCGTGTCGGCCGAGCGCATCCGTGACGAGCTCGACAAGCTGATCACCCTCCCCGACCCGAGCGCCGGGTTGTGGTTCATCGTCTCGACCGGCCTCGCCGACCAGTTCCTCCCGGAGCTACCGGCGCTCGCCCTCGAGCAGGACCCCATCCACCGGCACAAGGACGTCCTGGCACACACGATCGCCGTCGTCGCCAAGACGAGGCCGGACAAGCTGCTCCGCCTGGCCGCCCTCTTCCACGATGTCGGAAAGCCGCGCACGCGCTCGGTCGGCCCCGACGGAGTGTCCTTCCACCATCACGACGTCGTCGGTGCCCGGATGACCCGAGATCGCATGAAGGCACTTCGCTACCCGACCGACGAGATCACGGCGGTCTGCCGTCTCGTCGAGCTTCACCTGCGCTTCCACACCTACCAGCTGGGGTGGACCGACAGCGCCGTCCGGCGGTACGCCACTGACGCCGGGGATCTGCTCGACCGGCTGAACGAGCTGACGCGCTCCGATTGCACGACCCGCAACGCTGCCCGCGCCCGGGCGCTCGGCGCTCGCATGGACGAGCTCGAGCGGCGCCTCGCCGTCATCCGCCAGCAAGAGGAGCTCGACGCCCTTCGCCCAGAGCTCGATGGCGTCGAGGTCATGGACGTGCTGGCGGTTCCTCCGGGGCGCGTCGTGGGCGAGGCCTTGGCGTTCCTGATGGAAATCCGCCTGGAAGAGGGCTTGATCGGCAAAGATGAGGCAAAGCGACGGCTTCTCGATTGGTGGCGGGCTCGCAACCCGACCTGAGCGAGGACCGAGCACGATCGAACACACCTCTCGCAGGCTCGGGCTGAGTAGTTTCGCAGCCGTCTCGTGGCGAAGGCATACCGACCCGGAGGACAGGCTGCGATGGTCGCACCGATGGCAGGAGGCGGTCCCGACGATCGCGCCCGCGTCGAGGCCCTCGTCGAGCACGCCCTTGACTCCATCATCGTCACCGATGCCTACGGCGTCGTCACCTACGCCTCGCCGGCGGTGCGCGCCTCGCTCGGCTACGAGCCCGGCGAGCTCGTCGGGCGGCAGCACGCCGAGCTCTTTCCCGAGAGCGAGTCCGAGGACGCCCTCGCCTCGCTGACCTATCTCTACGGCACCCCCGGCGCCGTGATGCGCGTCAGCTTCCACAACCGGCACGCCGACGGCAGTCTGCGCTCATTCCGGGGCGTGGCCCGCAACCTGCTGCACGTGCCCGCCGTCGCCGGCATCGTCGTCAATGCCACCGACGTCACCGAGCACCTCAGGGCCGAGCAGGCGCTGCGGGAGATGTCTGCCGTCATCGACTCCTCGGCCGATGCCATCTTCGCCGCCACCTTGGAAGGCACCGTCACGAGCTGGAACCGCGCTGCGGCGCTCCTCAGTGGCTATGCCGCCCACGAAGCTGTCGGGGCGCCACTGTCGGTGCTGTTCCCGGCGAACCGCGCCGGCGAGTCCGAGACGATCATCGCCCGCGTCCGCGAGGGCGAGACGATCCGCGACCACCAGACGCAGTGGCGCCGGCGGGACGGCTCGGCCGTTCACGTGTCCTGGACGGCGTCCCCGGTCCGCAACGACCGCGGCGCCGTGATCGGCATGTCGGTGATCGCCCAGGACGTCACCGAACGGCGTCGGGTGGCAGAGGCCTTGCGACACGCCACCCTGCACGATCCGTTGACCCGACTCCCGAACCGCGAGCTGCTGATGGACCGCCTCGGCACCGCGCTGGCACAGTCCCAGCGTCGCGGCAAACGCGTTGCCGTGCTCATCGTCGACCTCGACAGCTTCAAGGACGTCAACGATTCGCTCGGCCACGCCGTCGGCGACCTCGTGCTCGCCGAGATGGCGAGCCGGTTGGCGGGGGCGGTGCGGGTGGGAGACACCGTGGCCCGTTTTGGAGGCGACGAGCTCGTGATCGTGCGCGAGACGGCCGACGAGGACGAGACGAGCCGCTTTGCCGCCCGCCTGCTCGACTGCATGACGGAACCGGTCGAGATGGACGATGGCTCCGAGCTGTTCGTGACGGCGTGCATCGGCGCCGCCATCGCCCGCCCCGGCACTTCGGCCGAGGATCTCGTCCGGGAAGCAGATGCCGCGCTCTACCGGGCGAAGGACCGCGGGAGCTCGGCCATCGAGTTCTTCGACGAGGATCTCCGTTCGCGGGCGCGTTCCCGCGTGGACCTCGGTGCCGGCCTGCGGAGAGCGCTCGAGCGCGGCGAGCTCTTCCTCGTGCACCAGCCCGTCGTCCGGCTCGGCAACGTGACGCTACGGGGCTCGGAGGCGCTCATCCGCTGGGCGCACCCGGACCGCGGCGTCATCTCCCCGCTCGACTTCATCCCCCTCGCCGAGGAGACGGGCCTCATCGTGCCCGTCGGCGAATGGGTGCTGTCGGAGGCACTCCGCCAGATCGCCCGCTGGCGCCGGCGCTTCCCGCTCGCCGGGGACTACGCCGTCGCCGTCAACCTCTCGGCGCGCCAGCTCGCCTCCCCGGACCTCGTGGCCGCGGTCGCCGGCGCACTTGCCAGCTCGGCCGTGCCGCCGGACTCGGTCTACCTCGAGATCACCGAATCGACGCTCCTCTCGCAAGTGGCGTCGAACCTCGACACCCTCCGCCTGCTTCGCGCCCTCGGGGTCCACCTCACGGTGGACGACTTCGGGACGGGCTACTCGTCGCTCAGCTACCTGCGCCAGCTGCCCATCGATTCGCTCAAGATCGACCGCTCGTTCATCGACGGGCTCGGCGTCGACTCGCACGACACCGCCATCGTCGAGGCCGTCATCGGCCTCGCCAAAGTGCTCGAGCTCGACGTCGTGGCCGAAGGTGTGGAGACGCGCGGTCAGCTCGAGATCCTGAGGGAGATGGGTTGCCGGATGGGGCAGGGTTTCTTGTTCTCCGAGCCGCTCGGCACCGGCCAGATGGAAGCGTTCCTGAGCGCCGCCTCGGCCACGGCCGGTCGGCTGGCGACGGCGCGCTAGACGCCGGATCGAGCGATGCCGTGCTGGTCGGGCGGCTTGAAGCCCCTGCGAGATGTCACGCTTCGGCCGGTACGCGAGTAGTACTTGATGTGGGCTACGACGAGGTCTCCGACGCCGAGCTGATCGCGGCAATCCCCGCCAGCGCCGCAGCTTTCGACGCCTTCTACCGCCGCCACATCGCCGCGGTGATGCACTTTCTCGCCCGGCGCTGCACGACGCCCGAGGACGTGGCCGACGCCGCCGCCGACACCTTCGTCGCCGTCCTTGGCTCCGGGTCGACGTACCGCTACGAGCGCGGCAGCGTCGCTGCCTGGCTCTACGGCATCGCTCGTAACGCCGCGTCTGACCGCCGACGCGAACGTGGACGAAGCGATGCCCTTGCGCTTCGCCTCCAAGGCCGCCGGCTCTTGGCGAGCGACGATGCGGAGCGCATCGCCGAGATGATCGACGCCGAGCGCGACGCCGCTCGCCTTGCCCCGGTGCTGGCGACGGTCCGGACGAGCGAACGGGAGTTTCTCGACCGGATCGTCGACGGCGACTTGACCCCGGCAGCCGCGTCACGCTCGCTCGGAATTGAGCCGAGCGCGGGACGGCGTCGACTTGCTCGCCTGCGCGACAGCGTTCAGATTCAGGCCGACCTCGCTGCGGATGCTGCGAGGTCTGATTACACCACCCCGATCGGAGGACCAATGACCACAACCTCGTCGACTGCTGGTGGGCCGTTCGAGGATCGACTGCTCCGGAGCATGCTCGAGGCGCTCTACCGCGGCAAGGTGCGCGAGATCTACGACGCCGGCCCGGATCACCTGCTGTTGGTGGCGTCGGACCGCATCTCGGCGTTCGACGTGGTGTTCGACGAGCCGATCCCGGACAAGGGCCGGGTGCTCACGGCAATGACCGTGTTCTGGGCCGAGGCGCTCGCTGACATCGGGAAGACCCACCTCGTCTCGGTCGACCCGGCGGACTTCCCCGAGGGTGCCGAGGGGATCGGGGACTTGCTCGGTCGCTCGATGCTCGTCCGGCGCGCCGAGATGCTCCCGATCGAGTGCATCGTGCGCGGCTACATCACCGGTTCGGCGTGGAAGGAGTACCGGGAGACCCAGACGATGCACGGCGCCCCGTTGCCGGCGGGGTTACTCGAGTCCGCACGCCTGCCCGAGCCGATGTTCACCCCGTCGACGAAGGCGACCGAAGGCCACGATGAGAACATCTCGTTCGAGCAGTCGGCCGATCTCGTCGGTGACGACGTCGCCAAGCGCGCCCGCGAGATCTGTCTCGGCGCCTACAGCGCGGCGGCCGAGCTGGCCTTCGCGCGCGGCATCGTGATCGCCGACACCAAGTTCGAGCTCGGCTTCGTCGACGGCGAGCTGATCATCTGCGACGAGATCCTGACG
>JBEKYM010000031.1:0-32996 GCA_049510975.1 Acidimicrobiales bacterium
CGGAGAGGGAGGGATTTGAACCCTCGGACCCCTTCACGAGGTCAACTCATTAGCAGTGAGTCCGATTCGGCCGCTCTCGCACCTCTCCACAGAACTTCGCACTTCGACCTGAGGACGGTTCAACAACCATCCAGAATCTCCTGGCTCAGTCCGTGCCAGGAAGCATACGTGACGGTTGCCGGACGCGTGACCGGGTGCGAGGGAACTCGCCGGTACCGGTTCTCCGAGCGGCGAGAAGCGCGACGCGACCCCGGCCAACGACTCGTAAGCCGGCGTAGTCCCTTCTATGGTCACACCACAGCGTTGCCAGCTGCGCGCCTAACGAATGGAGCGTCTCATGCAAAAGCGATTGGTCACTCGATATGCCACCCGATCGACCGAGGCCGCCGACGAGAACCAACGAAGGGTCGAAGCCGTCTTCACGGAGCTTGCCGTAGCCGAGCCTGACAACGTCAGCTACATCGTCCTCCGGCTCGCCGACGACTCGTTCGTGCACGTGTCCTTCCACGACCACGGCGATGACGAGGTGAACCCCATCGCCTCGTCTGCGGCCTTTGCTCTTTTCCAACAGGACCACGCCGAACGCCGCGAGGGTGGCGTTGATCAGCAGACGGCCACGCTGGTTGGTGCGTACATCACGGCTATCGGCTAAGGAGCGGTCGGCCGACATAGCAGCCCGACATCGCTTTCCTCGAGGACCCGCCTCGTCGGGCCGTGTGACCAGTGCTCGTGATCGAGAGGCACATCGGGCGATTCAACCTCCGTCGCCGTCGACCTCGGCAAAGTTGGGCGGTCGCTTTTCAGAGAAGGCCCGGCGCGCCTCGGCGAATTCGCCCCCAGTCGAGAGCAGCACCTGCTGGCGGTTCTCCAGATCGATCGCGGCCTGCAGTCCGGGAATCTCGAGGGCTGCCCACATCGCCTCCTTCGTGAGGATGACACCCCACGGGGCGTTGCGACAGATCTCGTCGGCCTTGTCGAGCGCCGCCCCCATCAAGTCCTCGTCGTCGTAGAGATGAGTGACGAGACCGATGCGGTACGCCTCGTCGGCGTCGAAGAGCCTGCCGGTGAGCATGAGCTCCTGGGCGCGAGCGACACCCACGATGCGGGGGAGCAGCCAGCTCGTCCCGATGTCGCAGGCGGACAGCCCGATCCGGATGAATGCCACGTTGAACCGAGCGGCCCGAGCTGCCAGACGAATGTCCGAGCCGAGCACGAGTGCGAGGCCGCCGCCGGCGGCGGGGCCGTTCACGGCCGCGATGACGGGTTGGGGTAGGGCGCGCAGCCGCAGTATCAGGCCGGCGATGCGCTTCTGAACCGCCATGGTCGCTCGGGCGCCACTGAGACCGGCCGGTGGGCCGGCGTCGCCGTACCCAAGGACGTCGAGACCGGAGCAGAAGCCGCGCCCTGCGCCCGTCAACACGATCACCCGGCAGTGAACGTCGGCCTCGAACTCGTCGATGGCTCCGTGCAGCCCCTCGATCATGGCGAAGTCCATGGCATTGAGACGGTCCGGACGCGACAGAGTGATGACGGCAACCTCTGGCCGTGGGCGGCTGATGATGACGGGACCCGTGTCCAACTTGCACCTCCGAGCGTCGCGAGCCTCGCCATCGTCGCGCAGGACCGGCAGAGCGGCTCACGTCTCGGATCTTCTCGCCCACGGCTACCTGCAACGAGGCACAATGGCACGGTGGCACTCCCCGAGCCGGCGCCTGCAGTCGAACCCCGAGAGCTGCGTACCGAAAACGAGGTCCGCGACGAAGTCCAGCGGTGGGTCGGCGACTCCTGGGATCCCGGTCTCAGCCTCCTCGAGTGGCGCTCGCTCCTTGTCGAGGAAGGCTGGGCTTGTCCGACCTGGCCGAAGGTCTGGGGAGGACACGGGCTGCCGGCCTCCTTCGCCCAGGTCGTCGCCAACACCTTGGCCGAGCTCGGCGTACCCGGTCCTCCGGAAACGGTCGGCATGCACCTCGCCGTCCCGACGCTCCTCGAGCACGGTTCGGACGAGCTCAACCAGCGGCTGCTTCGATCGACGGCGACTGGGGAGATCGTGTGGTGCCAGCTCTTCAGCGAACCTGCCGCCGGCTCGGACCTGGCCGGCCTCATCACCCGCGCCGAGCGGGACGGCGACGAATGGGTCGTCTCCGGGCAGAAAGTGTGGAACACCGGCGCCGCTCAGGCGGACCTCGGCCTCCTGCTGGCTCGCACCGACTGGGATGTCCCGAAGCACCAGGGCCTGACCTATTTCGTGCTCCCGATGCGCCAGGCCGCGATCGAGGTGAGACCGCTTCGCCAGATGAACGGCCACGCCTCCTTCAACGAGGTGTTCCTCGACGAGGCGCGCCTTCCTGCGTCGAACGTGGTCGGCGAAGTGGGCAACGGTTGGCGGGCTGCGCTCACCACGCTGGCCCACGAGCGCCGGCTGGCGTCGTCACGTCGTGGCGGCACGGCGCCAGCCCGAGTCGGACGTGCGTGGGACGAGGCTCTGGCCGAGCAGGTCGCCGCGTCGGAGCCTCACAAGTGGTACCCGCAACGGGCCGGCCGGGTCGATTTGCTCGTCGACCGGGCGGTGGCAACGGGAACGAACCCGAACGCCGTCGTGCGACAGGAGATTGCCAAGGTGCTGAGCGCCGCCTCGGCAGCGAAGTGGAGCGCCGAGCGGGCCGTGGCGGCACGACGTCTCGGCCGCCCGCCCGGCCCGGAGGGGTCCCTCGGGAAGCTCTCGACGAGCAACATCGCCCGCGCCGCCTCGCACGCTCATTCGGTCATGGCGGGGGCTTCCGGGATGTTGGCGGGCTCAGACGCCCCGCTCGGTGGCACGATCACCGAGATCTTCGTGAGCGTTCCCGGCCAGTCGATCGCCGGCGGGACCGATGAGATCCAGCACAACATCATCGCCGAGCGGATCCTCGGGCTGCCGAAGGACCCGTCGTCAGACGCTCAGCTGCCGTTCCGAGCAGCGTCGGAGCGCGGCCGATGACCGTTCACGTCCTCGAGCGTGACGGCGTGCGACTGCACTACGAGGTGCATGGGACGGCATCCCCGAAGCCGCCGGTGCTCCTCACCCATGGCTACAGCGCGAGCGCGGACATGTGGCGCGGCAATCTGGGTCCACTGTCCGCGGACCGCCAAATGATCACCTGGGACATCCGGGGCCACGGCCGTACGGTCACGCCCGCCGTGCCCGCTTGCTTCACACAGGAGGCTTCCGTGGCCGACATGGCGGCCATCCTGGACGCCTGCGGCGCGACCGTCGCCGTCGTCGGTGGCCTCTCGCTCGGCGGCTACCTGTCCCTGTGTTTTCATCTCGCATACCCCGAGCGGGTGGCGGCGCTCGTTCTCGCCGACACGGGACCGGGGTACAACAGCGAGCGGGGACGGGACCGCTGGAACGTCTACGCCGAGACGACCGCCCTGGCCTTCGAGCGCGATGGGCTGGCGGCGCTCGCCGACAGCCCGGAGGCGCGGCTCGGCGCACACGACGCTGCGGGTCTCGCGCTGGCCGCCCGCGGGCTCCTCACCCAACACGACGCCGTCGTCATCGACTCGCTGCCGTCGATCGGCGTGCCGACGCTGGTCCTCGTCGGCGCCGATGACAGGCCCTTCCTGGCGGCGGCCGACTACATGGCCTCGAACATCCCCGGTGCGGTGAAAGCGGTGATCGAAGGGGCCGGCCACGCGTCCAACATCGACCAACCCGAGAAGTTCAACTCCGCCGTGAGAGCGTTCTTGGGCCGGCTTGGGTGAGCCCGCCGGCACCGTCGCCGGAACTAGGGTGCCGGCATGCAAGGCGCCCGCATCGCCATGATCTCGGTCCCGGTGAGCAACCCGGATCGCTCCAAGGACTGGTACGAGCGCGTGTTGGGTTTCGACGTCGAGTCGGACCAGTCGAGCCCCGGCATGCGATGGGTGATGATGCGACCGCCGGGAGGCGAGACCGCCATCACGCTCACCACTTGGTTCGAGACGATGCCGCCGGGGTCGCTGCGGGGAACGGTCTTGGCGGTGCCCGATATCGATGTGGCTGTGAGTGAGCTCCGCTCCAAGCAGGCGATCGACGACGACGCCGAGATCGAATCCGCACCGTGGGGCCGCTGGGTGACGGTGGAGGACCCGGACGGCAACGGATGGATCGTGCAGCAGAATGCCGAGGGTCCAGTGGAACTCGGCGTAGCCGACTGAGCGAATCGGCGGACGTGCCGTCGTCACGGCGCGTCGGAAGCTCCCGCAGCGTCTACCGCGCCCGCCGCATGTCGACGGGCTTGCGCCTGCTCCTCGCCCTCGTCGTGCTCGCCGGCGCCGGAACGCTGGCGGCGCTCCAACTGTCGAAGAGCCCGCCGCGATCGGTGGCGCCTCCACCGCCCGCCTGCACTGTCCACGGCGTCCTCGCCACCTGGAGCCTCGCCAGGCTCGCCGACGAGACCATCGTCGTGCCGGCCGAAGAAACCGACGTCCTCGCCATCGTCCCCGCCGCCCGCACCGGGTACGGCGGCGTCATCCTCTTCGGCACGGCAGCACCGTCCGATCTCGGCAGCCAGCTCGCGCAGCTGCGCTCCGAGATTCCCGGACGCCTCGGCCTGCTCGTCATGACCGATGAGGAGGGCGGAGGTATCCAGCGCATGGCGAACCTCGTTGGCTCCATGCCTTGGCCGAGTCAGATGGGCTCGACGATGTCGCCTGGCCAGATCACCGCGCTCGCCCGCCGCGTCGGCACGAAGATGGCCGCCTTCGGCGTCAACGTCGACCTCGCCCCCGTCCTCGATGTCGACGGCAGGGCGGTGGAGCCGGGGGCGGCCGATCCGGATGGGTTTCGGTCCTTCAGCGGCGACCTGGGGACGGTCGAAACCGACGGGGTGGCGTTTCTCAAAGGGCTGATCGACGCCGACATCGTCCCGGTCGTCAAGCACTTCCCCGGCCTTGGCGGAGCCACGGGCAACACCGACGACGCCCCGGCCGACACCTTGCCGTGGACGACGCTGCAGTCTGCCGCTCTGCCTGCGTTCCAGGCGGCCATCAAGGCGGGCGCGCCGGCAGTGATGGTCTCCAACGCCATCGTGCCCGGGCTGTCCGGCGTCGACCCCGCCAGCCTGTCGCGGGCCGTCGTCACGCGAGTATTGAGGGTGAAGCTCGGATTCCGAGGCCTCATCATCACCGATTCGCTCTCGGCAAAGGCCATCTCGGATGCGCCCCTCTCGCTGACCGTGCCGGAGGCGTCGGCGAAGGCGCTCGAGGCCGGCGACGACATGGTGTTGTACGGTCCGAGCGGCTCGGTGTCGACCGACCTCGACACGGCGGCGGCGATCCGCACGGCCATCCTCGCCGCCGTGGCAGCCGGTCAGCTCTCGCGCACGCAGCTCATCCGCGCCGCCGCCGAGGTGCTGGCGGCGAAGAGCGTCCGACTCTGTCCGAGTTGAAGGGCTCAGCGCGGCGGCACGGTCGGGTGAGGCAGCCAGCCGAGGATGTCGTCGAGGTCGCGCCGAGGCGCTCGCTCCGTGGTGAGGGTGGCCCGTTCGATGCGGTCGAGCCGGAAGAGCCGGCGGTCCTCGCGAAGGCGGCACCAGGCGCCGAGATACCAGCCGTCACCACCTCCGAGGAAACCCGCCCCTTCCACATCCCTCCTCGTCGCCACCCCGTTGCGATCGCGGTAGTGCAGCCGTACCACCGTCGCCGAGGCGACAGCGTCCTCGAGGACGGCCAGGGTCTGCCGATCGATCGAAGAGGGCAGCGGTTGCTCGAGGCGGATGCGTTCGCAGAGATCCCGCGTCGCCGTTGCCGTGGCATCCGGCAGCCCGCGCCGAAGCTTGGCGGCGGCGCTCCGGGCGGCACTCGTGTAGGGCATGCCGTCGGCGATCGTGACCGCCACGAGGAGCGCGGTCGCTTCGCGATCGGTCAGGTTGAGCGGAGGCAGGACGGCACTCGGGTGCAACCGCTGGCCGCCTCGTCGCCCCGGTTCGGCCAACAGGGGGAGGCCCGCCGCCCGCAGCGTCGCCAGGTCTCGCTCGATCGTCCGCCGGGTGACGCCGAGCTCCTCGGCCAGCCAGGCGGCGCTCACCGGCCGCGGCGCGCGCAGGCGGATCTCCTCGGTGATGGCGTGCAGGCGCTCCAGCCGAGTCACGGGGAGGCGGCGGCCTCGTCAGGCGGGCACGGGCCGGAGCTTGCGGGGAAGCGCCGAGACGACCAGCTCATAGGAGTTCGTGACGAGGTCGGCGACGAGACCGGCCGGCAGGGCGCCACCGAGGTCGACGGTGATCCAATGCCGTTTGTTCATGTAGTAGCCGGGCGTGATGGCCTCGTGGGCGTCTCGCAGCGCTGCCGCCTCGGCGGGCTCGCACTTGAGCGTCACGCGCCCCGGATCGTCATCGAGGCTGACGAGGGCGAACATCTTGTCGCCGACCTTGAACACGGCGGTCTCGTCGCCGAAGGGGTACGAGCGCGTCACCGCCGTCATCTCGGAGCAGCGTCGGAGCACCGCGTCTCGGCGGGGATCGACCGCTGTCATCGACCCGGTCCCTCCGTTGCCGGCGTGACCGCCACGAGCTCGAACTGCGGGTTCTCGATGATACCGAGCAGCGAGCCACCCGGCTCCCGGACGGCGGCCACGAGGATTCCATCACCTACGTCGGCGATTCCGCTGTGCAGCGTCGCCCCGGCTGCGATCAGCTCCGCCAGTGCGACTTCTGCGTTCGGCACACCCCAGTACGTGAGGGCTTCGGTGTTGTCCGGCTCCTCTCGAGGAAAGATGCCGAGCTCGTAACCGCCGACGTTGAAGCCGACGTAGAACGGCTCGTTGAAGTAGGGCTCTTGCCCGAGCAACTTCGTGAACCAGGCCGTGCTGGCGCCGAGATCGGCTGCCGGGTAGATGACCGTTCGCAACCCGAGAAACATGTTCTCGTTCCTCCCTTTCGGCGGCACCCTGCCACCGGCACTCGTCACGATGACAGAGCGCTGCGACATCATACTGTCGGAGTTTCGAGAATTTCTCGCCGGGATCCGAACCGTCGTGGCCCGTCCGGCGCACCGCTCACTGCGTCGCCTGGGCTCGGATGGCGGACATGAGTGCCGCCGTCGTGCCGGACATCTGGCGGTTGCGAGGCGAGCACAGGGCGATCTGGCGCGGGCCGAGGAACTCCTTCGGCGTGAGCCAGGTGAGCGACGGGTCGATCGCACGACGCGCTGCGAGCCGGCCGATGCAGGCGTGGCCGAGACCTGCGGCAACGAGCCGCTGAAGAGCCAGGTTGTCGTCGGTCCGGTAGACGATGCGCGGGGCGATGCCGCGCCGCATCCAAGCCTCCTCCAGCTCCGCTTGGACCTGCCACTTGCGGTTCCAGGCTACGACGTCCCGTCCGTCGAGCACGTCGAAGCTCGGGTGCTCGATCTCTGCGAGCGGGCTGTCACGCCGCGTGAGGATCACCCAGGAGTCGTCGAGCAGGGGCACGGACTCCACGCGGTCATCCGGGGTCGGGTTGTGGGCGAAACCCAGCTCCAAACGCCCGCGACCGAGCGCCGATGCCACCGCCTCGAAGCTGTCGTACTCCCAGAGCGCCACCTCGACGCCCGGGTGGTCCTCGCGGAACGCTCGCAATGCCGCTGGCATGACCTCGGCCGCCGTCGTTTGCGAGCCGCCCACACGGACACGTGCCATCTGGCCTCGCTCGGCCTCCTCTGCATCGGCGGCGATCGCCTCCACCTCGGAGAGCGCACGGCGAGCGCGCCGGCTGACCGCCTGTCCGGCGAGGGTGAGCTGCACCTGCCCGCGACCGCCCGGGCGTGTGAACATCGGCCGCCCGAGAGCTGCCTCGATGCTGGCAACCTGATGGGAGAGGGCCGATTGGGTGTAGCCGAGGTCCTGAGCCGCTCGCCGGAACGAGCCAAGCTCCGCCACTGCCAGCACCGCCCGCAGCTCTCGCAGTCCAACTCCTGGAATGATCGAATAAACAGATCGTTCTTCTGTCATATCTTCAGTTTAGACAGCCATCAACTCATATTAAAGTAATGTTACGAAACGGTCACCGAGACGAAAGCACGGGCGAATGATCACGGCGACGGCGGAGCCGACAGCAGGGACGATGTCGGCAAGTGTCGACAGGAGGACTGACAGCAGAGGTGGCGGTGATCGCACGCTTCGGTTCCTCATCTACGCCGTGTGCCTCGCGAGCGCCACGTTCCAGCAGGGCATTGTCCCGCTCCTGCCCGCGTACACGCACCGGTTCGGTCTGTCAGGTGTGGAGACCGGCATGCTGCTGGCGGCCACGGCGCTCTCGACGATGGCGGTCTCGCTCCCAGCGGGAGCGTTGGCGGACCGCCTCGGTGCCCGCCTGCTCACGATCGTCGCCGGGTGGCTGATGGCAGCGGCCATGCTCGTCGAGGCTTTCGCGCCCAGCTTCTCGGTGCTGCTGCTGGCCCGTCTCCTGTTCGGCGCAGGCTACGGCATCGTCTGGACGGCGGGTCTCGCCTGGTTGGCGGGCGTCTCTCGCGAAGGATCGGGCCTTGGAACGACCGTCGCCTGCTCGGGGGTGGGCGGGATCCTCGGTCCGGTCGTGGCGGGCGCCCTTGCCGGCATCATCGGTTTGGCCGCTCCCTTCTATCTAGCGGCGCTCGTCTTCGTTGCGATCACCGCATTGATGAGCATCCTTCGTCTTCCGAGCCCCGCTCCGGAACCGGCCCCGGTCGGCTTCCGCCACTCCGCCGGTGGCATGCTCCGCAACCTCGGCATCGTTGCCGCCACCGCCGCCGTCGTCATCGCCGGCCTGACGTGGAGTGTCAGCTATCTGATCGGGCCGCAGCAGCTGCACGCCGGCGGCATCTCCACCACGACGATCGGGTTGGTGCTGTCGGCCGCCGCAGCGGTCTTCGTCATCGGCAGCATGGCCACCACGTCCTTCGGAGCCAAGGCGATCCGGGCTCGGTGGATCCTGCTTGCCATCGTGGCCGCCGCCGCCGCCTTTGCGCCCGGCATCCTCAGCTCGGCGCCGATCGCCATCACGGCGATGATCTGCGCTGCCGCCATCGCGCGGTCGGTGCTGTGGACCGTGTGCTACCCGTTGGCAGCCCGGGGTGCCAAGCAGATCGGCGTCGGCGCCGGCGCCGTGATGGGGTTCCTGCAAGCCGTCTGGGCAACGACATCGGTGTTGAGCCCGCTCGCCGCTGGAGCGCTCGCTGGGGTGGCAAGCCCCCCGGCGGTCTACGCGCTCACCCTCGTCGGGTGCCTCGCCGTACTTGGCGGCACGGTGGCCTGGCTCTACCGCCGCCGGCTGAGCGCCCGATTCCGGGTCGTCATCGACCGAGCCTGAGGACCGGTCCGGCGCCGACTCCGATCGGGCGCTACGGTCCATGGCCGTGAGCCAGATGAGGGTGTCAGTGCTCGGGGGCGGCTCGTTCGGCACGACGATCGCCGCGCTGGCGGCACCGAGGCACCCCACGATCCTCTGGGCGAGAGACGGGGCGCTCGCCGAGGAGATCCGCGATCGCCACACGAACGAGCGCTATCTGGCCGGTTTCGAGCTCCCCCGATCGCTCGCGGCCACGGCCGACCTCGAGGAGGCGGTCTCCAGCGCCGACATCGTCATCATCGGGGTGCCCTCGCACGGCTTCCGCGACGTGTTGCAGCTGGCGGCCCCGCACGTGCGCCCGTGGGTGCCGGTGGTCAGCTTGACGAAGGGCTTCGAGACCGGCACGTTGCACCGGATGACCGAGATCATCGCCGAGCTCCTCCCTGGGCATCCGGCTGCCGCCTTGAGCGGACCCAATCTCGCCAAGGAGATCATGGCGGGACAGGCAGCCGCCAGCGTCATCGCCACCGAGGACCAGACCGTGGCGACGGAGCTGCAGGCCGTGCTGCGACGGGGGGTGTTCCGCATCTACACGAACCACGATGTCATCGGCTGCGAAGTGGCCGGCGCCCTCAAGAACGTCGTGGCCATCGCCGCCGGCATGGCACAAGGTGTTGGCGCTGGCGACAACACCCGCGCGGCCGTGATCTCCCGGGGGCTCGCAGAGCTCACGCGGCTCGGGGTGGCGCTCGGCGGCGAACCGCAGACCTTTGCCGGCTTGGCAGGCGTCGGCGACCTCGTCGCCACCTGCATGAGTCCTCAGAGCCGCAACCGCTGGGTGGGCGAACAGCTGGGCAAGGGCCGAACACTCGACGAGATCCTCGCTGAGACGACGATGGTGGCCGAAGGGGTCAAGACTGCCAGCACCGCCATGGATCTGGCGGCGCGCCACGGGGTCGAGATGCCGATCTGCGGGGTCATCCAGAAAGTGATCGGAGGCACGATGAGCGCCAACGACGCTTATCGAGGTCTCCGCCACGCTGGTCACGAGTCCGATCCGGGCTGACCCATTTGCGCCCTCCGGGCAGGCGGCGCGCTGCCTGCACTCGCCTGGCCTAACATCGATCCACGGTGATTTCCGACACGCGACGAACCAGCAAGCCGGCAGCCGGCGGCGCTGATGCGGGCACGGAACGTCCAACGGTCACCGTCGGGGTACCCGTCCTCAACGAGGAGCGGCACATCCAGCGGTGCCTCGACGCGGTCTTCACCCAGAGCTATCCCAACATCACCGAGGTGCTTGTGGCCGACGGCGGCTCCGCCGACGGGACTCGAGATATCGTCGCCGGCTGCCCCGACGAGCGCGTCCGCCTGCTCGACAACCCGCGCCGTATCCGCCCTGCCGGCCTCAACGTCATGCTGGCCGCCGCCACGGCTGAGATCTTCGTGCGCGTCGACGCCCGCACGACGCTGGCTAATGACTATGTCGAGCGGTGCGTCGACGCCCTCGAGCGCACGAACGCAGCCATGGTGGGCGGTCCCATGCGCTACACCGCCTCGAGCCCGGCGGAACGGGGGATACAAGCAGCGATGATGTCGCGCCTCGGAGCCGGGCCGGCGCCATTCCGGCGAGAAGAAGGTGAAGGCCGCTTCGTGGACACCGTCTACCTCGGCGCCTACCGGCTTGCCACAGTGCGCGAGCTCGGCTGCTACGACGAGTACTTCGGCGGCAATGAGGACGCTGAGTTGGCCTTCCGTGCCCAGAGGGCCGGGGGCGTCTATCTCGACCCGGCGATCTGGTCCAGTTACGCCGTGCGCGAGGGTCTGGCGCCGCTCTGGCAGCAGTTTCGTCGTTATGGAAAGGCGCGTGCGGTCACGATCCGCAAGCACCCGTCGTCGCTTTCGGCCCGCCAGCTGGCGGTGCCCGCCCTCGTTCTCGGCATCGCCAGCCCGTGGCGCAAACCTGTCGTGACGGCATATCTGGCAATCGTCTGCGCTCGAGCGGCACTCGAGAGCGTGCGCCAGGATGCCACGACAGGAGCCGTACTTGCGGTGGCGCTGCCGACGATGCATGCGGCTTGGGCGGTGGGATTCGTCGAAGGGATGGTCACCGGCCCGGCGACATGACGCCACGCCGGGGCGGTCGCAGGGTGGGTCCGCCCGCTGGGCGGGGGATTGCTGGAGAATGTGCGGGTGCCGCCCATGGAAGCTGACGTCGCGGGCGCGTCGCAGCCGGGACTGGCCAGCCCGAGCCCAGGGTCCCCCGGCGGCTCCAGCCCGCCGGCAGCACCAGCGAAGCTCTCGAGCGGGGCAGTGGCGGCCTTTCTCACCGCCGCGCTCGTGCCGACGATCTTCACACCGACGGTGTTCTCGC
This sequence comes from Acidimicrobiales bacterium, assembly GCA_049510975.1. Classification (GTDB taxonomy): domain Bacteria; phylum Actinomycetota; class Acidimicrobiia; order Acidimicrobiales; family Bog-793; genus JAKACA01. The sequence continues at coordinate 11,641 of JBEKYM010000031.1, forward strand.
CAACTTTCTCGCCCAAGCTCGCCCTCCTTCTGCTCGTCGGTGCGGTCGGGGCCGTACCTCTCTGGCGTCTTGCCCGCTCGTCTCAGGTGTCATGGGCCGCTCGGGGAGCCGTGGCGTTTCTCGTCGTCGGGCTCATCGCGGCGCTGCTGTCGGCAGCTCCGGCCATCGGCTTCTTCGGGCTGTACGACTGGGGAACCGGCTGGCTCTTCTGGTTCGGCTGTGCCGGTGCCTTCGCCCTCGGGGCACAACTCAAACCCGACCAGCTGAACTGGGCGCTCGGCGGCATCGTGGTGGCGGCGGTGGCGAATTCCATCGCTGCGGTCGTCCAGGTCGTCGGCAACCCGAGTGGAGCTCTGTCGCTCTATCAGGGAAAGCAAGCCGATGGCTTTCTCGGCAATCCCATCCACCTGGAGGCGCTCCTGCTCGGGGCCTTGGCACTCATCGCTCGACAGGCGTCGCTCGGGAAGGCTCGGCGGTGGTGGTGGCCGGGCGTCCTCTTGATTGCTGTCGCGCTCGAGTTGACCCTCGAACGCGTGGCGCTCCCCATCGCTGTCGCCATCGTCGTCGTGGCACTTGCCTGCTACGGCGTGCGCCGGGCGGCGCCGTTCGCCCTGCTCACTCTGGCCGGCTACGGCATCGGCTACGTCTCGGCCGGGTCCGGGCTCGGCTCACGGGTGGCGTCGGGAACCTCGACGACCACGTACGGGACTCGCTTCAACATCTGGAAACTGGCGCTGGAGGGAGTCGTTCACCACCCCCTCGTTGGTGTCGGCCCCGGAGAGGTCATCTCGGTCATCGCCCCGCACGTGAGTGCGAGCTTTGCCGCCCACCTCGGCCCAGGGACGCTCCCGTTCGACTCGCACGACTTCGTCATCGAGGTCGCCGCCACCACCGGGCTGCTCGGTCTGGCGGCATTCTTCACGTGGTTGGGAGGTGCCGCCCTCAGGTCGCGTGGGCCGTTTCTCGCCTGCGCCATGGCGATGCTGGCGGTCGAGCTGATCGAGCCCATCAACGTCGGCATCACGCCCGAGGCGCTGCTGGCCCTCGGCGTGGCCACCGTGGCGATCGCCGGGCAGCCGGTGGGTCTCGCTGCACTCTCGAGTTGGCTGCGTCATCCTCCGCCCGAAACGTCGGGATCCGTTCCCGTCGCCGGTCTGCCTGCGTCGGCCGGTCTGCCTGCGTCGGCCGGTCTGCCTGCGTCGGCCGGTCTGCCTGCGTCGGCCGGTCTGCCTGAGTCAGATAGCCCTGCTGGCACCGAGGCCGGCACCGACGGGCGGCTGCCGGCACCGGCGGTGTTCGCCACCGCGGTTCTCGTGGTGGCGGCACTGTTCGTGGGCTCCACCATGGTGCTCGGGGACCACGATCTGCTCACGAGCTATCAGGACGTTGCGCCCCAGGCGAAAGTCTCCAGCGGCCTCGATGCCAACCGCCTGCTCCCGTACTGGCCGGATTCAGCCGTTGCCGTCGCCCAGGGCTACCTGTTCGCCTCGAATGTCACCAGTAACGGCTCGCGACCTCTCGAGCAGGCGCTGGCATGGTACGTCACGGCCGCCGGTCGCGACCCGGCTGATCCCATCCTCCAGGCGGAGCTCGGCACGCTCGAACTGCAGCTCGGCAACCGACGCGCAGCCGAAAGCCAGGACTTGCGCTCGCTCCGGCTCGACCCCTGGACGTTTCTCGCCCTGGAGGGCCTTGGCACGATCGCCCGGGAGGAGCGTGACTGGCGCACGAGCGTGTACTGGTACAAGAAGGCACTCGTCGTCGCTCCGGCCGCCAACGACGTCGCCCACCTCATCGCCGAGGACGAGGCCCACTTGTCGCCGGCCGGCTGAGGTTCAGCTCGGTCGGTTCGGCGGCTTGTCGCTCGGTCGAGGCCAGCCCGACGGGTCTGGCTGGCCTCGCCTCGGGTCGTCGCCCGGAGCGCCGGACGAGGGGGCACTCGGAGGTGGGAGACCGGCCCCGGTTCCGGGCGGCCCCGGTGGAGGCGGAGGGGTGCCGGGCCAGCCCTGCGGTGGCGGGGCGACGTTGGGCGGCGGGGCCCATGGAGACGGTGGCGCAATTGGTGGAGCGGCGTTCGGTGGGGGCGCCCAGCCGGGCTGGCCCGTCCACCCGCCGGGTGGCGCGCCAGGCTGCGACGGCCAGCCGGGTCCCTGTGGAGCCCCGGGCCAGGGTCCGCCTTGCGGGGCACCGGGAGGCGGCGGCCAAGCGGGTCCCGGGGGAGCGCCCCAGGAGCCCCCATAGGGGAAGGCGCGCTTGGCTCGCGATCGCCGAACGATGCCGACGATCAACAGGACAAGACCCACCACGGCGAGGATGCCGCTCACGAAAATGCCGATGATCCACCCGAGGTTCTCCTGGGCGGCGGTGGTGAACGAGGGAGCCACGATCACACTCGCCCCAGACGTGTGCACGGTCACCGTGTAGGTCCCGGCCGTGCTCGTGACGAAACCCAGCTGGCCGGAGAATCGCCCGCCCTCCTTCGAAAAGCTCTGGCTCGTCGCTTCGGTCTCGACCGGCACGTTCTCGCCGCCGGGACCGGTGACGGTGACCGAGGACGTCGTCGCGCTGAGACTGTTCGAGCCACTCTCGACGTACAGCAGATACGTCCCCGTGCGGCAGGCCACTTGCTCCTTGCCGGGCGAGGTCAATACCGGGGCGTCAACGATGGAGTGCATGACGGCGGTTCCGACGCCGACCGCCGATGCGACGACACCGGCGACGCCGAGGACGAGCAGGAGGATCGACAGCCAGAGCGCTGGCCCCGGACGCCGGACGGCTGGATTCGTTGCTACGGCCATACGCACTCCTCGTTGCGGCGAGTCTAGGAACGAACGCGCCTCGCGGCGAGGATCTGCGGTCTCCCGTGGCGAACGTTCGACCCCACCGCGGCATGCCGCGGTGGGGTCGTCGGTTCACGACGTTGTCTTGGCCGAACCCCGCCGCGACCGGCGACGGCGGCTCTCGCCGAAGCCGATGAGTCCGAGACCGAGGGCCAGAAGGCCGAGCTCGAAGGGCGCCGCACCTGCCCACGGCTCACCAGTGTGGGGAGTCGTGACGCCTGGGATCGTGGTCGATGTCGGCACCGTTGTCGTCGTCGTGCTCGTGGTCGTCGTCGTGGTCGTCGAGGCAGTCACGCCGGTCTTCAGGCAGGCTTGGGAGTACTGCGCCGTCCACGTCAGCTTGATATCGACCTCGGTGAGGTTGGCGGGTGGGTTCACGAGGGTGATGACGAACTGTGGCAGTACGCCACCGGCAAGCTTGGTCAACGGCTTCAGGTTGATCGAGCCCGAGTTGTCAAGGGTCTGAGTCGGAACGCCGGGGATGACGTCACCGTCGGCGTTCTGGAACTGGACGGTGCCGCTCGTGTAGGCGCTTCGCTTCGGGGCGGTGATCTGAAGACTGTCCCAGGATGTGGGCAAGCACTCCTGCTCGTCGACGACGACCTGGGAGGTGAGCACCCGCAGCGGACCCTGCCCGCACTGGCCGCCGGTGAAGGCATCGAAGTCCTGGATCTGGTCGACGCCGTTGTCCGAGTTGACCCAGATGCAAGTGGGACGGTCCGGGTCCGGGTTGACCGTGTAGAGCAGGTCGAGGTTGCTCAGGGCCTTCGGGAAGTTCGTGCAACTGGCGCCGGTGCTGTAGTCGAAGCACTCCACGGTGTTGATGTTGCCGTTCGGGATATAGACACGGGGCCCGAGAACCAGTGACGGGCCGTTCCAGCCCGAGGTAGCCGTGACGGCGGTCGTGAGGCCCGCCGGCGTCGCCACGGATGCGCCCGCCAGGCTGAAGCATTGGTCGGTCCCGGTCGGCAGGCAGAGGCCGGTGATGACGCCGGCGCTGGTCATGAGCGGGAAGGACGCCCCGTTCTCGGAGGGGTAGCCGAATGCCAGGGTGACCGGCCACGAGCCCCCGCAGGAACCCTGCGTGACGGCGTTGAAGCAGGCGAGCTCCGTGCCGTTCGAGGTGTCGAAGGGAACGATCACCTCGTTGGAGATGAGCCCGATCGACGGCGACGGGAAGTCGCCCACCGTCACGGTGCCGCCCCCGTAATTGACTGCGTAGGGCTGGCTGGCACACGGTGCCAGCGTGGCCGTGTCGAAACACATCATCTTGTCCTCGGTGCCGGTGGGAGTGCCCTGCACGAAGTTGAACGCATACCAGTCGGAGCCGTCCAGCACCGGATCGCTGATGTTGCTGATGCCACCGCTGTCGGACACGCCGGCGGTGCTGGCGAGCACCGTGAACCCGCAGAAGGGGTCGGTGTCACTGGCGGGCTTGGTGGTGTCAATGCAGACGACGCCGGCGTTGCCGTTGGAGATCTCGGTGGCGAAGACGAAGAGATGACCGTTCGCCTGATCCATCCAGAGCCCGGGCTGGCTCGAGGTCGCAAAACCGTTGCCGGCATCGGTGATCGTCTTGAAGCTCGGCCAGCAGGTGGAAGCGTCCGATTGGTTGTGGCAGTTCACGCCGAGGAAGGTCTGGTGGTGGAACACGTTGAAGAGCTGCGTGGACGTCAGCGCCACTGCCCATCCGTCGCCGCCGCCGCTCGCACCGGAGAAGTTCGACGACGGCGGAGCCGGGATCGTGACGGTGGTGGCGTAGGTGGCTGTGTTGATCGAGGATCCAGCCGCGGCCGAACTGGCCACGAGGGTCACGAGCGACGTGAGGACCATCGCGACACCCAGTCCTTGTGTCGCTCGCAAAGCCCCGTAACCTCGAGTCGTGCGAATCGTGCGCCTGAACATCAGTGTGGCCCCTTTCATTGGCTTCCGGACGGTCTCGTCCCGGACAGCCCGACCGACGGTTGCTGACCCGCGAGGGTCCAGCGCTCTGGCAAGCGTAACATGCGCCGATCAGGGATTAAAGAACCGCAGGGGCTTTCCGGCGAGTGCGTCCGGAAGCCGGGAGGACCGTACGACGGGCACATGCTGAACAAGGGCCGACACTCGAGAGGGAGCGCCGAAGGGCCGAAGCGCCGCCGCCTCGGCGGGCGTGGTCGGATCGCCACGGCAGCTGGCGTCCTCATCGTGTTGGGGGTGGGTTCCTGGCAGGCGTACGCCTCGTTGTGGACGTTGCATTCGGACCGGGTCGGGAGCAAGCTCGTCCAGCAGGCGCGGCAACGGGCGCGACAAGTCACCCTGTCTCACGGGCACGGAGCCGCCCTCTGTTCGAAGCCGTCATCGAGCACGACAATGCCGCCAGGCGCAGGGGCGCGAGGCCTCCTCGAGATACCAACGCTCGGAGTCGTGGCCCCGGTGCTCCAGGGAACCGGCGACGGCCAACTGGCCGTGGCGGTCGGCCACGACCCGTATTCGGTGTGGCCGGGTGCCAAGGGTACGGCGGTCTTTCTCGCTCACGACGTGAGCTATTTCGCCCATATCGACAAGCTCTCCGTCGGTGACCAGATCCAGTACGTCACCCCGTGCACGACCTACACCTACAAGGTCTCCGGTCATCGCGTCGTCCCACAGGGCTCCCCGGTGTACGCCACGCCTGGCCGGACGATGCTGCTCGGGACGTGCTGGCCGACGGACGCTTTGTGGTACACGCCCTACCGCCTCCTCGTCAGCGCCACCGAGACCTCGGTCGTCTCCAACGTCCACAGGGATTCCGTCTCGACGTCCGGGCCGCCGGACCTCCTGAAGGTGCCGGTGCCCGCCGCCCTCGAGGCTCAGGGCTTGACCCTGTCCACGAACTCGATCCTGATCGGGACGATGACCGCGGTCGGCAGCCCGGCCAAAGGCTGGGAACAGTCGCCGGCCCCGATGGACGTCGAAGGTGCCGCTCTGAAGGCATACTTCGCCGGCGTGCACTCGCTCGCCCAGGACCGCCCCGACTGGTGGCATTCCGTCGCTCCCGGCGCGACGATGCCGGCGGCTCTCGTCGGAACCCAGATCTCCCAGTACCTCACGCGACTCGACGTCGCCATCTCGGTGACCGGGGAGTCGCCGACCTCGGTTCAGCTCTCGGCCGAGGTGAGCATCGCCGCGGGACCCGACCCTGGGACCTACACGATGACCGTCGTCGAATCGGTCTCCGGCTCGGAGCTGACCGTGTCCTCGTGGCGCCTGGCACCAGCCTGAACTTCTCAGGCCGGACATTGCCCGCCCGCCCCGCCCCAGGTGCCAAGGGTGGGGAATAGCCATGGGGCTGCATCGGTTGACGCTCAGTAGTTGACACATCAACCACCAGCGAGCAGAGGAAGAGCAACCCGTGAACGCCAAGGACTTCGTGCCCTCCGTCGAGATCAAGAGAGCGGGCGACCGGCCGAGTACTGAGCTCGGATGGCTGGACTCTCGGCACTCGTTCTCGTTCGGGCATCACTTCGATCCGGCAAACACCCACCACGGGGTACTCCTCGTGAGCAACGACGACCGCGTGAAGGCCGGGTCGGGTTTCGAGACGCACCCTCACCGGGACATGGAGATCGTCACCTGGGTCTTGCAGGGTTCACTGGTGCACCAAGACTCGGAAGGCAACAAGGGGGTCCTTTACCCCGGACTCGCCCAGAGGATGAGCGCCGGCACCGGCATCCTGCACTCGGAGAAGAACGACTCGTGGCGCCTCACCGGTGGGACACGCCACGACGAGGCGGTCCACTTCGTGCAGATGTGGGTCGTGCCGGACGAGCAGCGGATCGAGCCTGGCTACGAGCAGCTCGAGATCGACGACGAACTGCTGCGAGGCGGTCTCGTTCCCGTGGCCTCCGGGATGCGTCGCCACGACGGCGAGGCGGCAATCCGGATCAAGAACCGTCATGCAGCCCTTCTGGCCGCCCGGATGAGTCCTGGAGCGTCCGTGGAGCTGCCCGAAGCGCCTTGGCTCCACCTCTACGTCGCCGAGGGCAGCGCCGAGCTCGAAGGCGCCGGCCGACTGCTCGTTGGCGACGCCGTGCGTTTCACGGGTTCGGGCGGCCAGCGAGTAACGGCCGTGGACGGCGCAGAGATCCTGGTGTGGGAGATGCACGCGTCTCTCGCCGGCTGAGGTCGCATGCAAGCGAGCCGGGCGCGGACCGTAACCCGGTAAAACCCGTAGTTTCCGAAGCGATCTGGGAGGTGTCATGCCCGCCATCACCATCGACGATCTCAGCCGGCTGCCGAGGATCGACGTGCCGCCGGCCGCTGCCGTCCAGCGGCCCGTGAAGTCCGTCACGACAGCGCCGAAGGGTTTCGAGGGGGAGGGCTTTCCCGTCCGGCGAGCCTTCGCCGGCGTCGACCTGTCGGCCCTCGACCCCTTCGTCCACCTCGACCAGATGGGGGAAGTCAACTACGCCCCTGGGGAGCCCAAAGGCACCCCGTGGCACCCCCACCGAGGCTTCGAGACCGTCACCTACATGATCGACGGTGTCATCCAGCACTCTGACTCGACCGGGGGCGGTGGAGTGATCCAGGACGGGGGCACGCAGTGGATGACGGCCGGCAAGGGGATTCTCCACATCGAAACCCCACCGCACGACGTCGTCGCCGCCGGCGGATGGTTCCACGGACTGCAGTTGTGGGTGAACCTGCCCGCTGCCAAGAAGTGGATCGACCCGCAGTACCAGGACCTCGAGGGCGAGCGGGTCACCTTGTTGACTTCTCCGGATGCGGGTGCGCTCTTGCGAGTCATCGCCGGCGAAGTCGACGGCCGGCGGGGCCCCGGCTCGACGCACACGCCCATGACGATGGTGCACGCCACCTTGGCGCCCGGCGCCCGCGTCGTCGTGCCCTGGCCGGCACGGTTCAACGCATTGGTCTACGTCCTCGGCGGACGCGGTGCCGTGGGCGCCGAGCGGCGGCCGGTCGAGACGGGCCAGCTCACCGTCTTCGGCAGCGGAGACGTCTTCACCATCGAGGCCGCCGAGCTGCAGGATTCGCGTACGACGTCCCTCGAGGTCGTCATCCTTGGCGGCGAGCCCATCCGCGAGCCGATCGCCTGGTACGGCCCGTTCGTGATGAGCACGAAAGCCGAGATCCAACAGGCGTTCGAGGACTTCGAGGCCGGCCGCCTCGGGACCGTCCCGGCCGTGCACCCGTTTGCTCAGACCGACGAGGTGGCCGAGCAGGTGGATGCTGCCCTCGACTGACGCACCGCCCGCGGTGAGCAGCGCCGTCGGCCGGGTCGAGCTGCGAAGCTGGTGCCGTGACTGAGGAATCGAGGCGCGGAGAGTCTGGGGCCGGAGAGTCTGGGGCCGGAGAGTCTGGGGCCGGAGAGTCTGGGCTCGAGCTTCGTCGCGTCGCCTTCGACGACGAGGCGGCTGTCCCGGTGCTTGCCGGCCTCAGTCAGGAGTATGCCGTCCGGTACGGCGAGATCGACGAGATGTCCTACACGACGGCGGCGGAGTTCGAACCGCCGGCCGGCACGTTCGTGGTCATCGTGCAGGGCGGCAGGACCGTCGCCGGCGGAGGGTTTCGTCGGCTCAGTGACGAGGCCTGTGAAGTGAAGCGTGTGTGGACGAGCCCGCAGTGTCGCCGCCAAGGACTTGCCGGATTGGTCCTTGACGCCCTCGAAGGGGCGGCGGCGGAGGTCGGCTACCGGACCGTCCGCTTGGAGACGGGTCCGGCACAGCCGGAAGCAGAGGCGTTCTACGAGAGCCGCGGGTACGAACGGATTCCCGTTTACGGCCGCTATCCCGAGGCGATCGCCTTCGAGCGCCCCTTGGCCGATCGGTCGTAGAGCCGGCTGGAGTTGCCATCGGAGAGACCCGAGCCGGATTCCTGACAATCGTGCGGTGCCGCCGCTCCGTATCCTCTGGTATCTACCTGCAGAAAGGCCGAGTACGGCCCGAACGTGCGGCCGGCTCCAACGCCGGTGCGGGAGCTGAGCGAGCGCGGCTGTACCGACCGTCGTTTTTCCTCCTGGCCGTGACGGCGGCGCTCGTCTGTGAAGGAGCGGTCGTCTTGGCTCGGGTGGGACAGCTGGGCAGCACGCTCGCAGCCGCTCGCTTCGAGCTCGTCGGTCCGGCCGTGCTCCTCTGCATCGCCGCGGCGTTCGCCTGCGAGCGACGTTGGGCGGTCGATCGGCGACCACTGCTCGCTCGTGGTCACCTTCAAGATCTCGGGTACTTCCTCGTGTTCGCCGTCGCCATCGTGCCGCTCGTGACGCTGCTCGGCGTGGCCTCGGCTCACCTGCTCATGCAACGGGCGTCGTGGATCGAGATCTCCGCGGTTGCTCACTGGCCGAGCTGGCTGCTCGTCGGAGTCACCCTGGTGGCGATGGACGGCTCCAACTGGCTCACGCATTGGGCGGACCATCGCTTCGCTCCACTCTGGCGGGTGCACGCCGTCCATCACAGCCAGGAGGAGATGAGCGTGCTGACGACGTTCCGGACACACCCGCTCGTGCACGCAGCCAGCTTCGTGGCAGCTTCCATTCCGGTCGTCGCGCTGATGGGCAGCCGTCCGATTGCCCCGGTGCTCATCGCCGCGTACCTGTGTCTCGGTGCGCTCCCGCACGCCAACGTCCCCTGGACGTTCGGGCCCTTTGGGAGGATCGTCGTGAGCCCTGCCTACCACCGGATCCACCATGCGGTCGACGGTCCCTACGACGTGAACCTCGGGATCGTCCTCACGATCTGGGATCAATGCGCGGGCCGGGCCGTCTTTCCCACACGTGCCACGCTTGCCTGCCGGACCGGCCTGGCTGGTCGTCCGCTTCCGGTCGAACAGGTCGGGGAACGCCTCCGGCCGGTGTGGCTCCTGACGAGGCAGCTTCTCGAGCCGTTCGCGCCGGTGGCCTGCTCGCCAGCACCCGTCGAGTCACACCATCGTCTGGCCGGCACTCACGTTGAGGGCTTCGCCGGTGACGCCCGCAGCCTCGGCCGAGAGCAGGAAGCAGATGGCGCGGGCGATCTCATCGGCGCTCTGCAGGCGACCAAGCGGGATCTCCCGCTGGATGTAGCCGGCCAAAGCTTGCGAGCCGCCCAGCATCATCTCGAAGAGTCCGCCTGGATTGATGAGGTCGGTGTCCACCGTCCCCGGGCAGACGGCGTTGACGGCGATCCCTGTCGGCCCGAGCTCGGTCGCCAGGCACTGGGTGAGGAGGATCACGCCAGCCTTGGCAGCGCAGTAGGCGCCCAGGAGGGGAAACGCCCGCTTCCCCGCCTGGCTCGAGACGTTGCAGATGCGCCCCGACTGGCCGGCCGCGACCATGCGGTTGGCGCACGCTCTGGCGACGAGCCACGTGCCGACGAGGTTGACGTCGAGCACACGGCGGAACTCGTCGGCAGGCAGCGAGGCCAGGGGACCGAAGCCGAATCCGGCGCCGCTGCCGCCGGCCACGTTGGCGACGAGTGTGATGGGACCGAGCTCCTCGCTCGCCTGCGCAACGGCGGCCTCCACGGCGGACTCCTCCGACACATCGGCGCGCAGCGCTCGGGCGCGTCGCCCGAGGGCTTCGATCTCGGCCACCACCGCAGCGAGATCGTCGGCATTCGCCGTTCCGTGGCCCGGAGCGTCGGGATAGGGGCCAGCCAGATCAAGGCAGGCGACGTCGGCGCCACCGGCAGCGAGGCGAAGAGCGGTGGCTCGTCCGATGCCTCGAGGGCGCGCCGCACCGGTTACGAGAGCGACCTTGCCGGCAAAACGAGCCGACCCCGTCGTGCCATCTGTGGTCGTGTCATCAGTGGTTGTGCTAGTCACGTCTGCGACGTTACGCGCTCGCGAGCGTTCCGCCACGGGCCACGTGGCGTTGTACGAGAGCCGCCAGGAGGGTCGCTATGAGGGCCGCAGTCACGACACAGAGCGGCATCGAAGTGAGGGAGCTCGACGTCCCAGTGCCAGCTGCCGGCCAGGTGCTCGTTCGGACCCTCGCCTGCGGCATCTGCGGCTCGGACCTGCACGCGGCCGCCGACCTCGCCCATTTCGTCGAGCTGACCGAACGCACCGGCGCGCCGGGAGGGCTCGATCCGGAGCGTGGCGCCGTCTTCGGCCACGAGTTCTCCGCCGAGATCGTCGAGTACGGTCCCGCCACGTCAGGAGGGCTGGCGATCGGAACGACGGTGTGCTCGGTGCCGATCCTGTTCGGAGCCGCCGGCGTCGAGGCCATCGGTTATTCGAGCAGTGTTCACGGCGGCCTCGCTGAATACATGTTGCTGCAAGAGATGTTCCTCCTCCCGGTGCCAGCCTGGCTCGGACCCGAGACAGCCGCGCTCACCGAACCGCTGGCCGTGGGCGAGCACGCCGTCAACCTGGCCGGCATCTCGGCCGGCGACGTCTGCCTCGTGATCGGTTGCGGACCGGTCGGCTTGGCCGTGATCACGGCGCTGAAGGCACGTGGCCACGGCCCTGTCATCGGCGTTGACTTCTCGCCGACACGGCGTCGGCTGGCCGAGGCCTTCGGTGCGGACGAGGTCATCGATCCTGCCGAAACCTCGCCATATGACAGCTGGACTGCTCTTGGCGTACCGGCGACGCTCCTGGAGCGTGCCGCCGCCGAGATGTTCGGCGGAGAGAGCCGCGGCGCGGTGATCTTCGAAGCCGTCGGCTCCCCGGGCGTGCTGCAAGCGATCATCGAGGGCGCACCACCGAAGGCTCGCGTCGTGGTGGTCGGCGTCTGCATGCAGACCGACCGGATCGAGCCGTTCCTCGCCGTGGCCAAGGAGTTGGAGGTCCGTTTCTCCTTCGGCTACTCGCCGGCGGAATTCTCCGCCACGCTCGACCGCCTTTCTCGAGGCGAGGTCCAGACCGCCGACTTCGTGACCGACATCGTGCCGCTCGACGGCGCCGCGGGCGCCTTTGCCGCACTGGCGAGCCCCGGCGAGCACGGCAAGATGATCGTGCGGCACTGAGGCGCTGACATCGGCAACACTGGTCACCAACCGAACATCCAAGGAGCCCGACAGCCATGACCGCCAACTCCTCGAACGGCCCGCGTCGCTTCGGGATCTTCCTCGCCCCGTTCCACCCGACCGGACAGAACCCGACGCTGGCGCTCGAGCGAGATCTGGATCTGATGGTGCACTTGGACCGGCTCGGCTACGACGAGGCGTGGATCGGAGAGCACCACTCCGCCGGCTACGAGATCATCGCTTCGCCGGAGGTCTTCATCGCTACGGCGGCCGAGCGGACGAAGCATCTACGGCTCGGAACGGGCGTCTCTTCGCTTCCCTATCACCACCCGCTGATGCTGGCGGACCGCATGGTGCTGCTCGATCACCTCACCCGCGGGCGAATCATGCTCGGAGTCGGACCGGGCGCCCTCCCCTCCGACGCCTTCATGATGGGAATCTCGCCTGCTCGCCAACGCGACATGATGGAGCAGGCGCTCGAGGCGATCCTCCTGCTGCTGCGCAGCGAAGAGCCGGTCACCTACGAGACCGATTGGTTCACCTTGCGCGACGCTCGGCTGCAGCTTCGCCCGTATCAGCGGCCCCACTTCGAGGTCGGCGTAGCCGCCCAAATCTCGCCTTCGGGCCCGCGAGCAGCGGGCCGCTTCGGCTGCAGCCTGCTCTCGCTCGGCGCCACCAGCCAAAACGGCTTCGATGCGCTCGGCTACCACTGGGGAGTGATGGAGGAGCGCGCTGCCCAGTTCGGCACGACTGTCGAACGCGATCGCTGGCGGCTCGTCGGCCCGATGCACATTGCCGAGACGAAGGAGCAGGCCGTGCGCGACTGCGCCTTCGGACTGGCGGACTGGGTCGACTATTTCACGCGGGTCGCCGCCCTTCCCCTGGCGCCGGATACTGCCAATCACAACGATCTCGTCGACGCACTGAATGCGTCGGGCCTCGCCGTCATCGGCACGCCCGACGACGCCATCGCCCAGATCCAGCGGCTGGCGGATCAATCGGGGGGTTTCGGGACCTACCTCATCATGGCGCACGAGTGGGCGGACCGGGCAGAGACCTTGCGGTCCTACGAGCTGATCGCCCGCTACGTCATGCCGGCGTTCCAGACATCGGCCGGCGCCCTCGTTGCCAGTCGCGACTGGGCTGCGGACAACCGGCCGACGTTCATCGGAGAGGCGGGTGCCGCCGTCTTCACGGCGATCCAGAAGCACAACGAGGAGCGCCAGCAGCTCTCCTCGCCCGAAGGCGACGACACGACGGCTGGAGCGGCGGACGTCACTCGAGCGTGATCCAGAGGGCTGTCGGCGGCCCGGCGGAGCGGTGTAGAGCGACGATCTCCGACCCGATCCCCCGGGTGGATGGAGCCAGACCAGCCCATCGACTGAGGCCGCCGCCCGTCCGCCGCGCTCGCTGTCTGCAGTCCCATCCACCCGGGGTGACGCCGTTTCGGTCCCCGCACACGTCGCTGAAGGAGAGTCGGGATTGCCGGCGCTGATACACAAACCCCGAAGATCTCCTGAGATCGCCGAGAGCTCTCGGCGTGCCGGGTGGCTGACGAGCCCGTCAGATGAGAAGCCAAGGCGTATCGATCGGCCTTGCCGCCGACCCTGGGGCCGTCCATCGGAGGCTGATGCGGCCCCCGGGGAGTTCGTCAGCCTGAAAGCGCCCTGAAGTGTCGCAAGTGAGACGAAGGCTGCCGGCCGCTCCACGCACCTCGACGACCCCTCCGCTCGCCGGCTCGACCTGCCCGATCAGGCGGTAGGCGGCACCGGGGCCTCGTCCGATCTCGATAGTGATGGCCGTCGCGCCGGCGACGAACTGCAACACGACGCTCGTGTCACCACGAACCGTGCTCGCCAGCTCGCGGGAATCGGCGACGAGCGCAGCCAGCTCAGCGTCGGGATCGCGCCACGACAGCAAGGTGGCGTTGGTCTCGCTGAGACCCGGTGGGATGGGATCGAAGAGCTGAGCCGCCCGCCGAAGCGCCGCCTCCAGCTCGTCGTCGGCTGCTCCAGCTGCCTCTGTGCCCTGCCCGCCGGGCGGCGTGGGGGTTGTCATGGCCGCCTCCTACGCCCAGCCCGAGAGATCCGAGGCGAGCTGACTTCGGAGCGAGTCGAGACACCGAGCCCGAGTGGGGCCGATGCTGCCAATGGGCATGTCGAGAGCGGCTCCGACCTCCTGGTAGCTCGGGACCGGGTCGCTGGCGAGAATCCGGAGGAGACGGCGGCAGGGCTCGGAGATGCGCTCGAGCGCCGCCCAGACAACGGCATCGCGTTCGCGATCGAGGAGCGCAGCGTCCGGCGCCGCCTGCTGATCGGGTAGCTCCTCGATCTCGTCGCCGGCGACCCCCTGGCGAGCCTTGCGCCGCAGGAGCGCCAAGCACTCGTGCCGCGCCGTCGTCGCCAGCCAGGCCCCGACGCGGTCCGGTTGCTGGACCCGGTCGAGATGCTCGACGAGCCGGAGCCACGTCGTTTGCACCACGTCGCCGGCGTCGGCTTGGCCGAGACGGAACGATCGGGCGATCGACCAGACAAGGCCGTCGAAGCGGGCGACCAACTGCGCCCACGCCCTCTCGTCTCCTGCCGCAGCGGCACGAACCAAGGCACCGGGCGCCTCGTCCGTCATGCGCGGAGCATAACGGAGCGCGAAGCAGGCAACCGAAGTCACGGGACGAGAATCCCGAGCCCTGGAAGCACGGCGGCACCCTCGGCGAGAATTGTCAGTACGGCGTCACGGTCGATACTGTCGTCGGCGGCGCGCATCATCGCGACGATGGCGGAGACTTTGGGGGCGGCGAACGACGTTCCGCTCCAGAGTGCGGCGCCTTCGAAATGCTCGATGGCGGCGGGCGGAGTCACCGGGCGGTAGGGGTGGGCTTCGTACGCGCTGATGACGTTCACGCCCTCTGCGCAGGTGTCCACCCAGGAGCCGTAGTTCGTGAAGGCGGCAGGCACCGGTATGGCAGGATCGCCGGTCATCTCTACGGCGGCGACACCGATCACCCACTCCTCTGCTGCCGGATAGAACGGCCGGTCGCTCGCGAGGTTGCCGGCCGAGGCGACGACGATCGGGCGCGATCCGACCGCTGTGGCTTGCCGGAGCGGCCCGAGACCCATGAGGGACTCGTCGTGGCGCGTCGTGGTCCCGAGGGACAGGTTGATCACCTGCGGCTCGTCGGAGATGGCGTAGGCAATCTGCTCCGCCAGGCTCCATTCGTCGGTGACGCCGTCGCCGTCGAGTGCTTGGTAGGACGACACGCTGACGCCCGGGGCGGTGGTTCGGACGACGCCCGACACGAAGGACCCATGACCCTCGGGGAACGTCAGCACCGGCCAATCTGCCCGGTAGGCCCACGGCTCTTCGACCCCCATGGGGAGCTCCACGGAGGCCAGCAACGGGTTGCTCGAACGCTCGGTCGGAAGGCCGCTGTCGATCACGGCCACGCGGACCTCGAGGGGGTCGGCGGCTTCATGCGGCAGGTCGGCGGCAGTGTGCCACCGCAGCGGTTCCCCCGAAGGGTTGAAACCCCACTCGGGGCAGCCGAACAACACGTGATTGGGCGTCAGTCGTAGCGCCGGATCCACGCGCTCGAGTCGATCGAGGACGGCGTCGAGGGTGTCGCGTGCACCGATGACGAAACGCGCAATCTCGCTGCTCGGGTGGCAAGACACGGTCGCCTCTCCCCGGTCACGATCGTCCTTCTCGCTGTCTCCTGGGGTCTCGCGGTCCACTCGCTCGGCGCCGGCACAGCGGCACACGCGGATGCCGATCCGCTTGGCAGCCGCCTCGAACGCTTCGACCTGACTCAGGGGCACGAGAATCTCGCTCGGACGGTAGAAGTAGACCGAATCCGGCGGAACGTCCTGTTCGAGGGCGTCGGCGGGGAAGACGGCAATGTCCTGGCGGCGGCCCAGCAGCTTGCGCAAGTACGTCAAGCCAAGTGGTGGTTGACAGCACGACATCGTTCCTACCGTTCCTTCCGTGTCATCACGTCAACAAGAGACGCCAGTCATCGCACAGATACAACTCACCTAACATTCCACTCGTTTCCCTCCATGTCGAGGTCCAGTGGCAGCCCTTCCGATCATCGAGCAAGCCGAGCTGGCATTGCGCATTGCCCGCGAGGACCCGGAGCAGGCAGCGGCCTTGGCCGGCGACGCCCGTGTACGGGCCGCCGCCGCCGGCGAGCCGGCAGCGGAATCGATCGCGCTCCGAGCTCTCGGTGTAGCCGCTCGAGCTCGCCGTCAGATCAGCATTGCCATCGAGTGGCTGGAGACGTCGGTCGAGGTCGCCGAGCAGGCATCGCAGCCGGATCTCGCCGCCGAGGCACGCGTCAGCCTCGCCTCGGCCCTCGCATTCTCCGGTGACACCCAGAGGGCGCTCGATACCCTCGACGGCGCCACTCCGAGCGAACGCGTTGCCCTCATCGTGGACTCCGATCGGGTCGGCATCCTCACCATGCTCGGGCGCTACGACGAAGCCCTTGGCGGCTACGAGTCGGTCCTCACGGCCCTTCACGACCGCGGTGACCCGTTGCTGGAAGCTCGGGCACTCACCAACCGCGGGCTGCTGTACGTCTACACCGGTCGTTTCCGCGAGGCCGAGTCCGACCTGGCGCGGGCCGAGCAGTTGGCCACCGATGCAGGTCATCTCACCGAGGCGGCCGGCTGTTGTCACAATCGGGGCTTCGCGGCTGCCCGCAAAGGCGATCTCGTCGCAGCACTCAACTTCTTCGATCGGGCGGAGCAGCAGTACGCCCAGGCCGGCGTGGTTTCCGGTGCGCGGGCGCTCGATCGGGCCGAGGCCTTGCTCGCCTCCGGTCTCGTTCTCGAGGCTCAGTCCGTTGTGGCGGACGCGCTCGCCTCTCTCCGGGCCGGCGGCGACCAGTCGGGGCTCGCCGAAGGCCTCGTGTTGCTGGCGAGCATCCACCAGCTCGCCGGCAGCTACATCGATGCCGCGGCTGCCGCGACCGAAGCCGAGTCCCTGTTCGATGCTCAGGACAGGCCGGCATGGGCGGCCCTTGCCCGCGTCGCCATCGGGCGCGGCCGGCTCGGCGCCAACGAGCCGTCCGTGGAGCTCGCTGACGCGGCGGCCGCGGCCGGTGTCGAGCTCGAGCGGCTCGGGTTGAGCTTTCAAGCCGTTGAAGCTCACGCCGTGGCCGGCGGCCTCTGTCTCGCCTTGGGCGATCGCACGCGCGCCGATTGCGAGCTCGATCGCGCCGCGCTCGGGCGGGGCTCGCCGACCGCCGCGGTGCGGCTTGTCGCCTGGGAGGCGACGGCATTCCGCCGACTCAGCGCTGGCAACCGGCGGGGCGCCCTCTCGGCGCTGCGGTCTGGTCTGGCAGTCGTGGAGGCGCAGCAGGCCAGCCTTGGAGCGACCGAGCTCCGAGCGCACGTCTCCATTCACGCCGATCGCTTGGCCCGCCTCGGCCTGCGGCTCGTCATCGAGTCCGGGCGACCCCGTCAGATTCTCGCCTGGATGGAGCGCCGGAGGGCGAACAGTCTGCGCTTCTGGCCACTCCGGCCACCGCCCGATCAGATCCTGGCTGCCGAGCTGGCCGAGCTCCGAGCGGTCGCCCACGAGACCGTCTCGAGAGCGCTCGCCGGCCAGGACGTCCAGCAGCTGCTCCGGCGTCGAGCCCAGCTGGAGCGGGCCGTCAGGCAGCGAGCGTGGCTGAGCTCGGTCAAGGACGCCGGCGCCTCGCCGAGCGGCGTCGCCGGGATCGAAGCATCGCTCGGGTCGTCGCCTGATGGCGTCCTCGGGACCGAAGGAGCGCTCAGCTCCTCGCCGAAGGGTGTCGCCGGGATCGAAGCACTGCTCGGCCCTCGGCCTGATGGCATCGCCGGGATCGAAGCGGCCCTCGGCGAGCGGGCCCTCGTGGCGTTGGCCGACAGCGACGGCGCGCTGCATGCGATCGTGCTCGTCGCCGGCCGTTGCTCCTATCACCGCCTCGGCTCCAGCGCCGCCGTCGTAGCCGAGCTCAACCACCTGCGGTTCGCGGTCCGCCGTCTCACGTACGGCCTTTCCGGTGCAGGAGCGCACATGCCAGGGCCGGGGTATTTGCGACAGGCTGCTGCTCGCCTCGACGAGCTGCTCTTCGAACCGCTGCGAACTGGGATCGGCGAGCGCGCCGTCGTCGTCGTGCCGACCGGCGCGCTGCACGCCTGCCCTTGGGGGGTGCTCGGGACGCTGGTGGGGCGACCGACGGTGATCGCCCCGTCCGCCGCCGCCTTCCTACGAGCGGTAAAGGCGGCTGCGCCCGCCACCGGTGGTGCGGTCATCGTGGCGGGCCCCGGGCTCGCGGCTGCTTCGGCAGAAACCAGAGCACTTCGCCGGATCTACCCCGACGCCCTCGTCCTGCGCGGGGCTCGCGCCAAAGCGGCGGCGGTTCTGGAGGCTCTCGGCGGTGCCGATGTGGCTCACGTGGCTGCCCATGCCTCGTTCCGAGCTGACAATGGCCTGTGGTCTGCACTCGAGCTCGCCGACGGGCCGCTGACCGTCTACGAGCTGGAGGCGTTGCGGCGACCTCCACGCCTCGTCGTGCTGTCGGCTTGCCAATCGGGCCTCTCGAGCATGCGGCCCGGCGACGAAGTGCTCGGGATGGTGGCGGCGCTGCTCGGGCTGGGCACGAAGACCGTCATTGCCTCGGTGCTGCCCGTGGAGGACGTGAGCACCGCGCGGTTCATGGCCTCGTTCCATCGCAACCTCAGCAACGGCCTGGAACCTGCCGACGCCCTTGCCAGCGCCCAGGCCACCTCGAGCGACCAGGCGGCGGCGTCGTCGTTCGTCTGCTTCGGAGCCGGTTGACTCGAGGCGACGAGGGCCGGCGGCGGCCCGAAGGCCGCCGCCGGTGCTCAGCTGGTTGGGTCCCCTCGTCTCAACCGGGCATCGCAGTGTTGTCCGTGTGATGACGATGCCTTCTCGCCGTCCACGGCCGGACGGTCTCGGGGACGACGTTGTCCCCGGCAGATGAGAGCCACAACTGCGGGGGCTGATACATCAATTCGTCCTCGGTTCGTCCTCCGCCCCGAGCACTCGGCCGACACAAGGCGGGCGCGCTTCGGGCCGTCAGTAGCCCGCCTCCACATCGACACGTCCGAGGAGCGGTTCGCCCGCTTGGAAGCGCCTGGCGTTCTCCTGGACCCGTGCGACGAGGCGATGCGTGCCGAGCTGGAAGGTGTTGGCCGCATGAGGGGCGATGATGCAGTTGTCGAGATCCCAGAGCGGGTGGCCGTCGGGCAGCGGCTCCGGATCGGTGACGTCCAACGCTGCGCCCCCGATCGTCCGGTTCTGGAGGGCCGTCAGGAGGTCCGCGGTGACGACGATGCCGCCGCGAGCGACGTTCACGAGCCAGGCCCCCGAGTCCATGAGCGCGAGGAACTCCGTATCGACGAGCCCCTTGGTCTCGGGCGTCAGCGGCAGAGCCAGCACGACCGCGGCGGCTCCCTCGATCGCCTCCGGAAGGCGGCTCGGGGCCACAACACGTGCTCCGTCGAGCGGGGCGTCGCTCCGCCTCACGACCACGACATCGCAACAAAACGGAGCCAGCAGCGCAACGAGCGACTCGGCGATGCCGCCACCGCCGAGGATCGTGACCTTGGAGTCGAACAAGGTGGTTTGCTCGAAGGACTTCCACGAGCTCGCACGGGCGAACGTCGCAACTCTGCGGAGGCCGGCGAGGATGAGGGCGAGAGCGAACTCGGCCACCGGAGGGCCATAGACCCCCTTGGCGGCCGTCCACACCTGATCGTTCGAGAGCAATGGGACGAAGCCCTCGATGCCGGCGAAAGGCAACTGGATCCAGGCAAGATTCGTCCCCGCCTGTATGGCCGCCTCGAGGCCTTGAGGACTCGGCGTGCACCAGATGAGCCCTTCGGCCAGGCTGATATCGGAGGTCACTTCGCAACCCCCTTCCCGGACTGCCTTCGCAAGCGCGTCCGTCAGCCCGTTCTCGGGCAGCAGGGCCACGCGCCGACGGGTGGCCGCCGTGGCGTGGAGTTCGCTCAAATGGGTTCACCATTCAAGAGGAGCTCGACCTCGATGTTGCCGCGGGTGGCGTTGGAGTACGGGCAGACCTGATGGGCTTCGCGGACGAGCTCGGCAGCGGCCTCGCGATCGGCGACCGAGGGCAGCGATACGTCGAGCGTGACAGCAAGGTCGAAGCCGCCGCTGCCGTTCGGCAGCAGGCTCACCGCCGAGTCGATGGCGGCGTCGCCGGTCTCGGCGTGGCGGCGACGGGCAACGACACCGAGCGCGCTCTCGAAACAGGCCGCATACCCGACGGCGAACAACTCCTCCGGGTTCGTCCCGCCGCCGGCGCCTCCCATCTCGGTGGGCAGGCGGAGATCGACCTCGAGCTCGCCGTCGGCCGAGCGGCCGTGCCCGTCACGCCCGCCCGTGACGTGTGCGCGGGCGGTGTAGAGAATCTTGGCCATCGTTTCTCACTTTCGACTGCGAGCTCAGCGTCACCGGACGGCGCCGAGCCATGCTGGCTGGATGGACGAAACTTAACTCTGACGCTCGTCCGCCTCACGGTCAACATCGCCGCCGCGCGAGCTTCGGCCTTGGTTCGAACCGTTAGGCCTTGGTGGCGCCGAACCGCACGGTGATGCCGTCGCTCTTCATCGCCCGCGTGAACCACATGACCGAGAGATAAACGGCACAGAGCGTGAGCGTCAAGGTGACGGCGCTTCGCTCGACCGCAAAGGCGCTCGACGAGGCCCGCAGCAGCATGGCCAGCACGACGGCGCCATTCAAGAACATCGTGGCGGCCCAGAGGAACGACACGCGAACGAAGAACCTGCGTGTGCTCGGACGGGCCAGGAACTCCGGGCTGAACGGACAGAAGTCGTGCGTGAACCGTTGTGTGAACGGCCGACCGAGCAAGGCCGAGCCCAACAGGATGCCGGAGGCCAGGAAGTTGGAGGCGGTCGGCTGGATGAAGTACAGGAAGACGCTTCCCGTGGCAAACGAGATGGCGGTACGCAGCGTCACCAGTACCGTGCCGAGCAGCAGCATGGTCGAAACCCTCTCTCGCCGGACGATGCGTCGCACCACGAGTACGTAGGACCAGGCCAGGGCACCGATCAAAGCGCCTCGGAAGCCGGCGATCATGAGCGCGCAGTAGTAAGCGACGAGCGGGATCACGACGCTCTCCAGCAGTACGGGGGCGGCGTGGCGGATGGCCGACCGCGGTGAGGGCATGTGCAGGACCGAGCCGGTGCCTGCTTCGTGCGACAACGACAGCGGAACGAGCACGCAGCGGCGGCGGTCGGGAGGCCCGATGGGGGGCGCGACGGCGAGTGTGGCGTCCGCGGGCGGTCCGGGTGACATTGGAGTCTCGACTTCCTGAGGCACGTCCGTGGACGACACTCGGAAACGGCGAGGTCCGGGCCGGTTGGGTACTCCACGGTACCAGTCGTTTCGGTCGTGCGGATTACGCCTGGCGAGGGTGGAGGTGGCTCGAGGCCTGCGATCCCCCCTGGAGAACGCACAGGATGACTGCTCGGTGTCCTTTCGATGAACATTCGGTGCCCCCGGTACCGGGAGGGCCGCGCCGCAAATATGGTGAGATTGATGCGACTGACCG
>JBEKYM010000032.1:0-44900 GCA_049510975.1 Acidimicrobiales bacterium
CACGTCGATCTCGGAGAGTCGATGCTCGAGATCGGTCCAGGCCCGGGAGCCTCCACGGAGTGGCTCCGCCATGACGTGAAGCGACTCGTCCCCGTCGAGCTTGAGAGTCGTCGGCGGCCGGCCTCGTTCGGCGGTACGAGGGGACGAACGTCGAGGTGGTGGTTGGGGACGCCACCAGGCCCGAGTATCCAGAGGGGACCTTCGACTCGGTCGGCTGCTTCACGATGCTTCATCATGTGGCGACCGCCGGGCTTCAGAACGCCATCCTCGCCGAGGCCGGCCTTGGGCGCGCTCCGCCCCAGCGGCGTCCTCGTCGCTTCGGACAGCCTGCCGAGCGACGGCCTCCACGGCTTCCATGTCGACGACACCTGCAACCCGATCGACCCAGGCTCGTTGATCGCCCGGCTGCAGGCGATCGGATTCGACCGGATCACCATCGTCGTCGCGGACATTCTCAAGTTCATCGCCCACAAGCCGGTTCCGGAGGCCGAGCCGGATCGATGCGACGAGCCGAGCGCTCCTGCCGCGAGGAGGAGAGCCTGATGACCCTTCCGTACGAAGAACCACTGACCGTTCGTCAGCCGGGACCCCGCTTCCTTCCCGAGCCGCCGCGTCGCGGCGAGCCGGGAGGCGGGCCTTGCGGGATCTGCACAGGTCAGGCATCCTCAGCCGTCTGGTCGGACGACCTGTGGTCGCTCCACCCTCCCGTCGGCAGCAGCCTGCCCGGGACGGTTTGGATGGCGAGCCGTGCCCACGCCGACTCGCTCGCGAAGCAACGCCCGTCGAGACCGAGCTGAGGGCCGGCCATGGAAATCGACGGTGTCGCAACGCTCGCCGCGAGCCTAGACGGCGTGCGCCGCAGTGTGAAGGAAGGCTACGCCGAATGGCGGTACCACGGCCGACTGGTCGCACGTCAGCTCCACGACGGATACCTCGTGATCCGGTGCGACTTCGACTACCGTGACTCGCTGCTGCAAACGTATCCCGGAACCTTCAGCGTCCCGCCCAGGTACGTAAAGCACATGATGATCGTCGCTGACCTCGCCAGAGGCGACCCAGGGGCCATCGAGGACGCCATCGAGGCGGCATGGGTCCTCCAGCGCAGGAACTGACCCTCGAGATGACCGTCAGAGGGAGGAGACAATGTCCAGATTGCTCGTGCGCAACTTCTCGATCTCGCTCGATGGCTACGCCGCTGGACCCGACCAGGATCTCGATCATCCGCTCGGGGTCGGGGGCACTCAGCTCCACGAATGGATCTTCGCCACCCGCAGCGGAAGCCAGATGATCGGCAATGACGGTGGAACCGAGGAGCTCGACGATGAGTACTTCTCGAAGCGGGGATCCGGTGTGGGAGCCACCATCATGGGCCGGAACATGTTCGGCCCGATACGTGGCCCGTGGGGCGAGAGCGAGTGGACCGGCTGGTGGGGAGAGGATCCTCCCTTTCGTCATCCGGTCTTCGTGCTCACTCACCATCCGCATCCTCCTATCGAAATGCAGGGGGGAACGACCTTCCATTTCGTCGACGGTGGGATCGAAGAAGCTCACCGGGCGGCCGTCGACGCGGCCGGTGACCGTGACGTCCTCGTAGGAGGTGGCGCAGCCACCATCAGGCAGTACCTTCGTGCTTCGCTCATCGACGAAATGCACCTCGCGATTGTGCCGGTCTTGCTGGGTAGCGGCGAACGACTGTTCGGCGATCTCGGCTCCAGTGCTGACAACTACCGCTGCGTAGAGCACGTTTGTTCGCCAGGCGTGACCCACATTCGCATCGCACGGACCAGTCGTGATGTCGTCGATGGACTGCAAAGCTGAGGGAATCAACACCGTCGACAAGTTGGCCCTGATGGTCCATGATCCTCATCTCCGAGGCTCGGTCCGTGACCCTCTCCCGGCGAGGTGGGACATTCTGGGAGCAGTGGATCGTCTACTCGGGTGATCATGGAGCCTGGGGGTGGATGGTCTCACCTCGGGCCAACATCTCGACAAACTGGTCGATGCGCCTGGAGCGGGTTTCGGGTTTCTTGGCGTTTCCGATCCTGTAGAGGATGGCGTACCGATTCGCACTCGTGAGCGCCTCAAACCTCGCCTTCGCGCGAGGATTGGCACTCAGGGCAGCGAGAAAATCCTCCGGCACCTCAATGCTGGCTTGCCCGGCATAGGCGGCCTCCCATCGACCGTCCTCTTTCGCCTGACGCACCTCGCCTTCGCCGGATCGATTCATTCGGCCGTCGGCGATCAGCCTTTCAGCGATGGCAGCGTTCCGTTGAGACCACGGGCTGCGAGCTTTTCGAGGCGTGAAACGTCGTCGGAATGTCGCGCTGTCACGACGCCCTAATTGACCATCAATCCAGCCGAAGCAGATCGCCTCGCCAAGCGCCTCGTCGTACGAGAGGGTTGTCGGATCGGCCGTTCCCTTTTTGGCCAGTACCAGCCAGACGCCTGGTGAATCGGCGTGATGGGCGCTCAACCATCTTCGCCATTCGCCGGCGTCCCCGACCAGTAGCTCTGGAAGATCCACCGCGTTTACCGTATCCCCCATGTGCCGTTCGGGGGCAGGAGCATTTCCGGCTTCGGTGATGCCCAGTCAGGGTTCGAACGTAGTCTCGTCACTTCCACTCGTTGTCGGAGTCACAACGTGTTCCCTGTTCAGAGGCGGTATTCCGCTGGCATTTGCAACGGCAAGGCGTCGTCCTCATCAAGGGTGCACCTTGCAGTTGGGACACCAGCGATGAGTTTGCAGCTGACTCCGAGTCTGACGGTGTGATCCTGCGTGCACCAAGGCGTCGACGAAAGGAACCACCACTGATGGGCTTGATCCGAGCACACGAGTTCACCAGCCTTGACGGCGTAATCGACACTCCTACCTGGACCTTCGACTTTGGCTTCGACCCGGCCATGGGACAGGACATCGGTAATCTCATGGCCGGCTGCAGTGCGATCCTGCTGGGCCGCAACACCTACGAGATGTTCGAGCCAGCGTGGTCTGCCCGCACCGCCGACGAAGATCCGGGGGCACCGTTCATGAACGAGTCGACCAAGTACGTGGTCTCCTCCACGTTGGACGAGGGAGCCTGGCAGAACTCGAAGTTCGTCGGCCCGTACAGCGCCGACGCCATCCGCCAGGTCAAGGAACAAGCCGACGGCGGCATCTACCTGAGCGGCAGTTCCACGCTCGTGCGGGCCCTCATCTCCGACGGACTGCTCGACGAGCTGCACCTGTTCGTCTACCCCGTCACCCGCGGCACCGGACCACGCCTATTCCCCGACAACCTGCCGACCACTTGGTCGCTGATGCACAGTGCGACCTATGACAACGGCGTGCTCTACCTGGCCTACCGCGCCTCTGCCTCCGCCTCATAGCGACCTGATACGCCAGAGCCGAGCTTGGCGTGCATGTCGCCCATATCTAGGCATATCGCGAGATGTTGCTAGATACGGGGCAACTGCCGGGGCCCCGAACTCTAAGGAAGCACCTAGATCTTGTTAGAGGTTGGCGTGACCGAACACCTCGAGTCTGGAGGTAGCAGGGTCGCTCAGAAACCGTCGCCCGAAGCCGGCGTCCCGAACCTCCCGATGCGTTGCCACGGCGTCGAGCTCAATCCTCGTGGCGCCGCGGAGCTTGGCGAAGACGACGCCACCCCTTCGCCTGACATCGTCGAATCGTGGGGTTGCCGGCGAGGCATCGAGCGGCGCTTACTACCGAAGGGCTGCGGGCCCGGCGTCACAGCACAGGCCTGGCGTCAAAGTGACGGCGCCGGCTGACGTGATCACAGGGGTCGCACACCACTCTGGCCGACTCAAGTCCGAAGTGGGAGATCAGCGGGCCCGCCGGGCCAGGCCGTCAAAGTCGAGCAGGCGCACCTCGCCCCGGGACACGCTGATCAGTCCAGCGTTCTCGGCCGCCCGCAAGGCCTTGTTGGCGCTGGGACGGGTGGTCCCGGCCAGGCCCGCGAGATCTTCCTGCGTCAATGGGACGATCTCGGCCGGGCCCCCTGTGCCATACGTGTGGGCCACCTCGAGCAGCCTCCGCAGGACGCGCTTGTCTACCGGCAGATACAACACGTCGGAGAGAAGCGCAGACAGGCGCCGAATCTCTTTGGCCAGAGCGTCGAGCAGGAACCGGTCGATCGTGGGATGGTCGCGCCGGAGGTCCTCCAGCTGGTCGCGGTGCAAGCTGAGCGTCTCCGTGGCGTCCAGGGCGCGGACGGTGGCGTTGCGACCCGACTCCGGAGACACGAGGACGAGCTCACCGAAGAAGTCGCCCGGCCCGAGCACCAGCAGCGTGGCGACATCGCCAAGCGGGGTGGATCTGCGAACGGCGACATGGCCCTGGGCGATGAGGTGGAGCGTGTCGCCTGGGTCGCCCTCGTGGAAGACGACTTCGCCCTTCCGGAACCTCCGGCGGTGGGTCTGGTTGATGACACGCCTCTGCTCGTCTGCGGTGAGCGAGCTCAGCAGCGTCCATTCCATGCTCCAGTCTGACCCACGACCGCGGATCGGAACGGGATGACACATCCACAGGGACGCGAAGGCGCCGGAAGGGTGACCGCAACCGTGGTCGACGACACGGCCCGGTGAGGCCGGCCCGGGCTCGATGGGTGCTCAGCCAGGACAGACGTGTTGATACGGCCGGTCGGGCAGTACGTTGGCCCACTCCGCGGGGGTGATATCCCGGCCGGCGACCTGACAGGCGTAGTGTTCCCAAGCGGCGAGGCTGGTCGGCCAGACGGTTGCCGTGTTGACGTCGCCGATCAACAGGTCGCCATTCGCGGTGAACAGCGGGATGGTGAATCCGCTCTCGATGGGAAACGAATTGCCGAGCTGCTGGCCGGATTCCAGGTCGATGAGGCGCGTGGTCCCGTCTCGCAGACTGGCCACGAGAAGCTTCCCGTCCGGGGAGTAGGCGATCTGGAGCACGTTGGAGGCGGCCACCGTTATGGCTGGGCCGACCTGCACGCCTCGATCGACATTCCACCGGTAGAACTTGCCGTCGGCGGTGCCGATCCCGAGCACTGGGGCGACGGGGGAGAAGGCAATCGCGTACGTCTGGCCTGGGATCCTGGGACTGGGAAGCTGCCGGCCCGACAACGCGTCCCGGATGTCGACGGTGGAGCCCGGCGAACAACACCCCAGGGCGACCAGCTCCTTCCCGTTGGGGCTGTAGATGAGGCCTTCGCTGCCATCTGGTACCGGGAAGGAGCGCAACATCGAGCCGGTGGTGAGGTCGATCACGTAGACCTCGGCGGTGGAAGAGGTGTCGCTCTGCGTCATCACGGCCAGCTGCCGTCCGTTCGGGCTGACGGCCAGGTCGTAGACGGGGTCGGCGACGTGAAGCCGTCGCTGTACGCGACCGGTCTGCGTGTCCCAGAAGACGATGTTGCCGCCGGCATCGCCGGTTACCAGTTGGCCGCCTGGGGTGAACGCCAGGCCATTGGCGGCCAGTCCCTTGGTGCCGGGCAGGGTGGCGTACCACTTGAGCGTCCGCAGATTTATCAGGTCGACGGTGCCGTCGACGTCGTCGGTGGCCATGAGCGTGCCCGCCGGGTTCGCTACGAAACAAGGAGTCTCGGGGCAAGCGTCGGTGGGCGTGCTCCAGGAGAAGGTGCGGCCTAACGTCTGCCGACCCGAGAGGTCCCACGCGATGACGCTGCCGTTGTCATTGCCAGAGACAACAGTGTTCCCGGATGGATCGATGGCGATCTGGGTGCGGCCCCCCGAACTGGACGTGAAGGTCTGGGTGATCGAGCCGGAGGAAATGTCCCACACTCGGACGTCGCCGTCCCGGGACCCGCCCACGAGGGTCTTGCCATCGGGTGCGTACTGCAGGGTGGCAATCAAGGTGCCGTCGGGCACGCTCTCTAGCGAACGGACCCGGCCGCTCGTGAGGTCAAGGAGATCGACCGAGGGGTTGCCGGAGCCGTCTAGCGGAGCGTTGAGGCCGAGCGCGGCCTGCCGGCCGTCAGGCGAGAGGGCGAAGCGCCCTCCGATAGGGAACTGCCGGACGACCTTTCCCGTCTTCGTGCTCCAGAGGTCTGTTGTCCCCTGTTCGGCCGAGGTGACCAGGGTGCCGTCCGGAGTGAAGGCGACTTGCACTTCCAGCTGGCCGTCGAGCACCGGGTAGGGCCTTTGCCACTCGACCTTCCCGGTCGAGGGGTCGAGGAGCACCACCTGCTCTGAGACCAGTTGTCCGGCACTGACGGACCAGTTGGCGAGTCCTACGGCGAGTGTGGTCCCATCCGGGGAGAAGGCGAGGGTGGTGGAGCCGTAGGGTATAGGCGGCACGATTCCAGTCCAGCTCCCGATCAGCCGGGTGCGCCGTGTGGCGAGGTCGATCACAAAGACCTGGGACTGGTTCGCCTTCCCGGCTGCTACCGCGACCGTTCGTCCGTCAGGCGAGAACACGAGACCTGTGGGCGGCACCGGGGCCGGTAACTGGATCGCCGGACCGCTCTGTGTCCAGCTGTCGAGGCTTTCGAAGCGGACGGCGCCCGCCGCGTCTCCAGTGGCCATGACGTTCCCGTCAGGGCTGATGGCGATGGCGGTGATCTCGCTCGTCGAGGGCCTGAGGTACCGGAATGCGGACGGCGTCCGCTGCAACGCGGCCAGCAGGTCGCCTCGGGTCTCGGGGCGATCCTCCAGTTTCACGCCGGCCACCGCCAGGAGGAGCGAAAGGTCGAGGTTGGGCTCGGTCTGAGCCAGCGTCCCGACCCGCTCGGCGTCAGCCAGGAGAGCCTGGGCTTGGGCCGTGTTCTGGGCCGAGCGGGCGTGGTTTCGCTGCACGAGGGCGAAGAGACCGGCGACCAGGGCCACTGCGAGGAATACGACCGTTCCCGCCAGCAGGCCGCGCAACCGCCGGTTGGCCCGGCGCTGCTGCTCGAGTTGGCGCTGGCTGGCCTCACGGCTTTCGGTCAGGAACGATCTCTCGACGGCGTTGAGGACGGGGTCAGCTGCCTGCCACCAGTCGAGCGCGGACGCCAGACGCGCCCCACGATAGAGCTCCGAGGAATCGCGCCCGCGATGGTCCCATTGTCGGGCCGCCTGGGCCAGATGGCTGCGCAGCTGCCGACCGGCGCTGTCGTCGTCCAGCCACGCGCCCAGCCGCGGCCACTCCCGGATGAGCGCCTCGTGGGCGATTTCCACTTGTTCGCCGTCTCGGGTCACGAGACGGTCCCGAATCAGCACCGACAGTACGCCTATGAGCGTCAGGTCCTCGTACAGGTCGAATTCGGACACCGCCACTCTCCGGCGGACTGCCGATTCGCTTTCGCCGGCATCGACCAGCCGCAGGAAGATCGTTCTGGCCGCCAGTCGTTGGGAGTCGTCGAGGTACTCGTAGGAAGCCTCGGCGAGCCGAGCGACGGCGGTGCGAACCCCTCCGAGGCGTTGGTAGGCATCGAATCGGATCCAGCGGCCGTAACGCCCCTGCCACAGCTCCACCAGGGCGGTGGATAGGAGCGGCAGACCGCCGGGTTCGCCGGCGACCTCCTCGACCAGGGCGTCGACGAGGCCGGACTCGACGTGGAGGCCGGCTTTGCGAGCCGGCGCCTCGATTGCCTGTCGTAGCTGATCGCCGGTCATTGGGCCGACCAGCACCAGGTTGGCAGCGACCAACTCCGATAGATCCGCAAAGGGCGCGCAATGACCCACGTAGTCGGCCCGGATAGTGACGACGACCACGGCGTCCGGGTCGGCGGGTGAGCTACCCTCGGCCAGCTCCACGAGTCGGCGGACGAACTCCTCGCGTTCCTCGGGGACGCAGGCCGGCCCGAAGACCTCCTCGAACTGGTCCACGACCACGACCAGACGTTTCCGCTCCCGCTCCGAGACGGTCACCGTGCCACGAAGGGGCCCGAGGGCCTGTTCGAGCGCATCGAGGGGGTGTGTCCCCGGCCGAAGCACTGCGTGATCCCAGCCCTCGCTGCCGGGAAGGAGGCCCGCTTTCAGCGACGGCACCAGTCCGGCAAGCACGGCGGAAGACTTCCCGCTGCCGGAAGGGCCGACTACGGCGAGCAATCCGAGCCCGACGGTCCTGGCGGCCATCTCCCCAACGAGCTGATCCCGGCCGAAGAACCAGGGGGCGTCCGCTTCCTCGAACGAGCTCAGACCCTTGTACGGGCAGGCCGCAGTCACGTCCGACCCGGCATCGGACACTCGGCCCGGGTCGTAGATACGACGGAGATGGGCCGCGATCACGTTGTCAGCGAAACGCAGCCCTGACGCCTGCCTGCTCCTCCCCTCGGCCAGCCACTCGGCGGCGGCCACGAGACGCCGCCGAGCCTCCTTAGCGGCCCAGTCGTCGACCAGCTCATGCACGGCTGCCGGGATCCCCCCGGACGCCCGCAGGATCGACTCCGCCGGGAGGTCTTCGAGGTCGTCGGCGTAACCGCTTGCCACAACCCGCACTCCCTCGAGGTCGAGCGGGCCGAGTACCCGGATCCCATCAGCGAGGACTAGGCGATCGGCCAGGGCCGCCAGGCCCACATCACCACCGCTGTCCCGGTAGAGCCCAACGACCTGCACCGGACGGGACCCGATCGAGTCGAGGGCCTCGGACAGGCCGGCGACGGCTTCGGGGTAGAGATGCAGGTCATCGACGACCCACAAACCGCCTCGAGTGCCTGCCCGTGCTTCGGTCACCGCAGCAAAGGCCTCGCCGCGCCCGCTCCCGCCCGTCCCCGAGTAGTGAACCGGGCTGCCCGAAGCTGCGACATATGCCGCCAGTTCGGCTGCCAGGCGGGTCTTGCCGACGCCGGCAGGCCCCGACACGAGAACCACCCGGCCCCGACCGCGCCGGGCCTGGCGCCAAACTCCCCGGAGCCAGCTGAGGTCCTCATCCCGTCCCGCCATCGGGGTGCGGTCGTCCAACTCGGGCTGCAGCGGTGTGGATTCCCCAGGAGCCCACAGCAGCCCGGAGCTCCGCACGAACGAGGCGAGAAACATCTCGACCGGAGCGGAAAAACCCTTCAGCTCCACCGTCACGGTTGAGAGGAAAACCAGGTCGGCCTCGCCGCCGGCGGCCAGCACGATCCTGTCGGTCACCAGCACTTGCCCGGCCTGCGCCTGGGAACAGAGGCGGGCGGCCATGTTGATGGCCGCCCCGTGGTAGGCGTCGTCGACCTCGACCACCTCACCCAGGTCCAAACCGGCGCCGATATCCAGCGGAAACTCAGGCGACTCGGCGGTGGCCTCCTCGCAGGCGGACTGGATCTCCAAGGCGGCCCTGACCGCTTGACCGGCGCTGGAGAAGGCGGCCAGGATCTCGTCGCCCCGCAGTCCGAGAACCCTCCCGTTCCGGGCGACGATGGCGTCCCGGCCGAGCCCGGTGAAGGTGGAGGCCAACTGCGCTGCGGCGGCGGCGCCGCGCGCAGTAGTGAAACGGGAGTATCCCCGGATGTCGGCTACGAGGAACGTTTGGGCTTCTCCTGTTGCCCCTTCCACCCAGCCCCCTGTTGAAAGATTCGGGTCACCCCGGGAGAGGTCGCCGAACACGGCCTCGTAATCGTACGTCGCGGGGTCAGCGGGTACGTGCGGAAGTACCTATCCGCCGTCAGAGCCAGTGTTGTGACGCGCACCTCAGGAGTGTTACAAGGCTTACAGACGGGGGACGGCACCGGGCTCACACTGACCACGTTGCCCAGGCCAACGTAGCGGGCAACTCCTACGAGCACGTGAAAAAGGAGTCGTCATGAACACATTCACCACGCGGTCCCGGCGGTCAAGGTCGCAGTGGCTGGCCGGGGCAGCCAGCGCGGCGCTAGGCGCCGCGCTGCTGGTCGGCCCGGCAGCCGCCAACGCCCAGCGCGCTGGTGTCGCCGTTGCCGCCTCGCCGTTCTCGTTCAGCAGCGTGGCCTGGACCGGGCAGAACACCGTCGTCGCCGGCACCGACGCTAAGGGTGATTTGTACTGCTATGTGAAGCCACCGGGCTCGGCGAAGTTAGTGACCGAGCTGGTCGCGCCCGGAACGGGTTCGGAGGCCTTTCACGAGCCGTCAATCGGCTGGACTGGTCAGGCGTTGGTGATCGCCGCCGTGGACCAGCTCGGTGATCTCGTCTACTTTTCGGCCGATGCAGGGAGCCCGACCTGGAGCGAGCAGACGGTGGCCACGTCAGACGGGGGCAGCTTCGCCTTCCAGGACCCATCGCTCACCGTGGCGAACGACTTGGTGCTCATCACTTCCAGCACTACATCCAACCACCTGGAATCGTTCACCTTGGAGCCCGACAGCACCACCTGGGTGGAGAGCCTGGTGGCCGGCGGCCCATTCACGACGTCTTCGGCTACGACCGCCCAAGGAATGGCATTCGTCACCGCATCCGACGGAGGCACGCTGTACATGTGGTGGGAAGCTCTGACCCAACCGGGTTGGGAGAAGGAGATCGTGGCGTCCGGCGACACCGCCAACTACTACCAGGGGGGCTCGGTGAGCGCATCGGCCATATACGTATGGATTACCGCCTCCAACTCTGACTCGGGGTCGATCGTGTCCTACGACGAGCCGATCGCCGGCCTCGACAACAACGAATGGAACAAGAACACGGTCACCCCATCTGGCGTCCAGGGCGCTCCCCAGATCGACTGGACCGGAGCGACGAGCGGGTTCGACTTCATCGCCGCGACTACCAGTAGCGGTGCACTGAAGTACTGGTGGACCTTTGACGGGGCGACGCCGTCCTGGAGTCCCGAGACCATCGCCGCATCGGGCACCAATGCCAAGTACGGGACTCCCGCCATCGCGGTCACGACCACGTCGGTCGATGTCGCCGACATCAACCTCAAATCTGGAGCGATCTACAACTGGTACCAGCCCTTCGGCACCACACCCTGGTACGAGCAGCGCGTCGCCAAGGGCTGACCGACCTCGGCGCTCCCGGGTGCTCCGGGGTGCGAACCGCACAAGAAGGGCCGATGAGCGCCCGAAGGAAGCCCACCTCCGCTTCCTTCGGGCGTCCTCGCGCGGGTACCCATGGATGGCGGCCACCTCGTGCACCTCCGAGCCAAGCGAGTGAGCCGGCGGGTGACAGGTCGCACACGTTCTGCCTCGCAGGCAGCCACTTGTCATCAAGGCGAGTCCATCAATCGCTCATTGCACGGCCTCGAACTCTGCCGCCGGCGACCAGCCCGAGTGCGCACCGCTCGACGTATTGCGTAGCCGGGCCCTGAAGATGTAGTAGCCGGGCGTGCTGTCAGCGCTGAAGGTTGAGGACGTCATCGTCGTGCCGTCGAGCCAGGTCTTGTACATGCCGCCCGGGACCTTGACCTGCACGTCGTAGGCGAAACCGAATGGGGCGGGGGTCGACGCCCAGGTGACCGTCGCCGGGTCATTCGTGCCCGTTTGCGTCGGGGCCACCTGGATCGGCACCTTCACCGTTCCGTTCGCCGTGGTGTCTCCGACCGGCTCGGCGATGTAGGGGTAGGTGCCGGCGGCGGTGAAGCGGTACGAGTAGGTGCTGCCGACGTCGTTCCCGAGCGTCACACTCGTGTACAGGTTCATGCCGCTTGCATCGGCGATGTTCTGGGGCACTGGAGCGAGCTGGGTCCAGGTGAGGCTGGAACCGAAGGGGACGGTCGAGGTGGAGGGGACTGGTCCGCTCGGCAGGACCACGGCGTTCGACCCGGGTGGGTCCAGTGTCGCGACCGACCACGTGCCGTCGTTACGGTCGCTGAGGATGAGGCCACCGTAGGTCGGCGAGATCGCCTGGGGGTCCTCCGCCTCCCCGAGACTGAACTCGGTGACTGCACCGGAGGTGGTGATGCTCGCAACTTGGGCGGCGTGGTCCTCGGTGAACCAGAGGTTCCCGTCCGGCCCGGCTGCGATCTGACCCGGGTAGCTCTCCGCGGTGGGGATCGGGAACTCGTTGACGACCCCGCCGGTCGTGATCCGGCCGATCTGGTTGGCGTTGGCCTCGGTGAACCACAGGTTCCCGTCCGGCCCCGCCGTGATGCCAGCAGGTCCGCTGTCGGCGGTCGGGATCGGGAACTCGGTGACCACTCCGGCGGGGGTGATCCGGCCGATCTGGTTTGCGCCGAACTCAGTGAACCACAGATTGCCGTCCGGGCCGGAGACGATGTCGAGTGGCTCGGCTCCGGCCGTCGGTATGGGAAACTCCGTGACGGTCCCGGTATCGGTGATCCTGCCGATCTGGTCGGCGTTGAACTCGGTGAACCACAGGTTCCCGTCAGGGCCCGAGGTGATGTCACGCAACCCGGCCCCGGCCGTCGGAATGGGGAAATCGGTCGGTGTCAGGGCGGCGCAGGCCTGGCCCACGTCCTGGCCGGCCGACTCGGGGATGACGCCGATCCTGTTCGCGGCGGCTTCGGTGAACCAGATGCCGACCACTGGAAACCTCAGATTGTGCGGGTACGGGCCTTCTGTGATCCCGTAAGGGCCACCGCCGGCCGTGGGTGTGTTGTAGGTCTGCAGCGTCCCGTTCTGACAGATCCGATCCACCTGGTTGTCGTTGTAGTCGGTGAACCAATCGTCGGCGTTCGGCCCCGCTGCGGTGCCGAATATGGAATTGGCATTGGAGGACGCCGGGAACTGTGACACCACGGGGGAGACCGGGTAGTCGACGATCTCGCCGGCCAAGATGTCGGTGAACCACACGTTGCCATTCACGCCTGTGGCGATGGCGTATGGGCCAGCTGTCTCGCCGCTCACCGGCACGTCGTACACGGTGATCTCGCCGACCATGCCCGGCTGGGTGTTCACGCGTGCGAGCTCGTCGGTGCCGTAGAGCGTCACCCACACGTTGCCGTCGGGTCCGGGGCTGATGCCCCACGACTCGGTGCTCTGGCCGTCGGTTGGGACGGTGTACAGCGTGATGGTTCCGCCGGTTGTGATCCGACCGATGTAGTTGCTGTAGGTGGTGAACCAAAGGGCGCCGTCGGCACCGGGAGCGATGTCGATTGGCACAAGGGAGTCGGGAACGGAGAAGTAGGTGATGCTCCCGGACGTAGTGATCCGCCCGATGTCGCCATTCTGTTCGGTGAACCAGAGGTTTCCGTCCGGCCCCGCCGTGATGTCGGTGGGGTCGCCCGTTACCGGGTTTTCGGCCGTAAGGGCTCCGCTCGTCGCCATGGCGTCGATCTCGTATCCGCTTTGGAAGGACTCCGTGAACCAGAGGTTGCCGTCCGGTCCTGCGACGATCGAGGTAGCACCGCCTGTCCCGAAGTCGTGGACAGGAAACTCCGTGATGGCGCCTTTCGGCGTGATCCGGCCGATCTGGTCCGGATACGTCGGATGCTTGCTGGGCATGCCCGG
The DNA here is from genome assembly GCA_049510975.1 of Acidimicrobiales bacterium. Classification (GTDB taxonomy): domain Bacteria; phylum Actinomycetota; class Acidimicrobiia; order Acidimicrobiales; family Bog-793; genus JAKACA01. The sequence goes on from JBEKYM010000032.1 coordinate 13,268, forward strand.
CTCGACGAACCACAGATTGCCGTCCGGGCCGGCGGTGATGGAGTTCGGCCAGGCTTTGGAGGTGGGTACGTCGAAGGTCTTGACCTGACCTCCGGCCGAGATGCGGCCGATCTTGTCGTTCGCCTCCTCGGTGAACCACATCGACCCATCCGGCCCGGCCGTGATCGAGGACGGTTTGCTCCCGGTCACCGGGTAGGAGCCGCACCCCGGCCCGCAGGCGGCGAACGCTGGCGGCGCGCCCACCGCGACCACCGCCGAGCTGGTCGAAGCCACCAGGGCCAGCATTGCCACGGACGTGAGGAGGCTGCGCCTGCTCCGCCTACCTCTCACTATCCGGATGGACTTGATGTTGTCGAACATGTTCATACTCCTCGTGCTGTGAGGAGGCTGCGCCTGCTCCGCCTACCTCTCACTATCCGGATGGACTTGATGTTGTCGAACATGTTCATACTCCTCGTGCTCGTGGCCTGAGACGTGGTTGCCGCTTCGGCGGTCACGAGGTCTCCTGCTGTCACGGTTGAGGGCAGAGAAACCTCCAGGGTTCGACCGTTGGCAAGTCAGCCGAGCGCCTTCCATCACGAATGGCGTGACGTCCCTGTGCCATCGGGTGGCACACCGGATTCACTTTCCCCGGGCCGGCCCGCTCCTGAAGTCGCTCGCGAAACCCAGTTCGAGCACTTCCCTGTCGCTTGCCGGGTGTAGACCTGGGTCGACGGCCCGCCGGCGGAATGGTTGGGAGATGGCACTCGAAGAGCCCGTAAACACTGCCTGTGCCGCTTGCCGACGCCGCGTCGGCGATGAGCACGGCATGGACGCCCTTCCTCGCCTTCAGCCTCGATCGGAACCGGCGAACGGCCGGGTCAGATGCCGGGACCTCCGCAAGGACCTCGGCGCCGCCACCTCCGACCAGCGCCACGACCGCTCGACCCGCGGGGCGTGCGAGATGTCGCGCAGGAGAACCAGCCAGGTGCGGTCTTTGACGGTCACGCTCCGCATTGTCCCCCGCGGCGAGGTCAACTGTGCATCCGGAACGTCACAGCATCGGACAGCTGGGCTCGGGGCATCCGCGGCCGAGGCGCGTCGGGATCCGCGTAGCCGATCGACAGGCCGCAGGCCAGAACGAGGTTGCTCGGCACCTCGATGACCTCGGCGACCGTTTCGTGATACTCCGCCCAGGCGATCTGCGGACAGGTATCCATTCCTTCGGCACGAACGAGCAGCATCACGGACTGCAAGAACATCCCGACGTCCATCCACTGGGGCGGCAGCATCACGGCCTCGAGATAGCAAAACAGCACGGTCGTGGCTCCCCAGCATTCCCAGTTGCCGGCCCGGACGCGTGCCCGTGCTTCCCGGTCGTCCGGGGCCACTCCGACGGCTGCGTATCGACGGGCTCCCATGTCTTCGAGGCGATGTGCCGAGCAGTCGGGCAAAGGAAGAGGGTAGGGCGGCGTCGGCGGCTCATCCCCCGGATCCCCGGCCGCAACACGCCGCCTGATCCGGGCTTTCAGGTCGTCGAGCTTGGCGCCCGACAGTACATAGATGTGCCAGGGCTGGAGGTTGCCTCCCGAGGGCGACTGCAGGGCGGCGCTGAGAACTCTCCGCAACACCTCAAGCGGCACGGGGCGATCGAGGAAACCCCGAACGGACTGGCGCGAACGCACCGCGTCGTACACGTCCACGGCATCACGCTCCGGTGCGGCGCCAGGTTCGAGGCCGAGACAACCCGCCGTTGCCGAGAGCGGGCGCTGCGTCAGGGTGAGCCGCCACTCGTGCAACGATCACTGGTCGCCTCGCCTTCGGTGGTCGTCGACCACTTCGCCGTCACCTGACCAGTCGCTCATGATGTGTCCCAGGTGCGCTCGCATGAGCGTCTCGGCGCGGCGACGGTCATGGGCGAGGACGGCAGCGAGGATCGGCCGGTGTTCTGCTGCGGAGCCAACGAGCGCCCCGCTCCGTGCAAGCTGGAGGATGTTGGCGAGACGTGTCTGGTCACGCAGCTTGGCGACCTGTTGGACGAGCCGACGGTTACCGCAGACGTCGACGAGGGTGAGATGGAACTGGCGATCCGCTGCGAGATTGCCGCTCACATCGCCTTGCGCGGCGGTTCGCTCGATCTGATCGACAAGTCCTTGCAGCTCCGCCGCCCTCGCTCCAAGGTCCGTTCTGGCCGCCATACCAGCAGCGGGTACCTCGAGGAGCACCCGCAGCTGGGCGATCTCGGCGAGGTCGGACCGGTTCAGCGCCACGGGCCGGTAACCGCGGTTGGGAACGACTTCCATGAGCCCATCTTCGACCAAGGCGAGCATCGCCTCACGCACGGGGCTGCTGGAGATGCCGAGCTCGCCGGCGAGCGAGGCTGCGGAGTACACGACGCCTGGGACGATCTGGCCGGTGATGAAGGCCTCTCGGATCGTCGCAAGCACTTGCTCCCGGAGGTTCGCCCGCTGGAGAGCAGGTGCAAGCAAGGTCGGGGTCACGCACGGTAGTATATTACCGATCACCGGTAACCGCTGACTTGTCATGTCCCGTATCAGGTGAGGAAGCTCAGTACATGACCGTGACACTCATCACCGGGGCCAACAAAGGGCTCGGTTACGAAACCGCCCGTCAACTGATCGAGCGCGGGCACACCGTGTACGTCGGGGCGCGCAACGCCGAGCTCGGACAGGCGGCCGCCGCCGAGCTCGGCGGACACTTCGTGCAGCTTGACGTCACCGCCGACGCATCAGTACGAGCCGCCCTCGCCATCATCCGCGAGCGCGAGGGCCGCTTGGACGTTCTCGTCAACAATGCCGGCGTGAGTACGACGGCCGAGGTCGACGGCCCGGAGGCGTTGAGAGTGTTCGACACGAATGTGATCGGAGTCATCCGTGTCACCCAGGCCGCCCTGCCGTTGCTGAGGAAGTCGGGCAATCCGGTGGTGGTCAACGTCTCCAGCGCCCTCGGCTCGTTCTGGGCTGTCACGAACCCCGAGCGGCGCCAGTTCCATTTCCCTTCCATCATGTACGGCGCCAGCAAAGCCGCCGTCTCCATGCTCACGGTCCAGTACGCCAAGGCAATGCCCGACATCAAGGTCAACGCCGTCGAGCCGGGCTTCACCGCCACCGAGCTCACTCCCTTCAGCGGTGCCGGACAGCCGGTCGAAGCCGGCGCAGCCGTCATCGTGCGCATGGCGACCATCGGTACGGACGGCCCCACCGGCACCTTCTGGGAGAACTCAGGCGAGCTCGCCTGGTGACGGTCACCGCTCAGATGGCCCGCCGTTGGCCAGAACCGCTCCGGGGATCACCGGGTGCCTTCGAACAGCCGGGACGGCGCTCCGCCGACCGGCTCGAGCGAGCCAGGCGGGAGACCACCAGCTGGCGGGGCCGAGAAGCTTCATCAACGCCGGCACCAGCAGGCCGCGGACGATCGTGGCGTCGAGGATCACCGCAAAGGCCACGCCGAGTCCGAGCTCCTTCACGAAGACGAGTCGGGAGAGGACGAGCGCTCCGATGGCGAGCGCCAAGCAGCACGCAGCTGTGCTGACGATCCCTCCGGTGTGCTCGAGGCCGCGAGCGATCGCCTCGCTTGGGTCTGCGCCCGCCTCATGCTCTTCCTTCATGCGCCCGAGCAGGAACACGCCGTAGTCGGTCGAGAGCCCGAACACGACGGCGAGGATGATGATGAGCGACGTCGACTGCAGAGCGCCTACGGTGCCGAATCCCAACAAGTGGCTCAGGTGGCCCCACTGGAAGGCCCACACGAGCACGCCGAAGGCAGCCCCAATCGTGAAGAGGTTCATCGCCACGGCCATGAGTGGAAGCACGAGCGATCGCGTCATCGCAACGAGCATCAACAAGGCGACGAGGACGATGAGGCCCAGCACGAGGGGGAGGTGCGACTTGAGGCTCTTCTGCAGCGCCAGGAAGGAGGCCGTCTGTCCGATCACGGTCACCTGTCCCGGGCCGGCCAGCGATTGCACCGCTTCGACGGTTCGTTGCGCGGCCGGCGAGAGCGGCGAGTCGATGAGCGCCACGTTCGCCTCCCAGAGGGACCCGCCGAGGTGCTGGAAGGAGGAGACAGCTTTCACGCCGGGAACGGCGGTCACGGCGGCGCCATAACTGGCGAGCGCCACCGTCGTCACGTTGCTGTCGTTGATCACGAGACCGGCAGGAGCTTCGGAGAACGCGCCGAACTTCGTCTGTACCAGTTGATAGGCGGCACCAGCAGAGGTGCTCGTCGGCAGGCTGCTGGCGCTGGCCCCCGTGAACGAGACGTGCAGGAACGGCACGGCGAGCACGACCAGCACGACGACGGCCGAGGTGGCCCAGATGGCCGGTCTGCGCATCACACCCGTAGCGACGCCGTACCAGCGACCCGCCTGGGTGACTTCGGTCGTCTCGGAAGCGTGAAGGCGGACGTTGACGATGCGCTCACCGGAGCGAACAAGGATCGCCGGCAGGACGAGAAGGGCGAAGGCACCGGCAGCCAACACGACGATGGCGCCGGCAACTCCCATGGAGTACACGAGGCGCTCGGGGAAGATGGCAAGGGTAGCCATCGCCGCTGCGATCGTGATCGAGCTGAACAGCACCGTGTGGCCGGCGGTGCGGCGGACTGTCGCCAGAGCCTCCTCGATCGAGCCCTGTCGCCGATACTCCTCACGAAAGCGCGACACGATGAGGAGGCTGAAGTCGACGGCGAGCCCCAACCCGAGGGCGATGACGAGGTTGAGGGCAAAGACCGAAAGTGGCAGGACGAGGATCACCAGGCCCATGACGCCCAAGGTGACGGCGATGGCGAACAAGGCGCCGATCAGAGGGATCGCCGCTGCCCTCCACCCGCGGAAGACGAAGAAGAGCAGCAGGATCAGGAACGGGAGGACGAAGAGCTCGGCACGCCCGAGGTCCTGAGAAGAAACCGCAGCGATCTGGACGTCGGCAACCGTCGGTCCGCCGAGCCAGACATCGCCCTTGAGGGACCGATGGGCCGCGATGGCGCTTTCGAGCGCCGAGACTGCCTTCTGCTCCTGCACGGCGCCGACGGTCGCAACCACGACGGTGAACTGCCCGTTGCTCGAGATCATGGTGCGGTCCCCGGTGTTGGCGTAGTCGAGAACCTTCCTGACCTCAGGGCGCGCCCGGAGCAGGGCGACGACGGTTGCCACCCTTGCCGGCAGCGGCGAGGACTCGGTGATCGCGGCCGGCGTGCGGACGACGACCTCATAGCCCTCCTCGGGATTGGAGCCGGTGGCCTCCTGGATTGCGTGTTGCGCGAGCACGACCGCTGAGCCGGGAGCGTCGTAGTCGCTGAGCGACGACGTCAGGTGCGGGAACGCGAGTGCCCCACCCGCCAAGCCGAGCAGGGCGATGGCCCCGGCAAGCCAGAGGACCAGCCGCGCCCGTCGACGCCTCTCGACCGTGGGACTGCTGGAGATCGAAGGGTTCTGACTCATGACGTTCCTTTCCGGTAGCGGTAGCAACTCAGGGGGGCGACGGTGTCGGTTCTCACGACGGATCCCTTCCGTCGTCGATGGTGTGAACCGTGCTCCTCGCGGAGATCGACGTGTGTTCCTCGAGCACTTTGAGGAGCTCGAGCACACCGGAAAAACGCCTCCAGACGTCGGCGGTGTCGGTGCGCAGTCGCCCCTCCAGCCGGCCGTCGGGAGTTCTGTCGATCTCGAGGACGAGGCGCATGGTCTGCCTCGGCGATCGTGAGGCGGCCACGTCTCTCAGTTAACGGGAGCGAGGTGGCGTTGTCCCCAGGGAACGACCCTAGGTTTGACCCTGGTTTCTGCTGGGGAGGGCGTGGGGTCCGGGTTGCTCGGCCGCTCGCTGGCCGCGCCCTGACTCAGTTCTCGACGTGGAAGTCGAGCAGGAGGTACCCGGACGGAGAGGCGACATGGCGCGTGAGCGTCAGCCGCTTCGGCAACCCCTTGTCGAAGAGCTTGCGGCCATGTATATGCAGGGCTGGCGCGATCACCAGACGCAATTCGTCGACCAGGCCCCGCTCGAGCAGCGACTGGGTCAGGGCGATGCTCCCGTGTACCCCGATATCACCGCCGGGCCCCCGCTTCAGATCGGAGACGAACTCGGGAAGCCCACCATCGATGACCGTCGTGTTCCCCCAGGTCTGACTTGGCGCCGTCGAGGTCGCCACGAACTTCTCGACACCGTTGATGAAGCTGGCGAACGGCTCGTAGTCAGCCGTCGGCCAGAAGGCGGCCCAATCGTCATAGGTCCGGCGCCCGAGAAGCACGGAGTCCTGTGCGGCGATGACCCGACCGAGGTTCTCGCCCATCACGTCGTCGAAGTCGGTGATGAACTCGTCCGGGCCTTCTGCCACCCCGTCGAGCGACAGCAGCTCGTAGACGACAACGTTGCGCATCAGGTCATCTCCCTGCTTTGCGGTGGGGCCTCCATGGCAAAGACGCACGACCGCCGCAAAACTCATCGCCGCACCGTGTCCCGTCCTGAAGACGCGGCAGCCAGGTGAGTGCTTGCCGGCCCGCTTGCGGGCAGGACCGATCCTCACCTGACTCGGGCATAGCCTACTCAGGTGCGCCCCCGTCTTGACTGCCGCCGGTGGCCCTGGGGGCGTCGAGTATCGGGCACCGACTACGTTCGGGATGCCCCGAGACGGGCAGCACACTCCCCTCGAGGCGCAACGGGCCCGGCCGTCTACGGCCGGGCCGGCGTAGCGCGGTGAGAGCGACAGCTGGCTTCGTAGGGCGGCAGGAAGAGCTCGCCATGCTCAGCGAGCGGTTCTCCGAAGCAGCGAAGGGCCACCCTCAGGTCGTCTATCTGGAGGGCGAAGCCGGCTCAGGCAAGTCGACCCTGCTCTCTCGATTCCTCGGGTCGCTCTCGGACGCGGAGGTTCTGCAGGCAGGCGGCGCCGAGGACGAGTCGCTCCTTTCCTTTGGCGTCGTGGACCAGATCGATCCCGATGCGGCCACGGACCCGGGGGACGACCCGATGGCTGTTGGCGCCCGTCTGCTGGGTTTCTTCGACCGCCTGCAGGCCGACGACCGGGTCGTGGTGCTGGTTCTGGACGATCTCCAGTGGGCCGACCGTCCCTCGTTGCGAGCTGTGCTGTTCGCGCTCCGGCGACTGCGCGCCGACAGGGTGCTCATCGTGGTCTCGGCCCGAAGCGGCGCGTTGGTCGATGGGGGATGGGCTCGGTTCGTCGGTGGCGACTCGCGGGTCCTGAGCCTTCGGCTGGGCGGTCTCGATGCCGGTGATCTCATCGAGCTGGCCGCTGCCTTGGGTCTCGGACAGCTGTCGCATCGGGGAGCGAGCCGGCTGGCGGCACACACGGGCGGGCACGCCCTCCATTGCCGTGCGCTGCTCGACGAAATCGGCGTTGCGGCATTGAACGAGAGAGACGACGGGCTGCCGGCGCCGAAGGAGCTGTCGTCGGTGATCCTCGCCCGGGTGGCGGCGCTGTCGACGGCGACGCAGGCGTTCGTGGCGGCAGCGGCGGTGTTGGGCCACCACGCGTCGAGGGCGGCGATCGCGTCGGTCGCCCAGCTGTCCGGCGACGGCGACGAGGGGGACGAGGCAGTCGCCTCGGGACTGCTCGAGGCGGACCAGATGCGGGCCGAACTGGGCTTTCCCCACCCGTTGTACCGGGCCGCCATCTCTGACGATCTCAGTCCGGCGGTCCGCCGGCAACTACATGCCCGCGCTGCAGCGGTTGTTGTCGGCCGCCAGCGCCTCGCCCACCTGGTGGCGGCCGCTGCGGGACCGGACGAACACCTGGCGGGCGCGCTCGAGGCGGCCGCCGTTGCCGACGCCGAGCTTGGCGAGCTGGTGGCGGCGGCGTGGGCGTTCGAGCGTTCGGCCTACCTGTCGCCCGATGCTGGCGAGCGGGAGCGACGGCTGCTCGACGCCGCCGGAGTCCAGCTCCTTGCGGCGGACAACGCCGGCGCGGCGAGGACGCTGGCGGCCTGCCGTGGCAGCGGTGCCCGCCGTGACGCCCTGTCCGGGCTGCTCGGCGTCTACACCGGATCGGCCGACGCTGAGCACCGCCTCTTGGCCGCCTGGGAGAGCCACGATCCGGGAACTGAGTCGGAGATCGGGGCGCGGGCGGCGACATCGCTGGCGAACTTGATGGTCATCTCCGGCTCCCCTGACCAAGCGCTCGTGTGGGCTGATCGAGCCGTCGATGGCACCGCCCCGGGCTCCGCGCTCCACACCCGGGCCCGCGTCGCCCAGGCCTTTGCGATGTCCTCCGCTGGCCGGAGTCCCGACGGGCTAGTCGTGCTGGGCTTGCTTCCCGAGCGCGGGAACGAGGTACTGGCAGCAGCGACCGACGCCCTCATCATGCGGGGAATGCTCAAGCTCTACAGCGACGACCTCGCCGGCGCCATCGCCGATCTCGGCGTCGCTGCCGCCCGGCTCCGCAACGGTCTGCCCGCGAGCTACCCGGGCCTGTGTTTGTGCGATCTGAGCGACTCGCATTTCCGCCGCGGCGACTGGGACGCGGCGACGACGTACGCACAGCTGGCGACCTCGCTGGCCATCGACACCGACCGCCCGGTTGATCTCGCCCGGGCGCACTCCCGTACAGCCCAGGTTCTCGGCTACCGCGGGCAGTGGGCCGAAGCGGATGCTCATGCACGAGCGGCGCGGGCTGCGGCGGAGCGCTTCCCTCGGACGCTGACCACCGCTGCTGCAGCCCTAGCGGGAACTTCGTTGGCCTTCGCCCGGGCCGACTGGGCGGGCGTCATCGACGCTGCCGAGCCCGTGCGGGCGGGCGGTCCGCCCGGCGTCGGCGGGCTGCCCGGCATGCACAATTGGCGGGCGTTCGAAGCCGACGCCCTGGTCGCCTTGGGGCGCCTCGGCGAGGCCGAGCGCGCTCTCGACGAGTTCGATCGCGCAGTCCCCCACGGCGGTCTGAGCTCAGCGCTGCTCGCCCTGGCCCGATGCCGGGGCAACCTCGCCGCGGCCATGGGTGACGAGACGGGGGCGGAACAGGCCTTCTCGCAGGCCCGATCCATCACGACCCAGGCGCCCATGCCGTTCGAGGTCGCTCTCGTGAATCTCGACGACGGTCGCCGGCTGTGCGCATTCGGCCAAGGCCCGGCCGCCATCGCCCGTCTCGAGGAGGCCCACGAGGCATTCTCCCAGCTCGGTGCCGACCCTTTCGTGCAGGTGTGTGCCACGGAGCTCGCCCGCCTGAACGTCACGGCGGCCGCTCAGGGCCCTGCCGCCCTACTCGGCCTCAGCCGGGCCGAGCTGGCGGTAGCTCGACTGGTCGCCACGGGACTGACCAACCGCCAGGCGGCCGCCGAGCTGTTCGTGTCGGTGAAGACGGTCGAGTACCACCTTCGCAACTGCTACATGAAGCTCGACATCACCTCGCGTCGAGCGCTCGCCTCCCTCGTCGGCTGAGCCTCCGCCAGGGCGGTCCGTGCCCCGCCGGCCCAGCTGGTTGAATCGGTCGATGAGTCCACAGACCGACCTCGATTCCGTACGCGCCTACCTCGAAGGGCCACACCGCGCAGTGCTCGCAACGGTCGGTACCGCCGGCCGGCCGCACGTGGTAGTCGTCGACTACCTCGTCGTCCACGATGCTGTGCTCCTGAACGGGCGGCACGACCGGCGCTGGGTCGCCAACCTCCGCCAAGACCCGCGCGCCACGGCGTTGGTCCACGACCCTCTCGCCGTACAGCACTGGGTGAGCATCGGCGGATCGGTCGAGCTGCTACGGGAAGGCGACGACGGCTCGATCGAGGACGCGAAGACGATGGCGCGGCGCTACGGGGACGATCCCGAGCAGTTCAACGGCCAACACCGGGTCACGTGGCGCCTTGTCCCCGAGCGAGTCTTCGAGAGGACGAACTGATCGCTGTTCCGTCTTGTTACCCGAGGCGTTCTACCCGAGACCTGGGGTTACCAAGCCGGTCTCGTAGGCGATCACGACGAGCTGTGCTCGATCACGAGCGTTGAGCTTCGTCATGGAGCGGTTGACGTGGGTCTTGGCAGTCAACGGACTCATGTAGAGCATGGCAGCGATCTCCTCGTTGCTCTTGCCTGCGGCGACGAGAGCCAGGACCTCACGCTCCCGTTCGGTGAGCACCGCAAGCGTCGCAACGTCGATGGGTCGACTGGTACCACGTCCGGCGATGTTGGCGATCAGCCGGCGCGTCACGCTCGGCGACAGCAGGGCGTCGCCTCGGGCGACGATCCTGACGGCCTCGATCAGATCCTCGGGCTCGGTGTCCTTGACAAGAAACCCGCTCGCTCCGGCACGTAGCGCCTCGAAGACGTACTCGTCGGCCTCGAAGGTGGTGAGTATGAGAACGCGCAGCTCGGTGAGGTTCGGGTCAGCCGCGATGCGCCTGGTGGCCTCGAGCCCGTCGACCCCGGGCATGCGGATGTCCATGAGGATGACGTCGGCAGCGGTCTCGTGGGCGATGTCAACCGCTGCCTGCCCGTCGCCCGCCTCGCCCACGACCTCGATGTCGTCTGCCGACCCCAGCAGGACTCGGAAACCAGCGCGCACGAGGGCCTGATCGTCGGCGAGGATCACCCGGATCAAGAGCTCATCACCTCTGGGGCAGCCGCAGCGTGGGCGCCGGGCTCGGGAGCACCAATGGGCAACTCGGCGTGCACCTCGAAGCCGCCTGTCGCGAGTGGCCCCGCCCGCATCTGGCCTCTGAGCACGCGTACTCGTTCCTGCATGCCCGCCAGCCCCGCGCCGGCGCCATCGATGAACAACACCTGGCCATCGGGAGGATCGTTGAGCACGTCGATGACGAGGAGCCCATCTCGAGTCGAGATGGTGACCTCGGCGGTTGACCCCGGAGCGTGGCGGATGACGTTGGTGAGCGACTCCTGGACGATTCGATATGCCCCCAGAGCCACCTCCGGCGGGGAGGCGCCGAGGCGAGCGTCGTAGCGCAATCGCGTCACGATCCCGGCAGCCGTGGCCGCATCGGAGAGCGCCTGGAAGGCGTCCCGGTCGGGGAGGGGCACCGCCGGCTGGCCTCCGTCGACCTGGCGGAGGACGTCGAGGATCGATCGCAGCTCGCGCAGACCGTTCTTGCTGGCCGCGCGAATCGCCTGCAGTGCCTCTGCCACTCGGGCGGGATCCTCGGGGAGGAGTGTGGCAGCCGCACTCGCTTGCACATTGATCATGGCGATGGAGTGAGCCACAACGTCGTGCAACTCCCTCGCGATGCGGAGACGCTCGGAGTCCACCTGCCTACGGGTCGCTTCCTCCCGTTCTCGCTCGAGTTGCGCGAGACGGAGCCGCTCGCTCGCCTTCCATTGCCGTCGAGCCGCGACAGCGGAGCCGACAGCTCCAGCTGCGAGCATCTCGGGCCACATATCGAGTTGCGGACCCCCCCACCAGCCCCACGGTCCCAGCAGGCCGCCGACGAGCCAGATCGTGAGCGCACCCCCCACGCCCAGGGTCGCCAGAGCGACCCGACTCGAACCGGACACGGCGACCCAATAGAGCGCCACCAGCACGACCACCAGGCTGGCGCCGTACACCTCTCCCATTGCTGCCCACCCGGCGACTCCCGCCACGGCACCGAGGTACACCGCTACCGGGTGGGAGCGCCTCCAACAGAGGAGGACGGCAGGAACGGCGACGAGCGCGAACGCGGCCGCGTTGACGTGGGCCCGCAAATGAAGACCGGCGTAGTGGTGGGACGGGTAGGCCTCTAGCACCGAGCCCACGACGGCGAGGCCGAACACGAGAGCCACCCCGGCAGCTTCGGACCACCGACCTCTGACAAGTCGGAGCACAGCGGAGCGCATCGGATACAAGGTAGGCCTGCCGCGCCCCAAAGTCGTACTCCACTGGCAGGTTGGCGCGGCTACTGCGCCTGCAGTATTCCCCTACCGCCGGCGACGCAGGCCCGATGCCTTCCCAGAGACGATGTCCGATGAGGCACCGCCAACCGATCCTTGCATGCAGCAGATGTCCCGCCCGAGCACAGCGCTCGGTCCATCACGAGGAGGATCCCATGATCACCGCCCGTCGTCTCGCTCACGCCACCGTCGCAGCCACTTCCATTGCGGCCGCCGCCTCATGGGTGGTCATCACCCACGTTGCTGGGGTGCATCTCACCGTCCGCTTCCCCCACTCGGCCGCCACGACCGTGGGACTCGGAACGATCATGCTCGCCGCCGTCGCCGCCACGCTGTTGGGTTGGGGGCTTCTCGCGGTTCTCGAGCGGAGAGCGACACAGCCGCAACGAGTCTGGACCGTCGCAGCGGTGGCCGTCCTCCTCGCATCGATGGCCCTTCCGATCGCCTTCGCGACGACGACCGCCGCCACCGTTGGGCTCGTCGCCATCCACCTCGCCGTGGGCGCCGTTGCGGTCGGTGGACTCGCCTGGGTGGCCCCTCGTGCTCGCACGCCAATGATGGCGGGACGCCACTGATGCCATGCTCGAGGAGCCGGCGCCACGGCGCCGACGATCGGCCCGTTGGGGCGCCTCGAATCTGGCGGCTCCGGTCCGGCCCGACGACATGGGGCACGAAGCGGTAACGTGGCCGACGCCCGTCGGGGCGGAGGGGACCAGTCGAGGGGAATGCAGAGCTTCGGCGACGTTTCGTGCACGGCTTACCCACGATCGGGTCAGCCAGTCGAGCGGCTGGCGGTCAATCGAGAAACGAGAAAGAGGAGTGGCCGCATGAGCGGGACCAGCGAGCTGATCGATGGCGGCAACCTCAATCGCTCAAGGGCCGGCACGGGGCGAGCGTGGGCTGGTCGGCAGTCGTTGCTGAAAGCGGCACGTGTGATGCTCGTCGCCGCGGTGGTGGCCATGGCAGCCGTGGCGGCACCCCTGAGCGCCGCCGCAGAAGCCCGAACCCCGTCCCGCCCGGGAGTCTCTCCAGCTGGGACACTTCGACTGAGGGGCCTTCTGCAGTCGACGCTGCCAGGTCTTCCCGGTCCTGGCGGCGCCGCCTTGAAAGGGTCAGCGAACACGCCGGCGCCCGGTGAAGCCTCCGGGTCGTCGTGGAAGATCAAGAAGTCGCCCAATGTCGTGGACAAAGGCGGGTTGCTTGCATCGGAATCGTGCAGCGCGGCGAATGCGTGCACCGCCGTGGGCGACTACGTCGACAGCTCGGGCATCGAGGTCAACTTGGCCGAAGCGTGGAACGGCAAGTCGTGGTCCGTCAAGAAGCTCCCCAAACTCCCCGGCGCTGAAATCAGCGAGCTTTCCGGTGTTTCCTGCACTTCGACCGGCACCTGCACCGCCGTCGGCCAGTACGTCGACAGCTCGGGGGTCGATGTGACCCTGGCCGAGTTCTGGGACGGCAGCTCGTGGTCCATCCAGGCCACCCCGAACCCCGCCGGTGCGCAAGGAAGCGGCCTGTTCAGCGTGTCCTGCACATCGGCCGGCGCCTGCACTGCCGTGGGCATTTACGTCGACAGCTCGGGGGTCGAGGTGACACTGGCTGAGGCGTGGGACGGCGCCTCCTGGTCCATTCAGACAACGCCGAACCCCGCCGGTTCACAAGAGAGCGCCCTCTCGGCTGTGTCCTGCACTTCGGCGGGCACCTGCACGGCCGTGGAGGGCGCTGTCGACGCCTCGGGCGTCACCGTGACCCTCGCCGAGTTCTGGGACGGCAGCTCCTGGTCCATCCAGGCCACCCCGAACCCCTCAGGTGCGCAAGCGAGCGCCCTGTACGGTGTCTCCTGCACCTCGACCGGCACCTGTACTGCCGTGGGCATTTCCATCGACAGCTCGGGGGTCGAGGTGACACTGGCCGAGGAGTGGGACGGCGCCTCCTGGTCTATCCAGGCCACCCCGAACCCCGCCGGCGCGCTCGATGCCATCCTCTCGAGCGTGTCCTGCACCTCGGCCAGCGCCTGCACCGCCGTGGGCCAGTACACCGCCAGCTCGCTCGTCCATGGGACCCTGGCCGAGGCGTGGGACGGCATCTCCTGGTCCGTCCAGGCCACGCCGAACCCCGCCGACGCCCAAGGCAGCCTCCTTGCAGGAGTGGCCTGCACCTCGGCGAACGCTTGCACCGCCGTCGGGATTTCCCTCAACAGCTCGGGAGTCGAGGTGTCGCTGGCGGAGGTGTGGAAGGCCAACTCCTGGTCCATCAAGACCACCCCCAACCCGGCCGGCGTGGAATACAGCTTTCTCTTGGGTGTGTCCTGCACCGGGGCGAGCGCCTGCGTTGCTGTTGGGTTGAACCTCAAGGACTCAGACGTCGAGGTGCCCCTCGCCGAGTCGTGGAACGGTAAGTCCTGGACCGTCCAGGCCACGCCGAACCCCGCCGGCGCCCAAGAGAGCGCCACCCTCTCCGGTGTGTCCTGCACCGCCGCGAACGCGTGCACGGCCGTGGGCGAGTACACAAATGGCTCTGGCGTCACGGTGACGCTGGCCGAGTCGTGGGACGGGACCTCGTGGTCCATCCAGGCGACACCGAACCCCTCCGGCGCGGAGGGAAGCAGCCTCTCCGGGGTGTCCTGCACCGGGGCGAGCTCGTGCACGGCCGTGGGCGACTACAGCGACGGCTCGGGCGGCGAGGAGACGCTGGTCGAGGCCTGGGACGGCACCTCGTGGTCCATCCAGGCGACACCGAACCCCTCCGGCGCGCAAGAAAGCGGCCTCTCCGGTGTGTCCTGCACATTGGCGAGCGCCTGCACCGCCGTCGGCTCTTCCACCGACAGCTCGGACAACCAGACGACCCTGGCCGAGTCCTGGGACGGCGGCTCGTGGTCCATCGAAGCCACCCCGAACCCCTCCGGCGCGGAGGGAAGCAGCCTCTCCGGTGTGTCCTGCACGACGGCCGGCGCTTGCACCGCCGTCGGCGGCTCCACCGACGGCTCGGACGACCTAACGACCCTGGCCGAATCCTGGGACGGCGGCTCGTGGTCCATCGAAGCCACCCCGAACCCCGCCGGCGCGCAAGAAAGCAGCCTCTCCGGTGTGTCCTGCACGACGGCCGGCGCCTGCACCGCCGTCGGCGAGTCCGCCGACAGCTCGGGCGTGCAAACGACCCTGGCAGAGTCGTGGGGGGGCACCTCGTGGACTCTGCAGGCGACCCCGAACCCGGCGGCTGCGAGAGTCAGCACCCTCTCTGGCGTGTCCTGCACTTCGGCCTGCACCGGCGCGGGTTACTACGCAACGACTGGCGTCGCCCTCACGTTGGTCGAGGTCGGACCATAGCCATCAACGCCACTGCCTAGGAGTCGAGGTAGTGCAGCACGGCGAGGACGCGACGATGGTCGAGCTGCGACACCGGCAAATTGAGCTTGGTGAAGATGCTCGTCACGTGCTTTTCCACCGCGCCTTCTGAGACGACGAGCGCCGTCGCGATGGCAGCATTGCTCCGACCCTCGGCCATCAGCGCAAGCACTTCTCGCTCGCGCCCCGACATGCCCGAGAGGGAGTCACGCCGGCGGCTGGCGGCCATCAACTGGGTGATGACCTCGGGGTCGAGCGCCGTCCCGCCCGAGGCAACGCGAACAAGCGCCTCGACGAAGTCGCTGACATCGGCGACCCGATCCTTCAAGAGGTAGCCGACGCCGGCAGCCCCATCGGCGAGCAGCTCGGCGGCATAACGCGTCTCGATGTACTGCGAGAAGAGGAGGATGCCCAGCGTCGGATGGTCGCGACGAAGCTCGATGGCGAGACGCAGCCCTTCGTCGGTGAAGCTCGGCGGCATCCGGATGTCGATCACCGCCACGTCGGGTAGGGCGCGGCCGACGGCGGCGCGGAGCGCCTCCCCGTCCCCGACGGCGTCGGTGACTTGAAAGCCGCGGCCCGCCAGCAGCTGTGCGAGTCCGTCGCGCAGGACGGCGGAGTCCTCGGCGATGGCAATCCGGATCGTGTCGGACATCTACGCGTGCAACGGGAGGTCGACGGTGACCACCGTGGGCCCGCCGAGCGGGCTCGTCACGCTCATACGCCCGTCGACGGCCTGGACCCGTTCCGCCAGACCCGAGAGTCCGCTCGAGCGCGAGCCCGCCCGGATCAACGCTCCGCCGCCTCCGTCGTCGCGCACGACGAGGCGAAGCCAGGTGCCGGTCTGCGAACAGCTGACGGTCGCCCGTCTTGCCTGGGCATGCTGGGCGACGTTGGCGAGCAGCTCGGCGACACAGAAGTAGGCGATCGACTCGATCGCCGGCGTGGGCCGGTCCGTGATGGAGACGGCGAGCTCGGTCGGCGGCGTGCTCCGCGCCGCCAGCGTCGAGAGCGCACCTTCGAGGCCGACGTCGAGCGCCGGCGGATGGATTCCGCGAGCCAGGTCGCGGAGCTCGACGATGGCCTCCTTGGCGCCTCGATGGGCCTCGTCGAGCAATTGGCGGACCGGCGCCAGTTCCGGTGCGGGGTAGGCCTCGAGTCGCTCCTTCACGTCTCCCAGTCGCATCGCCAGGGCGACCAGCTGCGCCTGCGTCCCGTCGTGGAGGTCGCGCTCGATGCGTCGCAGGAGTGCAGCGGACGCGTCGACCGTGCTTGCCCGGGCGGCTTCGAGACTGCGCATCCGGACGGCGACGGCGTCGGGGCCGAGCAGCCAGTGCATGAGCCTGCGATCGACAGACACGGCAAGCCGCATCGGCCATGGAGCCACGAAGAGCAGCACGACGCCGGTCGCCATGATGAAGGCGCCGTGGATCACGCCAGAGCTCCCAACCGAGAAGAAACCCGGCCGCAGCACGTTGTACGTCACACCAAAGACGCCCGGCCGCGTGTTGCCCCGCCCGAGGAACGGGTAGCCGAGACAGGCGAGGGCGTCCCACCAGACGCTGAGGGCGAACCAGACGTTGAAGAGCGTCCAGAGGGACTTAGCGACGAGATACCCGATCGTCTTCCAGCCGATCTTGTCCCGCAGCGCCGCCTGCAGCCATGCGAACAGTCCGCGGGGAGCGACGAAGGGATCCGGGTCCTCGATGTCCTCGGCGAGGAATTGGCGAGCGAGGCTGCGTTGCAGACCGCCGAACCAGCGCGCTCCCCGGGCGCCGAGGGCGATGATGATGACGCCCACGAAGGTGACCGCGAGTGCCGCACCCGCGCCGAGGAAGAGGAGCGAGAAGGCCATCCCGAAGGCAACGATCGGGAAGCCGAAAACGAAGTACGCGAGCTCGGAGTACGGCCGCCGCGTGAACGGCTCGCGGACAAAGCTGAGCAGCGAGCGCCGAATCGCCGCCACCTGGCTGTCGGAGAGGGCGAGCACGCGGTCCTTGTCGCCCATCCGCAACTGCACCCGCACTCCACCCGATCCCACTTTGGTCTCCATCACAGAACCCATTGTGGAGATCCCGGGACGGCGCCGCTATGGCGCTACCCGGCATCTTTGCGGCGGGGGTTAACCCGACCGGCGCGATTCGGCTGGCGGCGATGCCGCCTCACCAACCGCGACCGTCCAATGCGAATCCGGTGTGTAGCGGCAGCTCGCGCCCGTACTGATCGACTGCGACAAATGGTCACCGAGGGTCGGCTCGACCGAAGCAATGACGTCGATGGCTCGAACGATGGCCTTTCTCACCGCAGTGCGTGCTCGTTCATGGTTGCCGACGAAGCTCCGTGACCGGCCGCCCAGCCTCGTGACCGTGCGGAGCCCCTCGGTCAAGGTCGCCAGTTCGGCGCGATAACGATCCGCCTCCTTGGATGCAGCGCCGCCGTCGAGAAGGGAGCGAAGTTCTTGCGCCCGCTGCCGGTACTGACGCAGTGCCTCGTCGTCCAGGATCGGCTCGCCCGACTCTTTCGGAAGCCGCCCGTTGGCCACCAGTACGAAGACGTCGACGTCCTGGCCAGGTTTCCTGAGCAGCGACGCAAGATACGACATCCCGACCCGATCGCCCAACAGCGTGCTCCTGCCGTCGACCTCGATGCACCATCGTCCGCCGCCCGTTGGGCTGATCACCGCTTGCCGGGCGGGTTTCGAGCCGGAGCGACGCCGGCTCGAGCGCGACAACGACGAGCGTTCCGGCAGTACGAGGCCGATCGCCTGTGCCCGATCCTGGGCTCGTTGGGCGAGATCGCCCGCGAGTGCAGCATCGCCCGGAGCGGCTCGAGCGGTCAGCGCTTGTGCAAGCGCATGTTCGGTCAGCGTCGCCATCGGCCTGCTGCCGAGGCGGCGATCGAGCCTGAGGGCGGACTGCAAGTTGGCGACGGCGTCGTCCATCTCGCCGGTCAGCGCTGCTGCCAAGCCGAGACCGTACTTGGCCGAGCCGAGGCACACGACCGCCAGCGACGGCATGATCGGGAGCTCGGAGTGCGGCCGGAGCTGCTCGGCTGCGGCCATGGCAGTCTCGGCGTCGCCGAGCAGATAGGCCGTCTGGACAACCAGCAGCTGGGTGGTCAGCCACGTGCTCGAGTGAGGCAGATTGCCGAGGCCGATCCCGGTGAGGCGCGCGAGCGCCTCCTCCGCCGCATCGAAGTCTCCAACGGTTGCCGAGAGGACGCCATCGGCCGCCACATACGGATGGTCGTTGAGCCCGAGGCGCGGTGACGCCGCCATCGTGCGGACGACATCGAGAATCTCCGAGGCACGCCCCTGCCACCAGCGCAGTGTTGCGAGCATGGCGCCGTAGTACGCAGGAGCGTCCGGATCTCCCGCCCGTGTGCCCCGCTCGAGCGCGAGCTCTGCGACGTGCTCCGCCTCAGCCAGCTTGCCGGCACGCGCCAGCAACGTGGCGTCAAGGACTTCGGTGATGAAGATGATGGCCTCACAGCCCGCGGCCACTGACCGCTCGCGGAGCTCGGTGAGGGACTGGCGACCACGCGGGTCGCCGAGCAGGAACAGGTCGACCGTCCGCCAACACAGCCCCATCAGGCCGAGCAGCTGATCGTTCGCCCTGGCAGCGCTCGCGATCAGCTCACCTGCCAGCAAGAGTCGAGCAGAGGCATGCTCGGGACCGAGCAGCACATGGTGGAGCAAGCTCAGGCCCTCGGCCACCGCCCGGTCGTCCCCGAAGGCCCGCACGACCTGCACGGCCGACGCCACCGGCTCGACGGGCGCCCCGTCGTAGACGGCTTCGGCCGACGTACGCACGACGAGCCGTGCCTCGTCGAGCGAGCCCGGCTCCACCATGTCCAGGGCTCGCTCCCAGAGCGCCTGCACCCCGGCGCGTTCCACGACGTCACGGTGCTCGTGGACCCACAGGCCACCCGCCCCCAAGGCAGCCAGAACGAGCGACCGTTTGTCGCCGCCTTCGTCTGCTGCGGCGGCGGCGGCGAGAAAGCTCGCGCGGGCCTCGGCCAAGCGCCCGCCTTGACGGCACGTCTCGGCAGCGTCGAGCAGCGACGCTGCGCTCTTGGCCGCCGGCCTGCCCCCGCTCATCGCGCAATTCAAGCAGCTGTGCCAGCCGATGGCACAGGGATGTCACGGAATTCATGACAGGGACCGATGTTGGAGACGCGACGGAGGTATGCGGAGCGCGCAAGGTTGCAACGCCAGGACGAGGAAGGGCACGGACCTGGCACGACGACCCGGAGGCCACCGTCTACGAGTAGCCAGGCACGGCCCGGAGGCAACGAGGCGTGCGTCGGTGCTGTTGCCATAGCCTTTGCGAGTGATCCAGGCCTAGCCTGGCCGCGTACGCGTCATCCCGGCATTGCGAGGAGAGCCATGTCCAGATTGAGGACGCTGGTCGCGGTCCTGTGCGCCACGGCGGCGGCCGTCGGCATGACGGCGGTCGCCAGCGCAAGGTCGCAGGCGTCACCGCGAGCGGCCGACACGACGCTCGCCGGCAGCGCCGTGCCGTTCACCAGCCTCACGCCGTCCACCGGTGCCGTCGCCGGCTCGATGCGACTGACCATCGAAGTGTGGCTGCAGCCGGATCTCGCAGCTGCCGAACAGTTCGCCACGGCCGTGAGCACGCCGGGCAGTCCGCAGTTCCGCCAGTATCTGAGCCCAGCGGCCTACACCGCCCGGTTCGGAGCCTCCCGGGGCACGGTTGCACGGGTCGAAGCGTGGCTGCGGTCGGAGGGTTTCGTCGCAATCATGGCGGATTCCGGGCGCTCCTACGTTCGGGCGACCGCCACGGTGTCGAGGATCAACGCCGCCTTCGGCGTCCGGCTGCTGACCTACCGCCCGTCGGGTTCGGCGAGTGCCGACGGCGCTCCCCTGCACGCCAACAACCGCGCCGTCTCGCTGCCGGTCTCGCTTGCCAGCAGCGTGCTCGCCGTGACGGGCCTGGACAACGCTGCACCGATCCTCCCGCTGGAAAAGGGTCCGAAGCCCGGGCGGACCGAGAGCTCGAAGGGTGCCGCCGTCCCCTGCTCCCACTATTACGGCGAGCACATGGCGACCGGCCTGCCGGCGCAGTTCGGCGTCACCTCGTTCCCGACCTTCGTCTGCGGCTACAGCGCCCGGCAGATGCGGTCCGCCTACGGGGCGAGCTGGGCGGCCACCGGCAAAGGGCAGACGATCGCCCTCGTCGAGGAAGGCTTGACGAGGGACATGTTCCTCACCTTGCAGGACTACGCCAAGGCCAACCACATGCCCGCCCCGTCTCCCGATCGGTACGCCCAGCTGTCGCTCGGCCAGGACAACTGCGGTGACCCGTTCGACATCGAGGAGCAGCTCGACGTCGAGTCCTCCTACGACATGGCACCCGGCGCCAACCAGCTCGTCGTCGGCGGCGACAGCTGCGACGCCAAACAGGAGGGGAACCAGGCCGTCTACAACGCCGACATCGCCATCCTCGACGGCGCCGGCGGCCACCCGCTCGCCACGGTGGCCTCCAACTCGTGGGAGAGCGGAACCGAGTCGCAGCCGCTTTCGCAGACCAGGCTCGTGCACGCTTACCTGGTGCGCGCTGCCTCCGAGGGCGTCGGCATGTACTTCTCGGCCGGTGACGGTTCCGGTGTCCTCGAGCCGTCGATCGACCCGTACGCCATCGCCGTCGGCGGCACCACCCTCGGCATCGGCAAGTCCGGCACGCGGCTGTTCGAGACCGGGTGGTCCACGGGGATCTCCCAGCTCAAGAAGAACGCCTGGGTGTTCAGGGGCGAGGACGGGGCCTCAGGCGGCGGACCGAGCGTGTACTGGCCACAGCCCGCCTACCAGAAGGGCGTCGTGCCCCCGTCGATGGGCACCACCCGCAGCGCGCCGGACATCGCCGCCGACGCCGACCCGTTCACCGGGATCGACGTCGGCCTGCTGCACTTCAGCGGCAAGACACCCACGTTCTCCGAAGAGAGCATCGGCGGAACGAGCGAGTCCTCGCCGCTCGTGGCCGGCATGGTGACGGCCGCCCAGCAAGGCCAGCAAACCTCCTTCGGGTTCATCAACCCGGCGATCTACCAGCTCAACGGGACGAGCGCCTTTTACGACTCTCTGCCGCTGACGAGCGACAGCCCCGCCTTGTACCGGGGCGTGGAGTGCGACCTGCTCGTGTTCGTCAATATCTGCCTTGGCCCGGCCACGACCACGAACCGGATCCCCAGCCTGACCACATTCGACGACCAGAGCTCGAGCATGCGGGGCTACACCGGCCAGGTCACGGCGCCCGGATACGACAACATGACGGGCCTAGGCACGCCGGACGAGCCGAATTTCATCAGGGATCTGCGCAACTTGGGCTAGGCAACGGCTGACGGCCGAGCCCGCGTTGCTCACCTGGTGCCAGCCAGGCACGGTCGCCGCGGACTGCTGAATCCGAATCCGCGAAGGTGCTCGAGGTTGGGTGTCAGGCGGCCAAGAAACCTCGAGCACCTCGCGCCCGCCACGCCGGAGCACCCAGCGCCGGAGCCGCCAGGCGCAGCGCTCAGCACGAGCAAGTGACGTCCGCGCCCTGCTGCATTACGGTGGCGAGCGGGGAGTGCTCGGTCTGCGAGGGGCCGAGCGCCAAGTACTGAGGGGGACGTGATGGATCTTCGCCGCACTCCGGTCGCTCGTGGGCTGCTGCCGGTCGTCGCAGCCACGGCAGTGCTGCTCAGCGCCACGTTCGTGCCTTCGGCGGGCGCCGGCGCCAGCCGGTTGCCGACGGCCGCCAACTCGGGTTCTCTCGTCGGCCATGGCTCCGACGAGGCCGTGATCACGAGGAACTCCTTCGGCGTGCCGACGATCACGTCGTCGACGCTGAGCGGCATGTGGTTCGGAGCGGGCTACGCACAGGCGGAGGACCGTATGGTGCAGCTCGAGCTCGTCCGCCGCACGGTCGAAGGGACCCTGTCGGCGATCGGTGGGCCGGGCGAGCTCGCCCAGGACGAGGACATCCGCACGTTCTTCTACACGCCGGGGGAGCTGCAGGCGCAGTATCGCTCCATGCCCGCCGCGACGCGGGCGGCCCTGAAGGCATTCTCGGACGGCATCAACGCCTACGAAACGGTCGCCTTCAAGCCGCAGAACCAGCAGGCGCGGGTTCCGTACGAGTTCTTCGTGATCGGCTCGCTCCTCGGGTCGTCCGGCCCGTACCAGCCGGCACCCTGGAGACCGATCGA
The DNA here is from genome assembly GCA_049510975.1 of Acidimicrobiales bacterium. GTDB lineage: Bacteria > Actinomycetota > Acidimicrobiia > Acidimicrobiales > Bog-793 > JAKACA01. The sequence continues at coordinate 35,628 of JBEKYM010000032.1, forward strand.
CACCGTGGCGATCGGCGATTACCTGGCGCGCGAGTTCGGAGGTGGCGGAGGCAACGAGCTCTCGAACCTGGCGTACCTGCGCTACCTGAGCGCTTACCTGACGAGCACCCACGACCCGCACCCCGCAGCAGATGCTCGGGCGGTGTTCAACGACACGCTGTGGATCAACGACCCGACAGCGCCGACCACGGTGCCGAGTGCGGCGACGGCGTCCAGCACCAGCTCGAAGAGCACGACGCTCGTGGCCACCGAAGCCAGCTTGGCCGCCCTGGCTTCGATCACGACCCACGACATCCTGCAAGCGGCCGCAACCTTGCGTGCGGATCGCGAGCGGATCCTGCAGACCGGAGTTCAGCTGAAGGTGCCCTCCCACGGTGGCTCGAACGCCTTCGTCGTATCGCCGTTCAAGTCGAAGGATCATCACGCCCTCCTGTGGGGTGCGCCGCAGGAGGGCTTCGGCACGCCCAGCATCGACTACGAGGAGTACCTGCACGGCCCGAACTACGACGCCGGTGGCATGGCCATCACGGGCGAGCCGTTTCTCCTGATCGGAAGAAACGCCGACCTCGCCTGGACGACGACGAGCGAGGAGCTCGTGGACCAGCGCATCTACACCGAGCAGGTGCAGGTGAGGGCCACACCGCCGAGCTACTACTACGACGGCAAGTGGACACCACTGCAGGTCGTCCGCGAATCCATCCCCGTGCTCGGCTCCAAGCCAGTGCACTACACCGTCTACCGGACGATCGACGGTCCCATCTTCTACCTCGATGCCAAAGACGGCGTCGCCTTCTCCATGCGGTTCGCCTCGTGGGAGCACGAGACCGGATCGCTCGTGGGTTTCTCCCAGCTCGGAGGTGACACGAACCTGCACCAGTTCGCCGCCTCCATGAAACTCGTCACCACGCTGCACAACTTCCTCTACGCCGACCGCCGCGGCAACATCGCCTACTTCGGCGACGGCCTCGTGCCGACCGAGCCGTCATTCTCCAAGGTCGACCCGCGCTTGCCGGCGCTCGGCGACGGAACTGAACAGTGGACCGGCTATGTGCCCTGGAGCAAGATGCCGAGGAGCATCAACCCAGCGCAGGGTTACCTCGACAACTGGAACACCAAACCTTCGCAGAGCCAGTACTACCAGCAGAACAACGGCGACGAGTATTGGGGCACGATCTTCCGCTCGTCACAGATCTCCAAGATGCTGGCGGAGAACAACTCGATCTCGGTGCCGTACCTGGAGTCGATCGAGCACTCGATCGGACAGATCGACAACGGCGACAACACTCGTCCTGCCGCCTCCTACTTCATCCCGTTCTTGGAGCAGGCCTACAAGACGCTCGTCGCCGAGAAGAACCCGCTCGTGAGCTCTTCGACCCATCCCGATCTGGCCATTGCCATGCGGGCGCTCGCCTCCTGGAACGACGTGAGGACGCTCGGCAGTCCGGCGATGTCGATCTTCATGAACACCCTCGAGGCGCTCGAGGCCAACGTGTGCGAAGGCGGGCTCAACCCCGGGGAGACCTACGTCGGCGCCATCAACATGAACGACGCCGCCCTCGGACTGGGAACCTACGGTGGCCTCGGGAGCGACTGCACCTACAACTTCCTCTACCACGTGCTCGCCCACACTCCGGGCATCGTCCCGTGCGGCGTGCTGTGTTATCACGGGAGCTACTTCTCCGGGGAGGAGAACGAGATCCTCGTCGAGAGCGTCAACGACGCCATCACGATCCTGTCGGGCACGGGGAGGCAGCTCGGGCAAGACGTGCCCGGCTTCGGCACGACGGACGTGGCGGAGTGGGGGTACCAGCCCGCGCTCGACACCAACTGGGACAACCTCGATCCCTTCGCCGCCGGCTACAGCGTCAACTGCGGTTCGAGTCCGTCGCAGAACCGCAGCACGTTCATGATGGCCATCGATGTGGGCCCGAAGACGATCACCGGGGCAGACGTCCTGCCGCCTGGCGAGAGCGGTTTCCTCGGAGCGGACGGAACGCCGAGCCCGCATCTGTGTGACCAGGTGAAGCTGTTCGACACGTTCCACTACAAGCAGATGCCCCCGGCATGAGCTGAGGTGCGGGCTCCGAGCCGAGGTGCTCGCCACCCTGGTTGTTCGCCGCCACGAACGCTGCTGACGAGAGGGAACTAGATTCCCTCGGCACATGGATACTCGAACACTGTTCTCACTGGAAGGCCGCACCGCACTGGTGACGGGCGGCTCGCGCGGCATCGGACGGATGATCGCTGACGGCTTCATCCAGCAAGGCGCCACCGTCTACATCTCCTCGAGGAAGGCGGAGGCGTGCGACACGACGGCCGAGGAACTGTCGGCGAGCGGTGGGCGGTGCATCTCGCTCCCCCAGGACATCTCGACCGTGGCCGGTTGTCAGGCGCTGGCGGCTGCCTACGGCGAGCGAGAGCCGGCGCTGGACATCTTGATCAATAACGCCGGAGCCGCCTGGGGGGCGCCGTTCGAATCCTTCCCCGAGTCCGGCTGGGACAAGGTGATGGATCTCAATCTCAAGTCGCCCTTCTTCTTGCTCCAGGCGCTCCACGGACCGCTGAAGGCTGCCGGCGCTCAGCGTCCCGCCAAGGTGATCAACGTGGCGTCGATCGACGGACTGCGACTCAACCCTTGGGACACCTACAGCTACCACGCGTCGAAATCGGCGCTGATCTACCTCACCAAACGGTTGGCGGCCCAGTTGGTGCGCGACGGCATCCACGTCACGGCGATCGCGCCCGGCGCGTTTGCGAGCGACATGAACCGGGCGGCTCGCGATCACGGTGACGAGGTCGCTCGCCACATCCCCGCCAGACGCATCGGCACCGCCGAGGACATGGCGGGAGCCGCCATCTACCTTGCCAGCCGCGCCGGTGACTACGTCATCGGCGAGACGCTCGTCGTCGACGGCGGCATGGTGAACGCCTCACTGCCGATCGGCTTTGACTGACGGACCGGAACCCGCGCGGACGGTGCCGTCGTCGCTGCTGGTCTGAGCCAAGACACCTCCCTCGGCGCGGCACTCGGGCCTCGGCTGCGATCGTGCCATCTCGTGGCACGAGACGGCACGCCCTAGTGGTGGTAGCTCACGACAGGCGCCCCTCATCGGGCGGTATCGATGCGAAGGAGAGGGCATGCCGCTCTACATGGACGTTCACAACATCGCGGGTGGGGTTTCGGCGGCGGACGTGGCGAAGGCTCATGAGGCCGACCTCGCGAAGCAGGCCGAGTACGGCGTCGACTACCGGGAGTACTGGGTCGACGAGAAAGCCGGAAAGATCTTCTGTCTGGTAGAGGCCCCCAACGCCGAAGCCGCCAACACGGTTCACCGTGAGGCACACGGACTCGTCGCCGACGAGATCTTCCAGGTCTCCACGGACTGAGCGCGCCGCGCCGGAGCGCTACGGGTTAGGCCGCGGTGAGCGCCTGCAACACCTCGGCGAAGTGGTCGACATGGCCGAAATGGCCTTCCCCGCTCCGGAGCACGAGTTGCGAGTTGGGCAGATGCTCGTGCAGCCACCACCCGTGCGCCGGCGGAGCCATGAGATCGTCCTCCCCGTACCAGAGCAACACCGGCGTCTCGATGGCGGCCAGGTCGATGTCCCAGGGACCCACCCAAGCCACGTTGTCCCAACCAGCCCCGCCGGGACCTTGCCTCAGACCCTCCCGCATGGAGGCGATCACCTTCGTCCCGATGACCGGATCGGCGAAGAGGATACGGTCACGCTCGCTCAAGGCCCCGTCGAAGGCTTCCCGCACGGCGTCGTCGCCTTGGTCGAGCACCTCCGACGACAAGAACCCCGACGCGAACGTCGCGGCAGCCTCGGCTGGGTTGCCGGCGATCATCCCGGCAGCGCGAGCGTCGATCTCCGACAGTCGATCGGCCGCACCGGGCACCTCCTGAAACGGGCCGGCGCCGGACGCGACTCCGACTCTCGTCACTCGCCCCGGATCGACGGCCGCCGTCGCGAGCGCAAACGGGCCGCCACCGGACAGACCGAGCGTGGCGAACCGCTCCACCCCGAGCTCCGAAGCGACCATCAAGGCGTCACTGCCCACGCTCCTCAGGCCGAACGGACCGGGCGAGGAGCCGCCGTAACCCGGGCGGTCGAATGACACGAGCCTGACGCCCGCCTCCGCTGCGATCTCGTCGCCGAACGACACATCGAGGCGCGACCCCGGCGTGCCGTGGAAGTACAGCACCGGCGAGCCGCCTGGATCTCCGGCCTCGCGGACCCGCACCGTCCGGTCGGCAACGACGACATCTCTCTCCGAAGTGGCCATGGTGGAGGCTACAACGCGGGCTGATCCGGTTGCCGTTGGCCAAAGTGACGCCCGCCACCCAACGCCGGCGCCCCTCGAGATCGGGTCTGGAGCCCGAGCGTCCGAGCTTCTGAGCAAGCGAGATACCTTGGCGAGATGACGAGAATCGGTGTTCAGCTGCCCAACTTCTCCGGGTTCGACTCTGGGGACTTGTTCGGGCACATCGCGGGTCTGGTGACAGCGGCGGAACGGTCCGGTTTCGACTCGGTCTGGGTCATGGATCACTATCTTCAGCTGCCGCCACTTGGCGGGCCGGACCAGCCGATGCTGGAGGCTTACACGCTGCTCGGCGCTTTGGCGGCCCGCACCGAGCGGGTTCAGCTGGGGACGCTCGTCACGGGAGTGACCTACAGGAACCCCGCCCTCCTCGCCAAGATCGTCACGACGCTCGACATCATCTCGCGCGGCCGAGCCATCCTCGGGATCGGAGGTGCGTGGTACGACGTCGAGCACCGGGCGCTCGGCGTCGCGTACCCGAGCGATCGGGTGCGCCTCGACATGCTCGAGGAGGCGGTACAGGTGTGCCGGGCGATGTTCACGGGCGACGACGTCAGCTTCGAAGGCCAGCACTATCGCCTGGATCACGCCCGCAACCTCCCAAGGCCCGTGCGGGCCGGAGGGCCGAGGATCATGATCGGGGGCGGCGGCGAGAAACGGACTCTGCGGTTGGTGGCACAGTACGCCGACGCCTGCAACGTCACCGGTGATGTGAGCACCGTTGCTCACAAGATCGAGGTGCTGCATCGTCACTGCGCGGATGTCGGCCGTGACCCGGCTGAGGTGGACATCACCTGGATGACGGCGCTGATCCTCACGACCTCTGATGAGAACACCGCCGAGATGCGCGACATTCTCGCTGCCAGTGCCTCGCCCGAAGAGGTCGCCGGGTTCACCGTCGGACAAGCCCACGAGATCCCCGATCTGGTCGCCGGCCATCTCGCCGCCGGGGTTGCCGAAGTCATCTTCAGCGCGCCCTTCGCCGACGCCGCCGGCATCGCCGCCGTGGGCGCGGCATTCGCCTGAGCGCCGCAGCGCCGCTCTCGAAGGTTGGTTGACGCCACCGAGAGCAGCGGCGAGGATGGCCGACCAATGCCCGACATCCTCGCCATGCACGCTGGCACGCAGCCGGCCAAGCTCTCGATCGTCGACGACAGACCAGGCCGCCCGACGGTCACCTATACCTTTGCGGAGGCGAACGAGCGTGCAAACCAGTACGCCGCCTTCCTCGTCGAGCTCGGCGTCACGAGCACGACGAAAGTTGTCTGGTGCGGGCAGAACTCTGCCAGTGCGCTCCTCGTCGCGAGCGCCATCCGCAAGGTCGGCGGTGTCGGCGTTCCGTTGAACTATCGCCTCACACCCGAGGAGGCGGCCTACGTGATCGACAACTGCGACGCCGAAGTCGTAGTCGTCGACGCCGAGTTCGCCGAGTTGATCGAACTGGCCCGGCCGGAGACGCCCAATGTGCGTGAGGTCCTCGTCTTCGACGGTGACGGCAGCCTCGAGGCTCGTCTGGACTCCTACTCGACTGACGACGTCGAGCCGGTGGACGGCACTGTCGGATCGACGATGATCTACACCTCGGGCACGACCGGCAAGCCGAAAGGTGCTGTGCGCCCCGGTGTCCAGAACGCCGAGCAGACGATGGCCCTCGTCCGGTTGATCGGTTACCAGCCGGACGACATCTACCTGACGACGGGACCGCTGTACCACTCCGGGCCGGGCGGTTTTGCCCTGTTGGCACTGAGCCTCGGCAACACGATCGTCGTCCAGCACAAGTTCGATCCGCAGGACTGGCTGCGGCTCGTCGACCGCTACAAGGTCACGACCACGTTCACGGCTCCGACCCCGATCCGCATGGTCTGCACGCTTCCGGCAGAGGTCAAGAACGCCTACGACCGGTCCAGCATGCAACGCATGATCGCCAACGCTGCCCCGTGGACCCTCGCGCTGAAGAAGCTGTATCTGGCCGACTTCCCGCCCGAGTCCCTCTGGGAGGTTTATGGCTCGACCGAGCTCGGAGTGGACACCGTGCTCGGTCCGCAGGACCACCTCCGCAAGCCGGGGTCGTGCGGGAAGCCGTCACCCGGAGTGGAGATCGCGCTGTTCGACGAAGCCGGTCAGCAGGTCACCGAACCACACGTGAAGGGCGAGCTCTACGTGCGGGCCGCCAACCTCTACACGGCCTATTACAAGGCCGAGGACAAGTACCGCGCCGACACTCGGGGCGACTACCACACGGTAGGCGACGTGGCCTACTTCGACGAAGACGGGTACTTCTACATCGCCGATCGCAAGCGGGACATGATCATCAGCGGCGGCATGAACATCTACCCGGCCGAGATCGAAGCCGCTCTCGATCAGTCGCCGGACGTGTTCGAGGTGGCGGTCATCGGCATACCGAGCGAGGAGTGGGGCGAGAATGTGCACGCCGTAGTCGTCCCGGCGAGTGCGGGCGTGACGGCGGAAGATGTCATCGCCTTCGGGCGGGAGCATCTCGCCGGATACAAGGTGCCGCGATCGGTCAGCTTCGTCGGCGAGCTGCCAAAGACCGGCTCCGGCAAGGTGCTGAAGCGAGAGCTGCGGGCTCCGTACTGGAGCGAGCCCGGCGCAGCGGTCTGAAGACCCTCGTCCGGCAACCTGAGGTAGCGCTACAGCCCACGTTCGCCGGCATCCTCCACCGGCCGGATCCACGTCCCTGGCAACGTCATCGAATTGATGGAACACTCTCTGCAGCGCGGTCAGTCAATGCGAGGTGAATGACGCCGGAGCCAGGCACGCGCGCCTGTCCTCAAAGTCCGCTGCGCCTCGACTACGTAGGGAGTGGCGTGATGAGCGGTCCCGTGAACAGGGTTGATGCCGAGCCATGCCAGCGAGCACAGCGCGCCGGCGCTGCGAAGTGGGCACGACCCGCCGGTCGGCTGCTCGCGGTGGGCGCATGTGTCGCCTTGTTTGCTGGCGCCGGCTCGGCGCCGGCCCTCGCCGAGGAGGGCTCTGCGGCGCACGCGCGGACATCCGCCCTCAGCCCGACCGAGGTAGCTCGGCCTGGCGCTCGAGCCTCGTCATCAGCGACTCCACACATCGCCGCTACGGGGAGTCCCGGTACGGCCTTCACGTGCTCGACACCGACCGTGTTCCTCGCCCAGTCGGGGCCGACGCAGCTGTACGACTCCCTCTACGGCGCAGGCTCGACGACGTTCTCCACGATCGGGACGACTCACGGCTGGATCTACAACGCCATGGGTTACGACCCGGCCAACAAGTTCCTCTATGCCGTGAGCACCCCCTCGACGAACAAGGCGTATCCGGCTGGCCATCTCCTCGAGATCGGCAGCACGGGGGAGATCGAGGATCACGGCGCCATCACCGGCGATACCTATCTCACGACCGACGGCGCCAACAACGGGGCGTTCGACGCCTCGAGCAACCTCTGGGTGACCGCTCCGGGCGACGCTGACCTCGACGAGATCGACATCGCCACGACGCCACCGAAGGTGCTGAAGAAGGTCGTCGTCTCGCCGGCAAAGGGCTGGCACCCGACGGACTTCAGTTACGACTCCGGCTACATGTGGGGGATGGCCCAACTGGGTACTCATGTCTACGTCTACCGCCTCGACACCGCCACGGGCGCCATCGCCTCGTTCCTCGCCCCCTCTTCGATCGCTCTCAGCTCGTCGTTCGGGGCGGCGTGGACCTACGGGAACGGCAACCTGGGTTTCGATGCCAACACGACGGGCGACATCTATGAGATCGCCGTGACTGCACCGACGTCGAGCAAGCCGAGCTTCAGGGTCGTGGCCACCTACACCGGCCCGAAGACGAATGCCTCCGACGACGGTGCCGCCTGCGTGCCGACGCCGGTCGACCTCGGGATCGTGAAGACAGGCCCGGCCACCGTGGCTGCCTCGGGCAAGATCACCTGGACGCTGAAGGTGACCAACCACGGAGCTGGGATCAGCTCCGGCTTCGTCGTGAACGATGCAGTGCCGGCCGGCGTCACGGGCGTCGCCAGCACCTCGGCCGGGTGCAAGGTGGCGGGCGGCGCCGTCACCTGCGACGAGGGGGAACTGAAGGTCGGAGTGACGGACACCTTCACCGTCACCGGGAATGCGCCGGCGGCGGGCAACACGTGCGTCACCAATACCGCCACCGTGACAGGTAACGAGCACGACCCGAACCCGGCAAACAACACCTCGAGTGTCAAGACCTGCACGGACAAGACGACGCCAAGCCTCACCGAGACGCCGCCCTCGTCAGGCACGGCTGGGTCCAGCTTCACCGACGAGGTCACGGTCGCCGGCGGCACGGCGCCGACCGGCACGATCAGTTACGCCCTCTACGGCCCGAGCGAGCCGACGTGCGCGGCCGACCCCGAGCAGACCGTGACGACAACCGTCAGCGGCGACGGCCCGTACACGTCTCCGGGCGTCGTCATCAACACGGTCGGCAACTATTGGTGGGTGGCCAGCTACAGCGGCGACGCCGCCAACAACGGTTCGGCGACGTCGTGTGCGGATGGTTTCTTCACCGTCACGACGGCTCCTCCGGGCAGCTGCACGATCGACTGGGCCGGCCCGAGCTCGGGTGGGCTGTGGGCAACAGCCGCCGACTGGAACCTCGATCGAACGCCGACGGCAGGGGACGTCGTTTGCATCGGGACCTCAGGAAGCACGTTCACCGGCCCCGTCGTCTTCGACGGGTCCAACGGCACGAGCGACACGGCCATCGATCAGATCAAGAGTTACGACGCCTTGGACGTCACGAGTGGTGAACTGAACATCACCGACACGAGCACGAACCCCGACTTGGAGAGCTTCGTCGACGGGCTCGACATGACGGGCGGCCAGATTGGGGACACGACCAACACCGAAGCAGGCTTCACCGACTCCGGAGCCTTCACCTGGAGCGGCGGCTCCTTCTTCGCCCCGGCAGCCGAGACCCCCACGCCC
>JBEKYM010000033.1:0-41017 GCA_049510975.1 Acidimicrobiales bacterium
GATGTGCTCGACAAGGTGTTGCGTTGATCCTTTGAAGTCGCCCTACGAGTTCGTGCACCTTGTGCACACGGTTCGTCTTTGTGCACGCTGTGCACACGGTTCCTCGCACCACCGGCACCGAGACACGACCGACGACGGCGGGACCGACCGCCGGCCTACCCAGCCGCCGGCGTCCGCCGCTCGACCCGCAGCGGCACCCGCCGCGTGAGGTTCACGGCGTGGTCGCCGAGTCGCTCGTAGAAACGTCCCAGCAACGCCAGCTCGATCGCCACCGCCACGGGCACCGATCCCTCCGCGATCTCGGCGATGAACTGCACGTGCAGGTCGTCCATCTCGTCGTCGAGCAGATCGATCCGCTCGGATCCCGCTTGGCGCTCGGCATAGGAGTCGGCCGCCATGCGCCACATGGCGCACGCCACTTCGCCCATCCGCTCGAGGTATCCGCGCAGCCGTGCGGGGATCTCGGCGGGGAGGTTGCGAGTCGCCCGTTGTGCCACGTGCTCGGCGAGATCGCCGCTGCGTTCGATCTCGGGAAGCATCGACAGGACCGAGAGCAGCCAGGTCGTCTCATCTGGCTCGAGCCCGCCGGCGACCACGCGGTCGCGAACGAGCTCCTGCAGCTCGACGTAGAGGTCGTCGAGGGCGACATCGTTGGCCACGAGGGCTCGTGCCCGCTCACGGTCGCCCGTGAGCAGCGCGTGAGTCGCCCCGGCGACGGCCTCCTCCACGATGGCGAACATCTGGATCATGCGCCGGTGGATCTGCTGGATGACCTCGGGTGCCTCGACCGCGGTCGGCCCGGTGATGAAGCGGATCGTGTCGGCGTTGGCCTCCCAGACCGACACGCCTTGCGGTTCGGTCGATTCGTTCAGGGGCGCGGGCGCGTCGGCGGCGATGGCGGTGGCGGTTTCCCGACCATTCGAACCGAAGACACGACGCACCGCGTCCACCGTAGTGGCAGCCGGAGTGAATTTGTCTGAGCGATTCAGGGAATTCCAGGTGAACTCTTCGAGAAATCGGGCAGTAGCCTTGGCATGCGGTGGCACAGCGTCGTCCCACTCCCATCGAGGTGAGCGAACCCGACGAAGCGGGCGTCGTCGCGCTCGCCAAGGAGATCGCCCGCCTCGGCGGCCGCACCAAGGCCGGCGCCTACGAGATGTCCCGCCTGACGCGGCTGATGATGAGCTTCGCCATGAAGATGCCGGAGTTCCAGACGCAGCTGTTCCGTTTCGTCGACGTCTTTCCCGCCATGGGCGACGATGCCGATACGACCAGGCACCTCGGCGAGTACTTCTCGCCAGGGGCCGCACCGGCCCTCGTGGTCAAAGGAGTGCAGACCGCCGGCCGCGTTCCCGGCGGGTCCTACGTCGCCACCAGGGTCGCCCGCCGCGAGGTGTCGCGCATGGCCCGGCAGTTCATCGTCGGGACGGACCCCCGGGAGGCCTCCGAGGCGCTCGGCGCCATGTGGCGCAACAACACCGCTGCGACCATCGACCTCCTCGGCGAGCACACGCTGTCGCACTCCGAAGCTGCCGCCTATGCCGCCCGGCTGAGCGACCTCGTCGGCGCGCTCCTCACCGAGAGCGAGCGCTGGGCGCACAGCGACCTGCTCGAGCGCGACGACCTCGGACCCCTGCCGCGGGTCGCCGTCTCCATCAAGCCGACCGCCCTCGCCCCCGACTTCCGGGCGCTCACCGGTGCCGAGGGACTCGAGACCGCCAAGGGCCATCTCCGCCCGATCCTCGCCGAAGCCGCCCGCCGCGGCGCCCAGGTGTGGTTCGACATGGAGCGCTACGACACGAAAGAGCTCACGCACCGCCTTTTCCGGGAGCTGTTGGCCGAACCCGGTCTGGAGGAGCTGCACGCCGGCATCGTCCTGCAGGCCTATCTCAACGACAGCGCCGCCGATCTCGAGCGGCTCCTCGAATGGGCCACCGACCGCTCGGTACCGATCGCCGTCCGGCTCGTGAAGGGTGCCTACTGGGACACCGAGACGATCGTGGCGCAGGCGGCGGGCTGGCCCGTGCCCGTCTACCGGCACAAGGCCGAGACCGACCTCAACTACGAGCACTGCACGCGCCTCCTCCACGCCCACCACGGGCAGGTGCGTGCCGCCTTCGCCTCCCACAACCTGCGTTCGCTCGCTTACGCCATCTCGACTGCCCGCGAGGCCGGCATCCCCGACAACGGCTACGAGATCCAGCTCTTGTACGGCATGGCCGAGCCCGTGCACGAGGCCATCCGCCGCCTCGGGTTGCGGCTGCGGGTGTACGCGCCCATGGGCGAGCTCCTGCCCGGGATGGCCTATCTCGTGAGGCGTCTGCTGGAGAACACGTCGCAGGACAGTTTCGTCCGGAACCGGTATGCCGATGGCAGGGATCTCGACGCGCTGCTCGCCAGACCGACGGTCCCACCTCACCACTCAGGCGCTAGCCAAGGCGCTGCCGTCCCCGCCCCGACCGACGGCCCGAGGTCGCCGAGGACGGCGCCCGACGCCGGGGAATACGAGCCAGTGCCGCCGGCGGAGTGGTTCCGGCCGGAAGTGCGCGAGGAGATGGCACGGGCGGTCGACCAAATCTCGGACCCCGCCGGCGTGACGCCGGCGACCGAAGCCCGCGTGCGGGCGACGCCGGGCCGGGCCCGCGCCGAGGCTCCGGCAACGGGCGTCCCCGGGGGAGCCTTCGGCCTCGACCGCTACGTCGCCGCCCGCATCGGCCACGAGGACCTTCGCACGTCCCGCACGATCGTCTCGGTCAACCCGGCCGACCCGGCACAGACCGTTGCGACGTCTGCCTGCTGCGGCCCCGAGGAGGCCGCCGCCGCCGTCGACACGTGCTGGGGTGCCTATCCGGCCTGGTCGCGCCGGCCGGCGGAGGACCGGGCGGCCGTGCTGTTTCGCGCCGCCGAGTGGATGAAACAGCGGCGTTTCGACATCGCAGCTCTCCAGGTCTTCGAAGCCGGGAAGGGCTGGGCCGACGCCGACGGGGACGTCTGCGAGGCGATCGACTTCCTCGAGTACTACGGGCGGGAAGCCCTCCGAATGGCCGCCGGCGGCCGCGTGCAATCCCCGCCGGGCGAGATCAACCACCTCACCTATCGGGGGCGCGGTGTCAACGTCGTCATCGCCCCCTGGAACTTCCCCCTCGCCATCCCGACCGGCATGGTCTCGGCCGCCCTCGTCACGGGCAACACCGTCGTGTTCAAACCGGCTGAGCAGACCCCCGCAATCGCCCGAGTCCTCGTCGACGCCCTCGAGCAGTCGGGGCTCCCGGCGGGTGTGCTGGCGTTCGTGCCCGGCGTCGGCGAGGAGATCGGCGACGCCCTCGTCACCCACCCGAAGGTGGCGGGCATCACGTTCACGGGCTCGCGGGACGTCGGCCTGCACTTGAACGAGATCGCCTCTCACACCGCCCCGGGCCAGCACGAGGTCCGCCGCATCTTTGCCGAGATGGGCGGCAAGAACGCCTTCATCGTCGATACCGACGCCGATCTCGACGTGGCCGTGCCGGCGGCGGTGTCCTCTGCCTTCGGCTTCGCCGGCCAGCGCTGCTCGGCAGCTTCGCGAGTTGTGGTCGTGGGCGACGTGGCGGGCGGGTTTCTCGAACGGTTCGTCGAGTCCACGCGAGCGTTGTCCATCGGGCTTCCTCGGCAGATGGGGACCGAGATGGGCCCGGTCATCGACGAGGACGCCGTGAAACGCATCCGCAACTGGCAAGAACGAGCCAACGACTACGGCCGTGTGCTCCTGCAGCGTGAGGACGTGCCCGACAAGGGTTACTTCGTCGGCCCGACGATCGTGGACGGCGTGGCGGTGGACTCGCCGCTGGCCACCGAGGAGATCTTCGGGCCGGTCGTGGCCGTGCTGCGGGCGAGGGATTTCGACCACGCCATCGAGATCGCCAACACGAGTGACTACGCCCTCACGGCCGGCGTCATCTCTCGCAGCCCGTCGCACATCGCCCAAGCCGCTGCCGAGCTCGAGGCGGGCAACATCTACGTGAACCGGGGCATCGTCGGCGCCATCGTCGGCCGGCAGCCCTTCGGCGGGCACCGCATGTCGGGTTTCGGCCAGAAGGCGGGCGGGCCGGATTATCTCTACCAGTTCGTGGAGCCACGGGTCGTGACGGAGAACACGATGCGGCAGGGTTTCGCCCCGTCGTAGTCTCGGCGGGTGCTCACGATCTCGCTGGCCGACTACCTCTGGTACGTCGACGAGGCGCTCGACGCCATGGTGGGAATCGTCACCGACCTCGGTGACGAGCTGGCGAACCGGCGCCCGCAGCTCGCCGGCGCCAACTCGCCGTACGTCATCCTCACTCACTGCCTCGGCGTCATGGAGTTCTGGGGTGGGCAGGCGGTGGCCGGTCGGGCGATCGAGCGCGACCGTGCCGCCGAGTTCGTCGCCTCCGGCCCGGTGGCCGATCTTGCCGATCGGGCGACGGCCGCCCGCGCCCGCCTGCGAGCGGACGTCGCCGCGTTGGAGTCGCTTGCCGTCCCTCGCGGGACCGTCTACGGCCCGGATGCCCTCACGCCGGTCGGTACGACCCAAGGTGGCGTGCTGCTGCACATCTACGAGGAGCTCTGCCAGCACCTCGGGCAGATGGAGCTCACACGGGACGTGCTGCTCGCCGCTCAGTAACCGGCGAGCTCGCGGGCGGCCCGCTCGATGTCGTCGACCTGGGGAAGGATGGCCTGCTCGAGCGTGGGCTCGTAGGCGACGAAGGTGTCGGTGGCCCCGATCCGGCGGATGGGGCCGTCGAGGTCGGAGAAGCAGTGCTCGGCCGCCCAGGCCGACACTTCGCCGCCGAAGCCGGCGGTGAGGGTGTCTTCGTGGACGACGAGGAGTTTCGAGGTGTGGGCGACGGTGTCGGCGACGGCCTCGCGGTCCCAGGGCATGATCGTGCGCAGGTCGATCACCTCGACGGACGTGCCGTCGGCGGCGAGGCGGTCGGCGGCATCGAGCGACTTCTGCACGGTCGCCCCCCAGGTGACGATGGAGAGGTCGCGGCCTTTGCGCACCCGGCGGGCCTTCCCCGGCGCCACGACGAAACCCGCCTCCGGATACGAGTCCATCGCATACTTCTGGCGCAGGAGGTGCTTGTGCTCGAGAAACAGCACCGGGTCGTCGCAGGCAAACGCCGCTCGCAGGAGCCCGACGGCGTCGCGAACACGCGAGGGAAACATGACGATGAGGCCCGGGATGTGAGCGAAGATGGACTCGCCGCTCTGCGAGTGCCACAGTGAGCCGCCGCGCACGTAGCCGCCGATGGCGCAGCGGATGACGAGCGGGACGGTGAAGTCTCCCTGCGAGCGCCACCGCGTTGTCGCCGCCTCGGATCGGATCTGGTGCATGGCGGGCCAGATGTAGTCGAAGAACTGGATCTCGGCGCACGGCTTGAGACCGCGGATCGCCTGACCGATGCCGCGGCCGACGATGTTGGCTTCGGCGAGCGGGGTGTTGTAGCAGCGGGCGATCCCGAAGGTCTTCTGCAGGCCATGGGTCGTGCCGAAGACGCCCCCCTTGCCCTCGACGATCTGGATGACGTCCTCGGGAGCATCGGCGACGTCCTCGCCGAAGACGCGGATCCGCTCGTCGCTTCCCATCAGTTCAGTGAGGCAGAGGCGAATTGCGTCGCCCATGCCGACGGCATCGCCGGCGATGGCGACAGCGCTCATCGGGTCGGAGGGGTGGATGGCGGGGAGGCCGGCGGTATCGCCGGCGCCGGCCTCCGCCGGCGGCTGGGCTTCGCCGTCCAGGGTCTCGAGGACCGGGAACTTGGGGATGCGGACGACACCGTCGGTGACGGTCGACGGGTCGGGACGTGCGCACTCGAGGGCCTCTCGCGCCATGGCGGCGACGAGTGCCTTGGCCTCCGCACGGATGGCTTCGGCTTCCTCGCTCGTGAGCACGCCGCCCCGGATCAGCTGGTGCTCGAAACGAAGGATCGGATCATGGCTCGCCTCCTCCAACAGCTCCTCGGCGGAGCGGTACTTGGCTTGGGTGTCCTGGGAGGAGTGCGAGTACGGGCGGGTGACGGTGGCGTGGATGAGGCCGGGGCCCTCCGCCGCCCGGACGCGGGCGATGGCCTCGGCGCCCTTCTGGCGGCTGGCGAAGTAGTCGGTGCCGTCGACCTTGTGGATGGCGAGGCCTCGAAAGCCGCGTACGAGCTCGGAGATGGGGGCCGGCGCCTGGTCGGCGGCCCGCACCGAGATGGCGTAGCCGTTGTCGGCCACGAGGAAGAGCACCGGCAGGTGCAGCCGGCAGGCGGTGTTGAGGCTCTCCCAGAACTCACCTTCCGACGTCGCCCCTTCCCCGAGCGAGACGTAGGTGATCTCGTCGCCGAAGGCGGTGCAGCCTTCCAGCTGGCGGGGGGCGATGTAGCGAGCGGCTTCGGCGCAACCGACCGCCGGTAGGCACTGGCTCCCCGTGGGACTGGTCTGCGAAACGATGTTCAGCCGCTTCGACCCCCAGTGCGAGGGCATCTGGCGGCCGCCGGAGCTGGGGTCCTCGGACGACCCGACCGCCTGCAGGAGGATGTCGCGGGGGGTGACGCCGAGGGCGAGGCAGAGCGCCTGGTCGCGGTAGTAGGGGAAGAACCAGTCGTAGCCCGGGCGCATCGAGCGTGCCAGGGCGAGGAGCACCATCTCGTGGCCGGCGCCTGATATCTGGAAGAAGACGCGGGACTGCTTCTGCAGCATGATCTCCCGGTCGTCGAGGGCCCGCGACGTGCAGGCGAGGCGGAAGTCCTCGACGAGCTCCACCCGCTCGAAACCCCGATACTGGCTGGGGTCCTTCGCGGCTGCCGTGGTCACCACCCCCCGCCCATTCGTGCTCAAGCCCGCCGAAGTGGTCGCCCTGGTGCTCTTCGCCGCCGTGACGGCGGCGCCCGACGCTGTCGCCGGCCCGGCTACCTCGGCAAGGTCGTCCTCCCGACGCCGGCCACCTCTGGACACTCTGGCCACTGCAGCTCCTTACGCGAGGGACGCAACGTTGGATCCCCCATGGACTCGATCTGAGCGGGCTTCGACCCGCCCTCGGGAGTCACGATTCGATGCAATGAAACCTTAGAGGCTGCGACCCCGTGGCCCGCGACGCTTCGGCGATTGCCAGCCGCCGTTGCGAGCGCCGGCAGCTGGAAGCGCCGGCCTGCGAGGCCGGCAGCTCGACGTGCGCCGCCAAACCGCCCGCCGGCGCCTATTTGGCGGCGCGCCTCGAGCCTCCGCGCCACGTGCGCCGCCAAACCGCCCGCCGGCGCCTATTTGGCGGCGCGCCTCGAGCCTCCGCGCCACGTGCGCCGCCAAACCGCCCGCCGGCGCCTATTTGGCGGCGCGCCTCGACAGCCGAACCACTGAAAACGACGTCAGCCAACGTGCCGGCGCCGGCGCAGGAGGCCGACGTAGGCGTTTATCCCAAGCCCAACGACGACACCGACAACGAAGGCCACGTCTCGAGGAGCGTGATTGCCGCACAAGTATCCGGACGTGGACGAGGTCCTGAAGAGGCAGACCAGCCGCGCCTTGTCCCGAACCGTCACTGCTACTGCCCATCCGCCGAACGTCCCCAGCGCCAGGGGCAAACCAAACCGAAGGAGCTGCCACAACCGGTCACCCAAAGGCTCGAGGTTGTCCTCGGGGAAGCGCATCACGGCTTCCAGGGTCTCACGGATCGAGGAGCCCGCCGGCCAGCACGACGGCGGACGCCGGACATCAGTGAGTCGCGGCCTCACGAGCACCGAGTACGTCTCGCAACGACGCGAGCAGTTCGGTGGCGCCGGCATCCAGCTCCGCCGGCGAGGTGCGCAGGACCTGCCAGCCGAGCCGGGCGAGCCGAACATCTCGCCGCCGGTTCTCGTGAAAGGCCTCCGGTGACGAATGGAACCCGAAGCCATCCATCTCGAGGTTCACGAGGCGGTCCGGCCAGGCGAAGTCGAGGCGCCCGATCAATTTGCCTTGCCGGTCGCACACGCTCAGTTGACGGACCGGGTCTGGGATGGCCGCCCCAAGGAGCAGCTGGTGCAAGCGGGTCTCGGCGGCGCTCTCGTAAGGGCCGTCCTCGAGGAGCCGGCGGACGACCTCCCTCAGCTTTCCCACGTAGCGCCGCTCGCTGGCTGCTCCGCCCGTGGTCACGTACTTGCGGAGCTGATCCGCTGCGACGATGCGCCGGCCGAGGAAGTCGGTGGCGAGCTCGAGTAGCTGGGTGTCGTCGAGCACCGTCGCCATGTCGCTGAGCGTGCGGAGCGGGGACGTGACCGGGATTCGCCGGCGCTCCATCGTCTCGTCGGCGGCGAGCGAGCGCGTGCGATGCAGGTGGATGCCCTCCGGGCTCACCTTCTTGTGTCCGCGCTGGACGGTGATGGTGAGTTGGTCGCTGGCCACGGCGGTCGACTCGTGCAGTCGGCAGGCGGTGTGATGGGAGACGACGCCGCCGGTGGAGAGGCAGGCGGCGAGCAGGGTCTGTTCCCACGTGCTGGGCGCGCCTTGCACCCGATAGACGCCGTGACGGAGGCGCACGAACCGGCCGCTCTTGAGGCGCAGACGGATCTGGCCGTCGGACATGCCTCGCTCCATCGCTTGTGATCGCGTGAGCAGGCCGTGCTGCCTCATTGCCAGCCGGTCAAGGCGACGTTCCAACGCCGGCTTCATCCGTCATCAGTCTATTTCATGTTGTTTCATATGACAAGACTCATCGACGAGCGGGGCCCGGCACCGCAGCGATCGATTGCCTAGACTGACGTGTCAGTCAACAACGCCCAGCCATCGTGGCCGACCCGACGAGAAGGAAACCCCATGCAGACCCGCCTCACCGCCCTCCTCGGGATCGAGCACCCGGTGATGCTCGCAGGCATGGGCGGGGTGTCGTACGCCCCGTTGGTGGCGGCGGTGTCGGAGGCGGGGGGTTTCGGGACCTTGGGCGCATCGACGATGGGCCCGAACGGCATGGTGGCCGAGATGCGGGAAGTGAAGCGCCTCACCGACAAGGCCTTCGGCGTCGACCTGCTGACCGCCATGCCGGGCGACCTCGAGCGACAGGTGCAGTCGCTCATCGAGGAGGGCGCCAAGGTCTTCGTGGCCGCCCTCGGCGTGCCCACGACCGTCGTCGACATGTGCCACGACGCCGACGTCCTCGTCGTCAACATGTGCGGCAAGGTCGAGCACGCCCGACGTGCCCTGCAAGCCGGCTGTGACATCGTCGTTGCCCAGGGCACCGAGGCCGGCGGGCACACGGGCACCGTCGCCACCATGCCCCTCGTGCCCCAGGTCGTCGACGCCGTCGGCGAGCACATCCCTGTCGTTGCGGCCGGCGGCATCTTCGACGGGCGCGGGTTGGCGGCGGCCCTGGCGCTCGGCGCCGACGGCGTCTGGGTGGGTACCCGCTTCATCGCCACGCCCGAGGCGCGGGCGGTCAACGGCTACAAGGAAGCCCTCGTCGGCGCCCGCGAGGACTCGACGGTCGTGAGCCGGGCGTACTCGGGCAAGACGATGCGGGTGCTGCGCAACGACTACACCTCGTACTTCGAGCAGCACCCCGAGGAGCTGCAGCCGTTCCCCGCCCAGCTCGGGCGGTCGATGAATGACGGCGCCTTCCATCTCGGCGCCCAGGCCGACCACCTTGGCGACACGGTCATCGACACGTCCCGTGAGTGCTACCCAGCCGGGCAGGGCACCGGGGCGATCGTGGAGATGATGCCGGCGGGCGAGTTGGTGCGGCGTTTCGTCGCCGAAGCCGAGGCCGTGCTGGCCCGTCTCGAGGGCCTGAGGCTGCACCCGGCAACGACCGCGTCGTCGGTGCCCAACTAACCTGCCTGACCCATCAGTCGAGAGGAGCTCGAAATGCGCTGGAAGGTCGAAGACACGCCCGAGCGGGCGGCGTTTCGTGCCGATTTCCGCGACTGGCTGACGGAGGTGCTTCCGCCGGGGTGGACCGAGGCGCTCGAGGCCGGCGACGACACCGCCTTCGCGGCAGCTCGCAAGGACTTCAACTTCCTCTCCTGGATGACCACGATCGGTCGCACCGGCTACGCCGCTCCGCTCTGGCCGAAGGAGTACGGCGGACTGTCGGGCGAGGCCTGGATGCAGCAGATCGTGCGCGAGGAGCTCTCGAGCCATCGGCTGCCGACCTTCGGCGTCAACCTGCTGGGCGTCGGCCTCGCCGGGCCGACGATCATCGCTCATGCCAGCGAGGAGCAGAAGGCCCGCTACCTGCCGAAGATCCTCACCGGCGAGGAGATCTGGTGCCAGCTCTTCAGCGAGCCCGGCTCCGGCTCCGACCTTGCCTCCCTCGGAACGCGGGCAGTTCGCGACGGCGACGAGTGGGTCGTCAACGGGCAGAAGGTGTGGACAGTCGACGTCCGGCCGCTGCGGCAGATCACCGGTTCTGCCGACTTCAACGAGGTCTTCTTCACCGATGTGCGCGTGCCGGACGCCAACCGCATCGGCGAGGTCGGCGAGGGCTGGCGGTATGCCCGCACGACGCTCATGAACGAGCGGGTGGCACTGTCGGGTCTGTCCATCGATGCCGCTTCGCTCACCGGCGGGCTCCGCCGAGACCCGTGGGAGGGCCTCCTCTCCGGTGTGCAAGACCGAAACGACCCCATCATTCGCCAAGAGCTGGCCCGCATCTACATCACCCAGGAGGTGAAGGAGATCACCGCCTTCCGCGCGAGCTCCGCTCGCCTCTCCGGCCAGATCCCGGGCGCCGAGGGCGGCATCTCGAAAGTCTTCAACGCCGAGTTCAACCAGTACCGGGCGAACGTGGCGATGAACGCTGCCGGGATGGCGTCGATCGCCTGGGAGTCGGAGCCGGCCGGGGCGTTCGGGGGGACGGGCGACGGCGCCGCCAAGGCGACGGCCTTCCTCCGCACGCGGGCCAACACGATCGAGGGCGGCACCTCCGAGGTGCTCCGCAACCAGATCGGCGAACGCATCCTCGGGCTGCCCCGAGAGGTCGAGGTCGACAAGGGGGCGGCATGGTCGGAGACGCGTCGCAGTTGAGCTCGGCCCTCGAGCGGCCGCTGCGCCGTGCGGTCAGCGATGCCGACAAGGCCTCCCGCCGAACCGACATCCTCTCGGCCGCCAAGCACGTCTTTGCCGAGCGTGGCTACCACGCCACCACCATCGCCGACATCGCACGGCAGGCCGGGCTGTCCTACGGGTCGATCTACTGGTACTACGACTCGAAAGAGGCGCTCTTCCACGAGCTCATGTCCGCCGAGGCCATGGCGCTTCGCTCCCACATCAACGGCGCGGTGCGGGCAACTCCGACCGACGAGGGGCCGGCCGGGCCGCTGCAGGCGGCGGTGCGGGCCACCCTCGAGTTCTACGAGACCGACCGCGCGCTCGTGAAGTTGTTGTTCCGGGATGCGTTCGCGCTCGGGGCAGGTTTTGAGGAGCACCTCTATTCCATCCACGCCAGCTTCGTCGACGACGCCGAGCGGCTCGTCGTACAGGCGCAACGACAAGGCGCTCTCGTGCACGGCCCGTCGAAGATGATGGCGTTTTCCATCACGGCGCTCGTGGGGCAGATGGCGCACCGCCGGCTCACGACCGACGATGGGATGAGTGCCGGGGTGGCGGCGGGTTTCGTGGTGGAGTTGCTCCTGAGCGGTCTCCGCCCACGGGACGCCAGCGCCCCGATGTCGCCGGCGTGAGCCTCGACCCGGACCGGACGCCGGTCGTCATCGCCGTCGGGCAGGCCGAGAGCCGCGACCTCGTGCTCGGTCCGCTCGAGCTCGCCGAGCTGGCAGCGGCCGAAGCACTCGCAGCGGCGCCGGCACTCGGCAAGGCCGTCGAGCGGGTCACGCTCGTGAACATCCTCGCCAGGCGGGCCGGTATCGCTCCGGCGTCTCGGCTCGTGGACGCCCTCGGACTCGGCGACGTGGCGCGGGAGACCACGAGCATCGGCGGCAACACGCCCCAGGCGATGGTGGAGCGGGCAGCAGGCGAGATCGCCGCCGGCCGCCTGTCTGCCACCCTCATCGTCGGAGCCGAGGCAGTTCGTTCCGGGCGGCTGAAAGGTGGAGGCAGCCCGGCATCGCCGGCACCCCCGGCCGATGCGCCCGAGCCGGCCACGCCCGATCCCGTCGTCGGTCAGGACCGCCAGGACCTCTCCGACGAGGAGCGCATGGCGGGCGTCTTCATCCCCGTGCACGTCTATCCGTGGTTCGAGAGCGTGCTCGCCGCTCGGGCCGGCCGCACGCCGCCGCAGCAGCGCGACTACATCGGCCGCCTGATGGCGCCGTTCACCGAAGTCGCCGCCGGCCACCCGCACGCCTGGTTCCAACAGGCCCGCACTCCGCACCAGCTCGCGACGATCTCACCGGACAACCGTCTCGTCGCAGAACCGTATGTGAAGACGATGGTGGCCTTTCTCGGCGGCGCCCAGGCAGCCGCCATCGTCGTCACCTCGCTGTCGATGGCGAAGTCGCTCGGGCTCGACGACGGTGCCATGTACGTCTGGTCTGCGGCTTCGGCCAACGAGGTCTGGTACCCGGTGCAACGCCCCGACCTCGGCGCAGCCGTCGGGCTCCGGGCCGCCGGCGCTGCCGCGCTGCGTGCTGCCGGCGTCGGCATCGACGACATCTCCGACCTCGACCTCTACTCCTGCTTCCCCTCGGCCGTGCAGATCGCCGCCGGCAGCCTCGGGGTGAGCCTGGACCTCGAGAGCCAGAGCCGGCGGCGTCTCACCGTCACCGGCGGCCTGCCGTACTTCGGCGGGCCGGGCAACAACTACTGCACCCACGCCATCGCCACGATGTTCGACGTCCTGCGCTCCGATGCCGATTCAGCCGGCGGCGGGCGCCTCGGTCTCGTCACGGGCGTCGGCTGGTACCTCACAAAACACTCCGTCGGCATCTACGGCTCACAACCACCGCCACAGGCGTACGAGCCGACCGACACCTCGCCCGAGCAGGGCTCGATCGATGCGTCGGCCCTGCCCTTTGTGACGACGGGAGAGGAGCTGGCGGCAGCAGCCACCGTGGAGGCCTCCACGGTGCTCTATGACCGCGAGGGCCACGCCGCAGCGGCACCCGTCGTCGCCACGCTGGACGACGGCCGGCGCCTGGCGGCTGTGGCGGCCAGCGGCGTGGCCGAGAGCGCGGCCGGCAGGTTCCTCGTCGGCGCGAGGATTCAAGTCGAGCGAGCCTTGGGCGCCGAGGTCCCGCCGACGTACCACCTCATCGACGTCCCCGAGCCCTGACCCGCAAACCCGAAGGAGCCACGACCATGTCGGACACCACCACGACCCCCGAAGAGCCGCTCGTCCGCGAGCGTCACGGCCGTGTGGAGTTGTTGCGCATCAACCGTGAGCGGGCGCGCAACGCCATCGACGGCCCGACGAGCATCGCCCTCGGGCAGGCGCTCGACGAGATCGCCGGCGACGACGACGTCTGGGCGGTCGTGCTCACCGGAACCGGTGACAAGGCCTTCAGCGCCGGCATGGATCTGAAGGCGTTCGCCTCCGGGCAGGCCGGCGACATCATGTCCGCTGAGCACGGCTTCGCCAACATCGCACGGCGCCACTTCCCGAAACCCATCATCGCCGCCGTCAACGGCGTCGCCCTCGCCGGCGGTTGCGAGATCGTGCTCTCGTGCGATCTCGTCGTGGCCGCCGAGCACGCCGCCTTCGGCATCCCCGAGGTCAAGCGCGGGCTCGTTGCCGCCGGCGGCGGCCTCCTGCGGCTCCACCAGCGCATCCCGTACTCGATCGCACTCGAGCTGGCGCTGACGGGTGAGACGATCTCGGCTCAGCGGGCGGCCGATCTCGGCTTCGTCAATCGGGTCGTACCGGCTGACCAGGTCGTGCCGGAAGCGCTCGCCCTGGCGGAGAAGATCTGCGAGAACGCCCCCCTCTCGGTGCGGACCTCGAAAGAGATCATGCGGCGCTCGCTCGGCATGGCCGAGGACGAGGCCTGGGACATGAACGCGGGGCTGATCGTCCCGATCTTCACGAGCAAGGACGCCATGGAAGGCGCTACGGCCTTTGCCGAGAAGCGGCCTCCGGTCTGGACCGGCTCCTGATCGGCGGTGGCCTCCAACCTTGATAGTGGGTTTCAGACATATATGACCGAAACCCACTATCAAGGTTGCGCCGGCGGGCCGACCTGGCAACCGAAACCCCTTGCCCAGTTGTGACCCCAGCCCCCCGACAGCACCAGCCGGCGTGCCCGGCGCTGCGTTCATCCGCTCGCCCACCGGGGTCCGTACACTTCCCGAGAGGGGGGTTGCGCTTTCCCTCCGGCGAAGTCAGCATGGTGGTCGAGGAGAGCACCGCCAGCCGGCTTCGTGTTCGCCAGTGCACAAGTCGCGTCTAGTCTGCAGTTGTCCTCATGAAAGGAGGGCCGGTGATGCTCGCTGATATCTTCGGGCCCGAAGGCCTCATTGTCATTGTCTGTGTGATCGTGGTCCTCCTGTTTGGCGGCACGAAGCTGCCGAAGCTCGCTCGTGGGCTCGGAAGCGCCTCGCACGAGTTCAAGAAGGGCCTCGAGGAGGGCGACAAGGACGGAGCGCTGCCCGGTACGGGAGCCACCGGTTCGACCAACCTCCCGGGCACCACGGCCACGCCGCAAGCCCTGCCGAACGACACAACCAGCAACTGACGCTTCGCTTCACCTGAAGCGGTGAGGGCGCGCCCGAGTTACGGGACGCGCCCTCTTTGCTGTCGGGGCCCAGGGTTGACGGGGCCCAGGCTGTCGGGGCCGAGGGCCGACGAGGCAACGCCTCACCGGGCCAGCCCCGGCGGCTGACCCCCAACTACTGTCGGTCCATGGATGGCATCCTTGATCTGGCTGACCGGCTCTGGCGCGGCGAGAGCGACATCGCCGACCACCACCCGCTCGGATCGAACGGGAGCCTGACCGAGATCGCCGACGGCGTGGCGTTCGTGGCTTCGTTCGCCCGTGTTTCGGCCTTCTCCACCGAGGACGGCCTCGTGCTCGTGGACACCGGCCACAGCCTTGCTGCCGAGCAGATCCACGCCCGCCTCCGCGAGTGGGCGCCGAAGGGACCGGCCGGTCGTCTCAACACCGCCGTCTTCTCGCACGGGCACGTCGACCACGTCTTCGGCGTCGGCGTCTTCGAGGAAGAGGCCGCCACCGAACGCTGGCTGGCGCCGACCGTCGTGGCGCACGAGGCGATGCCGGCCCGCTTCGACCGGTACATCCTGACGGCGGGCTACAACGCCGTCATCAACCAGCGCCAATTCGGCCTCCCCAACCTCACCTGGCCGACCGAGTACCGCTACCCGGACCGGACGTACCGGGACGATTTGGGACTCGAGGTCGGTGGGATGGGTTTCGAGCTGCATCATGCCCGCGGCGAAACCGACGACCACACCTGGACCTGGTTCCCCTCCCACGAGGTCCTCTGTACCGGCGACCTGTTCATCTGGGCGTCCCCCAACGCCGGCAACCCGCAGAAGGTGCAGCGCTATCCGGTCGAGTGGGCGGCTGCGCTTCGCACGATGAGCGAGCTCGGCGCCGCCGTCCTGCTGCCTGGCCACGGCTTCCCGGTCATGGGGTACGAGCGCGTGCGTGAGGCGCTCACCTCGACAGCCGAGCTCCTCGAATCGATCGCCGCTCAAACCCTCGAGCTCATGAATGCCGGCGCCCGCCTGAACGACGTCATCCACTCGGTCGAGATGCCGGCCGACCTGCTCGCCCGCCCGTACCTCCGCCCCGTCTACGACGACCCGGAATTCATCGTCCGCAACCTCTGGCGCCAGTACGGCGGCTGGTACGACGGCGACCCCTCCTCGTTGAAACCCGCCCGCGCCGCCGCCCTCGCCACCGAGCTCGCCGACCTCGCCGGCGGAGCCGTCCGCCTCGCCGAGCGAGCCGAAGCCCTCCTGCAGGCCGGCGCTGGCGAGGATTTGCGCCTGGCCGGGCACCTGGCGGAGCTCGCCGCCCTGGCCGCACCCGACGACGCCGGCGTGCACCGCGTGCGGGCGGAGGTCTTCGCTGCCCGTGCAGCGGTCGAGACCTCGACGATGGCCAAGGGGATCTTCGGATGGGCGGAGCGGGAGTCCCGAACCCATCTACCCTGAGGACCCGAAATACCCCCGCCGAGCTGCCATCTGGCTCCCCCGAGACGCCGGTGACTAATGTCGCAGCGATGCCCCGCCGACTCCGACCGCCGGTCTCGTCTCCGCACCGACGGCGCCGTTTGGCGCCGGTGGCGGCCGTCGCCGGGCTCGCCCTCGTGCTCACGGGTTGCAACGTCCGCTTCGGACAGACGAAGGGCGTCACCTCGCAGTCCAACCTCGAGTTTCGCCTGTGGTTCTGGATGATGGTCGCCGGCATCGCCGTCGCCGTCTTCGTGTGGGCGCTCATCTTCTGGGCGATCTTCCGCTACCGGCGCACGAACGACACCATGCCGAAGCAATTCCAGGAGCACATCGGCCTCGAGGTGACCTACACGCTCATCCCGCTCCTCATGGTGCTCGTCATCTTCGGGTTCACTTTCGTCGTCGAGAACAACATCGACGACGTCTTGAAGCCGGCGAACGTGATCGTCAACGTCACGGGGTACCAGTGGGGCTGGGAGTTCCAGTACTCCAAGCCCGGCCCGAACCCGAACGTGAACTGCCAGGCGTCGCCGCAGGACTGTGTCACGATCCAGACGACCCTCGGGGCGGCGGGCTCAGCCCTCGCCCAGCCCTACACGTCGGGGATTTACCCGCAGCTCGTCCTCCCGAATGACGCCAACGTGCGCATCTTCCTGCGGTCAGATGACGTCATCCACGGCTTCTACGTCCATGCGTTCAACTTCAGCCGCTACGCCCAGCCCGGAGTCACGAACTCCTTCGAGTTCACGACGAACACGACCGGCATCTTCCCCGGGCAGTGCACCCAGTACTGTGGCCTGTACCACTCCGAGATGCTCTTCAGCGTGAAGGTCGAATCCCCCGCTCAGTTCCAAGCCTGGTTCTCCCAACAGGAGCAGAAGCTGACTTCCTCAACCTCAGTCGCCAGCGCCGTCAAGACCGTGACCTCGCCGTGACCATCGCTGCCAACCCGTCGATCGCCATCGAGCCCGCCCACGAGGAGGAGCACGGCCCGACCGGGATCCTGAAGTGGCTGACCTCGACGGACCACAAAGTGATCGGCAAGAGCTACACGATCACCTCGCTCGTGTTCTTCTGCATGGCCGGGACGATGGCCATGATCATGCGCACCCAGCTCGCCTCACCGGACAACACGCTCGTGAGCCAGCACCTCTACAACGAGCTGTTCACGATGCACGGCAGCCTGATGCTCTACCTGTTCGCCGGGCCGTTCGCCTTCGGTGGCCTCGCCAACTTCATCGTGCCGCTGCAGTGCGGCGCCCCGGACATGGCCTTCCCCCGGTTGAACGCCCTCAGCTACTGGCTCTACCTCGGCGGTGGTCTCATCATGGTGAGCGGCTTCCTCACCACCGGCGGGGCGGCCGACTTCGGCTGGGTCTCCTACGCACCGCTCTCCAACGTCACGAACACGCCGGGGGCGGGCCCGGACATGTGGATCGTGGCGTTGCTGCTGACCGGTTTCTCGGCCATCTTCACCGGGGTGAACATCGCCGCCACGGTCTTCTATCTGCGCGCCCCTGGTCTCACCATGTTCCGGCTGCCGATCTTCACCTGGAACATGCTCGTGACGGCGATCCTCATCCTCATCGCCTTCCCCGTGCTCGCCTCCGCCATGATCATGCTCTGGTGCGACCGGCATATTGGAAGCCATATCTTCACCGTCTCGGGGGGCGGTGTCCCCGTGCTCTGGCAGAACCTCTTCTGGTTCTTCGGCCATCCGGAGGTCTACATCCTCGCCTTGCCCTACTTCGGGATCGTCACCGACGTGCTGGCGACGTTCTCCCGCAAGCCGGTGTTCGGTTACAAGGGAATGGTGTTCGCCACGATCTCGATTGCCGCCCTCTCGACGAGCGTGTGGGCTCACCACATGTTCACGACGGGCACGGCGCTGCTGCCGTTCTTCTCCTTCATGACCTACCTGATCGCTGTGCCGACGGGGGTGAAGTTCTTCAACTGGATCGGCACGATGTGGCGAGGGTCGATCAAGTTCGACACGCCGATGCTGTACGCCGTGGGTTTCTTGATCGTGTTCCTCTTCGGGGGCGTCACGGGCATCCTGCTGGCCTCCCCGCCGATCGACTTCGCCGTGCACGACACCTACTTCGTCGTCGCCCACTTCCATGAGGTGCTGTTCGGCAGTGCCGTCTTCGGAGGCTTCGCCGGCCTCTACTTCTGGTATCCGAAGTTCACCGGGCGGATGACGCGGGAAGGCCTCGGCAGAGCGAGCTTCTGGTTCATGTTCGTCGGGTTCTGGGTGACGTTCGTTCCCCAGTACATCGTCGGGCTGCACGGCATGCCACGGCGCGTCGCCGAGTACGGGCCGGAGACGGGCTGGCAGTTCCTCAACCAGATCTCGACCGGCGGTGCTTACCTGCTCTTCATCTCGGTCGCCCTCACGCTGTGGAACTTCTGGGTCTCGTGGCGCAAGCCCGTCGCCTCGGGGGACAACCCCTGGGACGCCCACACCCTCGAGTGGGCGACGTCATCGCCGCCGCCCCACCACAACTTCTACTGGATCCCACCGATCCGCTCCGAGCGGCCGGTGTGGGACTACAACCACCCTGAGCACCTCAGCATCGACGCCCATGGCGGCCACCAGGCGGCGCCGCGGGAGCCGGTCGGCGTCGGGTCGTCGAGCGTGCGGATCGTCTCGCCCGACCACGGCGGCGACGGCGTCACCGGAGGAGGTGCCGAGTGAAGGTCGAGGCGTACGTCCTGTTGTTCATCGGGGCGTTCTTCGGGCTGGTGTGCCTCGCCTACTGGTTCTTGAGCTACGAAACGAGCGGCACCCTGATGCTGCTCGGAGCGATGATGCTGGGTTTCTTCCCAGGTGGGTACTACTTCTGGTGGTCGCGGCGCATGAAGCCACGCCCGGAGGACGACCCGAATGCCACGCGTGCGGACGGGGCCGGCGTCGTGGCGGCGTTTCCCTCCACGAGCATCTGGCCCTTCGTGCTCGGCGTCGGCGCTGCGGCTATCGGCTTGTCGCTGGTGTTCGGGTTGTGGACGGCGACGATCGGCTTCGTTCTCGGTGTCACCGCCTTGCTCGGCGTCGTGCGCGAGAGCCGTCGAGGCGGCGTCGTCTGATCGGATCTGTTGGCGCCCTCTGCCACTGAACGGCTGCTCGCGGTCGGCAGGGATCAGACCTGAGGCGGCCGCCGGCGTCGACGTGCCTGCCGGGACGCAGCCGCAGCCGCCGCCGCCTTGCCAGTGCGGTCGAGCTTCACGGCGAAACGGATCACGAAGAAGATCAGCACCAGGCACAGCACCACGAAGACCGTGAAGACGGCGATGAAGGCAGCTCGGTGGTGGGCTGTGGCGGCAAGCATCACGAGCGCGACGTGCCGATCCTGACGAGGCCCTCCTGCACGACGCTCACGACGAGATCGCCGGCCCGCGAGAACAGCAGCCCACGGGCGATGCCGCGGGCGCCGGAGGCGGTCGGCGACTCCTGGTCGAAGAAGAGCCAGTCGTCGGCCCGGAACGGCCGGTGGAACCACATGCAGTGGTCGAGGCTGGCGCCCATGAAGTTGTCGTCCTCCCAACGGATGCGATGCCGGTGCAAGATGGCGTCGTACATGGTCATGTCGGAGGCATACGTCACGACGGCGGCGTGAAGGAGGGGGTCGTCGGGGAGCTTGCCGTCGGCTCGGAACCACACCTGCTGGTGAGCGTCCGGATCGAGGGGACTCGTCCGCATCCAGGGGACCTCCCCGACGAAGCGCTGGTCGATCGGTCTTGGCCGATCGAAGAAACCCTCCCACCGCTCCGCCATACCCTTGAACCGCTCCTGCAGGGTGGGGAGGGTTTCGGGATCGGGTGCCTCGGGCATCGCAACCTCGTGGACGAGACTCTCCTCGTCGGTGTGGAACGAGCACTGCAGGTTGAAGATCGCCTTGCCGTGCTGGATGGCGACGACCCGGCGGGTCGTAAACGAGCGCCCGTCGCGGATGCGGTCCACCTCGTAGAGGATCGGGACGTTCGGGTCGCCGGGGCGGAGGAAGTAGCTGTGGAGCGAGTGCACCTGGCCCCGCTCCACCGTGCGGCCCGCCGCCACGAGCGACTGGGCGGCGACCTGGCCGCCGAAGACCCGCTGGCGGGTCTCGTCGAGGTGCGATCCGCGGAAAATGTTCACCTCGATGACCTCGAGATCGAGCAGATTGACAAGGTCGATGAGGGCTTCGTTCACGGTCCAGACGATAGACTTGTCACATGTCGTCCCTGATCGGCCGATACCGCGCGTTCCGTGCGAGCCCTCACTTCACACGGATCTGGAAGTTCGCGACGGTTTCCCTCATTGCCACCGCGGTGTCCCAGACGATGCTGTTCATCTTCTACCCGCACGTGCTCGATACCGCCATGGGCGCGAACGTGGTGGCCACGTGCATCTCGACGGTGCCGGCGTACTACTTGAACCGCCGTTGGACCTGGGGCAAGCGCGGCAAGTCGCACCTGTGGAAAGAGGTCATGCCGTTCTGGATCATCGCCCTCGTCGGGCTGATCCTCTCCACGCTCATCGTGGGCGTCGCCGCCAAGAACGCCGACCGCATCTCGCCCTCGGCGGACGTGAAGAACCTGATCGTCCACCTCGCCAACCTCTTCTCCTACGCCTTGATCTGGGTGGCGCGGTACTCGATCCTCAACAAGTTCCTCTTCGGTGCCGGCACTCACGGCTCCACCGACGCTGCCGTCATCGACGCCGATACCGCCGAGACCGTTGCAGCTCCGGCAGCAGCTGCATCCCCGACCGCCTCGCCTGAGCCGGCCCTCGTTCCGGTCGATCCCTCCCACTGAGCGCCCTCGACGAGGCCCTCGGGCGCCTCGTACCTTCTGACGCCGCCGCGGCAGCTGCCGCCCGCGAGCGTCAGGAACGACTGACGAAGCCGGCCGGTTCGCTCGGCCGCCTGGAGTCTCTCGGCGAGCGGTTGGCAGCGATCTCCGGACGGTGCCCGCCGCCGGTGCCCGTCCGTCCAGTCGTGGCGGTCTTCGCCGGCGACCACGGCGTCTTGAGCGAGGGCGTCACGCCCTGGCCACAGGCGGTCACCGCCCAGATGGTGGCGAATTTTCTCGCCGGCGGGGCGGCGATCAACGTCATCGCCCGCGAGGTCGGCGCCCGCGTCGTCGTCGTCGACGTCGGGGTAGCCACACCGATTCCCGGCCTCGACGCTGATGGAGACGCTGGCGCCGGCACGGCAGCGACGGCGGCCGGCTTCCGCAGCGCCAAGGTACGCCCGGGAACGAGCAACCTCGCCGTCGAGCCGGCGATGAGCACGGCCGAGGCCGACAGCGCCCTCGAGGTCGGCGCCCTCACCGCCGTCCAGCTGCTGGCCGAAGGCGCCGACTGCCTCGTCACCGGCGACATGGGCATCGGCAACACGACCCCGTCGGCGGCGCTCATCGCTGCCATCACCGGCCGGTCGGTCGCCGACGTGACCGGGCGCGGCACCGGCATTTCCGACGAGGCACTCGAGCTCAAGGTATCCGCCATCTCCCGCGGCCTCGAGCGGGCCGCTGCTGCCCTCGGGTTGAGCGGCCGCGATGTTGCGAGTGCTTCCGGCCGCGACCTCGTGGCCCAGGTGGGTGGGTTGGAGATCGCGGCGTTGGCGGGCTTCGTCATCGGGGCAGCAGCGGCCCGCGTGCCTGTCATCGTGGACGGTGTCATCGCACTCGCCGGCGCCCTCGTCGCCAGCCGGATTGCCCCGGCGTCGGTCGACTACCTGATCGCCGGCCACCGATCGACGGAGCCGGGCGCTTCGGTTGCCCTGCAGTTCCTTCGGCTCGAGCCGGTTCTGGACCTCGGGTTGCGACTCGGCGAGGGAACAGGCGCCTGCCTCGCCCTGCCGTGTGTCCGGGCGGCCGCCCGCGTCCTCAGCTCGATGGCGACGTTCGGCGATGCCGGGGTTGACTCGCTCGACGGAGCTTCCGGCGGCTGAGGGCAAGTAGCCATCCGGCCGCCACGAGCGCCAGCGACGCCAGCAAGACCGGCTCGTCGCCGAAGCGCTCGTACCAGGTGGCCCCGCTCAGCAGCGGGACCGTTGCGGTGAGGATCGCCCGGCTCGAGAGCGGCGTTGCCTGCAACACGTTGCCCTTATTGTCGACGACGGCGCTGTAGCCGGTCGGTGCCGCCTGCAGCACGAAGCGGCCCTCCTCGATCGCCTGCAGCCGGCTGGCGGCGATCTCCTGCGACGGTGCCTGCTCGCTCGTGTACGACGACGTATTCGTCGGCACGAAGATGATCCTGCCGCCGGCCCGCACGCCCGATCGGCCGCGGTTGGCGAAGAAGACCTCGTAGGACACGAGGACGGCCGCCCGCCCGATGGGCGTGGCCATCATGCCCGAGCCGTGGCCGGCGATGGCGTCGCGGGGAATGTCCTTCAGATTGGCGAGATGTTTGAAGAAACCTCGATCCGGCACATACTCACCGAACGGCACTCGGTGCACCTTCTCGAACGTGGCGACGAGGGCTCCCCCCGGTGAGAAGGCGACGATCTCGTTGCGGAACTGCGTGGCGTCGACCGGATAGGTGACGCCGCCGACGAGGGTGGCGTGGTGGCTGCGGGCGATGGCTGCCATGGTCCTTTCCGCGCTCGACCCGACAAAGGGCACGTTCAGCCCCACGACATCTTCCGGCCACAAGATCAGTTGCACGCCGGCGGGAACGAGTCGCGTGGCGTTCACGGCGGCGGCGAAGACGACCGAGGGCGGCACTTGCAGCTGGTCGAGGCCGCGCTGGCCGCCGCCCTGCACGATGGCGACACGGATGGGCGTGTTGTTCGCTGCCATCGTGGGTCGCGCCCCGCCCGCCCCGTTCGCCCCGTTCGGCCCGAAGATGCCGGCGACCGAGATGGCCGCTGTGACGGCGATGCCGGCGATCGCAGCAACTCGGGCACCGAGGCGGCTGGTGGCTCCCGTCGCTCTTGCCTTGCTGGCGGCCGCCGCCCTGCGGGCCCTCGCGTTGGACTTCCGCTGCGACTTCGGTTTCCGCCGCGTCTTCGGCGCCCGCCGCCAGGTCCGGTGCGACTCGGCCGCCGGCGGGGCCTGGGCGGTGGCGGCGCCGGTGGCTCCGGCGCCGGTAGCTGTGGCGCCGGCCGAGCCTGCCGCCGCCGTGGCGGACTGCTGCGGCAGGGCCGCAGCGATGGCGGCTCCGGCGAGCACGGTCACGCCGACCACCAGGAGCGGTCCACCGATCCGCGCCGTCGCCCCGATGGGTCCGCCCATCTGCCCGAGGGCGAGACCGCCGAGGGGAAGGCCGCCGAACGGCCAGCTCTCGCGGGCGAACTCGGCGAGGACCAGAGCTCCGGTCAAGGCCGGCAGCCGTCCTCTCCCCGGCGGCACGAGCACACAGGCGACGGCGATGAAGAGAGACTCGACGAGCACGAGGGCGATGTACCCGCCCGTGTTGAACTGGATTGCCCAGGCGAGCGAGATGGAGAACTGCCCGATCCCGGCCAGCATCCCGAGACCGAGCCGGCTGCGGAGCGAGCGACCTCCCAGTGCCCAGGCGATGGCCGCGACCCCGATGACTGCCATCGGCCACTCGCCGATCGGTGGGAGCGAGACACCGACGAGAGCGCCGCCGGCGAGGGCGCCGAGCACGTGCAGCCGAGCTCGGAGGCGCCTCATCGCGAGGCCGCGACGAGGGCCTTCACCGTTGCGGCGGCCCGTTCCCCGCTCGTGATGCAGGCGGGCAGCCCGATCCCTCCGAGCACAGCGCCGGCGAGGCCGACGCCGCCCGCTTGTGCCAGGGAGCTGCTCACCGACGCCATGTCGGCGGCGTAGCCCGGCACGTACTGGGGGAGCGCCCCGCGCCAGCGCTGGACGTGGTGGTCCGTCGCCCTCGCCGAGATGCCCGTCACCTTGGCGAGCTCGGCCTCAACCGTGCGTGTGAGCTCGGCGTCGTCGAGCTCGTCGATGCGATCGTCCAGGTGGCGCCCGGCCGACACCCGCAGCAGCATGCCGGCCGGGCTGGCGCCGGCCATCCAGGGCCACTTCTGGCTCAACAGGGTGAGCGCTGTCATCACGGTGCCCTCGACGCGGGGCACGAGCACACCGGTCCAACCTCCGAAGGCGGCCGGCGCCGGCTCGTCATAGGCGAGGGTGACGACGGCGACCGATCCGTAGGTGACCGCTCCGAGCAGGTCAGCGGCTGCCGGAGCGACTTCGGCGAGGAGGTTGGCCGCAGGGCCGGCTGGAATCGCCAGCACAATTCCGTCGGCGGTGAGCTCGCCGTCGGAGCTCTCCACAACGAAACCACCCCCCGGTGCCCGCCGGATCCCCAGCACGGCACACCCGAGGCGACGTTCACAGCCGAGCCCGTCCAGCTCCTCCTCCACGGCGCGAACGAGGCGGCCGAGGCCGCCGGCGAGGCCGAGAAAGGGTGACGGGCGGGGACCGAGCGGTGACTCGGGAGCCGGCGCCAACGCGGCCAGCGGGGCGATGACGTCGTGATGGCCAACGAGCGCACGGGCGATCTGGGGGGCGACGATGCCAAGCGAAAGATTGTCGATGCTGCCGGCGTTGATGCCGCCGATGAGCGGGTCGACGAGGCGGTCCACGATTTCGTCGCCGAGGCGAGGCCGCAGGACGGCGCCGGCGGAACGCTCCGTGTGGCGGCTCGCCGAGCGGTCGAGGCCGACATCGGCGGCTTCGATCACGACCCCGGGACGCTCCGCATCGCCGCGGGCGTACCCGACGGCGGCGTCGCTGACGATGCCACTGCCGGCCAGGGCGTCGAGGTCGGTGGGGATGCCGAGCACGAGTCCCGCCGGCAGCTGGCGTGGGAGCCCGTAGGCGACGACGGCCGCAGTCCCGGCACCGGGCGCGACGAGGTCGTCGCCGAGGCCGAGCAGGCGGCAGAGGCGTTCTGCACTCGGGTCGCGGCGCAGGAACTGGTCCGGCCCGAGCTCGACGAGCGCGCCGGCGGCATCGGCAGTGAGCACCTTGCCGCCGAGGCGCTCGGAGGCCTCGAGGATGATCACCTCGGTGCCGGCGGTCCCGGTCTCGGTCTCCGCCCCCGTCCCGCCGTTGCTCGCGCCGTCCTCGAGGGGATCGCTCACGCCCGGAGCGCCGGCGAGCAGGCGCGCAGCCGCCAGCCCACTCACTCCTCCGCCGATGACGACGTAGCGGCTCACGTCGCCGCGCCACCCGCTACGGCACCGATGACCAGCCCCGCCAGCGCCTCGCAGAGGCGCCGATCGGCATTGAGCGATGCCGTGCGGGCAAAACGAAGCCCGAGACCCTCGGCCACCGCCTTCGCCTCGATATCGAGGTCGTAGCTGACCTCGAGGTGGTCGGACGTGAAGCCGGCGGCACAGACGACGGCCCCGGTCTTGCCTTCGGCCGGGAGGGCGCGCAGGACCTCGAGCACGTCCGGCCCGAGCCACGGCTCGGGCGTGCGGCCGGCGCTTTGCCAGCACACGCGCCAGCTGGCGGCGCCGGTGGCGGCGACGAGGAGCTCGGCGGTGGCCTGGAGGCGCCGGTCGTAGCTGTCCCCGCCCTCGATGATTCGGATCGGAAGACTGTGGGCGGTCACGAGCAGCTCGACGGCCGCATCGGAGAGTTGCGCACCAATGGAGGCAAAGGCGGATCGCACCCGCTCGGCGAGTAGGTCGATCAGCACGGGGTGATCGTGCCATCCCTCGATGGTTACGAGCGCGATGCCGTGCGACTCGGCCGCACGGGAAGCACGTGCGAGGTACTCGCCGACGCTGCCGACCGAGTAGTGCGGCGCCAGCACGAGGGCGACGGCCCGGTCGATGCCGGCGGCGGCCATGGCGGCGACGCCTTCCTCGATCGACGGCTCCGAGTGCTTGGTGCCGTAAAAGCACCGGAAGCCACCTGCGGCCAGCGTGTCGAGGGCCGCCTGCACGCCGGCCACCTGCTCGGCGGTACGCGCTGAGAGCTGCGAGATGCCGCCGACGGCGTCGTAGCGACGCTTCAGGTCGGCGAGCTGCTCGGGGCTCGGCGGGCGGCCGCGGCGGACGTCGGTGTAGAAGGCCTCGACGTCTTCGGGCCGCGCCGGCGTCCCGTACGCCATGAGGAGGACCCCAAGCGGGCCGGGAGCACTCACTCCGCCGGAGCCGCCAGTTCCTGTTGCGTGCGCTCGTGGACGAGTTCGACGACGGCGGTGAGGACACCGGGGTCGGTTTCGGGGAGGACGCCGTGGCCGAGGTTGAAGATGTGGCCGGCGAGGCCCTCCGCCTCATGGAGGACCTTCACGGCCGCCTGGTTCACGACCTCGACCGGTGCCAGACAGATGGCCGGGTCGAGGTTGCCCTGCAGAGCAAGGCCCGGGCCGACCCGTTCGGCGGCGACGCTCAGGGGCACCCGCCAGTCGACGCCGATGACGTCGGCGCCGGACCGGCCCATGAGCCCGAGGAGCTCGCCCGTCCCGACGCCGAAGTGAATGCGTGGCACCCCGAGATCGGCGAGACCCTCGAGGATGCGCCGGGACGAGGGAAGGGCGAACTCGGCGTACTCGTCGGGAGCCAGGGCGCCGGCCCAGCTGTCGAAGAGCTGGATGGCGGAAGCGCCCGCTTCCACCTGGGCACGCAGCGACGCCAGGCAGATGCCGGCGAGGCGATCGACGAGCTCGTGCCAGACGAGCGGCTCGGCGTGCATGAGCCGCTTCGTCAGGCCGAAGGTGCGAGAGGGCCCGCCCTCGATGAGGTAGCTCGCGAGGGTGAAGGGCGCCCCGGCGAAGCCGATGAGGGGAACCTCGAGCTCGCCGATGAGGAGCTTGATGGTCGCCATCATGTGGGCAAGGTCGGTCTCGGCCTCGAGCGGCCGCAAGCGGTCCAGATCACGGTCGTCCCGGAACGGACTGGCGAGGACAGGCCCGCGGCCAGGCACGATGTCGATGCCCACACCGATGGCAACGAGGGGCACGACGATGTCGGAGAACAAGACGGCGGCGTCGACGCCATAGCGCCGTACCGGCTGGAGCGTCAGCTCGGCCGCCAGCTCCGGTGAGGCGATGGCGTCGAGGATGTTTCCGTCTGCTCGCAGCGCCCGGTACTCGGGAAGGGCCCGGCCGGCCTGGCGCATGAACCAGACCGGCGTGCGGGGCACGGGCTCTCGCCGGCAGGCTCGCAGAAACGCTTCGCCGACGGCCACGCCGCGACCATATCCCGACACGTGCGCCCCGGAAGGGCCGGCCTCCGCCGGCGGCCACCACCCGCGCCGCCAAACCGGCGCATAGGGGCGAATTGGCGGCCCGCTCCGCCGGCGGCCAGCTCAGGCGGCCAGGCCCACCCTCCCAGAGGTCGGCGGACCGGCGCCGCCGGTTCGCGTCCCGCCGCCGGCGCCAACGAGTCAACCTGCTTGTCTGGTGCCTCGCTCAGTGCATCGGCTAAGAAATGGCCCATGGCAGACGCCACGGCAGCCCTCGAGCGATCACGCCCGCACGGCCACCCGGTCGCGGAGCGGCCGCAGCTGCTGGCCGTCGGCGTCATCATCTGGCTCGGCTCCGAATTCATGTTCTTCAGCGGCCTCTTCGCCGCCTTCTTCACGATCCGGTCTGCGGCGGTTCACTGGCCACCGCCCGGTACCAAGCTCGACACGATCCAGGCCGGCATTTTCTCCGTCATCCTGCTGGCCTCCAGCCCGACGATGCAGTTCGGCGTATGGGCACAGGAAAAGGGCGACTACAAGAAGGCGAAGGCGTGGATACTCACGAGCCTGATCCTCGGCGCCGCCTTCCTCGGCAACCAGGCCTACGAGTGGAAGACGCTCGGGTTCAGCCCGAAGAACAACGCCTACCAGTCGCTCTTCTTCATCATGAGCGGTCTGCACGGCCTCCACGTGCTCCTCGGGCTCGTTGCCATGATCGCCCTCCTCGGCCGGCTTGCCGGCGGCAAGAACGACCCCGGGGAGACCGCCGTCTACCAGGGAGTCAGCTATTACTGGCACTTCGTCGACATCATGTGGATCGGTCTGTTCAGCGCGCTGTTCCTTCTTTCCTAAGGTGATCTGAGCTTGCGCCTCCTTCGCAGATTCCTCATCCCCTTCGCCGTGATCGTGCTCGCGGCGGCGCTCGGCACCTTCGTGATCGGTCGCGACCACGTTCCGGCATCGTCGGCGGCCATGCAGAACCCGGGGATGAAGCTGACCGCCCTCACGAATCTCACGAACAAGGGCATCATCGCCGAAGGTCGCATCCTCTTCTCCCAGACGTGCTCAACCTGTCACGGAGGTGACGCCGAGGGTGCACCGCCGCTCGGGCCGCCGCTGCTCGGGGTGGGTGGCGCCACTGTCGACTTATGGCTCTCGGCTGGCTGGATGCCGCTCCGGACGCCGCAGACCCAACCCGAAGCCAAGCCCGTCTACTTCACCCGCGCCCAGATCAACGCCATCGTGGCGTACATCGTCTCGCTCAAGCCGGGCGGTGTGCCGGTTCCCACGAACATCCCGCTCAAGACGGCAAATGCGGCCGACGGCTTCTTCCTCTTCTCGCTCAACTGCGCCCCGTGCCACACGATCACCGGCGCCGGTGACGCCCTCGCCAGCGGTGTACACGCCCCGTCCCTGCATGGCGCGACCCCGACAGAAGTTCTCGAGGCGATCCGCACCGGCCCGCAGAACATGCCCCGCTTCGGGCCCGGCGACATCACGAACCAGCAGGCGCTCGACGTCGTGCTGTACGTCACCAAGTACATCAAGCACCCGACGAACATCGGCGGTATCGGGCTCGGCGGCGTCGGCCCGGTCGCGGAGGGCTTCATCGGTTTGTTCGTGGGGGTCGGAGTCTGTCTGCTCGCCGCCTACTGGGTCGGCGACCGTACCGGCCGCGACCGCGACGACCACGAGCACGACGGCGGCGAAGATGAGCACGGTGACGACGATGGTTCCCTCGATGCTGATGGTGCCGTCAGCGATGGCAGCGACAGCAGCGACAGCGACGCCGGGGGCATCGCCGATGCGTGAGACCAGAACCCCCGAGATGGCGGCGGTCCCAGCTGGGACTGAGATCACGGCTCCGGGCACGACCCCGAAGAAACCCGAGCTCGCAGAAAGGACCCCGTCGGCGTGACCGCCCCCACCGGCGACAACCACGGCGAGGCCACGCCCGTCACCATCCGCCTCGATGCCGAGCAGTTCCAGGTGGCAGCCGCCAACCCACGCGAAGTCGAGCTGCTCGTGGCCCTCACCTTCCTCCTCGGGCTGGCCGGCTTCATCGGTTTCGGCGCGGCCTACTGGGTGGCGGCCAGCAACTTCTGGCTGGGGATCACGCTCGGGGTCGGGTTTCTGGGGCTCGGGACGGGAATGGTGGCGTGGGGCAAGTACCTCATGCCGCGGGGACCTTTCTCGGAGTCCCGCCACTCGATGGTCCCCACGCAGGCCGAGAAGGACCGGATCATCAGCGACTTCTCGACCCGCGGGAAGGTCGTCGTGGAGCGGCGGACGTTTCTCACCAAGATCCTCGGAGCGGCCGGTGCTGTCTTCGGCGTCGTGGTCATGTTCCCGCTCATCCGCTCGCTCGGCCCGCTCCCGAAGCAGTTCTCGCAGGCGACCACCTGGCACGTTGACTCCTTCCTCGTGAAGATCGACGGCACGAAGGTGTCACAAGACGACGTCGAGCCGGGAGGCATGCTCACGGTCTTCCCCGAGGGCGACGCCGGCGGCCCGCTCTCTCAGACGATGCTGGTCCGCCAGGGAACCAAGGACATCGTGACCGCCCCAGGCCGCGAGACTTGGAGCCCGATCGGCTACATGGCCTTCTCGAAGGTGTGCACGCACGCCGGATGCCCGATCGGCCTCTACCAGCAGCAGACGCACCAGCTGCTGTGTCCCTGCCATCAGTCGCTCTTCGATGTCGGCCCGGGAAAGGACGCCGTACCGGTCTTCGGCCCGGCTCCCCGACCGTTGCCCCAGCTCCCCCTCTACATCGACGCCGACGGTTATCTGCGAGCGCAGAAGCCTTACGACCAGCCCGTCGGGCCGAGCTTCTGGTGGCGCCGTGATTAACGGCCTCTACGACTGGATGGACAACCGGTTGAACATCTCCGGCGGTGGCCGGAAGATGGTCAACAAGATCTTCCCCGACCACTGGTCCTTCATGATCGGCGAGATCGCCCTCTATTCCTTCGTCATCCTGCTGGCAACGGGCGTCTTTCTCACGCTGTACTTCGTGCCGTCCTCCACTGACGTCGTCTACCACGGGCCGTATCTGCCGCTCGACGGCGTGCACATGTCGGAGGCGTACCTCTCGACGATCAACCTGAGCTTCAGCGTGCGAACCGGCCTGCTCATGCGACAGATGCACCACTGGGCCGCCAACATCTTCGTTGGGGCCATCGTGGTCCACATGGCGCGTGTCTTCTTCACCGGAGCTTTCCGCCGGCCACGTGAGATCAACTGGATCATCGGCATGAACATGTTGATCCTGGCGATCTTCAACGGTTTCCTCGGTTACTCGCTGCCCGACGACCTCGTCTCCGGCACGGGCATCCGCATCTCCTACTCGATCCTCGAAACCCTTCCCCTCGTTGGCCCCTACCTCGCCAACTTCCTCTTCGGTGGTTCGTTCCCGGGCACTGCCCTCATCCCGCGCTTCTTCATCATCCACGTGCTCATCCTGCCGGCCATC
Organism: Acidimicrobiales bacterium; assembly: GCA_049510975.1. Lineage (GTDB taxonomy): Bacteria > Actinomycetota > Acidimicrobiia > Acidimicrobiales > Bog-793 > JAKACA01. The sequence continues at coordinate 30,651 of JBEKYM010000033.1, forward strand.
ATCGCCGGCCTCCTCGGCGCCCACCTCACCTTGCTCGTGCGCCAGAAGCACACACAGTTCAAGGGTCACGGCGCGACGGAGCACAACGTCGTCGGAGCACCGATGTGGCCGACGTTCATCGCCAAGACGAACGGCTTCCTCTTCCTCGTGGCAGCCGTGACGACAATTCTCGGCGCCGCCGTGCAGATCAACCCGATCTGGCTGTACGGGCCGTACCGCCCCTACGTCGTCACCTACGCCGTCCAGCCGGACTGGTACATGGGCTGGCTGGACGGAGGGCTGCGGATCATGCCGCACTGGCAGACCGTGATCGGCGGCCGGGTGATCTTCCCGAACGCTCTCTGGCCGGCGATCGTCTTACCGGGCATCACCTTCACGGTGCTCATGCTGTGGCCGTTCATCGAGGCCCGGCTCACGGGCGACCGGGAAGATCACCAGCTGCTCGACCGTCCTCGAGACCGACCGAAACGCACCGCCCTCGGGGCCGCCGTCTTCAGCTTCTATTTCGTGCTGTTCGGGGCGAGCGCCACCGACGTCCTTGCCAACTACCTCTCGGTATCGCTCAACTCGGTACTGACCTCGTTCCAGATCCTCGTGTTCGTCGTGCCGGCGATCACCTACCCGGTCGCCCTCAAGATCTGCCGCGAGCTGCAGGCCACGCCGGGCGGCGGCAAGACGAAGGTGCACAACATCGTCATGCGCTCGGAAGAGGGTGGTTACTCGACGGTGCGGTCCGAGACGCGGCCCGGCGATAGTCCGCCCGAGTTCCTGCCGGTACCGCTCGATGTCAGCGTCGTCCTGCCCGCCGTCATCGGTTCTCCTGCCTACGAGGCGGTCGACCGCAGCACCCTCGGCGCTCGAGCGGCGGCCGGCGACGGCGTCGAGTCGAACGGTGCCGCCGCCGACGGCAATGGCGCGGCGCCGCCGCGCCGCGGTGTGTTCCGCATCCCTCGCAACTACCGCTGAGCACGGGGCCGGGACCCCGGACGTCCCTCCCGAAAGGTGCCACAAGGAGCCCGAACCGGCGCCGCCGGCTCAGGCGGCCGGGGCGGTTGCCAACCCGCCGGCGACGGCGATCTGCCATGCAAACGCGAGGGGTGTCAGCGCCGTGAGGTCGATGGCCGGCTCGTTCGTCGAGTAGGAGACGACGTTGTCCTCATAGACGGCGCCGTGCCCGTTGAATGCAGTGAAGGGCGCCCCGGGAGCGATTCCGGCCGTGTTGCAGGCCCGCATGTTCGCCACGGTGCCGGTCGCCGCAAACGAGTTCGGCCCTTCGACGGCCGCCCCGGCGAGGACCGGGGGTCGTCCGTCGAGCGAGCCGACGAGATTGGCAATCTGGTGCTGCATGCAGTGAGGAAAGCGCGTGCCGTCGCCGACGATGAGGGTGACGTCCCATGCGTTGGAGCCGAGGATGTCATCGAGCCAGTGCTGCGCCCACCAGGCATACACGGGACGGTGGACGAGGGCGTCGTATTCGTTGGCCATCACCGAGAGACCGGCGCCGTGGGTCGTGGTATCCCACTGGTCCCAGGCAAACCCGAAACGGAAAGGGTCCGTCGCAGCCGTTGCGATGCCCTTCTCGATCTGTGCCTGCAGGTTGCCGAGCAGCTGGGCACTGGTCACGGCGATGGCGTCGTCGTGTTCGTAGCTCATGGCGAGATCCAGCTCGTAGTCGGACAGGGCGCTCACGTCGTAGAGGTTCAGCGTGTCCGAGACGGCATTTCTCCCGTTGATGAAGGTGCGGGCGAAGCCGCCGGCCTTGACCAGGTAGGTAGCGGCCGAAGTTACGAGCAGGCCGGCCGGGAGGTCATGGGCGGCCGCTCCTTCGGCCACCGCCAGCGACAGCTCCGTCGCTCCGAGGGTCATGTCGTCGCGCCACGTCGTCTCCGGGTAGAAGTCCCAGGGCGCAGTCGTGAGGAGCTTGCCGTGCCAGTGCGTGCCGGCGAGGGCGAAGATCGTTTCGCCAGAGCGCAGGCAGCCGTCGGCGAGGGGAGCATCGCTCGTGCGGAAGTCCCGGAAACACAAGGCGAAGTCGGCCGCCAGCCGCCCCGCCAGGTTCGGGCTGATCTCCGATCCGGGTGGGCCGGCCCGGAACACCGGCGGGTGCCGGACGTAGGTGTAGCGCGGGTTCGTCCCCATGTAGGTGTCGTCGGCCTGGGGCAGGCGCCAGATGTCGTGGTCGCCGAAGTAGTAACTGTTGGCTTCGCCGATGCCCACTTGGTAGTAGAGGGTCTTGGTCTTCTCGTTCCACATGTGCTGAAGGAACTCGAGCCCGAAGCGGGCCTCGCCGACGAAGCTCGCTCGGGCGCCGGCCCCCATCGAAGCCGGGAACGAGTGGATCCCCTGCAGCATGATGGCGACGACATAACTGGTCGTCTCCACGAACTTCAGGTAGTCGCCGGCGTCGAACCAGCCGCCGTCGGCGTCAATGGTGACGCCGGTCGCATCGGCCGCCAGGCTGCCGATGAAGTTGCCGTTGCCGTTCATGTGTGGCGTCGTGTAAGTCATGGCGCTGGCGTCGTTGAGGTCGCCTGGTGCGCTCCGCAGGGGCGTCCGCACGAAGTCGGGCCCGTCCTGCTCGTTCTCGTAGAAGTAGACGGCGTTGGCGAGATCCTGGGCGTACAGCACGGCGGCTGGAGCGATCTGGAACGTCGGTGAGAAGACGGAGTGGTCGCCGGCCAGGATGAGCTTGTAGCGGCCCGTCCGCCTCACTCCCGAGAAACCCGACACCTCCCACACCCACCGGTACTGCGAGTTCCACGACCCGAGGTCCGTGGTCGTCGTCCCGACGGCGGACGGCCTCCAGTCGTTGCCGACGAGGCGAAGGAGCTCCCACGCCACCCCGTGCGGCTCCGGCGTCGACGTCATGATCTCGGCTGTCTTCGGGGCTGCGGTCGGGAAGCCGACTTGGTCGACGCGAATGACAATTGGCGGACCGGCGAGGCTCGATGCGGTACGAATCTGGACGCCAGCCCTGACGCCGGCGGCCGACACGGCCCCCGCCGGGAGGCTCGCCGATGCCACGGAGACAGCGACGGCGATGGGGACGGCGGCGACGAGTCGTGAGGCGGCTCGCGATCGGGTCAAGGTGCCTCCTCAGTATTGGAAAGATTCCTTCACAATGCTTCACGCCGCGAGACCCGAGGTCAAGACCTGCCGCAAAGTTGCCTCTCTCGGGCGCCCCAGGTCGGGTGCTCAGCCGGATCACCGGCGACGGGAGGTGATCGGGGGCTCAGGCCGCCGGCGCCAGGTTCTCCAGATTCGTGTACCACGGCAGCGGCGGTCCGCAGTTGATGCCCCCTCCGTCCCCGTAGGCGAACTCCGAGTACTCGGTGACGATGTTGGCCTCGGTCGCTTCGATCTGCTGCTCCTGCAGATCGATCTTGTCGAGCAAGGCCGTCAGGGCATTCTGCGCCCGGTTGGCGGCGGTGGCGACGAGGAAACCGATGAACAACTCGGCGACCGTCGTGATCAGGTTGAGGGGGAAGTTGTAACCCTGGCTCGTGAACCACGTCGGGAGCCAGCTCCCGCTCGACAGCTTGTGACCCCCGAGGGCGAAGATCAGCGTCCAGGTAACCACCAGGATGAACCAGAAGACGATGTTGAGTGGTCGCCCCATCGCCTCTGACACCCAGTCGGCGAAGCGGTCGAAGGCGGTGGGACTCTTGACCGCGCTCTTCATGGCCTCAGTCGTGGTCCCCGATTTTGGCGATCGGGACGTTGGAAGCTGTGCGGGCTGCTCGGCTGGGTCCTCCGTCATCGCCATAGCCCTTGCCTCCTCGACGCGAGTGGCCCCGAGCTTATGAGAGCGAATCGGACAGCCCGGGGATGGATCCGACGGGGCTCCACGGTCGCCCTGCTCGGTGTCGCTCGTCGTGCCCGCCATCCCGTGCGCCAGCCGAACGGCGCCGCTGGAGGATCCATCCGACCTGCGGTTGACCATTAGGTTTCGGCAGATGGCAGTGGGATCAGGGCTCGCTCGCCTCGGCGGCTACAGGTTCGAGGTGCGTTACAGCGACGGGTCGCTGATACGGGCGCGTGCCGCTGCCGACATCGCTACTGACGCCTACGACTACTTCAGTCGTCTGTTTTCAGGAGTTGAGCCCGACATCGCGGTCATCGTGGCCGACGAGACGGATTGGAAGAGCAGGCAACCCTACGGGCTGCCGTTTTTCAACGATGATGACGGTCAGATCCGTCCTGGCATCGTGGTGATGCCGGCGGGAGGCGGAGACTTCTGGATCGCAATAGGACAGGACATTCGGGACGCCTCGCCGCGCGGTTATAGGAGATTGCTCGAGACGTACCCCGACGGCGCAGGTGGCCTGAACCTGCAGCCATTCTTTGACCTCGTCACGATCCACGAGCTTGGCCACGCCTTCCAAGTGCTCGGAGATCTCAGGCTGCCGACGTTCTGGCTGGGCGAGATCTTCGCCAACCTCGCCCTTCACGCCTTCGTAGCAACGAGGCAGCGGGAAAGTCTGAACACCCTTGAAGTGCTCTCCACCGTGGGAGCCCAGAGTCGCCGGCTCGGCGCTCGGATGCGCGCCAACGGCTACAGCACCCTCGAAGAGCTCGAAGCCCACTACACAGGTGGGGATCAGCCGATGAGCCCGCTGAACTACGTCTGGTACCAGTACCGATGGCAGCGGCTGGTGGCAAAGGTGTTCGACGTCGACGGTGAGGACGGACTCGTCCGCTTCTGGGACTGCTTTCACGCCTCCGATCCTGTCGGTTCCGGCGAGGTCACGGCGGCGTCGCTGGCACCGCTGCTCAGGATCGAGGTGAGCGAGACCCTCGGCCGGGCTGTACAACGCTGGCGATAGATCGGCGTCAGAATGCTTGGCACCCGGTCCAGGGCCCGACACGCCCGCAGGGCCGGCGCAGCCCCGTATCCGTCAGCGCTCTTCGAGAACGGTGAGGTCGCGCACCGCGTAGCGGTGATGCTCCCACTCCTCGTTGAGAATGACGTGGAGGCACGCCAGGACGGTGTGCTCCCGGGTCGGATGACCCGGCGTGTCCGGGGGAACACAAACACGGGCGAGCTCCTCGGGCGTGAGGGCGGCGATCGTGTGCTCGACCTCGTCCATTCGGGCACGACGGACTTCGAGGACTTCGTCCAGCGACGGGTCCGCGCCGGTTTCGAGCCCCCAGACACCAGGATCGGTGAGCCACGACCCTGCGAGCCCCCAGGGGTGGTAGGGCCGGGCCATCCCCTTCACCATCCGCCGGAGCCAGCAGTCGGTCGCGAGCACGAGGTGCCGTAGCGTCTCGACGAAGCTCCACTCGTCGTCCACGCGATCGTTGAGCGTCGCTTCGGACAGCTCGAGCGCACGGGAGACGGTCGCCTGCCACAGGGCCTCGATCATCGCCCACGCCTCGGCGAGGCTTTGAGGGTCGGCCGCTTGCAGTTGTGTGAGCTCCGGGAACAGCCGAGCCCGCTCCGCCGCCACGAGTGGCGCCACCTCGACCCCGTTCAGGCGGAGCCCTTCGAGGTCGCCGGAGATGTCAGCGTTGTAGAACCACGCGTCGGTGATCTTGGCTCCCTCGAAATTCGCCGCGTGTAGGCGGGCATTGGAGAAATCGGCACCCTCAAGCCGCGCCCCCGACAGCTCCGGGCCCTTCTCGTACGGCATCTTTCACCTCCGAAGGTCGCAGGGTCGCGCGTCCGCGACCCGACCGCAAAGTAACGGGATGGAGGGCTACATCGCCCCAGCGGTCGGCTTCCCAGCCGTACGCCCGGCGAGAGATCCTGTAACGACGAGTGTCCTCGCCGCCACTCTTGAGATTCCACGGAGCGGCTCGTGTTCGAAGTTCGGCGCGTTTGGACAGAACATCTGCTCTGAACAGGGAAATAACAGAGCCGGTGGTGGGACTCGAACCCACGACCTGACGATTACAAGTGACTTCTCGGCAGTGTCGCCCGGTCGCGCGCCGTGCCGGTATATCGCATTATCCCAGGTCACCGGACTCGCCGGGGCCTCGATGGGCCGGAATCAAGAGACGGGTTGAGACGCCAAGGCACATAAATGTTGGGATGGATGTTGGGATGGGTCCTCAGGATCGACCCCGAGGTGCCGTCCTACTCGGCTTGATCGGCGGGACGTGAGCCAACTACGGCCGGATACGACCGATCGCGGTCGCCATCGTCGGGTGGCGGGCTAGGAGCTCGACGATCTCGGAGGACGAACGTGGGGGGTTCGTCCACCGGGCGGACATGCGTCGAAGGGCATGGCTCACCAGCTCGGGCGCTTGGTCCAGCACCTCTTCGACGAGCTGTCCCGGTGTGATGATCGTGATAGCGGAGCTGTCGAGTAGCCGGCTGCGAAAGTCCTTCACGTTGATCGTCACGATTGCGTCGGCGCTCGCGGCCATTGCGACTGCGGCCACATGGCGGTCCTTCGGATGATTGTCGAGCGTGCCGATCTCGGCCTGGCTGACGGTGACCATTGCCTCCGGAAAGTGCTTCCGCATCTCGGCGAGCGTGTGTTCGCTGAAGCGAGCCGCGTCCACCTGGGGGTTGTCGGCGACCACGTTGCGCCGCAGCTCCTCGAGGATCGTCTCGCTCCACCGGATGTCGAAAGCATCGAGGGCGGCGAGCGTCAGCAGCAGATCACGAAGTGATGGTGGGTAGAGGACGCAAGCATCCAGGACAACCAACACCGGACGCCGACCGCGAGTGGCTCAGCAGTACGGAACGCCGGCTGCGGCGTCAGCCTCGGCGATGGCGTCTACCCCAGCCAGCCGATCGTCGCGGCGGGCCTTGTACGCGAGAACGTCGGCCGCGCGGAGTCGGCGGTGAGTACCGACCATGTGAGCCGGCAGCTTGCCGTTATCGATCAGACGTACCACGTAGGTTCGCGAGATGCCAAGGATGCCGGCCACATCCTGCGTGGTCAGCTCCGTGTCGTCTGTGAGCAGGTGTACCGCCGCTCCGGCGGCAAGGTCGGACAGCAGCTGGCGAACGGCGGCTCGGGCGGTCGGCGGCAGCTCCACCTCACCTTGATCGGTACGAACAGCTACAGGGCCGCCGCCGTCGGGACCACTCACCAATGCCGCGAGCCCTTTGCGCTCGGATCGGGGAACCTCAAAGGAGGCGACTTCAGACACACGAGAAGCGTATCAGTAAACAACACAAACACAACCTGCGGTCGGAGGAGCATTGCAGAGCTAGATCGCCTTCCGCACCCTGCATGCAGAGTTTCGACGCGCTTCCGGATGATCACCGGCGGAAGGTCAGGCCGGCCAGATCGCTGATGGTTCACCTCGGAGGAAGACGGGCTCCAAAAATCGGGCACACAGGTGCACAAGGTGCCACGGGCTCTTCGAGCCCCCCGCTGGCACCGCCCCCTAGGGGCTTTGCCCACACCTCCAAGCGATGCGTCGCCGACATGGCGAGGGTAGCTGAGGCCCCCGACAGCACTCCGAGCGCCGAATCGGAGTTCCCTCCGGCGGACGCAAGCGCACGGCGCCGCTCAGCGTCTAACAGGTGGGCGCCTCAGGCCCTAGAACGCCCGACAGGAGGAGCCGGTGACTGCCGCTCGGGTCAGGTTCACACGCCCCGGCGTGCTCGTGGCCGTCCTCTTACTGGGATTCGCCGCTTGCTCAGCCCCGAACGCCACGTCCCCAGGCTCGACGGCACCTCACGGGTCCACGATGCCGACGACGACTCCGACAACGACGCGTCCGACGCCCCCAGAGGTGGCCGCCCTGACTGCGGGGACAGTCGTGGCGCCGAGCCGCCTGTGGTCGATCTCGTTCGCCGACCCGATCGACGGCGCCGGGCTGTTCTCCGTGACCTCGACGTCCGGCAGTGCTGGCACCCAGCTGGCAGTGACCAGGGACGGTGGGCGACGGTGGGCGGCGATCGGCAAACTCCTGCCGCTGCCCGACGACGAAACGGATGCCAGCGCCGGGATCGCCGAGGTATCCACCTCGATCTCCTGGTCGAGCTCGACGCAGGGCTACGCGTGGGACGCCACCATGTTCATGCGGACATCCGACGGAGGACGCCACTGGACCCGTGTCCCGTTTCCCCGCCTGCTCGGCCTCCCGAGGCTGACGGCCGTGTCCGTCTTCTCGGGTCAGGCATGGGTGGGATTCGACTGTGGCCGCGCAACGGTCACGGAGGAGTGCACTAATCCCCTCTGGTCCTGGAGCACTGCGGCGGGGTGGATGGCGGTCCCTCTCCCGGCGACGGGGTGGCCAATCGTCGAGATCGTGCGGCCTTCGTCGAGCGAGGCGCTCGTACTGGGGATGGGCCCTTCGGGCCTGCTGCTTGTTAGCGACGACGGCGGCTCCACGTGGTCGCGACGCTCTCTCCCGTGTTCGTCACTGGCGAATCGTGGTCCGTCGGTGGTGGTCCCCACGCCCTCGCCCGCCTCGATCGTCTCTGTCGGGGGCACCCTCGTTCTCGAGTGCGTGTCTGTGGGAGGCGTCGGTGGCGGGTACCAGCCCATGAGCTTCTGGTCGCGCTCCGCCGACAGCGCCACCTGGCAGCTCCAGTCGGACAATGTCACAAGACAGGGCTCGCCCCGGGTCGGGATTGCTCCGCGCGGGTACGGGGCACCGCTGAGCATGACACCCGGAACCGTCTGGATGCCCGCTGGCCGAGGCGGACTCTGGCGGAGCAAAGGCGACGGCCGGGTGTGGACACAGGAGCCCGCGCTCAAGCCGACTACGTCGGCCGGCGGGGGCTTCGTCTACTTCGTGGACGGGATGCACGGGTGGTGCCTCTACTACCCCTACGGCGTGTGGTCCACGAGTGATGGGGGCATGTCGTGGCGTCTCGAGGCTGAGGCCTGAGAAAGGGCGATCCTCCTGCGGAATCGCAGTTCCCGAACATCGAGTCTTGGCTGCTCCGATGTACCGCGGGGACCTGCGGCGCCGCGCCCGATCGACGCATGTGGTGCCCGTGCGGTGCCCCTTCGCAGCCCCTCCGACCTGCTGCTCCGGCGACGCTCCCACTGCCGCGACACGGAGGTTCCGCCAGGGCCGACCAGACGTCGGCTGCCCGATCAGGCTTGGCGAACGTCGGAGCGTCTGAATCAGCGCTGGTGATACTGCGGACACGCGAAGCGTCGTGTGAAGCCCGACGTGAAGTGCCGTGGCGTCTGATCTGCTCATGCCAATTCGCAACGAACGCTCGTGCTCCTGCCCGGCCTCCAGGACGATGTGGGTTCGGTTGACTGTCGAGATGATCCGGGTGCTACAGAGAGGGGAGTGGGGTTGGAAGGTCCTGGTCCTAGCCAACGGGGCCCAGCCAGGCGCCGACACCGGCGACCCATCAACCGAGGCGGGCACGTGAGAGCGCAGGGCGACTCGGGGTCGGTCTCACCCCATAGACGTAGCCGAGTCCGCAGCGTCGTGCCCGATCTGGGCGCCAAGCCGCTGCTCTCGCTCGACGAGGCGGCGATTCTGCTGTCGATCGGACGGGCGACGATTTACCGGTCCGTGAAGCGCGGCGACCTTCCGGTGCCTGTGATCCGAATCAACGGTCGTATGCGCATCCCGCGACTCGCGGTTGAGCGTCTCCTTGCCGGCGACATCTCGCGGCCGACGGTCGGCCAGCCCTCCGTCGGCGCACCGGACGCTCGTGGCTCTTAGCGAGAACCGCGGCTCGAGACGCCGGCGCCGGCGAGCACACGTCCGACGTGATCAGCCGCCCGGCGATCCTCTGTCGACACGGCGTCGGTGTAGTGGCGGGCCATCCGAACGGTCGACCAGCCCAGCCGGGACTGCTTTTGTGACTCCGAGATCACGGCATCGAGGGTCGTCGCCTGGAAGTGTCTCAGCGAATGGAGATGGAGGTCAGCCGCTGCCCCAGCGCGCGCACGTACTCGTGCGAACGCGTGACTCATCGTGTCGGGATGCGGCGGCACCTCTCCGCCCGGCTCGAACGAGAACACGAACGACCGCTCGTGCAGTGCCAACCCGCACGATGTCGCCAACGACGTCTGCACGCGCTGCAGCTCCTCCAGCTCCGCCAAGGTTGCGTCGTCGACGGCGACCGACCGCACGCTGGCCCGAGTCTTGGGATCGCTCACGATCACCGTGCCGCCGCTCTGCACGACAGCCTCATCAACTCGGACCGTCTTGTTGTCCGTATCGATGTCCTCCCAACGCAGTCCGCACGCCTCGCCGCGGCGCATGCCGGTCGCGGCGATCAGGCGGATCACGCCGGCGACCCGAGGATCGTCCGCCCGGGCGGCTGCCAGGATGGCGACGACCTCGCTGGCCTCGGGCGCTCGAGTCGCTTCGGGCAGTTCGGCAACGCGCCACGAAGGCAGTTCCGTATCGGCGACTGGGTTGGGTAGCCGGTTGCCGCTCCACTTGCGTGCCAACCGACACGACCGATGAAGGAGCGC
>JBEKYM010000034.1:0-53906 GCA_049510975.1 Acidimicrobiales bacterium
CGGCGGCGCCGGCGGCGCGCCGGCGGGCGGCGCACACGATGCCGTCGTGCCGGCGGCGAGCGGCGCGGACCTGGCGCCGCTCAGCGATGCCAACGACGCCGCCGTGCCGGCGGCGAGCGGCGCCGGCGACGCGCCGGCCGAGCTCGAGCTGGCCGGCAGCGAGCGCCTCCTGCAAACGCTCCTCGACCGCTCGCCCGAGATCATCACGGTGCTGGATGAGGACGGCCGCTGGCGCTACTCGAACGCCGCCGCCACGCGGCTGCTCGGCGAGCTGCCCGACTTCGATCCCGCGACGGGGGTCCTGGGCCTGCTGCACCGCGACGACGGACCCGTCGCCCAGGAGATGATCCGGCGGCTGCGCGCCGGCGAGCTCCCGCCCGACGAGACGTTCGAAGTGCGCATCCTCGGGCAAGGCGGCCAGTGGCGGTACCTCGAGAGCACGGGCGAGAACCTCCTCGACGACCCCGTCGTGCGCGGCTTCGTCATCCGTTCCGAGGACGTCACCGACAAACGGGAGGCACGCATCCGCCTCCTCGAAGCGAACGAGCGGCTGAGCACGCTCATCGGATCGCTCCACATCGCCGCACTCGTCGAGGACACTGATCGCGTCATCGTGCTGACGAACGTCGCCTTCGTCAACCTCTTCGAGGTGCCCGGACCGGCGGAGAAGCTCGTCGGCCGTACGTTGGCGGAGCTGGGGCCGGAGCTGTCGAGGCGTTTCGGGGATCCGACGCGGGCGCCGGGGCCCGATCGTGTGGCGCGCATGCTGCGGGAGCGGCGCCGCGTCATCGGCGACCGCATCGCCTTGCAGGACGGCCGCGTCCTCGAGCGCGACTACGTGCCCATCTTCGTCGATCACGAGTACCGCGGGCACCTGTGGCTCTTCCGCGACATCTCCGCCCAGGCCCGGACCGAAGCCGAGTGGACGCACCTGCTCGCCACCCAGCGGGACGAGAACCGCCGTCTCGTGGAGCTCGACCGGGTGAAAGCCTCGTTCCTGGCCGAGATCTCCCACGAGCTTCGGACGCCGCTCACGTCCATCCTGAGCTTCACCGAGCTGCTCCGCGACGGCGTCGGCCGCGACGATCCTGCTGAGCAGGTCGAGTTTCTCGACGTCATCACGCGCAACGCCGATCGGCTCCTGCGCCTCGTCGACGACCTCGTCCTCCTCGACCGGGCCGAGACGGGCATCCTGCCGGTCGACTGGGGAGCCTTCGACGTTCCGTCGCTCGTGGACGAAGCCGTCACGACCTGCGCGCCCAGTGCGGAGGCAAAACGCATCACCCTCGAAGCCAACCTCGGCGAAGGCGCCCTCATCACCGGTGACGCCCAACGAATCGCCCAGCTGCTCGACGTGCTCCTGTCCAACGCCGTCAAGTTCACGCCCGAAGGCGGCACAGTGACCGTGACCGCCACGCCCAGCGAGGACCATTGGTTCATCTCCGTGGCAGACACCGGCATCGGAGTGCCCCCGGCAGAGCGGGACTCGCTCTTCGAGCGCTTCTACCGTGCCTCCAACGCCCGCGCCGCCCGCATCCCCGGCTCTGGCCTCGGGCTCGCCGTCGCCCGGGCGATCGCCCGGCTGCACGGCGGCGAGATCTCCGTGTCGAGCGGCGACCCGACCGGCACGGTCGTGCTCGTTGCCCTGCCGATCGGATCCGCCGCCGGCTACGGCCTCGAGCCCGTGCGCGAACCGATTCGCACACCCCTTCGGGACCCCCGGGACGCCGGCCCGGCCCCGGCCCCCGCCACCGCCCTGGGGCTCGAGCGTGACGGCGAGCCGGCGAACGAGCGGGGCGGCGAGCCGGCGGTTGACGAGCCGGCGAACCGCGAGCCGGCGAACGAGCGGGGCGGCGAGCCGGCGGTTGACGAGCCCCCGGAGGGCGACCCGGCGGGCGGCGGCACCGGAGAGCCTTCCCCGGACACTGCGGCCGAGGCGAACAAGGCCGCCAGCGGGCCGGAGCCGGGGAGGCCGGCACAATCGGTGGCCGATGCCTGAGGGCGGCGACCGAGCACCGACGGGCAGGGACCGGGACGACATAACCCTGACCGGCGCCACGGTCCTTGTCGTCGAGGACGACGAGGACATCGGACGGGCGCTCAAGACCCTGCTCGGGCGTGCCGGCTACGAGGTCGGCGTCGTCGCCGACGGGCTCGAGGGCCTCCGTCGCTTCCACGCCACCACTCCCGACCTCGTCATCCTCGACGTCGGTCTCCCCTCCCTCGACGGCTGGACCGTGCTCGACCGCATCCGCGAGCTGAGCCCTGCACCCGTCTTGATGTTGAGCGCCCGGGACGCCGAAGTCGACAAGGTCCGCGGCCTTCGCGGGGGCGCCGATGACTACCTCACGAAGCCCTTCGGCAACCAGGAGCTCCTCGCCCGAGTCGAAGCCCTTCTCCGCCGGCGGGCGGTGGCAGCGCCGCTGTCCGACGCAGGCACGGCCAAGCACCGGCTCCGCTACGAGGACGCCGACGTCCTCATCGATATCGACGCCCACCGCATCGAGGTGGGCGCGCTGCCCGTCGACCTCACTCCCCTCGAGTTCGGCCTCCTCGAGGTGCTCCTGCGCCACGCCGGCCAGGTCCTCTCGAGCGAGCAGATCCTGCAGCTGGCGTGGAACGACCCGACCGCCACCGGCCCCGACCGGGTGAAGTTCACCGTGCTCCGCCTCCGGCGCAAGCTCGGATGGTCGGCGCCGGGGGACGGGCCGATCGAAACGGTGCGGGGTTTCGGATACCGCTTCCGCAGCCGCGCCTAAGGGGCCGCCGGCAGCCCCGGCATCTTGCTACCTGACTGCAACCGGACGGGAACCGGCTTCTCACCGGTGTCCGTCACGATGTCGTCATGCAAGTGAGGGAGGCGGGAGCGGGGCGTGTACTCGTCGTGGAGGACGACGAGTCCACCGCCCTGTTCGTCACCACGGTGCTCGCCCGTCACGGCTTCGACGCCGCGTGGGTGAGCGACGCCGAGCAGGCGAGCGCCCGACTCGACGCCGAGCCCTTCGACGTCCTGCTGGCCGACTACCGGCTCCCGGGCCGAAGCGGCATGGACCTCGCCCGCGAGACGCGGCTTGCACGCCCCGGCATCGCCATCGCCGTCATGACCTCGTTCGCCGAGAGCGACATCGAGCTGGCGGCGCGTTCCAACGGTGCCGATGACTTCTTCGAGAAACCCCTCCACTCTTCCAACCTCGTCTCCCGCATCGGTGACCTCGTCACACGATCGAGGGCTTCGGGGGCACGGGAAACAGCTTCTCCTTCGGCGCGGGGGGCCTTCCAGGCAAGCCCGATGGAGTCGGCCCCGGAGGTGTCGCCCCGAAGCGATACCTCCGGGCCGCCGAATGTCGCAGGGAGCGGGTCCGGCGAGCGAGTAGTGACGAGGGACACTGCCTTCGCTCCGCAGGACGCCGCGGTGGCCGACGGCGCTGCCCAGCCTCGGCATGAGGGAGCCGACGGCATCCGTCGGGCCCGCTCTTCTGCGCTGTCCGATGGCGACGATCTTCAAAGTTCCGGCTGCGAGGGGCGGCGGGAGGCGGTCTCGCGCGAGGAGACTGGTCGCGAAGACCGGGACCTCCTCGCGCGGATCGCGCATCCAGCGCTCAACTACCTCGTGGCACAGCGCCTGGCGGCAGCGCGGGCCATGGTGCCCATCATGATGTGGGCCTCGGGGGCTCCGGCTATCTCGATCGGCTCCAACGCCGGCGACGTGACGGCACCCTCGACCCGACCCGGCTGGTCGCTCGCCGGTTGAGCCCTCAGCCGGTAGCGCTCACCGGCTGAGAGCTCAGTCGGCGGCAATGGCCGCCAGTACGTCCAACTTGGCCGCTCGGCGGGCCGGCCACGTCGCCGCCCCGAGCCCGAGGAGGGCGGCGATGATCACGAACACGATGAGGCTCGAGAACGGCACGACGATGTCGGTGATGCCTTGCTGTTTGAGCGAATCGGAGAAGGCGACGCCGAGCCCGGTCCCAATGATGATCCCGATGATCGCCCCGAAGACCGACAAGATGACGGCTTCCGCCCGGATCATCGCCCGCACCTGGCGCCGGCGCATGCCGACCGCCCGCAGCAGGCCGATCTCGTGCGTGCGCTCGAACACCGACAGCATGAGGGTGTTCACGATCCCGATGAGGGCGATGAGGATGGCGAGGGCAAGCAGCACGTAGACGAGGCCGAGGAGGGCGTTCACCTGCTGCTGCTGCGTCTTCTCGAACTCCGCCTCCGTCTGGATCGTCAGGTTCGGGTAGGCATGCAAGGCGGCGACGATCGGCGCCTTGTTGGCGTCGCTTGCGGCCGCTGAGGTCCCGATGAGGACGGCGACCGGCTGAGTCTGGCTGAAGTGCGACTGGAAGAACCCGTCACCGACGACGAAGCTGCCGAGGAGGGCGTTCGGCTTGTAGATGCCGCCGATGCGCATCGTGCCCTTGCCCGTCTGCACGAAGGTGACCGGCACGACCGAGCCGACCTTCAGATGGTCCGAGTTGGCCGTCGTGGTGTCGATGAGCAGCTCGCCGGCCGCCAGCGCCGCCGAGCCCGAGCCGGCGGTCAGCCGCAGGATGATCGTCTGGCCGACCTGTCCAGGTGTGACGGCGGTCAGGCCCGAAACGCTGTTCTCGAACTCGAACTGGTCGCCGTAGACCGTCGTGACGGCGGTCACGCCGGGGAGGTGGCTCACGGTCGTGGCGACCGAGGTGCTGAAGCCGCCCGATCCGGACGTCGTGATGATGTAGTCGGCTCTCACCGCTTCGTCCACGCTGCTCGTGGCCGACTTGGAGAGGGAGGCGCCGAAGACCGCCATCGTCGAGACGAGAGCGAGGCCGACCATGAGCGCGGCCGCCGTCTGAGCGGTGCGGCGCGGGCTGCGCATGGAGTTCTCCCGCCCGAGCTTGCCGGCGATGCCTCCCGAGAACGGCCGGCCGATGACGCTCGCCATCGGCCGGGCCACGAGCGGCGCCAGCATGCCGACTCCGATGAAGATGGCGACGGCACCGACTCCGACGAGCTGGATGGCGGGCTTGCTCAGGCCGATGGCGAGGGCGATGACTCCGAGCAGGCCGATGACGCAACCGCCCACGATGCGGCGGTGGGAGGACTCGGTCTCGACGCCGCGGTAGTCGGCGATGGCGGCGATCGGCGGGATGCGGACGGCGCGGCGAGCTGGGCTGATGGCCGACACGACGGTGACGCCGATTCCGACGGCGAGGCCGGCGATGACGGTACGGGTCTGGAACACGAGCGGACCCGTCGGCAGCGTGATCCCGAAACCCTTCAGCAGCGCCTCGAGCCCGATGGCGGTGAGCACCCCGAGACCGAGGCCGACGAGCGAGGCGACGAGGCCGAGAATGAAGGCCTCGATGAGCACGCTCCGGAAGATCTGGCGACGGTTCGCCCCGAGGATCCGTAGGAGCGCCAGCTCGCGTGTCCGCTGGCCGACCAGGATCGAGAACGTGTTGAAGATCGTGAACCCGCCGACGAACAGCGAGATGAACGCGAACACGAGCAGAGCGGTCGAGAAGAACGACAGGTCGCTGTTGATGGCGTTCGACTGCTCGTTCGCCACGGTCTGGCCGGTCACGACCTGCACGCCGGGCGGGAGCACGTGCTTGATGGCTGCCTGCAGGCTCGCCTTGTTGACCCCGGGTTTGGCAAGGACGCTGATGTCGTCGACTTTTCCGACTTCGCCGAAGAGCTTCTGGGCGGTGGGGAGATCGAAGGCGGCGATGGTGGCCCCGGCGAGGTTGTCGGCCGAGCCGAAGGTGACGATGCCCGTGATCGTGAAGCTCTGTGTCGGCCCGGTCAGCAAGATGCGCACCTGGTCGCCTACGTGGAAGTGGTAAGTGTTGGCCGTGCCTTCGTCGATGACGACGTCGTGAGGGGTCGTCGGTGCGTGGCCTTGAACGAGTCGCAACGACGACAGCTGCGAGTTCGGGTCGAACGACAGACCGATGTTCGGCGCCCCGCCGTGGCTGATGGCCTTTCCCGCCGGCGAGACGAGCTGGGCGGAGCCCTCGGATGTCCCGCTCGCGTAAGCCACGCCGGGGACCGCCTGCACTTTGGCGATGAGCGACTGCGAGATGGGCGGGCGCTGGCCCTCACCACCTTGGCCGGTGAAGGCGGAGTTCGCCCGCACCTCGAAGTCGATGTTCTTGTACACCTGGCCGAACAAGCTGTTGAACGTGGCTTTCAAGGTGTCGGTGAGCACGAGCGTGCCCGAGACGAACGTGACGCCGAGCACGATGGCGAGCGCCGTCAGGCCGAGCCGGAGCTTGTGGGCGAGGAGCCCCTTGATGGTGGCGTTCCACATGTCAGGCGCTCAGGAGCTTCATCTGCTCGAGGACCGAGTCGGCCGTCGGGTTGCTGAGCTCGCCGACGACCTTGCCGTCGGCGAGGAACACCACTCGGTCGGCAAAGGCAGCTCCCCGCGGGTCGTGGGTGACCATGACGATCGACTGCCCGAACTCGGTGACCGAACGCTTCATGAAGCTCAGCATCTCGGCCGACGAGTTGGAGTCGAGGTTGCCGGTCGGCTCGTCGGCGAAGATCAGATCCGGGCGCCCGATGAGCGCCCGGGCGCAGGCGACCCGCTGCTGCTGCCCGCCAGAGAGCTCGTTCGGACGGTGCGAGAGGCGGTCCCGGATGCCGAGCTGGTCGACGAGGAAGTCGTACCAGGCCTGGTCGACCCGCTGGCCGGCGAGGTCGGCCGGGAGCGAGATGTTCTCGCCAGCGGTGAGGGTGGGCACGAGGTTGAAGGACTGGAAGACGAATCCGATGCGGTCCCGCCTGAGCTTCGTCAAGCCGGCATCGTCGAGTGTGCCGACCTCGGCATCGCCCACGAACGTCCGACCCGAGGTGGGCACGTCGAGGCCGGCCATGCAGTGCATGAGCGTCGACTTGCCGGAGCCGGACGGCCCCATCACGGCCGTGAAACGAGCACGGGCGAACTCCACGTTGATGCCGTCAAGGGCGCGGACTGTGGCATCGCCCTTGCCGTAGATCTTCACGAGATCGATGGCGCGGGCGGCGGGGGTCGCCGGCGGCATCGGTGCGCTCGGCTGTGCCTGCCCGGTCATGGTCATCGAGCTGTCTCCCCCTCAGTCTGGACGCAGCCGGTTGCCGCGCTCGACGCCAGCCTCGCGTACGAAGCTCGCCAAGTCGCGCCATCCCCGAGTCGCCTCAGGGTGAAAAACCCGGCAATTCCTCAGGGTTCTGTGCTCCGACGTGGGCTTCGGTATCAACCTGCCTCAGGAGCGGCGGCGCCAGGGAGCGGCGAGGTGACGGCGCCGTCGGTCACGACACCGTCGGCAATGACGATCGTGCGCGTGCGCACTGCGGGCACCCGCGGGCCGGGAAGGATGACGCCGGTGAGGTTGAGCGGATCCGCCGCCGACAGCCGCACGGTGTGACCCTCGGGCGCCTTGCCGGCGACCGACCGCAGCTGCTCGTAGGCCTCCGGTAGGGCGAACTGCTCGCCGGTGAAGCCGGCAACGAAGCGGCCGCCTCGGACGACGCCGCGAGCCTCGAGGCGGCGCAGCGCCCAGAGCACCTCTCGCCAGCCGATACCGATCAACTCACGGACGACGAGATCGCGAAACACGACCCCCCAGCGGTGCAAGAGCTGGCCGGCCATCGCCTCGGCGAGCTCGTCGCTGTCGTAGCCGCCGGCGCCGTCGCCTTCGCTCGAGCCCGGTGCGCCAAGTCCCTCTCCGAGCAGCGACCAGCGGCCGCCGGTGAGCGCCGGCCGCACCCGCGGGCGGGGCCGGCCGGGCCGGGGCAGGCCTTGGCGGTTGCGAAGCCCGCCGGCAGACGAGCCCGAGGCACCAGCCGCCGGAGCGCCGACGAGGTTGCCGAGACGTGCGCGGCCCCCGAGCAGCGAGCGCACGGCCTGGAAGCCGTCGGCCGTGATGAGGCCGCGGGCGATCCCGTCCCAGAGTGCGTCAGCGACCTCGATCGGCATCCGCCCCGTGGCCGAGCACAAGTCGGTGAGGAAGAGGGCACCCCGTTCGCCGAGCGCCGCCACGACGTCGGCCGAGGCGCCGAGCCGCGGCACGTCCGGCACCGCCCCCGCCCGGATGACGGCCAGCAGCCAGTCCAGGTCCTCCCGCCTGAACAGCCCGACCGGAGTCGCCGGCGACGGCGTGGCCCCTGGCCGCCGACGCTCGGGCACGTCGCCGAGACTGGCCACCGCCTCCGCCGGCCGCAGTGCCAACCGCCCGAAACCCACCTCGCCCCGGTTGCACAACTCGTCCAGCAAGGCTGCCTGGTAGCCGGCGACCCGGGCCGGCAAGATGGCTGACTCCCACGCTTCCACTGGCGCCTCGAGGCCTTGCAGCTGCTCGATGACCTCGGAAAGGCCACCGGAGCCGACGAGCCGGTAGCCAGAGCCGGCGTGCTGCCAGGCGACGAGGAATCGCATGAGCTGCTGGGCCGAGACCGCCTCGACGGAGCGCCGCGACCGGTCGCGGGCGGCCGCGTGGATGCGCATGAGGAGGTGGCGAGCGGAGTACCGGTCCTTCGCGTCGTCACCGACATGACACTGCAGCACCGAGCCCTCCGCCTCGAGGCGGGCGATCGCCGTTCGGATCTCGCCGACCCGGCCTGCGCCGACGCCGGTCAGGTCTGCCAGGTCCTCGACCGTGAGCGGCTCGCTCACCTGCAGGTGGCCCCGGACGGTCTCCACGAGGACGTCCTCCGCCAAGGGGGCCGGCGGGCGGGTGCCGTCGCCGACAGCGGCAACGCCGGGCAGCCCGACATCGACCTGAGGCCGACGGCTCTCCAGCCGGGCGTCGGGCGTGAACGTGGCGGCAGGGATCAGTGCCTCGACCGCCTCGCGGCGCTCGGTCACGGCCCAGCGACAGCCTTCAACGACGGTGCCGGCGGGAAGCTGGACGACGAGGGCCCGCCCGTCGGCGACGAGCCGCTCGAACCACTCCACCCAGTCCGGCTCGGGCGTGGCGAGCACGAGCGAGTCGACCAGGTCGTGGAGCTCCTCGGCGTCGCGCAGCTCCGGCCGCGCCTGCTCGGCGATGCGGGCGACGATGGCCGGATCGAGGTGGCTCAAGTCGTAGGCGTCCACGGGGACTCCCCGTCGGAGCTGCACCGCTCGCGTGCGCCGCTCCTCGAGGGGAGCGTCGTCGAGGAACGTGTACGGCCGGCCGTTCAGGATCTCCTCGGAGAGGATCGACGGTGCCACCGAATCCACGAAGCGTGCCTCGACCTCCCCGCTGCGCAGCCGTTCCAGGAACGAGACGAGACCGACAAGGTCCATCGCCTCGGTGCAGCAGTCGTCCACCGTCTGGCGCACGACAGGATGGTCGGGGATGACGATGGGACCCGAGACGTTTTCCTGGCAAGCGGCCAGCATGGGGAAGATCGCCGCCATGAGGTCGTCCGCCTCCATCCGCTGGATCGCCGGCGGCAGGTGCCTCGTGCCGCGAAAGCGGGGAGCCACGAGCGATCGGGAGAGGTTCCACCGCCACCTCGCACCGAAGATCGGCGTCGGCAGGACCGCCTGAACGAGCGTCTCTCGGACGGTGGCCGGGGCGAGGTAACCGACGACGTCGGAGAGCGGGAAGGAGTGCTGCGGGCCGAGGGAGAGGACGACGGCGTCGTCGCTGGCAGCCGCCTGCAGCTCGAAGTCGAACGACCTGCAGAAGCGCTTCCGCAGCGCCAGCCCCAGCCCGCGGTTGATGCGAGCGCCCCGCGGCGAGTGCAGCACGAGCTGCATGCCGCCGGTGTCGTCGAAGAAGCGCTCCACCACGAGCCGGTCCGTCGTCGGCAACGCCCCGAGCTCGGCTTTGGCGGTCGCCAGGTAGGCGACGACTTGCTCGGCGGCGCGGGCGTCGACGCCGGCAGCTTCCTTCAGCCACTCCACGGCAGCCGCCACGGACTTGTCGAGCCAGCGCTCGATGTCCTCGCGCAGCAGCGACACCGAGCGGGAGAGCTCATCGGTGCGTGCCGGCGCTTCGCCCAGCCAGAACGGCACGGACGGCGACGCCCCCTCGGCGTCGACCACGCGCACGGTGCCCGACTCGACGCGGCGGATCCGCCACGTGTGACTTCCGAGCAGGAACACATCGCCCGCCATCGACTCGATCGCCCAGTCCTCGTTGACTGTGCCGACGAAGGTGTCCTCCGGCTCGAGGACGACCCGGTAGTCGGCCACCTCCGGGATGGCGCCGCCCGACGTCGTCGCCGTCAGCCGGGCGCCCCGGCGAGGGCGCAGGATGCCGTTCACTTGGTCGTGATGGACGTAGGCGCCCCGGCGACCCCGCCCAGTGACGACCCCGTCGGTCACGAGCTCGACGACCTCGTCGAAGCGGGTGCGATCGAGGGCGGCATACGGCGCCGCGCCGGTGACGAGCCCGAACAGCCCATCGGTCGTGATCCCTTCCGGGCCGGCGGCGGCCACCTCGGCAACGATCTGCTGAGCGAGGATGTCGAGGGGGGCGACCGGCGGGACGGTGGCGTCGAGCTCGGCCCGACGCACCGCCGCGAACAATGCCGCGCACTCCACGAGCTCGTCGCGGGTGAGCGGGTAAAGCCGCCCGGTCGGCGTCCCACCCACGTGGTGCTGGGCGCGACCGACGCGTTGCAGCCACGTCGAGATCGCCCTCGGCGAGCCCAACTGGCACACGAGCTCGACCGGCCCGACGTCGATACCGAGCTCGAGCGACGCCGTCGCCACGACCGCCTTCAGATCGCCGGCTCGGAGGCGCCCTTCCACGCGCAGCCGTCGCTCCATGGACAGGCTGCCGTGGTGCGCCTGAACGAGATCCTCGCCGACGAGCTCGCCCAGGCGGTGGGCCACCCGCTCGGCCATGCGGCGGGTGTTGACGAACACGAGGGTCGTCGTATGGGCCTTGATGTGCTCGGCGATTCGCTCGAGAACGGCCGCCATCTGCTCGTTCGTGGAGACTGCGCCGAGCTCGTCGTCAGGCAGCTCGATGCCGACGTCGAGGGCGCGGCGGTGGCCGACGTCGACGACGGTGCAGAGCGGGCTGCCTTCAGCATCGCTGCGACCAGGCCCCGAGCCCACGAGGAGGCGGGCGATCGTGGAGATGGGTCGCTGCGTGGCCGACAACCCGATCCGAACGGGGCGGCTCTCGGGGGCGGCAGCGGCAACGGTGACCGCCGGCGTGCCGGGGCCGGCGTCGGCGGTTCCGGGCGGCAGGAAAGGCAGGGCCGGCGAAGCAAGTGTGGCCGCCTCGGGGTGCTCGAGCCGGTGGGCGGCCACGACGGCGTCGAGCCGTTCCAGGGAAAGTGCAAGGTGGGAGCCGCGCTTGTCGCGGGCGAGGGCGTGAATCTCGTCGACGATGACGGTCCGCACGCTCCCGAGCAGCTCGCGGCCGCGAACCGACGTCACGAGGAGGTAGAGCGACTCGGGAGTCGTGACGACGATCTCCGGGCGGTTGCGGATCATGGCGGCACGGTCCGACTGCGGCGTGTCCCCGTTGCGAACAGCGACGCGCACGTCGGGGACGGGGTGCCCGAGCTCGCGGGCGACCTCGGCGATCTCCTCCAGTGGCCGAACCAGGTTCTGCGCAACGTCCACTGTCAATGCCCGCAGCGGCGAGACGTAGACGACGTCGGTGCCTCGCCGGCCCGCTCCCCAGGCGGCGGCCTGGTAGCAGCGGTCGATGGCGACGAGGAACGCCGCCAGCGTCTTGCCTGACCCCGTGGGTGCGGCGATGAGGGTGTCCCGGCCGGCGGCGACGGCTTCCCAGCCGAGCGCCTGAGCCTCGGTCGCACCCCTCGGGTACTTCCGGCGAAACCACTCCGCCACGGCAGGATGGAACCCCGCGAGCGGGTCGCCTCGCTCCGCTCCCCCCGAGCCCCCACGAGCCTGCTGCACGACCCAAGAGTGTATCGCTCCGAACGGGTGTTCGTGTCCGGCCGGCAGAGCGCCTCTCGGATCACTCACCACCTACTCCCAAGTAACCTGGGGAGATGACTGTGAAGCGGGTCGGTGTCGTGGGGTCAGGGATCATGGGTGGCGGCATCACGGAGTGTGCGGCATTGGCGGGCCATGACGTCGTACTCCGATCGAGGGAATTGGCGACGGCGGAGGGCACTCTCGCCCGGGTCGAGCGCTCGCTCGACAAGCGGGTCGACAAGGGGACCCTCAGCCCGGAGGAGCGCGCCGAGGTCATCGGGCGGATGCGGCCGACGTCGGACTTGCACGAGCTGGCGGATTGCGACCTCGTCATCGAGTCGGTCGTGGAGGATCTCGCTACGAAGCGGCACATCTTCTCCGAGCTCGACCGCATCTGCCACGAGCAGGCGCTGCTGGCGACGAACACGTCCACCCTCGCCGTCGTGCAGATGGCGATGGAGACGGGCCGGCCCGAGAAGGTCTGCGGCATTCACTTCTTCAACCCGGCACCGCTGATGAGCCTCGTCGAGATCGTGCGCCCCATCACTGCCGACGACGAGACGATCGAGGAAGCCAAGGCTTTCGCCGAGGCGTGTGGGAAGACGGCGATCGTGGTGAAGGACCAGGCGGGTTTCGTCGTGAATGCGCTGTTGTTCCCCTACCTGAACAATGCCGTGCGCTTGTTCGACTCGGGCGTGGCCTCCAAGGAGGACATCGACGAGGCCATGAAGGGCGGTTGCGGCTTCCCGATGGGACCGTTCGCACTGCTCGACCTCGTCGGCCTCGATACTTCCCTCGCCATCCTGGACGCCCTCTACGAGGAGTACCGGGACCCCAACTACGCTGCCATGCCGCGGCTGCGCAGGATGGTGGCGGCCGAGCTGTTGGGGCGGAAGACCGGGGAGGGTTTCTACCGGTATCAGCGCTCGTAGGCTGGAAGCCATGACGGACAAGCCCTGGGTGATGCGGACGTATTCGGGGCACTCCTCGGCGACCGCCTCGAACGAGCTGTATCGCAAGAACCTCGCAAAGGGCCAGACCGGCTTGTCGATCGCCTTCGACCTGCCCACCCAGATCGGTTACGACCCCGACTCGGCCGAGGCCGCCGGCGAGGTCGGAAAGGTGGGCGTGCCGGTCGCCCACCTCGGGCACATGGCCCAGCTCCTCGACGGCATCCCCGTCGCCGAGATGAACACCTCGATGACGATCAACGCCACGGCGCCCTGGCTGCTCGGCTGCTACGTGGCCAATGCCGAGAACCAGGGCGTCGATCCCTCTGTGCTCGCCGGCACGACGCAAAACGACCTCGTCAAGGAGTACCTCTCCCGCGGCACCTACATCTTCCCGCCGGCCGCCAGCCTGCGCTGCACGGTCGACCTCGTCACCTACACGGTGCGGCACGTCCCCCGCTGGAACCCCATCAACGTCTGCTCCTACCACCTGCAGGAGGCGGGGGCGACGCCGGTGCAGGAAGTCGCCTACGCCCTCTCGACGGCCATCGCCGTGCTCGATGCCGTGCGCGACTCCGGACAGGTGTCCGAAGCCGACATGCCACAGGTGGTCGGACGGATCAGCTTCTTTGTGAACGCCGGGCTGCGTTTTGTCGAGGAGACCTGCAAGATGCGGGCGTTCTCGCAGCTGTGGGAGGGCATCTGCACGCGCCGGTACGGCGTGGACGACCCGAAGCTGCGCCGGCTGCGCTACGGCGTGCAGGTCAACTCGCTCGGCCTCACCGAGCAGCAGCCGGAGAACAACATCCAGCGAATCGTGCTCGAGATGCTCGGCGTCACCCTCTCTCGTGACGCCCGGGCAAGGGCGATCCAGCTGCCGGCGTGGAACGAGGCGCTCGGGCTGCCGAGGCCGTGGGACCAGCAGTGGTCGCTGCGCATCCAGCAGGTTCTCGCCTTCGAGACCGATCTGCTCGAGTACGACGACCTGCTCGACGGCTCCAAGGTGATCGAGGCCAAGACGGCTGAGCTCGCCGAGGCCGCCTCGGCCGAGCTGGACGAGGTGCTCGCGCTCGGCGGCGCCTTCGAGGCGATCGAGGAGCTGAAGTCTCGCCTCGTCGCCTCCCAAGCCGAGCGCATGCGCCGCATCGAGGCCGGCGAGCAGACCGTCGTCGGCGTCAACCGATACACCGAGAGCGAGCCGTCGCTGCTGCACCAGCCAGGCGATCTGGCAGCGTCCATCATGACCGTCGATCCGGCGGTCGAGGCCGAGCTGCGGGCCGATGTCGCCGAGTGGCGCGCCGGGCGGGATGCGACGGCGGCCACGGCTGCGTTG
Source organism: Acidimicrobiales bacterium (assembly GCA_049510975.1). Taxonomy (GTDB): domain Bacteria; phylum Actinomycetota; class Acidimicrobiia; order Acidimicrobiales; family Bog-793; genus JAKACA01. Next base: position 14,156 of record JBEKYM010000034.1, read on the forward strand.
TCGGACCTCAAGCGCGTGGCCGAGTCGGGCGAGAACCTCATGCCGGCCACGATCGCCCTTGCTCACGCCGGCGGCACGACAGGCGAGTGGGCGGGGGCGCTGCGCGAGGTGTTCGGCGAGTACCGGGCTCCGACGGGAGTGAGGGGCGGGGTCGGCCACCGGGGTGCCGAGCTGCGAGCGGCGGCCGACGCCGTGCGTTCGCTGGCGGGCGGGCCCCCGCGGCTCCTCGTCGCCAAGCCTGGCCTCGACGGCCACTCCAACGGCGCCGAGCAGATCGCCGTGGCGGCGAGAGACGCCGGCTTCGAGGTCGTCTACGACGGCATCCGCCTCACGCCGGCGCAGATCGCCGCAGCCGCCCTCGACGAGGACGTCGACATCGTCGGCATCTCGATCCTGTCCGGCAGCCACCTCGAGCTCGTCCCCGAGATCCTCGAGCAGCTGCGGGCCCGAGGCGTGGAGGCGCCCGTCGTCGTCGGCGGCATCATCCCCGATCAGGACCAGGCCAAGCTGCTGGCGGCCGGCGTGGCCGCCGTCTACACGCCGAAGGACTTCATGATCGGCGACATGCTCGTCGAGATGGCCGGGCTTGCGGCGGGCCGGCGGGCCGACGGCTGAGGCTTCGGCCGCTTGGGGCTTCGGTCTCGGGCCGCTCGCTTCCAACCTTGATAGTGGGTTTCAGACACATAGGTCCGAAAGTCACTATCAAGGTTGCGGATGGCTCCAAGTTGGCTGTCGATTCGAGGCGCGAACGCCGAGCGGGCGCCACCTGAGGGAAGGTGACGCCCGCTGCTTTTCCGCCTGCCGCTGGCCGGTTTCGCCCCAGCAGCTGGCCGATAGGTGCGTTGCCGACTACAAGAAACCCCCGCCGGCGGTCAGGTCACCTTGAACTTGATCGAGGCGCTGTTGCTGTTGATCCAGGTATCGCCGTTGGCGCTCTGGAACTCGGCCACGACCTTCTCGTTGCCGGCGCTGGTGCCGTCCGGGACGGTGTAGACGAGCGAAGCCGTGCCGCCGGCGAGGGCGACGGGGGCCTGTGCGACGCCGTTCACGACGAACACGATGTTGCCGCTCGGGACGGACGCCCCGGCCGCAGTCGCCGTGACGGTGGCGCTCAGGGTGACCGAGTTGCCCGGGGCAACCGGGCTGCCGGTCAAGCTCGCCACGGTCTTGGTCTTCGTGGCCACGTACTCCGTCACGGTTCCGGTGCCGCTGGCGTAGTTGCCGTCGCCGGAGTACGCGGCCGAGACGGAGTAGGAGCCGAGCGCCTCGGTGATGCTGCACTTGCCCGAGTTGTTCGTGATCGCCTTGATGGTGCAAGTACCGCCGGCCCCATCGGAGACGACCACGGTGCCCGTCGGCCCGGGAATGCCGGCGGCGCTGGAGTCGACCGAGACCGTGTAGCTCTCCTTCACCGTTCCCGCTGCGCTCCCGGCGCCTGGGTTCGTCTTCGGCAGCACCGTGACTGTCACGGGTGCTACGGCGACTTTGACCGTGGCGTGGCTGTGCACGCTGGCGTAGTTGCCGTCACTCGTGAAGGTGTCGGTGAGGAAGTACGTTGCGGCTACCGAGGCGATGGTGCAGCTGCCCGAGCCGACGTTGCCGGATGCCACGAGCGACACGTTGCAGGTGGACACCTGGTCGTTCGTCTCGTCCTCAGCGCTGACGACGACCGTGCCGGACGGAGCGGTCGTGGCGCCGGTCTTGCCGGTGATGGTGACGGTGTAGGACACGTTGCCGGCCGTCGGTGAGGACGGGCCGGTGACGAGGGCGGTCGGAGTCTCTTCGCCAACGGCCTCGGACGTGTTGCCAGCACCCGTCGTGTAGTTGCCGTCTCCGAGGTAGGACGCCGTCACGCTGTAGGGACTGGCGGAGGCAACCTCACTGATGGAACAGCTGCCAGTCCCGGTCCCGCTCAGGGTGGCCACGTTGCAGGAGCCACCGGCACCGTCGCCGACGGTGACCTCACCCGTTGGCACCACACCGCCGGCAACGCCGGCGACCGTGACCGAGTAGCTGACCGGACCGGTGACGGCGCCACTCGCGCCCGTGACGGTGACGATCGGCGTCGCCTGACCGACCGTCTCGGTCGTCTGACCGCTGGCCGGGTCGTAGTTGGAGTCGCCTGGGTACGAGGCCGTGATCGTGTAGCTCCCTGCCGGCTCGTCGATCGTGCATTCGCCGTTGCCATCGCCGTCGAGTGAGGCGGTGTTGCAGGAACCGCCGATGCCGTCTGTGATGGTCACGACGCCGGTGGGTACGCCCGAGTCGGTCGGGTCGGCGACGTTGACTTGGTACTCCACTGGCCCTGTCGTCGCCCCGGCCGGAGCCGTCACCGTCACGATGGGAGTGGTCTGCGCCAGCGCAGCCGTCCCCGCCCCCGCCACAGTGAAACCGGCGAGCGCGAGCACGCCGGGGGTCAGATAGATGAGCCGCCTCGCAAATCCGGTCATCTTCGGTTCCTTTCATCTAACCATATGAAGACGCGTATATCTATGAAGTTCATAGAAACAGCAACGTTAGCGCGTGCAACTGGGGCCAGCAAGACTTGCGGCGACGACTTCTGCCGGCCGTCCGGCAACCTCCCCCGACCTTGTCGTCGTCGGCGACCTCGTCGCGACTGATCCCGCCACCGTTCGGCCGGCAGGGCCAAGCCCGGCGGCTACCGCTCGAGCGTGCCGTGCTCCAAGTGGTCGGACCAGGGACGGTCTCGCCGGTGTGCCACCGGCCTCGACCACCAGCGGCCGGACATGCGCCAGACGTACTCGGGGGATCCCCGCTCATCCCCCGTCGCTCTCGCCGCCGCCAGCGCACGAGGCCGGGGCCAGCACACCTCGACGGCGGCGGCGATGGCGGCCACGATCTCCGGTGACGCAGCCAAGGCACCGCCGACGACGGGTTGTGGCCCGCCGACGACCGTCGTCTCGCTCGTCGGCCTCGCCGGCGTGCTCACCGGATCCTCACCGTCGCCCCCAAGCTCCGCGACGTGGTCGCCGGCGTGCTCACAGCGGGATGTTGCCGTGCTTGCGGCGCGGCAGCTCTTCGCGCTTGGAGGCAAGCAGGTCGAGGCTGCGGACGATGACACGGCGGGTGTCCGCCGGGTCGATGACGTCGTCGACGTACCCGCGCTCGGCTGCCACGTACGGATTGGCGTACCGCTCCGTGTAGTCGTCGACGAGCTCGGCGCGCCGTGCGACCGGGTCGGCAGAGTCGACGAGCTCGCGCCGGTAGACGATCTCGACGGCGCCCTGCGGTCCCATGACGGCAAGCTCGGCAGACGGCCAGGCGAAGGCGAAGTCGGTACCGATCGACTTCGAGTCCATGACGACGTAGGCGCCGCCGTACGCCTTGCGCGTGATGACCTGGATGCGGGGCACGGTCGCCTCGCAGTAGGCATAGAGCAGTTTGGCGCCATGGCGGATGATGCCGCCGTACTCCTGATCGGTCCCCGGCATGAAACCAGGCACGTCCACGAACGTCACGATCGGCAAGTTGAAGGCGTCACAAGTTCGGACGAAACGCCCGCCCTTCTCCGACGAATCGATGTCGAGGACCCCGGCCAGCACGGCCGGCTGGTTGCCCACGATCCCGACGGCACGGCCACCGATACGCGAAAAGCCGCACGTGAGGCTGCCCGCCCAGTGGGGGAAGTACTCCATGTACTCGCCGTCGTCGACGATGGCCTGGATCACCCGGCGCATGTCGTAGGGCTGGTTCGGGCTCGGCGGGACGATGTCACGCAGCTCCGGCACCTGCGCCTCGGCGTCATCGGGCCGCTCGGTCATGGGCGGCATCTCAAGGTTGTTCGAGGGCAGGAAGGACATGAGATAGCGGACGTCGTCGAGGCAGGCCTTCTCGTCGGCGGAGACGAACGTGGCGACGCCGGAACGGGTGGCATGGCTCATGGCGCCGCCGAGCTGCTCGAGGGTGACCTCCTCGCCCGTCACGGTCTTCACGACGTCCGGCCCGGTGATGAACATGTGGCTCGTCTCGTGCACCATGAAGATGAAGTCCGTCATGGCCGGCGAGTAGACCGCCCCACCGGCACACGGGCCGAGGATGACGCTGATCTGAGGCACCACGCCGGACGCGAGCACGTTGCGGTAGAAGATGCCGCCATAGCCGTGGAGGGCGACGACGCCTTCCTGGATACGGGCTCCGCCCCCGTCGTTCAGACCGATGACGGGGACGCCGACGTCGACGGCGAGGTCCATGAGCTTGTGGATCTTCTCGGCGTGGGCTTCGCCGAGGGCACCGCCGAAGACCGTGAAGTCCTGGCTGTAGATGCAGACGCGGCGGCCGTCGATCGTCCCGAAACCAGTGATGACACCGTCGGTGTACGGCCGGCTCCGCTCGAGGCCCATGCCGTGGGACCGGTGCCGCACGAGCAGGTCGAGCTCCTGGAACGATCCCTCGTCGAGCAGGTAGTCGAGGCGCTCTCGTGCCAACATCTTGCCCTTGGAGCGATGGTTCTGGATCGAACGCTCGCTCCCGGGCTGCTGGGCCTGGGCCTTCTGCTCGGCCAAGGCCTTCAGCCGGGCCTCCATCGAGTGGTCGTGGATCACGACCCGCTCCGTCTCGACGGCGTCGGCGAGGACTGCGGCGGGGTCCGCGAGAGTTTCTTCGGCCATGAGGACGAAGGCTACCGGTGGACCGGGGCGGGAACCATCCCACGCGCCCGAGCGTCAAACTTGACGTGATGACTCCTCCAGCCACTGCCGGTGCCAGTGCCACGGACGCCCGGCGCCGGCGACCGCCACCGGCGCCTGCCGTCCTGGCCTTCTGCGGGCTCGCCGTCGTGCTGGCCGCCTGCGGGTCCGGGGCAGGCATCCCGACAGCATTCGCCCCAAGCGGGCCGGTGCCGTCGACGACGAGGGTGCCGGCGCGACAAACGGCGCAGATCCGCGCGGTCGACGACCGTGGTGCCGCCATCGCCGACGCCAGGCATCTCATGTCGCTCGTGCGGCTGCCGAAGAACGCCACTCCCCTGTCAGCCATCGCTCCGAAGGGAACGCCGGCGCTGCTGCACGAGCCGGCGCAACAGCCGCTCACTCCCTTTGTCGCCGCCCTCACACGCTTCAGCGTCGTGCCCGGGTCGGTGGACAGCGTGCTCGCCTGGCTGCAGGCGCACCCGCCGGCGGGCTCCTCGTTCGCACTCTCCGGCTCGTCCGGGGGCAGGACCGAGGGGGTCGAATACTCGCGTGGTTTCTCGTGGCCGGCGACGAAGATCCTCGATGAGCGGGGGATCCTCGCCAGCGCCATGAGCCTCAGCGCCGGCAAGACGCTCGTGCGCTTCGATGCCCAGGTCGTCTACACCCCGAACCGGCCTGCCGCCGAGGTCTTTCCCGCCGGCGTCGACCGCGTCCAGCTCGTCGTCACCCTCTCGACAAGCCGTGAGCGTCACTTCACGGTGACCAAGCCGGCGGCGATCGCTCTCCTCGAGACGGCCATCGACTCGCTGCAGCGGCCCCACTACACCGAGAACCCAGGTGGCCCCTGCCTGTGCGGGCCCGGCGCCAGCCAGCGCATCGTTGCTCAGTTCTTCGTCGCCGGCGACACCCACCCGGTCGGCGTCGTGACCGACTGGCCCATGGATGCCGAGGAAGGCGTCGGCAATGTGGGCTTCGCGCTCGGGTCGAAGAACGAACCGGTCCTGGAGGACGGGCACTGGTCGGTCGCCAAGGCGGTGGAACACATCACCGGCGTCCACTTCGCCGGCGTTCCTCGCTGAGCCGGCCGCTGGGCGCCGGCGTTTCCACCTTGATAGTGACTTTCGGAGACGCACGGGTCCGAAAACCACTGTCAAGGTTCAAGAAACCCCTCCCCCGAGCCGCACGCAAGCCCCTCGACAGCGCCTGGCCGGCGCCGGCTACTCCTGGACGAGCTCGATGAGCGCCCCGAAGGCGCTCTTCGGGTGCACGAAGGCGACGGTGGTTCCCCGTGAACCCGGGCGCGGGACGGCGTCGATGGTCGTCGCTCCCGCCGCCTGCATGGAGGCGAGCGCAGCCGCACAGTCGGTCACCCGGTAGCCGACATGGTGGATGCCCTCGCCCCGGCGCTCGAGGTACTTGGCGACCGGTGAGTCGTCACGGGTCGGTGTGAGCAGCTGTACGTAGGAGTCGGCCACCTTCAACAGTGCCTCCTCCACCCCGTCCGACTCGATCCGCTCGCGGTGGGCGACCGTCGCACCGAGGGTCTCGGCGTACCAGGCGACGGCGGCGTCGAGGTCGCGCACGGCGATGGCGACGTGGTCGATCTCCGTCAGTTCGAAGCCGGCGGCGCTCATGCCCCCAACCGCCGGAACATCGTGATCTTGTCCTCGCCGACTTTGTCCCGGAACTCCGGGTCGGCGATGCCGAGTCCTTCGGAGGGCGCCAGGCAGAGGACGCCGATCTTGCCCTCGTGAAGGTTGTAGTGCACTTGCGAGGCGGCTTCGCCCACCTCGGCGAGCGGGTAGACGGCCGAGAGGATCGGCTGGATCTTGCCGAGACGGATCAGGCGGTTCGCCTCCCAGGCCTCCCGGTAGTTGGCGAAGTGGGACGACTTGATCGACTTGAGCTTCATCCAGAGGTGGCGGTTGTCGTATTCGATCATGTAGCCCGAGGTGGCAGCACAGGTGACGATGACACCGCCCCGCTTGGCGACGAAAACGGACGCGCCCATGGTTTGGCGCCCGGGGTGCTCGAAGACGATGTCGGGGTCCTCGCCCACGAGCGAGCGGATGTCCTTGCCGAGCCGGCGCCACTCCGACTCGTCCTGGGTGTGCTCGTCCGCCCAGAAACGGTACGACTTCGCCGCCCGATCGATGACCGCCTCACAACCGAGTGCCTCCAGCAGCTTGGCCTTCGAGGCCGAGCTGACGACACCGACCGGTATGCCACCGCCGTTCAGCACGTACTGCACGGCATAGCCGCCGAGGCCGCCGGTGGCGCCCCAGACGAGGACGACGTCGCCTTGTTTCATCTGGGCGCCGTTGTGGGACACGAGCATCCGGTACGACGTCGAGTTGCACAAGGCGTTGACGGCCGCCTCCTCCCAGCTCAAGTGCTCGGGTTTGGGCATGAGCTGGTTGGCGCGCACGACGCTCAGGTCCGCCAGGCCGCCGAAGTTGCTCTCGAAGCCCCAAATCCGCTGGTTGGACGCCTGCATGGCATCGTCATGGGCGCGGGGGTCCTGAGCATCCACGTAGTTGCAGTGCACGACGACGCGATCGCCCGGCTTCCAGTCGCGCACGGCAGACCCGATGCGCAAGATGACCCCGGAGGCGTCCGAGCCGACGACGTGATAGGGCAGGTCGTGGCGCCGGCCCCACCCGCTCTCGCGACCCAGCCGCTCGAGAAACCCGAACGTCGGCAACGGCTCGAAGATCGACGTCCAGACCGTGTTGAAGTTGATGGAGCTCGCCATGACGGCGATGCAGCACTCGTCGGGAGCAAGTTCCGGAACCGGTACGTCCTCGACGTGCAGCGAGCGGCGGGGGTCCTTCTCGCTGGAGGTGAGGCCGGTGAACATGTCCTGCTCGTCCTTGCGGACGAAAGCGGCTCGATACGACTCCGGCAGCGGGAGGGCGGCAAGATCCTCACCGGGTGCCCCGGCAAGGATGGCGTCGCGGATGGCGTCCATGGATTCGAGGCTACTACGGGGTCATTTGGGGCTTCGGTGGTGCCCACACAGCTGGTCGACGGTAGGCTCGGAGGCAGTTTGGCGGGAGGCTTCGACCGACCGCCGCCCATCACCCAGGAGGGTCAGATGCCCGGATCCGTCGTCCTCGCCGGTGCTCGTACGCCGATCGGCAAGCTTTCGGGAACCCTCGCGGGGTTCAGTGCCATGGAGCTGGGGGGTTTCGCGATCACCGCAGCCCTCGAACGTGCCGGCGTAGCGCCGACCGATGTCGACTACGTCTTCATGGGCCAAGTCCTGCAGGGGGGGCAAGGTCAGATCACGGCCCGGCAAGCGGCCGTGAAAGCTGGCATCCCCATGACCGTCCCCGCCACGACCATCAACAAGGTCTGCTTGTCCGGCTTGAACGCTCTGTACCTGGCCGACTTGCTGATTCAAGCCGGTGACGCCGAGATCGTCGTCGCCGGCGGCATGGAGTCGATGACGGTGGCGCCGTACCTGCTGCCGGGCGCCCGCGCCGGCTATCGGGCCGGCGACCAGAAGGTCGTCGACTCGATGATGTACGACGGCCTCTTCGACGCCTTCGACCGCGTCGCCATGGGCGCCGGCACCGAGGGCTACACGCGCACCGCCCAGATCAGCCGCGAGCGCCAGGACGCTTTCGCGGCCACGTCGCACGAGCGGGCGGCCGCTGCCATCAAGGACGGCCGCTTCACCGACGAGATCGTCCCCGTCAACGTGCCCCAGCGCAAGGGCGATCCTGTGGTCATCGACACCGACGAAGGCGTGCGCCCGGAGACCACGGTCGAGTCGCTCGGCAAGCTGAAGCCGGCTTTCGACGCCGACGGCACGATCACGGCCGGCAACGCCAGCCAGATCTCCGACGGCGGCGCCGCCCTCATCGTGACATCACGGGCCAAGGCCGAGGAGCTCGGCGTCACGCCGCTGGGCGAGCTCGTGGGCTACGGGCAGGTCGCAGGGCCGGACACGTCGCTGTTGACTCAGCCCTCGCGGGCGATCCTGAAGGCGGTCGCGCGCTCCGGTCTCACCCTCGGAGACGTCGACCTCTTCGAGATCAACGAGGCCTTCGCGGCCGTCGGTGTCGCCTCCATGGACGACCTCGCCATCTCCGACGACATCGTGAACGTCAACGGCGGGGCGATCGCACTCGGGCACCCGATCGGCATGTCCGGGGCGCGTTTGGCCCTCACGATCCTGCACGAGCTACGCCGGCGCGGCGGTGGCCTCGGGGCGGTGGCGCTGTGCGGCGGCGGCGGCCAGGGAGACGCCGCCCTCCTGCGCTCGATCGCCTAGCCCGGCCCGGCGCCGGCAGCTCGCCCCGCTGAGCCGACCCCATTCTGGGTGCAGGTTGGGGACACATGCGTCCCAAATGTGCACCCAGAAACGTGACGACTGGGGCGCCCCGAAACCCCCTCCCCAGCTACTTCGCCATCTCCCGCCGGCCCACGAGGGCGCGCCCGAGCGTCAGCTCGTCGGCGTACTCGAGGTCGCCGCGAGCGGCCCGAGCAGCCGGGCGAGGTACATGGCCGTCGCCTCGCCCTCGAGGTTGGGGTTGGTGCAGATGATGACCTCGGTGACACCCTCGGGCGTCAACCGCTCGAGGAGATCACGAACTCGCAGTTGATCCGGCCCGACGCCTTCGATGGGGTTCAAGGCGCCGCCGAGAACGTGGTAGGTGCCGTGGAACTCGCGCGTCCGCTCGACGGCCACGATGTCCCGGGGGTCCTCGACCACGCAGACCATGGCCGAGTCGCGCCGCGAGTCGCTGCAGATGGCGCACAGGGCGCCCTCGCCGACGTTGAAGCAACGCTCGCACAGGCGGATGCGATCCTTCACCTCGGCGATCGTGGCAGCGAGCCGCAGCGCCTCCTCCTTGGGCACCTCGAGCAGATGAAAGGCGATCCGCTGAGCGGACTTCGGCCCGATGCCGGGGAGCCGACCGAGCTCGTCGACCAGCTCCTGGATGGGACCGGCGAAGACCGACACTCAGGACCCCGGCGCGCCGTGTTCGTCGTCCTCGTCTTCGTCCTCGGCGTCCTCGTCGTCCGGCACTGCGGTGGTCCCCGGCGGGAAACCCAGCCCCGCCATCAGATCACTCAGCCCACCGGGCAATCCTCCTCCGCCGAGACCTCCCGACAGCGAACCGAGTGCTCCGGTGAGGCCGGCGATGAGGTCTTCCGGGTTGCCGGCGAGGTTCCCGAGATCCGGCAGGCCGAGAGCCCCGAAGTTGGCGAGACCTCCCAGCTTGCCGAGCAGGGCGGACAGATCGATCTCGTCGTCCTCGATCTCCTCGGCGAACTCTTCCTGCAGCTCGGCCACTTGGGCGAGCCCGTCCCGTAAGGCTGCCAGGACTGCGTCCTCGAGCATGGCGACATCGGTCGGATCGACGAGGGAGGGGTTGATCCGCACAGCGACGGCCTCGAACGCGCCCGTCAGCTGGATGACGACCGACCCGCCGGCGGAGGTGCCTTCCACGATGATGTCGGCCGCCTCCTCGGCGACTTCCTCGAGGTCCTCCGTGACGGCTTCGAGCTGCGCCAGCAGACCGCTGAGCTCGGCCTGCTGCTCGCTCAAGGCAGCGTCGTCGTGCTCGGCGGTGACGTCGTCCTCGTTCTCGTCCGATGGCATCAGGGCACCTCCTCGGCTCCGGGGAACGCTTCGAGCAGGCGGCCTTCCGCCCACGAGAGTGAATCATGGCGGCCGCCGGCCTCGCCAGGTGCCACATCCTCGAAATCGGACATCTCCTCGTCCGCTTCGGGGTCGACCGGCGCTGGGACCGGCGACACCGACGGAGGGCGCTTCGACGACGAATCGCCGCCAGTTCCCGGCGGTTCTGGCCGGCTCGCCCCCCTGCCGCCGCTCGAAGGCGCAGAGCGAGGCCTCGACGTCGACTTGCCTCCTGCGTCCCTGCCTCGTGCGGCCGCCGGCTCGTCGGAGCTGTCTTCCCCGGGCGAGGCAGTGGCGCCGTCGGCATCGATGATCAGGCGCAGGCCGACGTTGGCGCCCACCTGCCGGCTGATCGCTTCTGCCACCTCGTTCACGAGCGGCAGGGCGTGCTCGACGTGCGACGAATTCGGCAGGGCGAAGACGGCGACGCCGTCCTCGACGGCTACGAAGCGACCCGCTGCATAGACAGCTCGAGCCCGCGGCCGCAGGCTCGATAGGACGTGGTCACCCCAAGCCGTCACGAGATCGTCGCGCGTGGGAGCTGCCGAGCCATTCCGTGCCGGCGTCTGCGTCCCGGCGGAGCTTGCCGATCCTGCAGCCGTCGGCGGAGGTTCAGGAGGCGGGGAAGCAGCCGAGGAAGCCGCTGAGCTGGCCGCCGGGGCCGGCTGTTGGAGATACGCACCGAGGGCTGCGGATCTGCCGGTCAGCGCCGAAGCGGTCGATCCGGGAAGCTCGGCCTGAGCCGATCCCCCGCCTGGGGCGGCAGGGGTGGCGTCGCCGCGGGCAGGCTCCACGGGTCGTGAGACGGCTGGCGCCGCGGAGGCGGCTTGCGCACCGGTTCCGCTCGAGAGCTCCTGCACGCGCCGCTCGAGCCGCTCGATGCGCTCGAGGAGTGCGCCAGGCCCGTCGTCGACTTCGGGGTGCGTGAGCCGGACGAGGGCAACCTCGAAGGTGATGCGGGCGTCGAGCGCCTCCCGCATGTCGACGATGGCAGCCCCGATCACTTCGAGGGCGCGAACGCAGCGAGCCGGTCCGATGACCGGTCCACCTTGCTCGGGCGCCACCGAGCTCGGGCGGCGGAGCTCGGGTGCCATCGCCGCCAAGAAGACGTCCCGGAGGCCGTCGACGAGCTCGCCCGCCAGCCGGGCGGCGTCGAATCCCGCCACCATGGCGGCTTCCACGGTGTGCAGCGCCAGGCTCGTGTCGCGGTCGGCGAGGGCAGCCACCAACTCGCGCACGAAACGATCCTCGTCGTCGACCACCCCGGCCGCCGCCACGAGATCGAGCGCTGAGAGGGCGTCGCGGGCCGAACCGTGTCCACGTCGCACGGCGGCTTCGATCCCGTCCGGCGGAAGCTCCAGGCGGGCGTCGCCGGCGATGTCGGTGAGGAGGGTTTCGAGGGTGGAGGCCTCGAGGAGGTGGAACTCGAAGTGCTGCGTGCGGCTGCGGATGGTGGGCAGGACCTTTTGCGGATCGGTCGTCGCCAGTACGAACACGACGTGGCTGGGCGGCTCCTCCAGCGTCTTGAGGAGGGCATTCGACGCCGCCGTCGAGAGCATGTGCACCTCGTCGACGATGTAGACCTTCCACTTGCCCGGGGTGGCCAGGGCGGCCCGGGCCACCAGGTCGCGCATGGCGTCGACGCCGTTGTTGGAGGCGGCGTCGAGCTCGTGCACGTCGAGGGAGGCGCCGCGGGCGATGTCGAGGCACGAGTCGCATCGGCCGCACGGCTCGCCGTCAGCCTCCGGCGACGTGCAGTTCAGCGCTTTGGCGAGGATGCGGGCCGTCGAGGTCTTGCCCGTGCCGCGGGGACCGGAGAAGAGGTAGGCGTGCGCCACTCGGTCGTCGCGAACGGCGTTGCGAAGCCCGAGCACGACGTGGCCCTGCCCTCGGACCTCGGAAAACCGTTGCGGCCGGTATCGCCGGTAGAGCGATTGGAACTGTTCGGCCACGGCGACCGACATTAGGGCGCTTGACGGACGGCTGTACGGGGCATGGCTAGGAGATGGAGCGGAGTGGGCGGGGCTGGAGGAAGCGGAGGCGCCTCTCGGCAAATTCACGGGAAACCGACAGGACCTGCTCAGCCGTCTCCCCGGACGTTGTGAACCTGCGAGTGCACAGTGCATCCATGGCTTCGCACACAGGAACTCGTTCGTTTGCTGCTGAAGTTGACCCGGTGGTCCGTCCCATCCGTCCTACCCAGGACACGAGGTGGGCACACGGCCGTGCCGGCGCCGCAACGACTCCGGTCGCGCTGGTCGTTGCGGAGCGGGCGCACGTGTCGCCAGATACCGTCGCCTTCGGCGACGAGAGCGGCGATCGCAGGGTCACCTGGCGCGAGGTCGCTGCCGCTGCTGAGTCGTGGCAGGAGCGTCTGGCACGGGAGATCGACCAGGCCGAGGTCGTCAGTGGCCAGGCCGGCGGAGTTGCAGGCGCCATGACCGGGGTGCGAGTCGGTCTCAGCCTGTCTTCGCCGGTCGACTTCATCCGTGAGTACCTGGGCGCTCTTGCCGCCGGCGTCCCCATCGCACCGCTCGACCCGCACCGCTCCGAGGCCGAGCTGCTCTGGGCGTCGGCCAGTTTCGGTCTTTCCCACGTCCTCGGTGACGATGGCGAACTCATCTCGATGGGACGATCGCGCACCCGGTCGCGCTCGTCGCAGCGTGCCCGGGCCGGACGCCAGGGAGCCGGACGCCAGGGAGCCGAGGGTGCCGTTGCGATGCTCATCGGCGACTTTCCCATCAGCGACCCAGGCGGCATCGGCGTCCGACGATCCTGGCACCCGAGCGTGGCACCACTCGATCAGCCTCTGCCGAGTGTGCAGGTCGACTCGATCGACCAGCCGGCCGTCGTCTGCGCTACCAGGGGGACGACCGGGGCTTTCAAGCTCGTGCCCTTCACTCAGCGGCAGCTCCTCCTCGCCGCCTCCCGGGTCGCCAGCCACTTCCGCCTCCGCCCGAGCGACCGGGGTTACATCGTGACCGAGCTCTACTCGGTCGAGGCCCAGGTGATGGACGTCCTGGCCGTCGTGCTGTCGGGCAGCTCGGCCGTAGTCGGTTCCTTCGATCGACGTCGCTTCTGGGAGGTCGCGGAGCGCTCCGAGGCGACGTGGGTTGACCTTGCCCCCGCCATGGTCGCATCGCTCGCAGGTGCCGGCAGCCCGACGAGTGAGGCGCGAGAGCGGTTGCGTTTTGCCCGGGTCGGGGGTGCCCCCCTCGCCCTGGCCACTCACGCGGACTTCTGGCAGGCGACCGGCGTGTCCCTCGTCGAGACCTACACGCTTGCGGAAGCTGCCGGCCCGGTGGCGATCAACCCGCTCCCGATGGCCGGCCGCCGGCCCGGCTCGGTCGGCGTGCCGGTCGGAGCCGACGTGCGTATCGCCGACGAGGAAGGTCGCCCCCTCCCCGCCGGCTCGATCGGCCTCATCCAGATCCAAGGCCTCACCATCGCGTCGCACTACCTGGCATATGGACGCAAGGGCGAGCGGGTGCCGGCTCGAGACGACAACGGTTGGTTGGACACCGGCGACATCGGACTGCTCACAACGGAGGGCCATCTGTACGTCCTTGGCCGCGCCGATGATTGGTCGTGGTCCGACAACGCCGGCGTCGTCGACGACGGGTGCGCGTGCACGAACGGCGCCTACATCCGCCACGAGCCCTACAGCGACGAACACGGCGCTGCCGAGCGCAGCAGCCAGGTCGCCTGCGGCACACCGGCGAGTCCGCTGAGAGCTGCTGCCTTCCGGCCCTGACTCGGTTCACGGTTGCCAATTGCGCAGAACCCGGCCGCTGCGCACGGCAGCGCCGAGCCAACAAGATACCCTGAGGCGCCGCCGGTGCCGTACGCGCCGGCTCGGAGGAGTGCGAGAGCGGCCGAATCGGCACGATTGGAAATCGTGTGAACTGCAAGGTTCCGTGGGTTCAAATCCCACCTCCTCCGCTACAAATCGCCTGGTAGCGGGCTTGTCCTGGCAATCCCAGCCGCGAGTAAATCCACGTGACCGTAGATTTGACCACCAAACTGACCACCAAACTCGGGATGCTCTTCGGAGGGAACGGCAGAAGGGCTGTTCCGCGGCGGTTAGTCCGGGCGCACTGCCGGCATCAAGCCGTGGACTCAAGGTTGGTCCGACGTGTCCCGAAGCGGCGCTGCCGGCCCTGGTGCTGCCAAGGCGCGGTCCATCGCATCGGCCGCGACCCCCCGTCAGACGCCGACGACGTGAACAGCGATGCCCAAGTCGGCGGCGATCTCGGCCAGTCGGACCCCGACATTGGCCTCGGTGCCGAAGTACAGTGCCCGCCCGTAGGCGAGCCCGGCCGCCAGAGTCTCGGTGACGAGCATGCCGCCGGTCCCGTAGCGGGCGCCGATAGCGGCAGCCTCGTCGAGCAGCGGGCGGGGGTCGAGGACGTGGAGAACCTCTGGATGGGGATTGCGGACCGTCTCCCGCCCCGCTTCGCTCAAGGTGGCGAGGATGGTGCTCAGCTGGCCCGAACCGGGGTCGTGGATCCGCTGCAGCAACCGGTAGTGGCGGCTGGCGGTGAGGCCGAGCACCTCGTCATCGGGAAGTCCCTCGGGCCAGGCGCCGCGCACGACGTCGACCGCGAGGTATTCGTCGACGACAAGCACGGCTCAGGCGGGGAGGCTCAGTGCTCGGTGCCGGAGTCGGAGTCGTGACCGCCGAGAAGAGGGTCGGCGGCCAGGTCGGCGTCGAGGGCGGCCTGGAACTCGCCCTTGAGGTCCCCTCGGGTCACGCGCCGCAGGATCTCCCGATCCGCCTCGGAAAGGCGCGGGTCACCGGCATGGCGCCGCCGGCGGCGCTCAGCGAGAAGCTCCTCACCGATGCTCATGCCAACCATTCTGCCCTCCGTTCCGATCGGACCGTGCACTCAGTGGCGGCGCCGTCGCCGATCGCGCTCGGCCGACCGTCGTGCCGCTCGGTTGAGCCCTGCCGGTCCTGGCGGGCTCGCCGTGGTGGTCGTGTTCTCGGCGAGCCGGCGGCGGAGTCCGGTGACGGTGGCCTCCAGATCGGCGACGCGTCCGAGAGCGACAGCGAGGTCGCGTTCGAGATCGTGCCGGCAGACGGCGTCGCTCTCTGCCCGAGCGGCTCGTGCGTCGGCGGCTTCGGCGCGCCGGGTGGTAGCAGCGAGCGCCGCCTCGAGCTCACCGACGCGCCCGGTCAGCTGGCCGGCGCGGGCGAGCCTCGTGCGTTCGGCGAGACGGGCGCGATAGGCAGCTTGGCGCTCGGCGTTCGACGAGTACACGCGCTCCCGGCCCATCAGCGATCACCTCCTCGTAAAGAACGTCCCGGCTTTCCAAGCTCTCGGCCATCGTGACCACCGACCTTCGACCGGCCTCGCCCTCCTCAAGCCCAAACGTCACGTTACGAATCGCCCCTTGTCACACACCGTTGGCATCCGAGGCCGGTGGGGCGCCCAGCTGCGGGTTCAGCTGGCCTTCCCCGTCCGCGGTTCGGGGGCCGAAGTGCCGTCTGTCCGGGCGCGGTTCTCTTGATCTTCTTCAAGCTCCAAGAGAGAGAAAAGCTGCTCGGCGTCACAGCCGTCACCACCTGTGTCCGGAGCAGAAAGAGACGGGTGGCGGGCCGAGCGGTGGCGGCTATTGGTGGCTCCGGGATGGGTCGCCTCGTGCACCGCCTGCAATGCCCTGATCGAGACCTGGGCGTAGATCTGGGTCGTCGACAGCTCGGCGTGGCCGAGCATCGCCTGGATGTAGCGGATGTCGGCCCCGCCTTCGAGCATCAAGGTGGCACAGCACATGCCGCGCGGGCGGAGCGGATCAGTCCCCTTCCCGACGCTCCCCTTCCCGACGCCGGCGTTCTGGTGCGAAGCGGAGGCGAACTCGGTGACCAGAAGACGGGTCCGGGCCGTCGGGAGAGAGGGTCCACCCGGACACCTCGCATCGCGTCACCCCCGTCGCCCTGCCGTTTCTTCTTCTTCGGCCTACCTACCTAATCACACCCGAGTGACGCCGTCTACTACCGTCGGGATCACCAGCAGCTGGGCTTCTGGCACGCTTCGGCGGTGGTACTTGCGCACTCGCCGTTCGCGACGCTTCCCGAAAATGGTGGGGGCTGCGGCGCCGACTTCGGTGTCGACGAGGCTGACGCGGAAAGTCATTCTTGACGAGGCCACGCTCCGGGCCGGAGAAAGCTCTCCTTGAGAGAGGGCGTGGCCGCTACGACAAGAACGCCGTTGTTCGCAGCGCTGCAGTTGACCACCAAACTGACCACCAAACTGGCGGATTCGACCGGACGGATACGGACTCCTGCGAACTACCTACCCCTTGTGAGCTGGCATTCGGACTAACTCAGACAGCCTCAGACGCTCTGCCCGGGATTGGAAATCGTGTGAACTGCAAGGTTCCGTGGGTTCAAATCCCACCTCCTCCGCTACAAATCGCCTGGTAGCGGGCCCGTCTCACAACCCGAGTCGGACGGGAACGGCCGACCGCCGGCTGGCTCCCGACTCGCCTCGGGCCAGCCTCCGACAACGACGGAGGAGACGGCTCAGTCGTGGTGAGCGACGTCGACGGGTGGCAGGTCCCTTATCTCGTCCCTGCTGAGGTTGAGCTGCACGCCGTCGGCGGTGCCCGTGACGGAGCTGATCGGAATGGCCACCTCCTTCTGGCCCCAGAGGTGTCCCTCGTCGAGGAGCACATGGGTGACGTGGTAGTCGCTCGGATCGACGACCAGGCCTCGCACGCGGCCGATCGGACCGTCCGTGGCATGCACGTGTTCCCCGCGTCGGACCTCGACTTCGCCGACTGGCACCTTGTCGTAGGTCACCGTCGGCGGAGGTGCCATCCCTCTGCCCATTCCGCCCACGGCGAGGCCGCCCATGCCCATACCGCCGACGCCGGTGCCGGCGCCAAGTCCGAGTCCGAGGCCGAAGTAGGGGAAGGCCAACATCTGGCCTTGGCCGTAACCCCACTGTCCGCCGACACTCGGCAGGAACTCGGTCTCCTCGGCGGCATCGAGCGCTTCGAATTGGGCCGTCGTGCACCGCAGCTGGATTGCCTCGCCGGAGGTGCTGTCGACCAATTCGACCGGTACGAGGCGACCACCGCTGGTCCGATGCTTCGGTTCCACGACGAGATGCGTCAGGGCGTTCTTGATCGGATCGACGACGACGCGGCCCAGATGACCGCAGTCGCCGTCTTGGCAGGCAACCGCCGCGCCGATCGTGTAGTCCACTGGTTGGCTCATCTCCACGGCTCCATCTCTCGATCGGGCCCGCCCGGCCGGGCGAGAACGGGCGGCCGGTGGACCTCTGGGGCTCTCGCTCTGACGCAGGCGCCACTCGGTGGCGCCAACCGCTGCAACATCCTGCCAGTTGGCGATCGTCGGGACCTCGCGGTGGCAGACAGCTGACACCACGCCCAGCTCGGTGTCGGTCGTCAGAGACAATTGGGAATGCATTGGTAGACTGTTCCCAATGGAAGCCACGATGGACGCCGTCGGCCGGATCGTTGTGCCAAAGCCCCTCAGGGACGCGCTCGGCCTGACGGCAGGGTCGACCGTCGACATCTCTCGCTACGGCGCGGGCCTGCAATTGCTCCCGACCGGGCGCACGGCCCGCCTGGTCGACGAGGGTGGCGTCCTCGTCGCCGCTGGTGAGGCGACCATCGACGACGACGTCGTGTTCGGGTTGATCGACACCGGGCGACGCTGATGGTGATGGCGCTGGACACGAGTGTCGCCGTGGCCCTGCTCGTGCAAGCGCACGAGAGCCATGGCGACGTCTCCCGATGGTGGAACGGGCGGGAAGTCGCGCTGAGTGGCCACGCCTTGGCCGAGACCTACTCCGTGCTCACTCGGCTGCCGGGGGACCTCCGGATGGCGCCGGCGGATGCGGCGCGGCTGATGAGCGCCCGTTTCGGCAAGCCGCTACTGCTCGGCTCCCGCACGGAGGCGCGAGTCCCTCAGCTGCTCGCCAGGTTGGGCGTTGCCGGCGGCGCCGTGTACGACGCTCTCGTGGGCCTCGCTGCTGCCGAGCACGGTGCGGAACTGGCCACGCGGGATCTGCGCGCCAAGAGCACGTACGAAGCCGTCGGCGCGCGGGTCGTTCTTGCCGGCTGAGGCACTTCGGGTCCCGACTCCCGTCCCCGGCGGGATGACGAGTTCGTCACCTCGACCGACACACGATGAGGATCAGTGCCGTGGCTGGGTCTCGCCACCATCAGCCGCTGGGACACCGAGCGCGGACCGCACGACGTTGCCGACTTGTTCCACCTCGAGCAGGAAGCCGTCGTGGCCGGAAAAGGACTCGACGACCGTCACGGGCGGATGGCCCGGCAGCATGCCCGCCAGCTCCCGCTGGAGCTCGAGGGGATAGAGGCGGTCGGACGTGATGCCGGCGACGGAAACGGGCGCCCGGACGCCGGCAAGGGCTCGGGCGGCGCCCCCACGACCCCGACCGATGTCGTAGTGGTTCATGGCCTCGCTGAGCACGATGTACGAGTTCGGGTCGAAGCGCCCCGCCAGCTTGTCGCCGTGGTAGTCGAGGTAGGACTCGATGGCGTAGCGACCGCCGTCGAGCGGGGCCTCCTCCTCTTGAGGTTGCCGCCCGAAACGGTGCTGCAGCTCACCGGCGGTCCGATAGCTGAAGTGCCCGATCCCACGGGCGATGGCGAGCCCAGTCACGGGTCGCTCGTCGAAGGCGTAGTAGTCGCCCCCGTGGAAGCTGGCGTCGGCTCGGATGGCGCGGATCTGCAGCGCGCTGAGGGCGATCTCGTCAGCCGTGGCGGCGGCTCCCACCGCCAGAACGACCGCCCGGCGAACCCGATCGGGGTACATGACGCACCACTCGAGAACCCGCATGCCGCCCATCGAGCCGCCGATGACGGCGGCCCACGCCTCGATGCCGAGCGCGTCCGCCAAACCCGCCTCGACGGTCACCTGGTCGCGGACGGTGACGAGCGGGAAGCGTGAGCCGTACGGCGTCCCGTCCGGTGCCGGCGAACCCGGCCCGGTCGAGCCCTGGCAGCCCCCGAGCACGTTCGGGCAGACGACGAAGTAGCGATCCGTGTCGATGGCCGCCCCTGGGCCGATGAGGCCGTTCCACCACCCCGGCGTGGGGTGGCCGGGGCCGGCGACGCCGGCGGCGTGCGAATCCCCCGTGAGGGCGTGCAGTACGAGCACGGCGTTGCTCTTGGCGCCGTCCAGTGTCCCCCACGTCTCGTAGGCGACGTCGACCTGGCTGAGCGTGCCACCGCCTTCGAGCGCGAGCTCTCCGTCCTCGTACAGAACGACGAATTGACGGCGCCCCGGATCGTCGCCCGGCAGCCACAGACCAGGGAACGGCCTACGGATGCCCACGAGCGTGCAAGCCTGCGTGGTCACTCTCCCTTAGCGGCGCGAAAGCCCGCCTCGAGGTCGGCAAGGATGTCCTCGATCGACTCGAGGCCGATGCAGAGACGGACGAGATCCGGGGTCACGCCCGTCGTCACCTGCTCGGCTTCGCTCAGCTGGGAGTGCGTCGTCGAAGCCGGGTGGATGGCGAGACTGCGCACGTCACCGACGTTCGCCAGGTGGCTGAAGAGCTCCAGGCCCTCGATGAACCGCCGGCCGGCGTCGGCTCCGCCCTCGATGCCGAAAGCCAGGATGGCGCCGCCGCCACGCGGCAGGTAGCGCAGCTGCCGTTCGTGCCACGGGCTCGACTCGAGCCCCGGGTAAGCAACCCAGGACACCTCGTCGCGGGCCTCCAGCCACTTGGCAACGGCCGACGCGTTCACGACGTGTCGCTCCATGCGGAGGCTGAGGGTTTCGAGTCCTTGCAGGAAGAGGAACGAGTTGAGGGGGGCGATGGCCGGCCCCGTGTCGCGCAGGTACTGCAGGCGCGCCTTGAGGACGAAACGAGCCGGGAAGAGGGCCTCCGGCAACGAGCCGAAGACCAGGCCGTGGTAGCTGGGGTCCGGTTCAGTGAAGCCCGGGAAGCGCCCGCTGCCCTCGTAGTCGAAGACGCCGCCGTCGACGATGACCCCGCCGATGGAGGTGCCGTGCCCGCCGATGAACTTTGTCGCCGAGTGCACGACGATGTCAGCGCCGTGCCGCAACGGCTGAGCCAGCCAGGGCGTGGCGACGGTGTTGTCGACCACGAGGGGGATGCCGGCCTCGTGGGCGATGGCCGAGACGCCCTCGAAGTCGAGGACGTCACCTTTCGGGTTGCCGAGGGTCTCGGCGAAGAAACCCTTCGTATTCGGCCGGATAGCCGCCCGCCACTGGTCGAGGTCGTCGGGGTTCTCGACGAACGACACTTCGATCCCGAGCTTCGGCAGCGTGTAGTGCAGGAGGTTGTACGTGCCCCCGTAGAGCGATGCCGAGGAGACGATGTGGCCGCCGTTCTCCGCCAGGTTCAAGAGGGTGACCGTTTCGGCAGCTTGGCCGCTGGCAACGGCGAGGGCAGCCACGCCGCCCTCGAGGGAAGCGATGCGCTCCTCGAAGACCGCCTGCGTGGGGTTCATGATGCGGGTGTAGATGTTGCCGAGCTCGGCCAGGCCGAAGAGGGCAGCCGCGTGGGCGGTGTCGCGGAAGGTGTAGCTCGTCGTCTGATAGATGGGCACGGCGCGGGCGCCGGTGGTCGGGTCCGGTACGGCCCCTGCATGGATCTGGCGGGTCTCGAAGCCCCAGTCGGGCATGTGAGCGGCTCCTTCTCGAACCGGGCGGACCGGGTCGGCGAACGTTTGAAGCTCAATTCTCTACAAAGACGACGTTATTCGTCAAGTTTTGGCCGGCGCGGTGTCACCAGCGCCACGCCTGCTGCTAGCCGCCTCCACGCTGTTTCGGGCGCCGAGGCCGCGGCGCGGTCGTCGCCAGTCCGCCCGACGCCGGCACGACGCCCGCCTTCAGTCGCCCGAGCACGAGCGTCCAAGCGGCCTGCATGAAGCCGGCGTGCTCGGGCGCGTCGACGAGTTGGTGAACCTCGACGTCGCAGCCGTCCCCCGCCGGGCTGAAGCGCATGTACCCCACCATGTCGCCACCGGGTATTGGGATGTTGTCGTCCTCGAAGTTCCAGCGCAGGGCGATCAACGACGGCTCCACGACCAGCTCGTAGACCCCCTCGACGTGCGTACCCCACTCGAGAGTGCAGGTGAAACGGCCGTCCTCGATCCGCACGGGGACGCCCATCCACTTCGAGTACACCTCGGCGTCGGTGAGCGCCCGGAACGTCGTGGCCTGGTCGGTGTCGACGTGCACCTGGGCGACGACCACGGACCGGGTGTCGGCGTGCGCCAGCTCCCGCTCGGGAATGTCGTCAGCCGGCATCCACTTCGACGAGGCCGACAAGGCGCCGTGGAGATCTCGCACGACGTCTTGCTTGGCGCGATAGAGCCGGAAGTTTCCCTGCGCCGTCATCGTGACAAGGTTCGCTGCTCGCAGAACGGCGAGGTGTTGGGAAACCGTCGGAGCAGTGACTTCGAAGGCGGCTGCGATCTCACTCGCCGGCAGCTCGCGGTCCCAGATCAGCGTGAGGATCCGGCGGCGTACCGGAGAGTTGAGCGCTCCGAGAACCCGCTGGACATCGGCCATGTCGCCACCATCGTAACATCGGGCTGGCGATCTACTTCGATTCTCGCCTAATTTGAGATTTACCGAAATAGTTGGTCATCACTCCACCGGAGGGGACGAAATGCGTACAGACACGGTCCAGGCAACTCGGGCGATCGGCTGAGCACGATGGCCGACCTCATGCCGATGGTTCACGCCGAGCGACACTCGCTGGCTTCGTATCTCGACACGCTCGCACCCGAGCAGTGGGGTGCGCCCACATGGTGTGACAAGTGGAACGTGCAGGAGGTTGTCGGCCACCTCACTGCCGCCGGCAACATCACCGCGCCACATTTCTTCGGTGGGTTCATCCGCTCGGGCTTCAACTTCAATGCGTTCGTCGAAGGCGACTTGCGCCAGTACGCCGCCGGGGCGCCCGCAGAGGTGCGCGGACGTTTCGACTCGATCCTCGACAGCAACCGCAAGCCTCCCGGCCCGGCCTACGTGGCCCTCGGCGAGATCATGGTGCACAGTGAGGACATCCGCCGTGCCCTCGGGACGGCGGGAGACCACCCGGCCACCCACCTCACAACGCTGGCCGAGCTCTACAAGAACACCGGCGCTCCGTTGCACGCGAAGCGCCGGCTCGCCGGCCTCCGCCTCGTCGCGACGGACGTCGACTGGTCGACCGGCTCCGGCCCCGAAGTGAGCGGACCGTGCATGTCGCTCATCCTCGCCATGGTGGGCCGAACCGGCGCCCTCGCCGACTGCGAAGGCGCCGGCGTCGAGACGCTGCGGAGTCGCTAGCTCTCGGCGGGTGCTCGCCACGTCATATTGATGGTTCGCTCGAAGTTGACCCAACCGGCCCGCTCGAACGCCTGTGCCATCGGGAGGTTGTCGAGGTCGGTGGACGCCCGGATGCGCGGGACCTCCTCGGCGGCGAGGACCCGCGTCCCCTCGGCCAGGATCTCGTCAACATAACCGTGTCCCCGATGTGCGGGCAGCACGCCGAGATACGCCATGATGGCGTTGTAGTCGTTGCGCGCCGGCGTCACGAAACCCACCGCCTCCCCATCGACCAGCGTGGCGATCCGCCACCATTCCCGCGGGCTCGTGTACTGCGCCAGCTCACCCTCGTAGTGACGGACGGCTGCATCACGAGCTGACATCTGCGTAAGGTCGTGACGGCTGTGCGCGTCCAGGGTCCCCTCGAGGGCGATCGTCATCAACTCGAGCAGTTCGTCGGCGTCACGAGGCGGCCGAAAGGCCAGCCGGCCGCTCGGCGGGGCGATCGGCACGCCGGGATGCCAGACAAAACGCAGCCGCTCGACGAGCAAGCGAGCACCTGATCGCTCGAGCGCCGTCATGCGGTCGGCGACGCCGAGGGCCGTCGCCTCGTGCTGTCGCCAGTCCGGTCGGACGAAGCGGCTGTAGTCCGGTTTGCCGGCTCCTGTCGGAAACACCTCAGCCGAGGCGGCACTCAGCAGAGACATGATGACGCCGACGCGATCGATCGCCACGTCCCGGTCATGTTCCTCCACATCGAGGATGTCGAGCAGGCACGGCACGGTGTCTCCGGCTCGGCCCCACCACGCTGCCCGCGCCAGGAGGCGGTCACCGTCGAGGGCGACCCACATCCACTCCGGGCGTCGCCGGCCAGCGCGGAGATCGTCAGCGATCTCGTCATTGAGGACATACGGCAGGTTGCAGAACAGCGGTAGCTCTTCGCGCCCAGAAAGCGGGCGGATGGTCAGGTTGTTGTACATAAGGGTGAAGGCACACTCCAGTGAGGCGCCAGCCCGTTCGGGTATCAGGGAGTGCCTGAGGCCCGGAGGGACGTGAGCGCCGAAATCGTCGTGATCATTGGGCTTTCCCCTCCTTTCCCTGTCGCGGTCCACGCCTTCGTGGCGTGTAATCCACTTACGAGCGTGACGGTTTGGTGACTCCGGCGCAAGTCCCTCTTCCCCACCAGCGGTCGTGGCTGGTGCCCGGCGGCCGGCCACCCCAGCCGTTCTTGCTGCCCGATGCACGAACTCACGACCGTTCTGTGCGCGATTTTGGAGCTCGTTGGACGTACGATCAGGTTGGTGAATGTCTGCGAGCCATCGCGTCTGCCTCGGGCGGATGGCGTCCCCGGGCTTGAGACGTCCTGATGGCTGAGCGCACGTTTCCCGCCGTGGCCGAATCGGTGCGAGCTGCGCGACAGTTCGCCGCCGAGGTGCTGCCGCCACTGCCACAGAGCCTCCTCGACACCGTGCTCATCATGGTGTCCGAGTTGGCGTCCAACAGCGTGGAGCACGCCGACACCGAGTTCACGCTCTCCATCGAGCACTCCGGCGGCCGGATCCGTGTGCAGGCGACCGACAGCGGCTCTGGAGAGGCCGTGCTCCGGCATCCCGGGCCCACCGAGGCGCGGGGCCGGGGCCTACTCGTCATCGATCAACTCTCCGACGATTGGGGCGTCATCCAGGCGGCCGACGGTACCGGCAAGACGATCTGGTGCTCGTTGAACACTGAGCTCTCGATGGAGAGCTGAAGACGGCCAGACCCTAGGGTTTGAACGCCTGCACGCCGCTTGCAGTGGCCACGAAGATCATCCCGTCGCCGGCTCCCGGTGTGGCGAAGTGCTCGACGCTGTTGAGGCTCTCGGTCACGTCGACGTCTCCAGTCGTCAGGCTCATGCCGTAGAGATCCGTCGGGCCGCCGTTGCCGTCTGCGCCGGTGGCGATGGCAAAGACCAGACCGCCGGCGATGATCGGAGACCCGTTCGGGTTACCGCCCGACGCACGCCACTTCACCGAGAACGTCGGGTGGGTGCCGTAGTTCACCTGCAAAGCGACCGTCCCGGACGGGCAGGGCACGTACAGGTAGGTGTGCTTCACCCCTTTGACCGTGAGGATCTCTGCGGCGTCGGCCCCGAACACGAAACCGTCGCCCGAGCACACGGTCCCGCTGAACGCCGGATGACCGATGTGGCCGAGGTTCGAACCATTGAGCAAGAAGCCGGTCGAGACCCCGTTCGCACCCCCCTTGCCGATCTCGAAGACGAGGTTGCTGTTGGGCAAGATGATCGGGCCGCCCGATCCGAGGTCGAGGTCGTCCTGATTGCGGATCGCCCAGTCGCTCGGAGCGAAGTACCCGTCGATCTTGAGACTCGGCGACAACCCGATGACGGAGTCGCCGTAGTCGAAGGGCGGGGAGCCGTTGGCGGAGTTGCCCGTGGCGACATACAGCTCTCCGCTTGAATTCGTAGCGGCGCCGTCGGTCGCCCAGATGGCGCCCTCGCGTGTCGTCGGTACCTTGAAGTGCTCGAGGGTGGTCTTGACACCGAGGTCGCTCATCGACAGGACGTAACCCTGGTAACTCCCGCAGTCGCCCGAGAGCCCGCCGAAGTCGACATACACGCGACCGTTCGAGAGCGTCAGGGCTGAACGCTGCTGCTCGGCCGGGATCTCGTACGTCGAACCGGCGCCGGGCGGGTCGATCGGGTGGTCGAACAGCACCGTGGCGCTCGTCGAGGTGAACTTGGCACCCACGAGCACGTGCTTGATTCCCTCCCAGTCGGAAGTGCCGGCGCTCTGCACCTCCGCCGCCACGTAGATCTCGCTCCGGCTCGGGTCGATGACGGGCGTGCCCGTGATGCCGAGCGGGTCGATGTCACCGCAGCCGCTCGAGAGCGACGGAGTCGTGTCGATGACCGACACCCGCGCCGGCGATCCGACCGAGAACTTCCAGGCCACGCGTCCCGAGGAAGCGTTCAGGGCGTAGACCTCGTCGTCCTCGCTGGCAACGATGACGAGGCTCCCGTCGACAAGCGGCTCGCCGTAGATACCACCGGAAATGCTGGCATTCCAGGCTGACGTGAGATGGGCAAAGGATGGGTCCGCGGTGTCGAGACCGTTCCGAGCGTTGTCGTAGCCGTAGGTGAGCAGCTGGCCCTGCGAGCCCGAAGCCCGCACTGCCGATGCCGCCCGAGCACTGACCGCCGCCGAAGTCTGCCCGAAGGCGAGCAGCGCCAAGGCCGCCAAGGCCGACCCCCCGACGAACAGCCGGTTCCGCCCCAGCCGTGCCCTACTCCGAAGTCGTGACGGCGTGCTGCCACCTTGCAAGCTGGACGGCTGCGGGCGTCGGGAGACGAGCGACATCGAGGGGACCTCCTGCGTCAACGCGGAGCCTGAGGGATGGCTCCAGACCGAGCGTATCGCCCGGCTTGCAAAAGCACCGACCGCTCAGGAGAGCGAAGGCACCGCCGACTCGCCGTGAATGCGCAGCCGCTCGAGGTCTTCCGCCGAGCTGAGCACGATGACGTCGGTGATCGGACGCTCAGGCCCGACGAGGGCTGCCAGGGCGGCGTGCGCGCTCGACTCCCGGCCTGGCACGGCCGTCGTCAAGACGATGAGCCGGGTCGCCGGGTAACCCTCATGTACGACGGCTGCCTTGGCGAGTGCCTTCCAGAGCGCCTCGGACCGCTTGAGGCCGGGACGGGTGGACGTGAACCCGCCGGCGACGTCGAAGAACCAGCGGCAACCGGCACGATCGCTGGCCGCAAAACCCACTTCGACTCCGCCGCGCAACTTCACATTCGCCTCGATCTGCGTAAAGCCACACGCCCCGAGCACCGCCAACGCCAACTCCTTGGCTGAGCGACCCTCCCGCAGCGCCCGCGTCTGGAAGTCCTCGCCGTCGGGCACGAGTTGCGGACCGGCCGCGAGCGCTACCCGAGGGGCCTCGTCGGGTCGCTCGATCAGGCGGGCCTGCTCATTGGCGATCCGCAGCTTGGCCTGCTCGACGTAGGCGGTATCGGTGTCGTAACCGGCGTAGTGACGCCCCGTCCGCAGAGCGGCGATCGCCGTCGAGCCCGACCCGATGAACGGATCGAGCACGAGATCGCCCCGGTAGGTGTACAGGTGGATGAGGCGTTCGGGCAGGGCGACGGGGAACGGCGCCGGATGGCCCACCCGACTGGCGCTCTCCGAGGGCATCTCCCAGAGGTCGGTCGTCGCTTCCATGAACTCGTCACGGAACATCGAGGACTCCGACGGCAGGCCCTTCGCCAGCCGCTGGCGAGCCGTCATCGCCCGGTCGAAACGCCCCTTCGATGCGATCAGCACCCGCTCGCTCAGATCGCGGATCACCGGGTTCGTCGGCCGCTGGAACGACCCCCAGGCACACGAACCGGTGGCCCCCCGCCCTTTCAGCCAGATGACCTCGCCCCGCAGCAGCAGCCGCAGGCGGTCCTGCAGGATCCAGGCGACGTCACCGGAGAGGGAGCGGTACGGCTTGCGCCCGAGGTTGGCGACGTTGACGGCGATCCGGCCGCCCGGCTCGAGCTTGCGCACGCACTCGGCGAAGACTCCCTCCAACATGGCGAGATAGTCGCCGTAGGTGGCGGGCACGTGCCCCTGGCCGAGGGCGGTCTCGTACTCCTTGCCCGCAAAGTACGGCGGCGAGGTGACGACGAGCGCCACGGAGGCGTCCTCGATGTCGGCCATGTCGCGAGCGTCGCCCACGAAGATCTCGTCGACCTCGCGGCGGCTGCCGATCGCCTCGTCCTTCGACAGCTCCGGCGCCGTGAAACGCTCGTAGAAACCCGACGCGTCATGGCTCTCCCGCCTCCCGACCCCGAAGCGTGAGGTGGAGGTCCGGCGTTGCACTGCGGGCGCGTCGCGCATGTGTTCGATGGTAGTGAGCGAGGGGGTGAAGGGGCGGGTTTCTCGTTTCGGATCGATCAGGGCCATGATGCGGGCGTGACCACGAACCAACCCTCGGATCTGGACGAGATCCGCCGGCGCCTCGACATCGTCGACCGCAAGCTCGTACAGGTCCTGCTCGAGCGTTCGGGCCTCATCGAAGAGGTCATCCACTTCAAGCGAACCCATGGCATGGCGGTGATCGACCGGGGACGCGAGGACGTCATGCTCGAGCGGATCGAGTCCATCGCTTCGGCCGAGGGCCTCGACCCTCGTATCGCCCGCCAGGTACTGCGGGCGGTCATCGACGCCTTCACGCTCCTCGAGGTCGAGCACCTCGGGCCTGACGCTTAAGGGATCGACTGCGCCGGACAGCTGGCCGAGAAGCCGCCCACCTCACTGTCAGCATCCCAGAGCGTCTTCGAGTTGGCTGCCTGCCAGGCCGACAGCGTGAGGAAGTTCTTGCTCGGCAGGGCGAAATTGCCGTTGACCGTGTTCGGCGCCGTCGAGAGGTCGTCGTAGTCGTTGCAGTCGATGGTGTCGACCGAGCCCTTCTTCGGCGCCTTGTCGACCTCGAACAGCGGGTTGTAACGGTCCGTCGGACCCATGCCTTCGATCGTGTTGTGCCAGATCTCGACGTCGGCCCAGATGCCACCGAGGTCCACGACCGGCATGCCGTCCTTGGGGGTCAGGTAGTACTGGCTCTCGTTCTGGAAGACGTTGTCGTGCACGTAGACATCGGAGATCTTGGCGCCGGTGCCGAAGGCATCGATGTACATGGCATAGGCGTCGTGGCCTGCCACCGTCGAGCTGCCCGTTGTCCCGGGCGGGTTCGTCCCGCTGCTCGGATCCGAGGCAGAGGTGCCCGGGTCGTCGTGCACGATGTTGTCGGAGACGAGGAGGTGGTCGGTCTCCTTGTGGGCGGTTTCGACGTCGAGGTTGATGCCTTGATCGGTGTTCCACACCGTGTTGGAGCCGAACCAGATGTACGACCCGCCATCGTCGTACAGGCCGGCGGCGTTCTCCGGCAACGGGTTGCAGACATTCGTCATCGAGTCCCATTTGCCGTACGAGGAGTTCGACAACGTATCGACGTTGTAGACGGTGTTGTCGTCGATGTAGCCGTGGTTGGCCTGGGCTCCGCCGGTCTCCCAGCCGATCGTGTCGATGCCGATGTTGTCGACGTCGTCGACGGTGTTGCCCGCCACGAGGAAGTCACGCAGAGCACCGTTGAACGTCATGGTCTCGCTCTCGCCCGTGCGGGTGCCGGTGACCGTGTTGTCCTCGACGACCACGTGCTGCAGCTGCTCCGAGGTGGCGGTCCCGCCGGCGATGACGGCGATCCCGTAGGCGTCCACATTGCCGTTGTTGCAAAAGGACTTCGTCGTGTAGTTCTCGTCGGCCGTGTTCGTGATGTCGGCGACGGTGTTGTCGATGACGTAGATGTCACTGCAACTGCCACCGCCGAGAAAACAGGCAGAGAGGTGCGGGAGCTTGCTCTGCTTCGTGTTCTTCGTGTCGCTGCGCGTCGTGACGTAGATGCCGGCCGGAACGTGCCCCGGCCCGTCGAAGGTGTAGTTCTCGACCGTGAGGCCGTAGATCTCGACGCTGCGGGAGTCGACGATGCTGATTCCGCCGGAATCGCTCCAGTACTGGTTCGGGTTCGTGTCGGCCGCCTGCACCGTGCCGAGGTCGAAGACTGCGGCCTGGCCGGGAGCTGGTGCCACCTCCAGCAGCGCCGTGGACGACTTCGACCAGATCTGCAGCGGGTTGTCGAACGTGCCGGCGAGGCACAGCACGGTCGGCGCCGTGATGGTGTTCTCGTTGGCGGCGATCCAGGCGTTGACGGTCGCCGAGGTTGCACCGCTCGCAGAAGCGAAGCTCTGCGTGCAGCTGGACGGTGGACCGATGGGCGATCCCGTCGGCGTGACGGGATTCGGGATGAGGCCGTCACCGTCGGCGGGCGCCTGGCCCTGCGGCTCGATGGGGAAGTCGCTGGCGCTGACCGGAGGCGTCGGCTGGGTGATTAGGTGCGGGAGCTGGCGGGCGCCGGCAGCGGTGCTGGTGCTGGCGCCGTCGCCCGCGGCGGCCATGGCGCCGGCCACCACGGCGGCAGCCATCATCGATACAGCGACGACTTTGCTCGCAACCCCCATCGACACCCCTCGCACTCCTGCCCTCTCCGCCTCGGCATCCGCAGCTCACATTCTGACCCAGACGGACAGGGCCCGGAGACGCGACGGCAGCCGCTTGGCCTGTATGCGTGAACGCCGCAGCAGGTTGACACCGGCGCGAGAATCCGGCCATGGAGATCACCGAGCATCTCGCCGTCTTGGGTCGAGAAGGTGCAGCCCTGGGTGACGCCGCCGAGTCGGCCGGGCCGGACGCAGCGGTGCCGACCTGCCCGGAGTGGCGCGTGGGCGATCTCGTGCGCCACGTCGGCGAGGTGCACCGCTGGGCGACCGCCCATGTGCGCGACCGTCGCCTCGATCCGGCGGACTCGGCGGCCGACCCGACCATCGTCGGGCCCTGGCCGAGCGACGAAGCGCTCATCGACTGGTACCGGGAGGGCCATGCCGCCCTCGTCTCGGTGCTCGAGTCAGCCGACCCGGCACTCGAGTGCTGGTCGTTCCTGCCGGCGCCGTCACCGCTGGCGTTCTGGGCCCGCCGGCAGTGCCACGAGACGGCCATCCACAGGGTCGACGCCGAGAGCGCCCTCGGCGTGGTCGCTCCGTTGGATCCGGTCGTGGCGGCAGATGGGATCGACGAACTGTTGGTGGGGTTTCTCGGGCGGAGACGACAGCGGGAGATACCGGAGCCCTTGGCCTTGCAGCTCGTGGCCGAAGACGTCGACCGGACCTGGATCGCCGTCTTGAAACCCGATGTCGTCGAAGTCGTGCCGGCCCTGCCCGACGGCCGCGTCTGCGCCGTGAAGGCGACCGCCTCAGATCTCGACCTGCTGCTGTGGAACCGCCTGCCGGGCAGCGCCGTCCTCGTCGACGGCGACCCGATCGTGCTCGAGACCTGGGCGCGTACGGTCCGAGTGACCTGGTCCTAGCGCGTCAGAAGCCGGCGTCGCCTTTCGGGCTGCCGATGCCGGTAGGTCCGTCGTAGCCCTTGCCCGCCTTGCAGAAGTAGGTGGGAGTGCAGGTGCCCTCGGAACCCGACGTGATGTCGTAGAACTTCTTCGTGTTGGCATACGGGATCGAGGTCGGCGTCGTCACCGAGGAGAAGTTGCCGGCGAGGGCGTACACCGCGGCGATGATCGGCGAGGAGACGCTCGTCCCGAAGCTGTAGTACCAGCCTCCGCCGCCGCTCTCGTAGGTGTCGTAGCTGAGGACGAGGGCGGCCACGGCGCTCACGTCGGCGGTCATGCGGGTCGAGCAGCCCGTGTCCTTCTGCCAAGTCGGCTTCGGCTCATAGGTGGAGCAGCCGCTGCCGGAACCTTGCGTCGGCTGCTGGTGCTTCGCCGGCTTGGTCACCCAGGCGGTCTCTTTCCAGAGGCGGCCCGTGGACTTCGGGGTGAGCATCGTGCCACCGACTGAAGTCACGTATTGCGACGCCGACGGGTACTGAACGCCGCCGGCGTATGCGCCGTCGCCCGAGCTGAACGTGATCGGCACGCCGGGATAGTCGAGGTCGCCGTCCCAGCCCGTCTCCCCGTTGAACTCGCCCGTGCCCCAGCTGTCGGTGATGACATTGGCGCCGAGGGTCACGGCCTCCGCCACGGAGGACAGCAGGTCGCCGAGGCCGCTCGAGTTGGCCTCGACGAGGATGATGTGGCAGTTCGGGCAGACGGCCGAGACCATGTCGAGGTCGAGGGAGATCTCCTGGCCCCAGCCCATGTCTCCCTCGGGCGGATCTCCCGAGACCCCCTCCTGGTTCACCTGCTCGAAACACCCGCTGACCGACGTGCAAGCCGGCAGATTGTTGGCGGAGCGGTACGTGGCCAGGTCGGACTCCGCGTTCGGGTCGTCGTAAGCGTCGACGACGGCGACCGTTTCGCTGTTGCCCTTTGTGGCCGACAGGCTCGTCAACTGATAGGCGTTCTGGATGTTGCAGGCCGAATAGCCGGCAGACTCGCTCACGGTGCAGCTGGCGCCGTCGGGGCGCGTCTTCAGCGCCGGTGCCTTCAGCACCTTGAGGAAGCAGTGGGCGTGCCCGGGCGCCGCCACCGCACAGCCGGCGTTGCTGGCGCGGGCCGCCATGCTCAGCTGCAGCGCCAACCCGCTCAGCTTCGGCGCCGGCGCGCTCGCTCCCGCTGGCGTGGCGGCGGCGCCGGCCACCACGTAGCCGACGCACGCCAGCAACGAACCCGCCACCGCCACGGCACGACGCATCCTCATCGCTCGACCCCTCACCCTCGCTCGGCCTCCAAGCCGATCCCTGCGGGAAGTCTTGGCCGTCGCGGCCGCCAGGTCAAGGCGGACGGTCACCGAGTTGCAATTCGACTGACCAGTCGTAGCCTGGAGGTATGGCAGCCACTCCCGACACCGTTCACTGGCGGGGCGTCCACCACCTGGCCCTCGTCACTCCGGACATGGATGCGACCGTGCGCTTCTGGCACGGGGTGCTCGACGCCCGGCTGATCGCCACGCTGGCGACGCCGTCGTTTCGGCACTACTTCTTCGAGATCGGGCCGGGCAACACGATTGCCTTCTTCGAGTACCGGCACCAGAAGCTCGCCACCTACGCCAAGCCCGCCGGCGTCCCCTACGAAGCCGCCTCCCAGTTCGACCACCTCTCCATGCACCTGCCGGACGAGGACGCCCTGCTTCGCCTGCGTGACCGCTTGAAGAGCCACAACTGCGAGGTCACCGACGTCGTCGACCATGGCTTCATGCGGTCCATCTACTTCAGCGACCCGAACGGCATCGCCCTCGAGGCGTCGTGGTGGGTCCTCGATCCCACGGGCCGGCCGGTCGACCTTGCCAACGAGCAGCTCTTCGCCGATACCGACCCGGTGCCGGCGGTGCGTGAGCTGCGCGAGGCGGGTGCCCTCGACCACACCGTGGAGACCGAGCTCGTCGACTCCATCATCCTCGACCTCTACGGCTCGAAAGACACCTGACCTGAGGTGCGGCGCCGGCCGGCGCCGCTCGTTCTACCCGGGTGTCGTGCCGGCTCGGGCAGGGCGCTTCGTCGTCTGCGTCGCGAACCGTGTGCACAGAGTGACCGGCCGGGCCGTTGGGCGGTCACTTCGTGCACACGGTTCGTCCCCGCCGGCCCGAACCGCCGGCGCCGGCCCAGCCCCGCCCCCGGCCCCTCGGTACGCTCTGCCATGGCGCCGAAGGGGAACGTCCTGTTCATCACGGTCGATCAGTGGCGAGGTGACTCCCTCTCGGCCCTCGGGCACCCGCTCGTCGAGACTCCGACACTCGATGCGCTCGCCGCCCGCGGCGTCCTGTTCGCCAACCACTGGGCGAACGCCGCCCCGTGCGGCCCGAGCCGGGCGAGCCTGTACACCGGTATGTACCTGCACAACCACCGCTCGGTCCTGAACGGCACGCCGCTCGACGCCCGTTTTACGAACGTCGCCCTCGAGGCAGGACGCCAGGGCTACGACCCGGTCCTCTTCGGCTACACCGATACGAGCGTCGACCCCCGAACCGTCCCGCCCGGCGACCCGAGGCTCTACGGCTACGAAGGCATCCTCCCCGGCTTCCGCTCGATCGTGAACGACCCCTACGACAATGCCGGCGGCGGCCGCCAGTGGGCGCAATGGCTGGCGAGCCGCGGCCGTGACGTCCCCTCCGACCTGCGCCGCCTGTACGACCCCGACCGCTCCTACCCCGGCGCCTCCGAGCACCCGGACGCCTGGGCGCCGACCCACTTCGGCCCGGACGAGACCGAGACTGCCTTCGTCACCGAGAAGCTCATCGCCTACCTCGACGAGCACGCCGGCGAACCTTTCTTCGTGCACGCCTCCTACATCCGGCCTCATCCCCCCTATCGAAACCCCCCCGGCTACCACGACCTCTACTCCCTCGAGGACATCCCGCCGTTCGTGGCCCACCCCACACGCGAGGCGGAAAAGGCGATGCATCCGCTCAACAACGTCCTCCTCGAGCTGCCACCGCTGAGAGCACCCGACGACGAAGCCGAGCGCCGGCAGATGCGGGCGACCTACCACGGCATGCAGCGCGAAGTCGACGACCAGCTCGGCCGCCTCTTCACGTGGCTGCAGGAGTCCGGCCTCGCCGGCGACACGCTCGTCGTCCTCACGAGCGACCACGGGGAGATGGGCGGCGACCATTGGATCTTCGAGAAGGCCGGCTACTGGGACGAGAGCTATGCCATCCCGCTCATCATCGCCGACCCGCGTCCGAGTGCGGACGCCACTCGCGGCCACGTCGTGCGCTGCGTCACCGAGTCCGTCGACGTGCTCCCGACGATCCTCTCGTTCATCGGCGCCGACATCCCCGCTCAGGTGGACGGCTGGCCGCTGACGTCGTTCATCGAGGCAGGGACGGCGCCCGAGCACTGGAGGACCGAGGCGCACTTCGAGTGGGACTTCCGCCACCCGGTCGTGAAGCTGGCAGAGAACTACCTCGGCGTGCCGTCGGCCCATTGCGTGCTCAACGTCATCCGCTCGGACCGCTACAAGTACGTGCAATTCGCCACCGACGACGATGTCCTCCCGCCGCTGCTCTTCGACCTCGAGGCCGACCCGGATCAGCTCACCGACGTGTCCCGCTCGCCCGATCACCGCAGCCTCGCCCTCGAAGGGGCGCAGGCCCTGCTTCGCTGGCGCATGCGCAACGACGAGCGCACTCTCGCCAACCAGTTCCTCGACGCCAAGCTCGGGCACGTCATCGCGACGGACGCCTGGCGCTGACTCCGCCAGAGGCCAAGGCTCGATGCGGAGCGGGCCGGCGCACCGACGGAGGCCTAGCGCTCACGCCGCCAAGGCCAAGGCTCGGGTGCCGAGCCGGGCGGCGCACCGGTCGCCGGCGCCGGCCTCACGCGCCGGCCCCCGTCGTCAGTGCAAGCCGGGAAGTGCTCGCACGGGTGCTCGCTTGGCACGCACGATCTCGTCCACCAGGCCGAATTCGATGGCCTCGGCGGCACTCATGTACGTCCCGGCCTCGCACGCAGCCGTGACGACGTCGACGGGTCGGTGCGTGGCCTCGGCAAGGCGTTCGTGGAAGCGCAGGCGGCTCTCGTGGTGGTAGCGGACGAGCGACTCGACATGGCTCGCCCTGGCTTCGAACGTCACGTCGGGGTCGATGAGGCGAAAGCGTGTGTGCTCCATCGCCAGTCGCCGGCTGCAGACAGCAGCCACGAGGGCGGCCGGTCCTTCCACCCGGCCGAGGCACGTCACGGTCACGGGGACGCCGAGGGCGTCGATGACGTCGACGACGGCAAAGCCGGCCTCGAGTGACCCACCGGCACAGTCGAGTTGCAGCTGCACGGTCTCGTCGCCGTTGGCATCGAGCGTCATCAGCTGGGAGGCGACCCGGGTGGCGGACATGTCGTCCAGCACCCCCCGCAGCGAAACGATCCGCCGGTCGAACATGTGCCCTTCCAGCCAGTCGCCCCGCTCGGTCCAGTCCTCGGGACTCATCACCTGTCCTCCTTCGTCGGCGTCAGATGCCATTCCAGTTCGTGCGAGAGTGCCGCCGCGTAGCGCTCCAACGTCGAGAGGCGGACATCGGCCTCCCCCGACTCGAGCCTGGCGACCGCCGACTGCGAGGTTCCCATACGCTCGGCGACCTCGGTCTGGGTCAGGCCGAGGTCGAGGCGACGAGCCTCCAGCTCCGACACCAGCTGATGGCGCCGTGCCGCCATCTCTCGAAACCCAGGGAAGACCGGCTCATGCCGTCGCTGTGACATTGTCATCTCGTTTTCGATATATCTTATATTCGAGATATTGACCCGCACCACCACAACGCCCGCAAAGGAGCACACTCGTGACGAACCGGACCGATGCAGGGCTCTTCGAGCACCCACGGCACTCGATCATCCCGACCGTTCTCGACCAGACGAGCCGGGGTGACCGAGCGTACGACATCTTCTCGTTGCTCTTGCGGGAGCGGATCGTGTTTCTCGGCCAGGAGGTCGACGACCAGATCGCCAACCTCCTCGTCGCCGAGATCCTCTACCTCGAAGCGGAGGATCCCGAGAAGGACATCCACATGTACATCAACTCCCCGGGCGGCCTCAGCTACGCCGGCATGGCGATCTATGACGTCATGCAGCACGTTCGCTGCGAGGTCTCGACGATCTGCGTCGGCATGGGGATGTCGGCCGCCGCCATGATCCTGACCGGCGGTGCTCCGGGAAAGCGTTTTGCCCTCCCGAACGCAAAGATCATGATCCACGAGGGCAGCGCCGGCACGAGGGGCGCCCCCCGTGACATGGAGATCCATTTGCGCGAGGTGTTGGCGACGACTCGGCGGATGGTCGAGATCCTCGCCCATCACACCGGGCGTCCCATCGAGGAGGTGGCGAACGACATCGAGCGCGACCGCTACATGACCGCCGACGAAGCCAAGGCCTACGGGCTCATCGACGAGATCATCCTTCCCCGCCGGGGCGTCTCGGCCGTGGCGGCAGAGCTCGAGCTCGCCTCCGTCGGCTAGGTCGGCCTACGGCAGGGCCTTGCCGGCCAGCTCAGGGATGAGGTCGGCTGCCTTCACGGTGCCCCAGCCGCTGGCGAGGTCGTAGCCGGCGACGGCGGTGTAGCCGACGACGACGGCCGTGCCGCTTCCATCGGGGATGCGCACGCTGTTGTTCCCGCGAGTGACGTCGACGAGCCCAGCGGCATGGTCTGCGCCCAGGCGGTACAGCGTCGGGTTGAGCAGGCCGAGGGGACGGCCGGCAAGCTCGTCGGCCAGCACCACCATGCCGGCGAACAGCGGCGAGGCGAGGCTCGTCCCGCAGACGGCTCCGTAGGACCCGAAGCCCGTGAAGCTCGAGTAAATCTCGGCGCCCGGCTCGCATGACGCGTCGAGCGACACGTCAGGCATGCCCCGGCGGGTCCCGACGACCGAAGCGACGCCGCTCTGCCAGCTGGGCCGGGCGAAGTCGGCCGACACGCCACCCCCGCCTGCCAGCGGGTCGTCGACGGACGTGCCGTCGTCATTCCAGACCTGTGGCGGCTGGGTCTGGGCGCCAGCCGCGTTCAAGAAGACCCGCGTGCCCCCGACGGCAGTCACGAGCGGATCGCTCGCCGGCCAGTTGACGACGCGGCGGTCGTAGTAGCCGCCGCTCGAGTTCTGCGAGGTGGCGCCCCAGTCACCGGCAGCTCCGAGAACCGTCACGTGGCGGCTCTCCGCCAGGCCGTAGACGCCGCGAAGTGCCATGAGTGAGGCGACCGTGGGAAACGTCTCCTCCGTGGCAGCAAAGCTCTGGCTGATCACCGACACGTGTTCGTGCTCGATCATGTACTGCTCGGCGCTCATGATCTCGGGGAACCCGGACGTGCCCTCGACCTCGTCGACGCCGGTGACCGCCAGCACGATGGCCGCACCAGGGGCCATGGCATGCGACCACTCGACGTCGAGAGTCGTCTCCCCAGCCCAGCCGACCATCTGGGCGTTGTCCCGATTGAACTTCGGCACTTTGCCCGCCGGCTCGATGATCGTGAAGGAGGGCGGCGCCGGGATGCCGTAGTGGGCATCGAAGGTGGCGAGGTCGGCGCGGATCGTGGGCGAGCCGTAGACGTCGACGATCCCGATCGTGCGGCCCTTGCCGTTGAGTCCGGCGGCATAGACCGGACCGAGGTCGTAGTTGGCTCGCATCTGCGCCGGCGTGTAGCCCCCGCTGACGCCGGCTGGGCCAGCCCCACGACCTGGTGCCCACTGGATCAACGGCACGATGCCCTCGCCTGTGGTCGGACTCGGCCTCCCGATGTGCCGGGCGCCGGCGCCCTCCGCCGACTGGAAACCGCCGCCGCCGGCGCCGGCAAGCGCGGCGACGAGGGCCAGCGCCCCGCCGAGCAGCGGCCACCTCCACGCCCGAAGGCTCCGGCGCGCCGGTGACAAACGACCCGACGCGCTCGGAGGACGGCCTCCTACGCGACGCTCGGGACGAAGAGATCGCGATTGCTGAGGCGTGTGCACGACTCCATCGTGTCAGAGGCCGGGTTACGGTTCCGCCGTGACCGATATCGACGCCCCACGCGACTGGGTGGAATGGCATCGTTCCTACGACGTACCGGGGTCCTCGCTGGCCGTGCGCCTCGAGCTCGTCCAGGGCCACCTCACACGGGCGCTCGA
The DNA here is from genome assembly GCA_049510975.1 of Acidimicrobiales bacterium. Lineage (GTDB taxonomy): Bacteria > Actinomycetota > Acidimicrobiia > Acidimicrobiales > Bog-793 > JAKACA01. The sequence continues at coordinate 51,880 of JBEKYM010000034.1, forward strand.
CGAAGCCCCGCCCGGCCAGATTCACATCGTCTCCATGTGCGCCGGCCAGGGCCGAGACGTCATCGGCGCCACCGCACAGCACCCGCGCAAGTCGGACGTGCGGGCTCGGCTCGTCGAGCTCGACCCTCGCGTGGCTGCCTTCGCCCGCCAGCTCGCCGACGACGCCGGCCTCGCCGGCGTCGAGATCGTCACCGGTGACGCCTCGCTGAGCGACGCCTACCTCGGTGCGGCCCCAGCCGAGATCGTCCTCGCCTGCGGCATCTTCGGCAACATCACCGACGCCGACATCCGGCGGTGCATCACCCTGTTGCCCATGCTCTGCCGACACGGGGCCACCCTCCTGTGGACGCGCCATCGCCGCCCCCCCGACCTGACCGCACGGATCCGGCAGTGGTTCGCCAACAGCGGCTTCGAGGAGCTCGCCTTCGACTCCCCGGCCGACCTGCCCTACGTGGGTGTGGGCGCTCAGCGCTGGCCCGGCGCCGATGGTGTGGTGAGGGAAGGGGAGGGTTTCTTCCGGTTTGTGGGCGACGGGACCGACGCACCCGTGGAGGACCGATAAACTGCCCCACGTGCTGATCTGATCCCTGACCCCGCGCTCGTACCCGCCGTGTCCTCAGGAGATCGTCAGTGCCCCTCGCTACATCCGCCTCGTTCGCCACACTCGCCGCCCACCGGGTGTCGAAGGCTCGCGGCCTGGCACCGATCCTCGTCGGCATCGACCTCGTCGTCGGCCCGCAGACCCGCATGGGTGTGCTCGGGCCGAACGGCGTCGGCAAGACCACGCTGCTGCGCATCCTCGCGGGCCTGGACGCCGCCGACTCCGGCACCGTCACGCTCACCCCGCCCGGTGCCACGATCGGTTACCTCGCCCAGGAGCCCGAGGCCCACCCCGAAGAAACCCTCCGCCAGTTCCTCACACGCCGAACCGGCGTCTCCGCCGCCGAGGCGGCTCTCGAGACCGCCGCCGATGAGCTCGCCACGGCTGCGGCCGGCGCTGACGACCGCTACGCCGCCGCACTCGAGCGCTACCTCGCCCTCGGAGGTCCCGACGTCGAGGCGAGGATGGCCACGGTGCTGGCCGACCTCGCGTTGCCCGAGCGTCTGCTCGAGGTTCCCACGGCCGGGCTTTCGGGCGGGCAGCGCTCCCGGTCGGCGCTGGCTGCGTTGCTGTTGTCGCGCTTCGACTTGCTGCTGCTCGACGAGCCGACGAACGACCTCGACTTCGACGGCCTCGAGCGGCTGGAGAGCTTCCTGGAACAGCGTGGCGGCGGGTTGGTGGTGGTGTCGCACGACCGGGCGTTTCTCGAGCGCATCGTCACGACGGTCGTCGAGATCGACGAGGGATCGCACCGCTCGGCCGAGTTCGGCGGCGGCTGGGCTGCCTACCTGGAAGCAAAGGAGACGGCGCGGCGCCATGCCCTCGAGGCCTACGAGGGCTACCTCGACGAGCGCGAGCGCCTGAAGGCGCGCGAACGCGAGCAGCGGCAGTGGGCCGTGCAGGGCGTCTCCAAGGAGAAGAAGAACCCCCGCGACAACGACAAGGCGCAACGGGATTTCCGCATCAACCGCACGCAGAAACAAGCCTCCAAGGTCCGCATCACCGAGAAGGCCATCGAGCGCCTCGAAGTCGTCGACCGTCCCTTCGAGCCATGGCAGTTGCATCTCGACCTCGCCAGCACTCGTCGCAGCGGCGACGTCGTCGGACGACTGACGGGAGCGGTCGTGCGGCGGGGAGACTGGCAGCTGGGGCCGGTCGACCTCGAGCTCGCCTGGGCGGATCGCCTGGCCCTGCTCGGTCCGAACGGCAGCGGCAAGACGACGCTGCTCTCCGCGCTGCTGGGACGGCTCCCCCTCGACGCCGGCGAGCGATGGTTCGGCCCCTCGGTCGTGGTTGGGGAGCTCGGGCAGGAGCGGCGGCGTTTCTCTGCGGGTGAGGCGACGCTGCTCGATGCCTTCTTGTCCGCTGTGCCGATCACGACGGGCGAAGCACGCTCGTTGCTGGCCAAGTTCGGCCTCGGCGCCGG
>JBEKYM010000035.1:0-55925 GCA_049510975.1 Acidimicrobiales bacterium
GGACCGCCGGCGGCTCGTACTTTCTCGGCAGTTGTGTTCTCAGGATCCGTGTTCCGGCGGGCGACCTCTACGGCGCCTGAAGCCGGCCAAGCCGCGGCGCGCGGGGACCCCCGTGGTGGGCCCGTGCGGGCGCGAACGACCCTGCGGTCTTGCATTGACACCGGCAGTCGTATCGGCAGGTTCGCAGGAAAGCTTGAGGAACTTCTCTCCTCGTGTCTCGACATTCGTCCCGTCAAAATGCTTCCTCAAGTTTTCTCGGCCGAGAGTGACCTTGCGTTCGTCGACCGATCGAGCACAGAGACCGGCAAGACCGCGGCGACTGGTCCTGTTTCACCGAGCTTCGTACGGCCTGCGCCAGATGTTGTGGGTGCCCTACAGGTTCGTCTCGTCCGCCGGGGGCAGGGCCATGCGGGGGAGGAAGTCCTCGACTTCCTCTTCTGGTTGCGCAAGGGACTTTACGTCGGCGCCGGTCGTGTACGACGTCATGGACAGCGAGCCGAAGGCGTAGCCGTCGACGAGGACCTCCGGCGAGGCTCCGCTCGCGGCGGCCAGGCCGGCGAAGTAGACGAGGGGAAGGAAGTGATCGGGCGTCGGAACCGCCATCGATGCGTCACGATGCTGGGCGAGTTTCCCGACGTCACCCGGGGCGCTCAGCACGAGTGCCCGTGCGTCGTCGTCGAAGCGCTGAGCCCAGTCGAAGCCGTCGTCTGGTCGGCCCCAGTCCATGCGGCCCAGGTTGTGCACGACGTTGCCGCTGCCGATGATGAGTACGCCTTTGCGGCGAAGGGGCGCCAGCCGCTCGCCCATGTCGAGGTGGTACTCGAGGGGCTGCACCGCGTTGATCGCCAGTTGGAGGACCGGGATGTCGGCGTCCGGGAAGGCGTGAGCCAGCACCGACCAGGTTCCGTGATCGAGGCCCCAGCTGTCCTGATCGAGCCCGACCCAATGGGGTTTCACGATCTCGACCACCTCCGCCGCCAATTCGGGCGCCCCCGGCGCCGGGTAGTCGAAGGCGAAGAGCTCGTCCGGGAAGCCGTAGAAGTCGTGGATGACCCGTGGCCGTGCCATGGCCGTGACGGCCGTCGCGTTGATGAACCAGTGTGCGGAGACCACGAGTATGGCTGCCGGTCTTGGCACGGAGGCGCCGAAGGCTCGCCACGCCGACGTGTAGCGGTTGTGTTCGAGAGCATTCATCGGGCTGCCGTGACCGAGGAACGCCGCCGGCATCAACGACGGCTCGAGTGCTGCACTCGTGTCACTCATCGCGAGGCCTCCTGAAGCTGAGATCAGTTGCCGAAGTCCCAGCCGATTCCGTGGCTGAACTGAGACAAGACGTTCTTCGCGATCAGAATGCGGTGGACCTCGTCCGGACCGTCTGCGAGCCGCAGTGTGCGAGCCCCTTGGTACATCGCGTAGAGGGGCAGGTCGCCCGACACGCCTGCGGCGCCCCAAACTTGGATGGCGCGGTCTACGACGCGCTCATAGGCGGCGGGGACGAATACCTTGATCGCGGAGATGTCCGTGCGAGCGTCCATGTCCTTGGACATCTTCTCGGCACAGTGAATTGTCATGAGCCGTGCCGCCTGGATGTCCATATACGAGTCGGCGATGAACCCCTGGATGAACTGCTTGGTCTGCAGTAGCCCGCCGTGGACCTCGCGGACGCGGGCTCGCTCCACCATGAGATCGAAGGCGCGCCACATACCTCCGATCGAGTTCATGCAGTGGTAGACGCGTCCGGCGCCGAGACGGTCCTGAGCGGCCTGGTGGCCGCTCCCGCGACTCCCGAGCTGGTTCTCCACGGGCACTCTGACGTCCTCGTAGGCGATCTCGCAATGGTCGCTCTCGACGCCCCAGACATTGATGTTCCGCAGGATGTGCACGCCCGGAGTGGAACGCGGAACGATGATCTGTGTCATCCGTCCGCTGCCGTCGGGGGGACCGTCAGGGTCCTCGGTCCGGCACATCACGATGAAGAAGTCCGCCCGTTTGCCGTTCGATGTGAACCACTTGTGGCCGTTGATCACCCACTCGTCGCCGTCGCGTCGAGCCGTCGTCCGCAACGAACGCGGGTCGGAGCCGGCGGCGTCGGGTTCGGTCATCGAGAAGCCTGACTCGAGCTTGCCTTCGGTGAGGGGCACGAGCCACTTCAGCTTCTGCTCCTCGGTCCCGTACTTGACGAGCAACGTCTGGTTGCCCGAGTTCGGTGCGACGACGCCGAACAGCGAAGCACCACCCGCTGCATAGGCGAGGACTTCGTTCATGTAGGCGAGCTCGAGGAAGTCGAGCCCCGCACCGCCGTACTCCGGGGGCAGGTGCGGTGCCCACAGGCCGGCCTGCTTCACCTTTGACTTGATGTTGTCGCGCAAGGCCCGCGCCTCGCCGAGGTCCGCCTCGGTGACGCTGGGGTTCGACCGCGACGCCCACAGGAGGTTCTCGTTCGGCAGTATCTCTTTGTTCACGATCTCGGCCGTGAGGCCGCGGATCTCGTTGATCCGCTCCGACATGGTGGGGATCGGCTGCACGTTCATCGCCATGGGACGCTCCTTCTCCAGGCTGCGGTATAGCGCAGCGGAGGTGTCAACGTCACATCTCGGCGGCCCCCACCGCACGAGGTGACCCGCCTGGCTACGGCCGCCCGGGCCGACACTCCTCGACGGTTCCGGATCGTCTCGACGGCGAGGAGGCGATCTCTCGGAGGAGTCGCCGAGAAACCCGGTCTTCATGGCAGAATGCGGCGGATCCGGCGAGCGCCGGCGTCGGATTCCGTTGGGACACGCGCAGGAAAGGGGCTCGGATGCCCGACCTCGAGGTGGCGACCGCTGAGGCCAGCTACATCTTCTCCGAGAACGACGAGGTGTCCATCGGTCGTCGCGACGACAACCGAGTCGTGGTCGCAGACCCCACCGTGTCTCGCCAGCACGCCGTGATTCGCTTCGAGTCCGGCTCTTGGGTTCTGGAGGACTTGAGCGGCGGTCGGACGTTTCACAACGGCGGGGCAGTGTCGAGGCTCGTCGTCGATCAGTCTGGCCTGAGGCTCAACTTGGCGGTGCCGGATGGCCCCTGGCTCTCCGTGTCACTCCGCCACGACAGCGGACCGACAGCCGTCTCGATGCCCTACGCGGGACTCGGAGCGGCGCCGTCCGGACCTCCGCCGGGAGCAGCGGCGTACAGCGCCCCGATCGCCCAGCCCTTCGTGCAGGTGCAGGGTGCGGCAGCTCCAGCCCCTCCGCAATGGACACCGCTGCGACCGGGTGCTCCGTCAGGCGCAATGGCGCCGCCCGCGCCTGGCCCGAGAGCGAAGGCAGGCGCGTTCGCCTCGGTGGACTCGGACCAGATCAAACGAGCGCTGCGGGTGCTCTTCCCCTACCGCAGCTGGATCGAGAACGCCGGCTGGCACCAGGGCATCCGTGCCCTCTTCGTCGTCTACGCGATGCTGCCGGTCATCTTCGTCACGGTGTTCTGGAACACGACGAACTTCCAGACGCTCGGTTGGGTGTACGCGCTGTACACGGCGCCGGTGTGGCTGCTCGTCTTCTGGTACCTCATCAAGCCGGAAGACACGAAACGCACGCTGGCGATCACCGGCGCCGTTGTGGCGGTCATCGTCCTCCTCATCATGGCCGGGCCGCTTCAGTGGTACTACGCGGCGATTCCGAGCCCCGAGAAGACACCGGGCGACTGGTTCTCCTGGTTGATCGCACCCGGTTTCGCCGAAGAGGGCACGAAGGACGGCGCCACGCTCATCTCGGTCCTGGCCGCGGGCTACTACTTCAAGAAGACCCTCGGCGTCCGCAGCTGCATGTTCCTCGGTACCATCGCCGGCCTCGCCTTCGGTGCCCGTGAGGCGGCGCTCTATCAGTACAACGACCTCAACCTGTTCAACGTGAGCAGTGGTCCGCACGCCCTCGTCCAGTACGTCCTCGAGTTCAGCCTGCGAATCTTCACCGACGGACTGCAGCATGCGGAGTGGGCAGGCATCGCCTGCTTCTTCATCGGCCTCGGCTTGAATTACACGAGGCGTCGAGTTCCGTTGATCCTGTTCGGATTCGCCTTCGGTGCGATTCTGCACGCCACGAACGACTGGTCGACCGGCGAGTCCCACTGGCTCTGGCTGATTCTTCAGGTGCTGTCCGCAGTCCTGTTCCTCGGCTACACGCTGTTTGCTCCGAGCATCGAGGCTGAAGTGCGGGGGACGGACCTGTTTCGCGGCGATTCGATCCTTGCCGATCAGATGCCGTATACGGCGGCCGGCCAGCCCTACTCGGGAGGTGGCGAGCCCTCTTCGGCGGGCGGCCAGCCCTACTCGGGCGACGGGCAGCAGTACGGCGCCGGGCAGCCAGCACCGGTTCCGCCACCGGCAGGGTCCCAGCCGTCGGGACCGTTGCCCCAACCGGGGTCCCAGCCGCCTCCTCCAGCGCCGTGAGACGCCACCGGTAGGCTCCCGGTCGTGCAGGCAGGCGAAGTCACCGAAGGCCAGCAGCTCACGCGGCCAGGCGGCGTCGTATCGGCGCGTCCGCTGTATTTCTTCTGGCTCGCCGATTGCTCGGGTTCGATGGTGCGCGACGGACGGATCCAGGCACTGAACAATGCGGCTGCCGAAGCCTTGCCGCACATGCGCCGAGTCGCCAAGGACAATCCGAACGTCGAAGTCATCGTTCGGGTCCTGCGGTTCTCGACCGGTGCTGAGTGGGTGGGCGACGCCGGCGCCCCCCTCGATCACTTCGTGTGGCCACAGCTGCAGGCTGGAGGCGTGACCGATCTCGGGGCCGCCATCCGATTGCTCACCGGCGAGCTGCAGACGCCGCCGATGCCTCAACGGGCGCTTTCACCGGTCGTCGTGCTGCTCTCGGACGGGCGCCCGACCGACGACTACGAGATCGCGCTCCGCGACCTGCTGCGCCTGCCGTGGGGACAGCACGCCGTGCGGCTCGCCGTAGCGATCGGACGAGATGCCGATCGGGACGTACTTCGACAGTTCATCGCGGATCCCACCGTGGCGCCCCTCGAGGCGAACTCGCCCGAAGCCCTCGCTCGCCAGATGAGATGGGTGTCCACCGTGGCCCTCGATGCCGCTTCGTCGCCCCGCGTCGGCATGGTGACCGGGAGCGAACGTGTGCGAAGCATCCCGGAGCCCTTGATGTCGCAGTCGTATCCCAGCGCCGGCCCGGAGATTTGGTTTGACGACGAACCCGCCGGATAAGGGCCGTCCTCACTGGGACGCCTTTGGGGCAAGCGTCCGGGGCAGCGCCCACGTCCGGGACGGGCTCCCCAATCAAGACGCTGTCGCGTGTTATTGCGGCGACGGGGGAGCCTGGGCGGTTGTGGCGGTGGCCGACGGCCACGGCCACTCGACCGCAGTCAGGGCTGATGTCGGAGCACGCATCGCCGTGCAGGTGGCCGTCGAATCGGCCCGGTCATGCTGGGAGGCCCTCGAAACCGAGACCGATCGGTGCCCCGGAGCTGCCATCGCCGACCGACTGCCTGCGGCGCTGGTGAACGGCTGGCGTGCAGGCGTCGAGCGCGATCTTGCCGCAGCTCCCCTTGATGCCTCCGACTTGGAGCGGTCCGGTCACCCTGAGGCGCTCTCACCACAGCCGGCACTCGCCTACGGAACGACCCTCATCGTCGCCATGGCTGTAGCCGGTTCGATCGTCGCCTGCGAGATCGGCGACGGCGATCTCGTCGGCGTCACTCGAGACGGCAGCCTCCTCCACCCGCTCCCGACGGACAGTCGCCTCGTGGGCACGCGGACGACTTCGCTCGCTTCGCGTACGGCGCTCGACGACTTCCGCAGCGGTCACCTGGATCTCCATGACACCTCCATCGAGGTTCTCGTCGCTGCCACCGACGGTTACGTCACGTCGTTCAGCGCCGACGACGGGTTTCCCACGGCTGCACGAGACCTCTGGAAGCTGTTGCACGAGAGGGGTCCCGGCCCCGTTCACCAGGCCCTGAATGGATGGCTCGAGAGCACGAGCGGAGATGGCTCCGGTGACGATGCCTCCTTAGCGATCTTGTTCGACCAGGGATGCCTGTCCGGGACGGTCATGGGAGCGGGCGGTTCCAAGCCTGACATCGAGGGAGCGGCTCAGTGAGCGGCGAGCTGCTCCGGCCCGGAGACGAGGTGAAGACGTGGCTGACCAAGCAGTCGTGCCGGATCATCGACTTCCTCGGAGGCGGCGGGCAGGGCGAGGTGTATCGCGCGGAGCTGGCGGGCGACCCGATCGCCGTCAAGTGGTACTTCCCGTCCTCGCTCTCGGATTGGCAACGGCAATCGCTCGAGAAGCTGTGTCACCGGCCGGCGCCCAGTCCGGCCTTCCTGTGGCCGCTCGATCTCGCTGAGTCGCGCCAGTGCCCGGGTTTCGGCTATGTGATGGCTCTGCGGCCAGCCCAGTATCAGGATCTGAACGCCATCTTGCGACGGGAGGCGGAGCTGGCATTGCCGGTGCTGGCCGTGCTCGGTGTGAACCTGGCGGACGCCTTCTTGCACCTGCACACCGAAGGCCTCTGCTACCGGGACATCTCGCCGCGCAACGTCTTTTTCAACCCCGAGGACGGTGCGACGCTCATCTGTGACAATGACAACGTCGCCATCGACGGCACGGTGGGCGGCGGAGTGCTCGGGACACCTCGTTACATGGCACCCGAGGTCGTTCGTCAAGAAGCCCTGCCGAGCTCACGCACCGACCTCTGGTCCCTGTCGGTCCTGTTGTTCTGCCTGTTGATCCTCCATCACCCGCTCGAGGGCGAACGCGAGCTGGCCGTGCAGTCGCTGAGCGACCTTGCCGCCGCCCGCAAGCTGTACGGCGATGAGCCGCTGTTCATCTTCGATCCCGCTGACGACCGCAACCGGCCGGACGCCACGGCGCACGCCAACGCTGTGCTTCTCTGGCCCTTCTACCCGAGCTTCATCCGCGACCTGTTCATCCGGGCCTTCACCGACGGTATCCGGGACCCCCTGCACGGACGTGTGGGGGAGAGTGAGTGGCGGGCGGCGATGGCGAGGCTGCTCGATTGCGTGGCGTCCTGCCGGAGCTGCGAGGCGCTCAACTATGCCGACCCCCTCAGTTCCGACGGACCCGCCTGCTGGCGTTGTGCCGAAGCGCTTCGTCCCTCGTTCCTCGAGATGTCGAGTCACGACGCCGTCGTGATGCGCGACGGGGCTCACTTGTTTCGCCATCACGTCGAGCTCGCCGCACCATACGGCTTCCGCCAGCCGTTCGCGACGTTTCGTAGGCACCCATCGAACCCGGCCCTCCTCGGGCTGTCGAACCGATCATCTCGACCGTGGCGCACGACCCTGCCAGGCCACGATGGCGTCGACGTGCCTCCTGGTGCCACCGTCGGCCTGGCGGCGGGAACTGTCATCGACTTCGGTACGGCAACAGCGACGGTCCGCGCTCCACTCGACTGACAGGTTCCGAGCGCAGCCCGGCGACCCTCAACGAGGAGCCGTCAGATCCGAGACGGTCACTGCTCCCCGACCGAGGGCCTCGTTCGCGAGCTGGACGCGGCGGCGCTCACTCGTGCCGTAGATTCCGAATTTGTCGTAGAGGTGCAGCAGGTGTTGTTTCACGGCACCTTCGGACACGACGAGCCTTCGAGCGATCTCCCTCGTCTCGGCCGGCTCGCGAAAGGCACCTCCCTCCAGCAGCGGCTGGCACAGCGCCACGAGGACATCGCGCTCGCGCCGCGTGAGCTCTGGTGCCGCCAAGCCGACTCTGGTCTCTGACTGCTCGGTCGCCTCGTCAGATCGAAAGACGAGGCGCGTCCGGCTCAAGCGGATCTCATCGCCGTTGTGCAACGCCTGTTGACCGGTGACCGGTCGGCCGTTGACGAGCGTGCCGTTCTTGGAACCGAGATCCCTGAGGCACCAGATGGCCCCGAGCCGCTCGAAGACGACGTGAGCGCGCGAGATGGAGGGGTCGGAGGTGATTCGGACGGTGCTCTGGTCGCTCTTGCCGACCGTGACGGGAGCGTCGTGGAGAGGGACCAGGCGGGTGCCGGAGTCCTCCCAGATTTCGAGGTATCCGAGGTTGTCAGTCATCGCGTTGGATCGCACCTCGGGCGAGCGTGTGCCGGCGGCTTGTGCAGGCGAGGGCGAATTATGCCATGGGCGCGGTGCCGGGCAGCCGGGTAACATCCGCCGCATGCCGGGCGAGGGGTGGGTGTTTCCCGCGTTGCTCGTGGATGGTCACCGCTTCGAGTGGGTGGGCAACACGAAGGTGACGATCGGTCGCGACGCGCACAGCGACGTGGTCGTCGACGGGCCGCGCGTCTCGCGCACTCACCTTGTGATCGAGGCCGCCGAGCGTGGCTGGGTCCTGCGCGACGCCGCAAGCCGCAACGGGACGTTCGTCAACGGCAGCCGCGTGGCGGAGATCCTCGTCGAAGGGCCTCTCGATCTCGCTCTCGGGTCGGCCACCGAAGGCACCGAGTTGCGGGTGGAGCTGGCGGAGGCTCCGGCTTCCGTCGCGCCGGCTCAGGGCGCGCCGATCGATGTGGCACCGACACAGCGGCCGCCCGTGCAGGCCCCAGCACCAGTTCCGGAGCCGACGCCCGCCGAGCCCACCGACGCTCACCGTGTCGGCGGCAGTGCGACACGACCCGGCGTAGCTGTTCCTCAGGCGTCCCGGGAGGAGGAGCCCAAGTCGGTTCTCGGCCGTTTCCAGGCGGTGCACCGACCGCCGGTCGGTCGATTCCGGATCGGCCGGGCCGCTGACAACGACCTCGCCCTCGAAGGCGACCCACGAGCCTCCCGGTATCACGCCGAGCTCCGCCGGCTCGAGAACGGTCGCATCGAGATCGTCGACCTGGACAGCCACAATGGGACGTTCGTCAACGGTCAGCGGGTGAGCCGGGCGGTCGTCAATGACGGCGACGTCGTCGCGATCGGCAACCACGTCTTCCAGTTCCACAACGGCGGTCTCGTCGAGTTCGCACAGTCCGATGAAGCCGATCTCGAGGTTGCGGGGGTGCGGGTCGTGATCGGCGGCTCGACCCTTCTCGATGCAGTCTCCTTTTCGCTCAAGTCCCGCAGCATGCTCGCCGTCGTCGGGCCTTCGGGCGCCGGCAAGACGACGCTGTTACGAGCGCTGACGGGGTTCTCGAGGCCGACGCAGGGCGCTATCACTTTCGGTGGTCGAGACCTCTATGCGGACTACGACGAGCTCCGGGCCCGGATCGGCTACGTCTCCCAGGACGATCTCGTCCACGAGCAGCTGACGGTTCGCCAGGAGCTCGAGTTCGCCGGCGCTCTGCGGCTGCCTTCAGATCTCGGCCACGCTGGCCTGAGCAGACGCGCCGACGAGGTGATGGCCGAGCTTGGACTGAGCGCCCGGGCCGATCTGCAGATTGAGAAGCTCTCCGGCGGCCAGCGCAAGCGGGTATCGGTGGGCGTCGAGCTGTTGACCGAGCCTGCCCTGCTCTATCTCGACGAGCCGACGTCCGGTCTAGACCCCGGCAACGAGCGCCAGGTCATGCAGGTGCTCCGGAAGCTGGCCGACGGTGGCCGCATCGTCGTCGTCGTGACCCACTCGACCCAGAGCCTCGACGTCGCCGACCGCGTCCTGTTCCTGGCCCGGGGCGGGCATATGGCCTACTACGGCCCGCCGCAGGACGCTCAGCGTTTCTTCGAGAGCCACGGTGTCGTCGGCGGGTGGCCAGCCGTCTTCCAGGCGCTCGAGGGCGACGACGGCCGGGTCTGGGGAGAGCGGTTCCGCCACGACCCGGACTTCGGGCGCTATGTCGGGGCGATCGCCGCCGCCGGCGAGGCCATCGACGCACATCCGCGCCCGACCGCCATCTCGACCGCGCATCGCCGTGCCCGGCTGGTGGGCCCCGTCGGGGGTCGCCGCCAGACGGTGATCCTGTGTCGACGCCAGCTGCGGCTGATCGCCGGCGATCGAAGGAGCGTGATCCTGCTGGCGGCGCAGGCACCGATGTTCGGCTTGATCCTGACGTTCCTCTTCCCGGCCCACACCCTGTCTTCGTCCCGCGGACCGTTTGCAGCACTGCTCGAATGGCTGCTCATCGTCTCGACGACGTGGCTGGGAGCCTCCAACACCATTCGGGAGATCGTGAAGGAGCAGTCCGTCTATCGGCGCGAGCGCGCCGGCGGCCTCTCCATGCTCGCCTACGTCGGCTCGAAGGTGATCGTCTTCGGCGTCATCACGATCGTGCAGTCCTTCATCTTGCTGGTCATCGTGCTGCTGACCCAGTCGCTCCCGCCCGAAGATCCGACCCATATCGTCACCTACCTTCAGCACTACGGTGCCATTCCCGGTCTTCGCCCCTTCACCGAGGGCTCGGTCATCTCGTCGCAACCGGTCGAAGTCTTCGCCGCAATGGCTCTGGCCGGGCTCGCCGGCATGGCAATCGGCCTGTTCGTCTCCAGCGCTGTTCGCAAGTCCGACCAGGCGGTGTTCATGTTGCCGGTGATCCTCATCGTCGAGATGGCGCTCTCCCAGCCGATGTTGCAGTTGCAGAACACGAGTACGGCCTTGAAGGTGCTCAGCGACCTCACGAGCGCCGACTGGGGGGTCAACGCCGTCGCCTCCACGACGAGTCTCAACCAGCTCATGACGAGCTATACGCTCAGTCTCAACAGGGGTACCGACGAGGTGAGGGATGCGCTCGGCTTTCACACCTCGACGAACACTGAGCGGGCCCAGACCCTGCAATCCATCCGAGGAAACGCCAGCTGGGCGCACACGCCCGGCACCTGGCTCCTCAGCATGTTCATTCTCCTGCTCATGACCCTGCTGCTCTTCGGCCTGGTGGCACTGATGATGCGCCGCCTCGACACCGGCAACCCGCGCTCGCTCCTCGAGGACATCCGGGGCTACTTCGAGAGTCGCAGACCGCCGGCGGCAGTTCGTGGCGGACGTCCCTTGCAACAAGGCAGCCCAAGTGGGCGAGGCGGCCAGCCGGGCGGCCCCTACCAGACAGGCGCCCCGCCTCCCTGAGGACGAGGGCGGGAACGCAGGCTGCCGGCCGAGTCGGGACCGACGCAGGTCGTGGGTCGTGACGCGACAGTGGGGGAGGCAGCTGCCTGCCTCCCCCACGTGAAACGCCTCGCTCAGTGCCTACGGGGCGGCGCAGGCGGTCACTTGGTGAGTCGGGAAGTAGCAGGTGTTGAACAGGTCGCTCGGGGCGACCGGCGGCGACGGCACTGATGCCTGGCCGTTCGGGTCGCCGAGGAGGATCTGGTTCTCGGGCGTGAAAGCCGGTGTTCCGGAGTTGGCACCAGCGCTGAAGAAGTGGGCCACGCCGTAGTTGGGCAGCGGCTCGATGCCAGTGGAAGCCGTCGGAGCCTCAGTGATCCATTCGGCCGAGCTGAGCGAGGACGTGTAGGGCAGCGTCTTGGTCCAGTTCTGGACCGTGCCGCTCGGCGATGTCACCTGGAATGTCAGCTTCCACATCTGGGCAGATGACGCCGGCGGCGTGGGCGAGCTGAAGAGCGATCGCAGCTCGGTTGAGACCCGGGGCCACCATGGCTCGCTCTGCAGGCGGGAACTACCTGCCACGAGCAGTTGGCGCAGACGCTCGATGATGTCCGACGATCCGAAGCTCGGATCCAAGTGACGGATCAGCTGGGTGAGAGCGTCGTACTTGACGGTGAGCGCCGACGTGTTGGCCGTGGTCCCGCCGGTCTGCAGCTGCAGCGACGCCACGACCCGGTCACCGGGCTGGATTTGCAGGCTCGGCACCGGAGTGCCGGCTGCCGGAAGGATCTCGTACCAGGCGAAGTACCCGGTCTGGGACGAGTTCGAGCAGCTGTCCGTCCCGAGCTGGATGAGGTCCTTGCTCGTTGCTCCTCCGATACCGGTCCAAAGGGCTGCACAGCCGACGCGGTTCGTCGAGCTCATCGTGGCCACGGATGGGACAGTAAAGGTGGCCGTGGCCTCCGTGTACTTCTGCCCAGTCTGAGCGGTCGTCTCGGCGTACCCGGACCAGTTGTCCGACGTCGAGTTCCACGATGCCGCCTGGGCGAGCGACTTCGGGTTCTGCGGGGTCTGCTGCCCCTGGGTGATGGTGATGACGCCAGCCACGACGGCGGCGACGGCGACGAGCCCGATGACGGCTCGTGAGCGGGTGATGCGGCCGCGCTGGTTGCTCGCGCCGCCTTGTGGCAACGGGACTGCAGAAGGCTCTGGGTTCAGTGGGTTCGTCATTTCGGTGGTCCTTTCGGTCTCGAATCATTTGTTCGATCTCTTCCAGGAGTGTGCGCCCGAACGAGAACTCAGGGGATGCCCCTCGCGACCCCAGTTTTCTACATGCGAGGTAAGGCAATCCTGACTTTCGAGACAGGTCCCGGCTCACCGTCGCGGGCGAGCGTCCACGTCGCCACGGCCTCGCTGCCGGGACGCGACCCTTGGTACGATCGCCGCCATGGCGGGTCGAGAGGGCGTAGGCGCAGGGTTGCGGCAGATCGTCGCGGACTACGAGAGCCGCGGTGTCGACCTGTCGGCGGATCCTCGGCTGGCGGAGGCGATTCTGCTGGATTCGTTTCCTGATGCGCCTGCAGAGGTTCGCGCCCTCGTCGAGGCGATCCGCTCGGGTGCGATCCAATACATGCGGGACCGAGCAGCCCAGGGAGCCGAGTTCTCGATTCACGGCTCAGCCTCCCAGCTCGAGGACAGCGCCGGCCTGCGAGGGGATCTGGCGCGTTGGTCCGTCGAGACCTGGTGGAACGCCCTTGCCCTCGGGCCGGCGGTAGCGGGAGCCGCCGCCGTCGAGGCGGCCAAGGTGACACGCCCGGTACCACCGCCACCGCCACCGCCCGCTCCGGGAGGGGTGGCGGTGCCACCGGCAGGGCCAGCCGCCTCGGGCGAAGACGTGACCGCTTACTCGACTGCAGCGCCGGTCGAGCCGCCTCCGACGGCGGGCGCGCCGCCGGCAGACGCACGCCAGCAGCTGCACGACAGCGGCCAGCACCACGAGACAGGCCAGCAGTTTCCGGCTGCGCCACCGCAGTACCCGACCGGTCAGCCAACCTACGAGACAGACCGGCAACCGTGGGAGACCGCGCCCCAGCAGTACCCAGCTGAGCAGCACGTCTACCAGGGCGGGCCGCCGCAGTACGGGTCCGGCCAGGGTTCCCCTCCGCACCAAGGGCCGATTCCCCCCGGGCCGAGTGCCGGCAAGGCTCGCAACACGCGAGCGTTGGTGGCGGTGGGCCTCGTTGTGGTCATCCTGGTCGCCTACGCCGGTATCGCTGCCGCCACGCATTTGCCGCCGTTCAAAGCAGCTAGCTCAACCACGACGACGTCCTCGCCTGTCGTGACTTCGACGCCCTCGACCTCAACTTCCACGACGAGCTCGACGATCCCGATACCCACTACGAGCGCTGCACTCTCCCAGCAGTTGTTCGCCGACATCCCCGACGCATCGACGACGTGCGTGGCCTTGACGGCGGCCGAACTGAAGGCGCGGGTGCCGGCTGGTGCAGGAGCCGCCTGGGAGTGTGAGCCCAAATCGGGTGGTCTGTCAGTGTTGTACGCCATCTTCGGCAGCAACGCCGCCGCCCAGGCCGGTTACCAGGGCACCTTGACCCGGGTTACGGGCGGTCTTCCGTCTGGCGTCTGCGGCACCAAGAACGACGTCGAGAGTACGTACCATTCCAACTCGGACCCCGGAAAGACGATCGGGACGCTGGCGTGCTACACGACCGGCGGCGCCCAGATCCTGTTCTGGTGGCACTACTCGGACCACATCCTCGCTTCCGCCAGCAGCACGACGCTCGGGGTCTCTCAGATGGTCAAGGACTGGGGCAACCTCGGACCGAGCTGATCGAAGGCATCGCCAGACTTCGGCAGCGGGAGCTAGTCGCGCATCGCCAGGCACGCCGCCAGCTCCTTCCAGGCGCCGGCGAGATCGGTGGAGCGGTACGGTCGGCCGAGCCGGTCGCGTAGTCGAACGGGAAGCCGCGCCGCCGGCGGCCGCCGTGGTGTGTGCCAGAGTGCGGCCGTGATCGATGTCCCAGCTGTTGTCCGCAACAAGGCCGTCGCAGCCGGGGCGACGACATGGCTGCGCGAGCTCCCCGCCCTCGTCGCCGGACTCGAGCGCGACTGGGCCATCACCGTCGGCCGCTCGTACGGGACCGGCACCGAGGCATACGTCGCCGATGCCGTCGGTGAGGACGGTGCCCTCTCAGTCGTGAAGTTGCTCATCCCGCGGCCTGGCGACGACGTCCAGAACGAGATCACGGTCCTGCGTCTCACGGCCGGGGAGGGCTGTGCGCTCCTGTTGCGCCACGACGCCGAACGCGGTGCCCTCCTTCTCGAGCGGCTCGGGCGAGCCCTCCACGAGCTCGCTCTGCCGCTCCGCCAGCGCCACGAGCTCCTCGTCTCCGCGGCCTCTCGCGTGTGGCGCCCGGCTCCCGATTGCGGCCTGCCGACGGGCGCCGAGAAGGGTCGCTTCCTCGTCGACTTCATCCTGCGCGAGTGGGAGGAGCTCGATCACCCATGTTCGGAGCGCTCCATCGATCAGGCCGTGCGATGTGCCGATCGCCGCGTTGCGGCCCATGACGACGAGCGCGCCGTGCTCGTGCACGGCGACGTGCACCAATGGAACGCTCTCGAAGCCGGCGACGGGTTCAAGCTCGTCGACCCGGACGGGCTCTTGGCGGAGCCGGAATACGACCTCGGCATCCTCATGCGGGAGGACCCAGTTGAGCTCTTGCACGGCGATCCGCACGACCGGTCACGCTGGTTGGCGTCCCGGACGGGTCTCGACGCTTCGGCCATCTGGGAATGGGGCGTCGTGGAGCGAGTCTCGACAGGTCTGCTCTGCACCAAGGTCGAGTTGCAACCGGTAGGTCGGGACATGCTGGCGGCGGCAGACAGTGTCGCCCGTTGAGGGTTCTCGGGTATCGGCTGGCGGGAGCCCCGCCGCTACGGTCTCGGGATGGATCGACCCTCGCTCCGGCTCGCGACTTCGGCCGTCGTCGTCGCCGTGGCGCTGGCGTCGGCGGCCTGTAGCAGCGGACCCTCCGTGCTTACCACGTCGACCACGGCGAAACCGAAGCCCGCGGCTCCGGTCCCGTTGCTCTACGTCTCGCTGGGTGACTCGTATGCGGCCGGATACCAACCGTCGGGCCCTCACTCGGGACGGACCGATACGAACGGCTTCGCCTACCAGATTCCCGGTCTGGCGGCCCGCAAAGGCGATCAACTGGCGCTCGTGAACTTCGGCTGCGGCGGGGCGACGACGACGTCGATTTTGCACTCGGTCGGGTGTGGCCAGCTCGGCCCCGGTGCCACGCCGTACCCGACCGAGTCTCAAGCCGCCGCCGCCGAGGCGTTCCTGCTGCACCATCGAGGCAAGATCGGCTTGATCACAGTCTCGATCGGGGGCAACGACGTCACTCGTTGCGTGGGGGCAGCAAGCGTCGTGGCCTGTGTCACCGCCGCTGTCGTCAAGATCAAGCGCAACCTCGCCGTCCTCCTCGACGGTTTGCGGTCAGCAGCCGGGCCATCGGTGCCGATCGTGGGGACGACGTATCCAGACGTCATCCTCGGTCTCGACCTGTCCGGGCAAGCGTCCCAGCGCAGCCTTGCCAAGCTCTCGGTTGTCGCTTTCAAGGATCTCATCAACCCGGCACTCGAGCACGCCTATTCGGCGGTGCACGCCGACTTCGTCGACGTCACGGCGGCCACGGGGGCCTACGGATCGCTCAGCCGGCTGACCGATCTCCAGCCTTACGGCCGGATCCCCGTGCCGGTGGCACGGGTCTGCGAATTGACGTATTTCTGCCAGTACCACGACATTCACCCGCGAACCGCCGGCTACAAGATCATCGCCGAGCTCGTCGTCGCGACCCTGCCGGCGCACTAGCCGGGGCGATGTCGTTCAGGCGCCGTGCCGGACCGAGTCGTTCAGCGCCGGCACTGAGCACAGACACCGAGCACGTCGAGTCGGTGACTGTGCGGCTCGAAACCCTCCGCCTCGGCGAGCTGCTCAACAGTGCTGGAGACGCTTCGCTCGAATTCCGCAGACGGCGTCACGTCGGCGACCTTCCCGCAGCTCACACACAGCAGATGATGGTGGTGCTCGGTGAGATCCTCGGCGAGCTCGAAACGAGCGAACTCGTCGTTGGCCGCCACTCGCCGCACGAGGCCGGCGCTCTGGAGGTCGACGAGGTGGCGATAGGCCGAGCTGCGCGGAAGCTGCGGCAGTTGGCCGGCGATGTCACCGATGCTGACGGGGTGCCCGGCGGCGGCGAGCAGCTCGATGACAGCGCGCCGGCCGGGCGTGTATCGCTGATCGACGCCGCGAAGGCGCGCTCTGGCCACTTCGTGCAGGCCGTTGGCACTCCCGTGGGCTGACATCGTCGTGCGCTTTCCTTTCGGGCAGGTTGACCCGGGACGCGAGCATAAGCACGCGCCGTTTCGTTTTGTGGAAGTCTACTTGTAATGAGACTCAGTCTCATGTTAAGGTACCGAGCATGAGCTTCTCGCGCCGCTCGGCTTGCGGACGCCTCCGCCATCGCAACAGGTTCTCGGTAGGAGTCCTCGGACTTCTGGCCGTCGGCATCGCCTGTGCCGGTTGCACTGGTCCCCAGGACGGAGCGGCCGGCAGACCTGGAGTGATCAGCGCCATCGGGACAGAGAACGAGTACGCCAACGTCCTCTCGCAGATCGGAGGGCGCTACGTGAGCGTCTCCTCGATCCTCGACAACCCCAACACCGACCCCCACACCTTCGAGGCGAGCCCGAGCGTGGCAAGCGAGGTCGCGGGCGCGCAGCTCATCGTGCAGAACGGCGCCGGCTACGACACGTTCATGAATAAGATCGAAGCCGCCTCGCCCAACCCGAAGCGCAAAGTCATCGTGGTGCAGCAACTGCTGGGTCTGGCGGTCACGACTCCGAACCCGCATCTTTGGTACGACCCCACGACGATGCCCGCCGCGGCCAAGGCGATGGCATCGGCTCTCAGCCAGCTTCAGCCGGACCACGCCGCCTACTTCGAGGCCAACGTGAAGACCTTCGATGCTTCTTTGCGACCGTGGTTGGACGCCATCGCCGCGTTCAAAGCCAAATACGCAGGCACCACCGCTGCGACGACCGAACCGGTCGCCGACTACCTGCTGGAAGCGATGGGGATCAACAACCTCACTCCATTCGGCCTCCAAGCCGACATCATGAACGGAATCGACCCCTCGCCCGAGGACATCTCGCTCGAAGACGGGTTCTTCACCAAGCACCAGGTCAAGGTCTTCTGCTACAACCAGCAGGTGGTCGACCCACTGACGGTTTCGATACGGGTGACCGCCGAGAGAGCAGGTATTCCCGTCGTGGGCGTGTACGAGACGATGCCAACGCCGGGCTATGACTACCAGTCCTGGATGCTTGCCGAGGTGAACGCCATCAAGAAGGCCGTGACCGAGAAGGTCTCCACCGAGCACTTATGAGCAAAGTCCCGGACCGCCACGAAGGCGGCGACGAGATGATCCTCGAGGTCGACGGGATCAGCGTGACGCTTTCGGGACGCCGGATCTTGGACAACGTGACCTTCGGGGTCGGAGCCGGAGAATTCACGGGCCTCATCGGATCGAACGGCGCCGGCAAGACGACGTTGCTCCGGGTGATCCTCGGCCTGCAGCGGGCGAGTGCCGGCAGGGTGCTCGTCGGAGGCACGGCCCTCACCGGCCTCAAGCGTTCGATCGGCTATGTCCCCCAGAAGGTCGTGCTCGACCCCGACATGCCGATGCGGGCGAGGGACCTGGTCGCCCTTGGCATCGACGGTCACCGCTTCGGGATCCCGCTGCCGTCAAAGCAGCGCCGCGCCGCTGTCGACGAGATGCTGCAGGCCGTCGACGCCGGCAGCTTCGCCGATGCCCGCGTCGGGAGCCTCTCTGGCGGTGAGCAGCAACGTGTGCTCATCGCACAAGCCCTCATCAGCCGTCCTCGGCTCCTCTTGCTGGACGAACCGTTGGCAAACCTGGACCCTCGCAGCGCACAGGAGGTCGTCGGACTGCTTCATGATGTCGCGGTCGGGCAGGGGGTCGGCGTGCTGCTTTCGGCTCACGAGGTGAACTCGTTGCTGCCGGTGATGGACCGAGTCGTCTACATCGCCGAGGGACGCGCCGCCAGCGGCACGACCGACGAGGTGATCCGTCCCGATGTTCTCAGCGCGTTGTACGGACACCCGGTCGAGGTCGTTCGCGTGCACGGGCGCGTGCTGGTGGTCGCCGGTCTGGCGCCCCATGACGATCACTGTGACCCTGCCGACTCGTCGCGAGCGGCCGGCTGAGCGTGCACTTCATCTTCGAGCCGGGCTTCTTCGCCAACGAGCCGGTGCATGTCGCGTCGGTCATCGGCGGCATCGTCGCTGTCATCTCGGCCATCGTGGGCGTGTTCACGGTGATGCGAGGACAGTCATTCGCCGGTCACTCGCTGGCCGACGTCTCGACTGCCGGAGGATCGGGCGCCTTGCTGATCGGCATGAGTCCGCTGACAGGGTTCATCGGCGGTGGAGTGATCGGCGCAGCGGCGATGGACATGATCGGCATCCGGCGGGTGCGAGGCAGAGACCTTGCCACCGGCATCGTCCTCGGCGCCTCCACCGGTCTGGCGGCCCTGTTCCTCTACCTGGACACGACGTCGGGTGCGGTGACCGGTGCCACTCAACAGATTCTCTTCGGGTCCATTTTCACCGTCGACAGTTCGACGATCCCGGTTGTGGCCCTCTTCGGATCCCTCGCCCTCGTCATCATGGCCGTCCTGTACCGGCCGCTGTTGTTGAGCTCAGTGAGCAACGACGTCGCCGCAGCCCGCGGGGTCCCGCTCCGGCTCGTCGGCGTGCTGTTCATCCTTGCGCTGGCGCTCGCGGTCGGACTCTCCGCCCTCGCCATCGGCGCCATCCTCTCGACCGCCTTGCTGATCGGTCCTGCCGCCACCGCCTTGCGGATGACCAAGCGCGTCGGTGCGGCGCTCGTGATCTCGAGCGTGCTCGGGGTGTGCTCGACGTGGCTCGGAATCGTTCTCGCTTACGACAGCTACTACTGGGGTTCGAGCCACCGCGGTCTGCCGGTGAGCTTCTTCATCGTCGGCGTGATCTTCTTGCTCTATCTGGCGTCAGGAGTGCCGGCATCGCGCGGTGTCGCCAAGCTGCGCTCCTCTCGAGGTCGCGCCCGAGCGGTGCCGGCGCCGTGAACAGTCTCGCCAGGATCGGCCACGGCTCTCGAGAGGATCGGCGATGTTCTCGAGCTTCATGACCAACGCGTGGATCAGTGCCACGATCGTGGCGGTCATCGCCGGCGTGGTGGGTTTCTTCGTGGTGCTGCGCGGCTCCGCCTTTCCTGCGCACGCCATTCCCAACGGGGCCTTCGCGGGGGCGGCTGCCGCCAACGTGCTCGGCGTCAACAGCCTGCTCGGCTTGGGGGTTTGCGCCCTGCTCGCCGCGCTCGGGATCGGATCACTTGGGCGGGGCGGCCGCAAGGATGTGGCCACTGCCCTCGCACTCGTCGTGCTGCTGGCGCTCGGAGCGGTCTTTCTGAGTTTGAGTGGCCAATACGAGCCGGAGATCTACTCGTTGCTGTTCGGCGAGGTGCTGGGCGTCAGCAGCTCGGAGCTCTTGCCCGTGGCTGCTGTCGGTGTTGCCTGCGTCGTCGCTGTCGTGTTCCTCTACCGGCCGTTGATGCTCTCGTCCATCGTGCCCGAGATCGCCGAAGCGAAAGGTGTCCGCAACCATCGGATGGAGATGGCCTTTCTCGTCGTGGTGGCGGGCGCGACCGCCCTCACGCTGCCGGTCGTCGGTGCTCTCCTCATCTTCAGCCTCATGATCGGGCCGCCGGCGGCAGCACGATCGTTCACGAACCGACCTGTCCTCGCCATCGTTCTCTCTGTAGGGATCGCCCTCGGGACGGTATGGGTGGCGATCGCCAGCTCGTTCGAGTCGAACTGGCCCATCGGTTTCTTCGTCGGGTTGTTGAGCGCCGTCGCCTACGGCGTCGGGCGTGCCTGGGTCGCCTGGCGGAGCTTCCGCGACGTGCGGCCCGAGCGAGTCCGGTCGCCCCTCAGGGCGGGAGCACCCGTGAAGTAGATTGGCTGTCGTTCGGGACCGGTCGAGCAGCCCGTCGAGACCGGTCGGGACCCGGTGTTTGTCGGGGTCTGAGGGGGGCGAACTGACGGAATACGGAGTACTCGGCCCGCTCGTCGTGAGTCACGACGCCGAACCCCTCGAGATCCGCGGCCCGCGCCAGCGCGCACTGTTGGCGCTCCTGCTCCTGCGCGCCAATCAGGTCGTCAGCGCGGACGTGATCGTGGACCTGCTGTGGAGTGGTGAGCCGCCCCGCACGGCAACCAACACGTTGCAAACGCACGTCGTGCGGTTGCGCCAGGCGCTCAGCTCGAGTGGGCGCCACCAAGATGGCCACAGCCTGCTGCGGACGATCTCATCCGGATACATCCTTGACGTCGAGCCGGATGCGCTCGACGCCGAGCGCTTCGAGAGGCTGCTGAGCGAGGCGCGGCGGGCGGCCGCTTTGGAGCGTCACGCCGTCGCCTACGAGCTACTCCGGCATGCTCTCTCGCTCTGGCGAGGCCCTGCCCTCGTGGAGTTCGCCTCCGATCCCTTTGCCCGAGTCGACGCAGTGCGCCTCGATGAGCTTCGCGTCGACGCCCAGCAGGAGCTCGCCGTCGCTTCACTTGCCTGCGGCCGTCTTGCCGAGGCGATCGCCACGTTGCAGCTGCTCGTCGGAGCGAACCCCCTTCGGGAGCAGTCGGTCGGTCACCTGATGGTGGCGTTGTACCGCGCTGGCAGACAAAGTGACGCCCTGCAGGCCTTCCGCCAGCTCCGGCTCGCCTTGCGGGAGGAGCTCGGGCTCGACCCGAGCCCGGTGCTGCAACGACTCGAGCAGTCGATCCTCGAACAGGCCCCCAACCTCGAGCTCGTTTCGCTGGGGACGACCCGCCGCGCTCATGCGCTCCCGGAAGCGGCCCTCGTCGCGAGCCCCCGCTTCGTCGGCCGTGTCGACGAGCTCGCCTGGCTCGGGGCTCAGTGGCATGCAGCCTCTCAGGGCGCGCCTCGCCTCGCCGTCCTCGAAGGGGAACCAGGAATCGGCAAGACACGGATGGCGGCCGAATTCGCCGAGCGCTGCTATCGCGGGGGCACGACCGTGCTGTGGGGTCGCTGCACCGAGGAAGCCGGTGTCCCCTTCGATGCCCTCGCCGCCGCCCTCGGGCCGCTGGTCGGGACAGTTGCCGCCACGACACCGCTCTGGCACCTCTTCGGCGTCCCCGAGGCGCCGGCGCTTCGTGGTGGGCCCGAGGTGGAGCGCCACCGGATGTTCCAGTTGGTGTCGGATCTCCTCGAGCGCGCAGCCGCCGATGCCCCGGTGCTGCTCGTGCTCGACGACCTGCAGTGGGTCGACCGCTCCACTTTGGCGCTGCTCGGACACTTCTTGCGGTCCGCACCGGCGGTATGTGTGCTCATCCTGGCAACGCTGCGAACGACGGAGCTCCCGGCCGCCGATGCCGTCCTCAGCATCGTGGACGAGCTGGCGGCGGACGACCGCGCCGGCCGCCGGGAGGTCCGCGGTCTCGGAGCGGCCGAGGTCGACTCGCTCATCGCGAGCATCGTCCGGCCACGGGCGCCGGAGAACCTGGCGGGCTTGATCCAGGCGCGGACGGGCGGCAACCCCTTCTTCGTGACGGCACTGTTGCGTGAGCTCGGCGAGGGTGGCGTCCCCGAGCTCGATCGCTTGGACGGCCTCGGCCTGCCCGCGACCGTCCGCGGGGTGGTCGATCGCCGCGTCGAGCAGTTGCAGCCGGTGGCGCGCCAGCTCCTCGAAGTCGCCGCCGTCATCGGAGTCGAGTTCGATTCCAGCGTGGTCGGTGAGCTGACGAATCTGCCGCAGCCGTCCCTTGCCGCCGTGCTCGACGAGATCGAGGCCGCCGGAATTGCACACCACGGGGAGGGGAACCTCTACACCTTCACTCACGCCCTCATCCGTGACGTGATCTACGACGGCGTCGGTCCGCCTCGCCGAGCCCTCGTCCATCGGGACGTCGGCATCCTGCTCGAGACCCATCCGGACAGCGGCAGTCGCGATCGTCCGGCTCAGCTCGCCCGTCACTTCGCCTCCTCCGGCTTGGCCGAGGTGGGCGGGAAGGCCATCGCCTATGCCACCCGCGCCGGCGAAGACGCCCTCGCCTCGTTTGCCTACGAAGATGCCGCTTCGTACTTCGAGACGGCTCTCGGCCTGATCGACGGCGGCCCCGTCGAAGTGGACGAACTGACTCGGGCCGACGTTCAATTCGCCCGCGCCCGATCCGCTTTCGCCTCGGGTGACCGCACCCGAGCGAAGGCCGATTTCGAGGCCGTCGCGGCTGTCTACCGTCACATCGCCGACTCGGATCGACTGACGCAGCTCGCCCTTGCCATCAGCGGCACGTCGATGCGCCACCTCTGGGCCGAGTACGGCACGGTCTCGGACTGGCTCATCGAGCTGCTGCGGGAAGCGTTGGCGTTCACGGAAGGCGACGCCACCCCCGACCGCGTTCGCCTGCTTGCTCGTCTCGCCGAGGAGCTCTACTTCAGTCCCGATGCCGGGATGCGCACCGACATTGCCGAGCAGGCATTGGCGATGGGGCGGAGCCTCGGCGAGGTCCATGCGCTCGCTGACGCGCTGAAC
This sequence comes from Acidimicrobiales bacterium, assembly GCA_049510975.1. GTDB lineage: Bacteria > Actinomycetota > Acidimicrobiia > Acidimicrobiales > Bog-793 > JAKACA01. Next base: position 22,646 of record JBEKYM010000035.1, read on the forward strand.
GGTCGCCTTCGGGCGCTGTGGCAGCCGGCGAACTCAGAGGAGCGCCTCCCGATGGCTCAGGAGCTGGGCGATCTGGCCGCCCGGATCGGAAACGCCGACCTCGCCATGGCAGGTGCCGGCTGGGCCATCGTCTCGCGGCTCGAACGGGGGCTGACAGAAGGGATCGACGAGGAAGTGGAGCGGTTTGCCGCCATGACGACCGAGTATCGGAGCCCACATCACCGAGTCTGGGCGCTCGCCTTGCTCGGTGGTCGTGCCCTTGCCCGCGGCGACTTCGAGAAGACCGAGCGGCTCCTCGCCGAAGGGATGAACGTCGCACCGGAGGTGTTCGGTTATGCCATACAGGGCTTCGCCGGTCAGCTCTGCACGCTGCGTATCGAACAAGGGAGGGCGGCGGAGGTGCTCGACGCCGGGCGGAGCTTTGTCGCCCAGTACCCACAGGTGCCCGCCTGGCGCGCCGGCCTGTCGGTCATTCTCGCCGAGCTCGGACTGCACGAGGAAGCCCGCGAGCAGATCGGCGTCCTCACCGCCGGCGGGCTCGAGGCCGTCCGTCAGGATCAGGAGTGGCTGTTTCTCATGGGCGCCCTGGCCGAGACGTGCTCGGTGGTCGGTCTCCCCGACATCGCCGCCCAATGCTACGAGATGCTGGCTCCGTTCGCGGACCGATGCATCGTGCTTGGTGACGGTTACGTCCTGTGGTGCTCGGTCGAGAAGTCGCTCGGACTCCTTGCCCGTGTCCTTGGTCGTGCCGACGATGCCTGCTGTCATCTGGAACGAGCGCTCGCCGTGCACCATGCTCTCGATTCGGCTCCACTTGTCGCTCGCGCTCGTTTCGAGCTGGCCCGCGCACTTGACGCCGCCGGCGCTGACCCTGCCGCCGTGACCTCGCAGTTGGAGAGCGCTCGCCGCGGAGCCACGCGCCTTGGACAGTTCGGGCTGCTGCGGTGGATCGAGCTGTTTGCTGCGACGAGCCGCGCCGGCGACTGATCGCTGACCGCCCCGCCGACCGGGGCCTCGCGTCATAGCTGCACTGACTGCAAGGTTACACTCAAGGCACAATGGCTCTCTCGATACTCGTCCCTGACGAGACTGCCACCCCTGTGTGCGCGGATATCCAGCTTGGCGTGGGCGTCTCGTGCGGGCGGCGCGACCGGAAGAAACAAGCGACGCGTCGTGCGCTCCGCAATGCCGCACTCGAGCTCGTGGCCAGCCGGGGTTTTGCCCACGTCACCGTCGAAGACATCGCCGAAGCCGCCGACGTCTCCACGCGCACGTTCTTCAACTACTTCCCCTCCAAGGAGTCCGTTGTCATCGGGGCCGACCCCGACCGGATCGAGGATCTCCGGACGAGCTTGTTGGCGAGGCCTCCTCACGAGACGCCGGTGGAAGCCTTGCGCTTCGTCGCGGTCGAATACGCCGCCGCCATCGACGAAGAGATCGACGATCTCGGAGAGGGCAGGGCGGCGTGGTTCCGCAGGCTCTGCATCGTTCGGGAGGATCCCGACCTGCTCAGCGCTTACGGCGGGCACGTCACCGACGTCGAGCGGAGCCTGGTGGCGGCTCTGGCCGAGCGGCTCGGCAAGGACCCGGCCCACGACCCGTACCCGGCGCTCGTGACGGCGACCGTCTTCGCTGCCGCCCGGGTCGCCGCGCTGTACTGGAGCGCCAACGGGGGCGTCGGCTCGCTCGCTCGCCTCACCGGTGTTTCGATCGACAAGGTGGCGAGCGGGCTGGCGGAAGAGCCCTCGATGGTCCGCTCAGCCGGCACGGCTCCGGTTGGCAATGGCACGAGCAGTTCGCATCGGGGCACCCGATGATCGACTCGCCGACCGAGCTCGAAGACGGAGCGCCCATCGGCGGCCTCAGTCACCGCCGAGTGCTCGTCATCATCGGGGCTCTGATGCTCGGCATGCTGTTGGCGGCACTCGACCAGACGATCGTCTCGACCGCCTTGCCGACGATCGTCGCCGACCTCCACGGTGCCTCCCATCTCTCCTGGGTGGTCGTCGCGTATCTGCTCGCAGCGACCGTCTCGACGCCGCTGTGGGGGAAGCTCGGCGACCAATACGGCCGCAAGGTCTTCTTCCAAGCAGCCATCGTCATCTTTCTCTGCGGTTCCATCTGTTCCGGGCTGAGTCACAGCATGATCCAGCTCATCGCCTTCCGTTCGGTTCAGGGCCTCGGCGGAGGCGGGCTGATGGTGGGCACCCAAGCCATCGTGGGCGACATCGTCTCGCCTCGCGAACGCGGGAGGTATCAAGGACTGTTCGGCGCCGTCTTCGGGGTGGCGAGCGTCGCCGGCCCGTTGCTCGGCGGCGTGTTCGTGGAGCAGCTGTCGTGGCGTTGGATCTTCTACATCAACGTCCCCATCGGTGCCGTCGCTTTGGTGGTGGTCGCCATCCAGGTTCCCGGCCAACTTCGGCGGGTTCACCACGTCATCGACTATCTCGGTACGGCGGTGCTGATCCTGGCGGCGAGCTGCCTCGTGTTGTTCGCCAGCCTCGGCGGTACCACGTATCGGTGGGGCTCGGCGACGATCATCGGCCTCGGTGTGGCCGGTGCTGTCCTCGTCGGAGTCTTCGCCCTCGTGGAGCGACGTGCGACGGAGCCGGTGCTGCCACTTCACCTGTTCTCGAACCGGACGTTCTCGGTTGCCAACATCGTCGGCTTCATCGTGGGCTTTGCGATGTTCGGGGCGATCACCTATCTGCCGGCGTTCTTCCAGATCGTGCGAGGACAATCACCTACGATCTCGGGGCTCCAGCTGCTGCCCCTCATGGCAGGGATGCTGATCGTGTCCATCGGATCCGGGCAGATCATCAGCCACACGGGCCGCTACCGGGTCTTCCCGATCATCGGTACGGGGCTCATCACCGTTGGTCTGTTGCTCCTGTCGAGAATGGGAGTCGGAACGAGCTCGACTTTCCAGGTCGTCGCCATGCTCGTGCTCGGGATGGGTCTCGGCTCGGTCATGCAGGTTCTCGTGCTCATCGTCCAGAACGCCGTGCCCTACTCCGAGCTCGGGGTCGCCACTTCGGGTGCGACGTTCTTCCGCTCCATCGGTGGGTCGTTCGGGGCTGCGATCTTTGGAGCCATCTTCTCGAACGTGCTCGTCGGCAACCTCGCCAAGCACCTCGGGAGTGCCAGGCTGCCAGCAGGGCTCTCGACGTCGAGCATCACGCCCGCAAGCCTGGCGACGCTGTCGGCAGCGGCTCGCCACGGTCTCATCGCCGCCTACGCTGAATCGATCCAGACGGTCTTTGTCATCGCCGCACCCATCGGGTTCGTCGCCTTCCTGGCAGCGTGGCTGATCCCCCATCGTGAGCTGCGGCGGGCCGTCGGTTCAGGCGCCGACACGACGACGCAGACCCTTGGGCCACCGGAGGCGACCGAGCCGGAGGAACTCGCAGCGTCGAGGGCGAGCCGGGCGACGCCGCCCGAGCTCGCTTGAGCCTGGTCCTCCGGGTTCACGGCTGAGCACTTCGCGAACGGCCGTCGCTGCCCGACCGCCCCTCCCTGACGATGCCTCCCCGGCAGGGTCCCAACGACGATCCAGAGGAGTAGTTGACAGTGCGTTCACTGGCGAGATGGTGTGTCCGACGTCGTCGGCTCGTTGTGCTGCTCTGGGTCGGCGCCGTGATCCTCGTCACGGTGCTCTCGAAGGCGAGCGGCAGTGCCTACTCGAACAGTTTCTCGTTGCCGAAGACACAGTCCACCGAGGCGATCCAGCTGCTGCAGGCCGTCTCTCCGAAGGTGTCGGGCGACGTCGAGCAGATCGTGTTCGGGACTTCACCCGGCACCAAGGTGACCGACCCGGCCGTGAAGGCGCGCATCGACACCATGCTGGCCAAAGTGGCCAAGGTGCCGCACGTGTCCAACATCGTCTCGCCCTTTGCGCCCGACGGCGCAACCCATATCAGCGCCGACGGTACCGTCGCCTTCGCCACGGTCACCTTCGATCGGCCCGGTCAAGACCTCTCCAACGCCGTGGCCTATCAGCTGGTGAACACGGCGAGATCTGCTGACGGCGATGGTGTGACGGTCGCTGTCGGTGGGCAGCTGGCCGAGCTGACGAACAAGATCTCCCTCGGCGGGACAGGCATCGGCGTGCTGCTTGCCGGCCTGGTGCTGCTGTTCGTCTTCGGATCCATCTTTGCGATGGCGCTGCCGCTCCTCTCGGCGGGAGCCTCGCTCGGCATCGCCACCGGACTCATCGCACTGCTCAGCCATGTCATACAGATGCCACAATTCGCCTCCGAGCTGACCTTGCTCATCGGGCTCGGCGTCGGCGTCGACTACGCCCTGTTCATCGTCACCAGGCATCGCCAGGGCCTCATCGCCGGCATGGACGTCGCCTCGTCCATCGAGAACGCCGTCGACACCTCCGGGCGAGCGGTGCTGTTCGCCGGAACGATCGTGTGCATCGCCCTGCTCGGCATGTTCGCCCTCGGCGTGAGCTTCCTCTACGGGTTGGCAGTGGCGGCGGCGCTCGGCGTGGCGCTCACCATGTTCGCCGCCCTCACGCTGCTGCCGGCGCTGCTCGGCTTTATCGGCCCTCGAGTGCTCTCCCGTCGCCAGAAGTCGAGTCTTGCGAAGAACGGGCCGAGGATCGTCGGCTCCGGATCGACTGGGTTCTGGCCCCGCTGGGCGGAGCTGATCAAGGCACGCCCGGCTCTGCCGGCAGTCGTCGCCGCCGTCGTCATCGTGGGCATCGCTCTGCCGTTCTTCTCCCTACAGCTCGGGTCCTCGGACCAGGGCAACGACGCGCTCGGCACCACGACGCGGCAGGCGTACGACTTGCTGAGCAAGGGCTTCGGTCCCGGGTTCAACGGGCCTCTCGAGCTCGTCGCCGCAGTGCACGGCTCGGCGGATCGGGCGGCGTTGCAGCGTGTCGTCGCCGGCGTCGCTGCCGAAAGCGGCGTCGCCCGGGTGGCGCCGCCGATCCTGATCCCGGACAAGGACGGCGGAGACGTGGCCCTCGTGGAGGTGTACCCCACGAGCTCTCCTCAGGCCTTGGCCACGACCAATCTCGTGAACCGCCTCCGGCAGTCCGTTGTGCCGAAAGCCGTTGCTGCTTCACCGCTGGTGGTGTACGTCGGCGGCACTACGGCGTTGTTCGTCGACTTCGCCAACGTCTTGTCGGCAAAACTGCCCCTCTTCATCGGCCTCGTGGTGCTGCTCTCCTTCCTGCTGCTCGCCGTCGTCTTCCGCAGCCTCGTCATCCCGCTGATTTCGGCGATGCTGAACATCTTCTCGATCGGGGCGGCCTTCGGGATCCTTGTCGCCGTCTTCCAGTGGGGGTGGCTCGGCGGTGTGATCGGCGTGAACAAACCCGGACCGGTCGAGTCGTTCCTCCCCGTGATGCTCTTTGCCATCGTCTTCGGCTTGTCGATGGACTACCAGGTCTTCCTCGTGACGCGGATCCACGAGGAGTGGTTGAAGACGAACGACAACCGGCTCGCCGTACGCAACGGCCTGGCTACGACGGGAAAGACGATCACGGCGGCGGCCCTCATCATGATCCTCGTGTTCGGCTCGTTCATCCTCGGGGGCGAGCGGGTCATCAAGGAGTTCGGCCTCGGGCTCGCCGGCGGCGTGCTCGTCGATGCCGTCGTCATCCGCATGGCGATCGTGCCGTCGCTGTTGACGTTGTTGGGCAAAGCGAACTGGTGGTTTCCGAGCTGGCTCGATCGACTCGTGCCCAACATCGGCCTGGAGCCGGATGTCGGCGCGCTCCCGGTGGGCGGAACGCCAGCCTCAGGCGTGCAGCCTGGCGGAGAGCTCGATCTCAACGGCAATGCCGAAGGGCAGCTCGGCCAGCCCGACGGCGCTCCTCGCGTGTCGTCCCGCGTCCCCGAACACCTCGACTAACAGGTTCGAGCAACCGTCGATGACCGCCGGCGTCTGCGTGAAACCAGGGGCGACGTTGACCATGCCGAAGACGGTCAGGAAGCGCTTGATCCGGTCCAGATCCCCGAGGACCTCCTGCATGGTGGCCAGGATCGAGAGGGCCGTCATTCTCGCGGCCTCGCGTCCCTCCTCCAGGCTGAGGTCGGCTCCGACTCTCCCGGTGATCATGCTCGTACCGTTGATCGGGCCGTGCCCGCTCACGTACACGTACTCGCCGTCCACCAGGCACGGCAGGTAGGTACCGGCCGGCGAGACCGGGGGCGGCAACGTGAGTCCGAGCTTCTCCAACCGCTGAGCGATCACGCCGGCGAGACTATCTCTCGTTGCAGAAGCGGTCCTTCAGGCTGTCGTGGAGCACGTCGCCCCTGCCACGGTGACCCGGATCTGCTCGCCTGGCGAGGTGTTCCAGAGGTAGATGACGGCGTACCCGGAAGCGTCGGTGTCGTAGCTGTAGGTGTCGCCAGCGTCAGCTGCCGTCGCCTTCTCGTCGGGTTGGTTCGAGTGGACGTAGACGTCGTAGTCGCCCGCGTAACCGTCGTTGGACGGAGCGGCGCTCGCCTGACACCAAGCGCCGCTCGCTGTCGTTGTCGTGCCAGGCGCCGAGCCGCCGCGCATCGCTGTACCGCCGTCGAAGTCGGCGACCAAGGTCTTGGCCAACGAGGTCACCAGAGCGGCATCGGTGGTGATGATCCCGAGCTCACGGTTGTAATCCAGGCTCGACTCCGAGAAGTTCTGGCTCCCCACGAATGCCCGGGAGCCGTCCGCGACGATGACCTTGGCGTGGATGTAGAGAGCGGCGTCGCTGGCGTACGTGCTCACCTGGACGCCGGCCGCTGCGAGTGCGTCCAGCGCATTTGCCCACGAGGACGAGTACGTCATCACGACTTTGACGGCCACGCCCCGCCGAGCGGCCGCCTGCAGTGCGTTCACGACGTCGGAGTCGTCCATCTCCTCGTTCTCGACGAGCAGGGAGCGATGTGCTGAGGCGATGAGCGCGAGCATCGCTGGGCCTGCCCCGGGAGACCAGACGAGGTTCGTCCCAGGCGGGCCCGGCTGCGGAGGGCCGGCGTTCACCCAGTCCGAATCGAAACCCTGCTCGATCGCCGCCACATCGGAAGCGTCGGTCGTAATGACGGCGAAGTCGCGTGAAGTGGAGTAGTACTCGCTCGTCAGGTTGAGGGTCATGATGGCCGAGGTGTGGTCGTCGATGGTGATCGTCTTTTGATGGAAGATCGTGCCCGCCGGCGCCCAATGGACTTGGATCCCATGTGATGAGAGCGCCGCGGCGGCGCCGGCGTTGACGCCGGCGCCGGCGTAGTCCCGGTCGAGGATCACGCGCACGACGACACCACGGCCGGCATCACCCTCGAGGATGGAGATGGCGCGCGGATCGGCCAGCTCGTACATCGTCATGTCCAATCGATGTCGGGCACTCGAGATGAGCGAGTAGATGGGCTGCATGCCATCGTTGGGCTCGGTCACGAGCCTCCAGGCGGCGACGGCAGATGGCGCCGTCGTGCCCGCATGTTCCGAGCCCGTCGTGCTCGGGCGCGTGGTTGTCGCCGCTCGGTGGGCAGCAGCCGGTGACGAGGTGCCCGGAGTCGACGTCGAGCTCGTCGGGGTTGCGCACGAGGCCGCCACGAGAGCGAGAGCAATGACGACCGCACCGAGACGAAACCGGGAGAGTCGCTCCTGATCGAGGCGGTGGGCCCTCTCGACGGACGGCCCCAACTTCATGGCGGCTGAGTGTACTCAGGGGGTGTATCAAGAACCCCGGGGATCCGAGGAGCCGGCCACAAACGGGCCGGTGGTCGAGCGATCCCGATGGTCGCTTCGAAAGGAGTCCGTGTGAAGGTTGCCCCGTTTCGCATTGAGCAGTATTACGAGCGGTTTGAGTTCACGACCAGGTACATGCTGTCGAGCAGCGACTGCGAGTCTCGGACCGTCGGAGAGCTGTTGAGTTTCGAGCCCGACGCACGCGATCGGTTCTCCGACTTGCGGTGCGGCTACAGCGAATCGGCGGGCTCACGCGAGTTGCGGGAGGCCATCGCCGACCTCTACGAGTCGATCGACCCCGACGAGGTCGTCGTCACGAGCTGCGCCGAGGAGGGGATACGTGAGGGGCTTCTGTTGCGGCTGGCTGGGCGGGGAGATCGGCGGTCTCATCGAGGGTGAGACAGGGCGGGTGCGCTTGCCGGTGCCCGCCTATCTGATCGAACACGCCGGATCGAGGCTGGTCTTCGACGCCGGGCTGCACCCAGACCTCCGCGACGTCCAGTCGGACCGCCACCGTGCGATCACACCAGCCTTCGACTGTGACCTTCCAGCCGGCACTGACTTGAGCGAACGGCTGGCAGCGTGCGACGTCGATCCCGCCGAGGTCGACCTGCTCGTGTTGAGCCACCTCCATTTCGACCACGTGGGCGGGAGCAGCCTTGCCCCGGAGGCGGAGCTCGTCGTACAGCGAACCGAGTGGCAGGCCGCCGTTGCCGACGTCAAGGGCCGCAGCTACATGCCTGCCGATCTCGACCACGACCGAAAGATCCGTCTGCTCGACGGTGGTTGGGACGTCTTCGACGATGGACGCGTGACGGTCCTGCCGACGACCGGCCACACCCCCGGGCACCAAAGCCTCCTGCTTCGGACCGACGACGGCGGCGAACTGGTGCTGTGCAGCGATGCGTGTTACCTCAGGCGTTCTCTCGAGACGCTCACGCTGCCTCCCTATGCCTTCGACCGGGGTGCCCAGCTGGAGGTCTTCGCACGGTTGCGTCAGCTGGAGTCGGCGGGCGCCCGGCTGCTGTTCGGACACGATCCGGCACAGTGGCCGGCGGGACTCGAAGACGACCGGATCATGGAGCTCTGAAGGGTTCCGCCCGAGATCGAGATCGGCGGGTAGCCGCCGGTGACCATGAAGCTCTGCTCTCAAGCTTCGCGATGTGCGATCTGGAAGATGTTGCCGAACGGGTCGCGCACCATGGCGCGCCGATCCCCGTACGGAGTGGCGGAGGGCGTTTCGAGGCTCGATGCTCCGGCAGCAAGGGCGCGTTCATAGGTGCTGTCGACGTCAACGACATAGACATACAGAAACGCCGGGAACAACTGGCGCTCGCCCGCCTGCGACACCATCACGAGTGAGTCGCCGATGCGGATCTCGGCCGGCCGCCCGACCTGGACATCGCCGACAGCACCAAAGGTCACCCGCAGGAACTCGACCGCGGCGGCGAGGTTGGAGACGACCATGCGCGGCGTTATGGAATGGAAGCCAGCGGGCGCGGGAGCTTCAGCGGGCATCGCTGAGTATCGCGCTCCCGCGGACCAGCCGGGAAAGGCCGGCCGCAAGCCGGCTGGTCGCCCTCAGCCATGTGGCCGAAGCACGAAGACTCCCCAGCCGAGGCAGCGCCGCTCCTCGGCAAGGTAGGAGCGTCGCGAGGCGTCGCGAGTCTCGAGGACGGCGGAGGCGTCGGCGTCCGAAACGTTGTCGGCCAGCCAGTCCGAGACGTTCAACCACTGGCTGGCGGAGTATCGGTCCCAGTCGTCCGAGCTGGCGAGCACCATCTCGACGAGGTCCATACCTGCGGCTCCACAGCGGTCCAGGGTGCCGGCGAGATCGGCGAAGTCCTGCGTGGTCTCGTACCTCGCCCGAACTTCCAAGGGCGGAGGTTCGGCCCAGAACACCTCGCCGACGAGCAACCATCCACCGGGCGCGACCCGCGGGCGCATCAGATCGAGCGTGCCAGAAAAGCCGCCGCCGATCCAGGTCGCGCCGATGCAGCTGACGATGTCGAATTTGTCGCCGGCCTCGGGCAGATCGGCGGCGTCGCCCTCGACAAAACTGACGGCTTTCTCGACTCCGAGCTCGACGGCCCGTGCCCGGGCGTCTGCAAGGAAGGGTCCATGGAGGTCGATACCGACGCCGCCGGCACCGCGGCTGGCAAAGCGGCACAACATCTCGCCCTTGCCGCAGGCGAGGTCCAACAGGCGCGTGCCGGCGCCGACCCGGCAGATATCGCCGAGGAGCAACAGCTTTTCGAGAGACAGCGGGTTCATGATCCGATGAGAGGACTCTGAGATCTCGTGATACCGAACAACGCTGACCATGGGTTCCCTTCGTAGGTAGGTGCCTGGCATGTCATCGGCGGCCGGAGCGGATCCAGCTTGCCCCAGAAACGCCGCCTATCCTGGCGCCGTGGCTGACTGGGAAGACGTGCGGCGCTGCGCCCTGCGCCTGCCGCAGGTGACCGAGGGCGCAGGAGAGCACAACCAATGGCGGGTGAAGGGCAAGCTGTTCGTCTGGGAGCGACCGCTGCGCAAAGGCGACATAGCGGCACTCGGTGACTCCGCTCCGACCGGGCCGGTACTCGGCGTGATGGTGACGGACCTCGACGAGAAAGAAGCGATCCTCGCCGAGGAGCCGGAGGTGTTCTTCACGACTCCGCATTTCAACGGCTACCCCGCCGTGCTCGCACGGCTCGATCGGATGTCGGTGAGGATGCTCGAGGCGGTTGCCGTCGATGCCTTTCTCGCACGGGCGCCGAAGCGCCTCGCAAAGGAGTACCTCGCCGGCCGTGAGGCGACCCCTCCCTCCTGACGCGCGATGCCGTAGCTGGGTTGGAGGGCGGTCTTAGGCTTCGACCTCCAGTAGCGCCCGCAGGTTGGCCTTGCCAGTCGGTGTCACGCGTAGGGCGCGGTGTTGGCTGTCGCGCTCGATCCACCTCCGCTGCAAGAGCGAGCCCGCCAGGGCAGCGCCGAGCCCTCCGGCGAGGTGCGATCGCCGCTCGGTCCAGTCCAGGCACGGACGAGCCAGGCGCCGCTTCTGGCGTCGTACTGCTGCGACATCTACTCCGAGTTCCGCGAAGCCGTCACTTCCGCCCGGACCCAGTTCGAACGTCGGCCCGACGGGAACCAGCCATCGGCGCTCTACAACGGCGTCGAGAATGGCGACGCCGAGGGCGCCGGCGAGGTGGTCGTAACAGGTGCGGGCGCGTCGCAGGGCGCGGGCTTGCTCCGATGACCGCAGCGAACTCACCGGTAGTTCCGGGCAGATCCGGGCGAAGGCTTCGAGCGCCTCGGCCACGGCGGAGTTCGCCACAGCAAAATATCGATGCCTGCCTTGGGCCGTCACGACGACGAGGCCGCCTCGCACCAACTCGTCCAGGTGCTCGCTTGTCGTCGAGGGAGCGATGGCGGCCAGCCGAGCCAGCTCGCCGGCGGTCAGAGCTCGACCCTCGAGCAGCGCCCCCACCATGACGGATCGGGCGGGGCTGGCGAGCAGTCTGGCGATACTGGCGAAATCGGCACGCATGCGATCACGGTAACGCCGGGATGTTTCGGTGATCCCCGAAATGTCCCGCCCCGTTGCCGCTTCGGCGCTGCGTCGCTAAGCGGGAAGGCGAGTACGGAACTCGAGGGCCAGCGCGGCGGCGGTGTCTCGCAGCCGGCTCAGGTCGGGACCGCCGCCGAGGAGCGAACGCGAGGCGCTCGGGATGACCCGATCGGGGCAGCTGGCAAAGACGTGGGCCACGTCTGCCGAGGTGGCTCCCTGCGCTCCCACACCGGGTGCGAGGAACACCGCCCGCGCCGCCAGAAGATCCAACGTCGGTTGCATGTGCGTCGGTCCGACGACGGCACCGATCGGACCGACCTCGTCGGAGGTCAACCCGGCGTTCAGCACGCCGATCTCGCGAAGCATCTCCGCCTCGACGCTTCGGCCGGACCCGTTGACGGCCGCCTGCACGGCCCGGCCTTCGGGGTTGGAGGAGCGCGTGACGACGAGGAGGCAGCTGCCAGACTCGTGTGCCCGGGAGATGAAGGTCCCCATCGCCGCCAGCCCGAGATAAGGGTGGACGGTGAGGGCATCGCAGCCAAGGGGGGCGTCCGTCCCGAGGAAGGCCTCTGCGTAGGCATCGTTGGTGGTACCGACATCGCCCCGCTTGGCGTCGACGATCACCAAGAGGCCGGCGCTACGTGCCTCCCCGATCAAACGCTGCAGCGTGCGAAACCCCCGCCAGCCCTGCCGCTCGTAAAAGGCTGCCTGCAACTTGACCAATCCCACCGTCCCGACGGCTGCTTCGAGCGCCAGGTCGGCGAAGCGGTCCAAGCCGTCCGGCGTGTCACCGACTCCCCAGGCGTCCAGTATCGCTCCTGACGGGTCGAGTCCCCACGCAAGCGGACCGTGGGTAGATCGCACAGCAGCGAACCGGGATGCGAACGTGTCGGCCATGGGCTCATTCTCCCCGATCGACGGGCACTCGGGCGAGTCATCTCTTGCGGGCACCCGACTCGCCGGCGGTCGGCGGACAGAGCTGTGCCACAGGCTCGGCGAGTGCTCTCACACGGCGGCTTCGGCTTGTCGCAAGCCTTTCAAAGTGAGGGCCATGACCGCCGACACGGCCAGAGCCACTGCGAAGGCGCCGATGGCCCAGTGCGAGGAGACGTCTTCGACGAGCAGGCCGGCGACGAGCGGTGCGAGGGCCGCCAGGCCGGTTGCCACCTGAATGAGGGCGTTGTTGACACGGCCTCGCATCGCTTCGGGTGTCTGGCGGAGCATGGCGGCGAACAGGGCGGCGTTGGTGGCCGGGGACAGGAACAGCGGCACGGCGATCGGGAGCGCCACGAGGGGCGAGGGGATGACCACGGCGGCGATGACGAAAAAGAGCGTCCCGCCTCCGGTGAGCAGGACGATCGATCGTGAGAGGGTGAACCGCCCTTGCAGTCGAGGTGCGACGATCGCTCCGAGCAAGCCCCCGACCATGATCGCCGCCTGCGTCAAGCCGATGACGGTGCCGGACGAGCCGTTCCGTCGCAGCGCCAGCGTCACCGTGAAGATGACTCCGGTGAAAGCGAAATTGATGAGCGGAGCCTGGATGATGACGGCGCGCAGCACGGCATCGTGCCAGAGCGCTCGGACGCCTTCGAAGGCTTCCTTCCACAACCCCCTGCGTGGGGTGTCGCTGGGCGCAGGGCGGAACTCGCCCCTGATGCCGCTCGAGGTCAGCACAGAGATGCCGTAGGAAATGGTGTCGCCGATGAAGGGCACTGCCCGACCCAGTCCGTAGAGCACACCACCGAGCGCCGGCCCTCCGAGGCTTGCGGCGTACTGACGAGCCTCGGTCCCCGCCCAGGCGCTCTCGAGCTGCTCGCTCTCGACGATGCTCGGCAGCGCCGCCGTCGACGCAGGCGTGAAGATCGTGTCGCCGACGCGGTCGACGATCGCCACCACGAGTACGACCGGCCAGGTGACAGCACGCAGTGCCACTGCCCCGGCGAGGCCTGCCAGTACGGCCGCTCGGACGCCGTCGCAGACGATCATGGTCTTCCGGCGATCCAGTCGGTCGGCGAGGGCCCCGGCAGGGAGCCTCACGACGAAGGCGACAACCGATGCGACCGTGCCCACTGCGCCGGCGATCACTGCCGAATGAGAGAGGGCAAGGACGAGCAGCGGGTACGCCAGGGCTCCAAAGCCGGAGCCGAGATCCGAGAGCACCTGACCGGTCCACAGCAGCTGAAAGTTGCGGTTGTGGCGAAGGGGTTTGGAGGGAGCCGGCGCTTGTTCTGCGGCGCTGTCAGGTTGCTCACTCATGGTGTCCCGGTGACGATAGCTGTGCACTGCTTGGCCGGACGCGGTGCAGCCCGCCTGCTCGCAGGGGACTGCCCTCGGTGCGCTGCGTACACGCAAGCCGGTCCCGGCCGAGACTTCGTGACCTGATTCTCTCCCTTTGCTCTCCTGTCGGGACGGGGTTCCTGGGAGTCCCCCTTGACCCCGCCCTTGGGGCAGGCAGGATGATGGAGGCGTGTCAGGCGAGCCGACCGGGGAGCTGCTGAGCAGCGGCGAGTTCGCCCGACGCTCGCGGCTCAGCGTCAAGGCGCTCCGCATCTACGACGACATCGGCCTGCTCCCACCTGCAGCGGTCGAGCCATCCAACGGCTATCGCCGCTATGGCGTCGATCAGCTCCGAACGGCTCGACTCATTTCCATGCTCCGCGGCATCGACATGAGCTTGGCGGAAATCGGAGGGCTGCTCACCGATCTGGACAGCGATCTGGAGCGTGCCCTCGAGCGACTCAACCGGTACCTCGCCGCACTCGAGGCACGCCACGCCAGCCGCAGATCCCTGGTTCGCCATATCCACGCCATCCTGAGAGAGGGAGAGCCCCTGATGTTCGAAGTCCACACGCGGCGCGTGCCTGCTCGGAGAGTGATGTCGATGCAGCGACGGCTGCATGCTGCCGAGACCGACGCCTTCGTCCGCGAGGCCAAACGTGTGTTCATCGAACACCTCGGCGGCGCCGCGCCGCTCGGACCCTTCAGCTTGATCTTCCACGGGGTCGTCGACGACGACAGCGACGGGCCGTTGGAGGCCACGCTCGGGTGCTCCGAGGACGTCGAGCCGAGCGAGCTCGTCGGGATCCGGACCGAACCGGCCCACGAGGAAGCCTTCACGACGATCACGAAGGCACAGTGGGAGTACCCCGCCATCCTCGCCGCCTATGACGCCGTTGCCTGCTCGCCCGAAGCGACCGCCCGTCCCGGCAACCGACTGTCGTGCCGGGAGGTGTATCTCGCCGAACCCGACGCCGTCACCGAGGACGAGCTGATCTGCGACATCGCCTTCCCGCTCGCCGAGCCTGCCGGCGGCGTCTAGGAAGCGTCAGGCTTGGTCGTCACGACACCGGCAAAACGGACGTAACGAGGTTCATGGAGGTTTGTCGCGCGGCGCCCAGAGCGACCTGCGGGCGCTTGGACCCTCGAAGCGTGCCCCTAAGGCGTCGCCGCGTCGCCCGCAGGCGGGTCGAAGCTGACTCCGGCGGTGTCGACGACGCTGGCGGTGCGTCCCGGGCCGGCCTGCCAGGTCCAGTACATGTTGGTGTGGGCGATCACCTTGTCCGCCGGCGGCAGGCCGTACTCGGAAAAGTCCTCGGTCGTATGGGCATCGCTGACAAGGACCGTGTCGTAGCCGCGAGCAAAGGCGCCGTGGATCGTCGCCCGGATACAGGCGTCGGTCTGTGCACCAGTGACGACGAGGCGACCGACAGCCCGTTGTGCAAGCTCGGATTCCAAGATGGTGTCCTCGAACGAGTCGCCGTACTTCTTGTGCACGAGCGGCTCGGCGTCGGCGCGTTGCAGCTCCGGCACGTACTGCCACCCCTCGCTGTTCTCGACGAGCTCATCGTCGGAGTGCTGAACCCAGATCACCGGGACCTGATGGGCGCGCGCGGTCTCGATCAAGGTGTTGATGTTGCCGATCACTTCGTCGCGCTGGTGGGCCTTGGCGACGACGGCGTTCTGCACATCGACCACCAGCAGGGCGGTGTTAGGTCTATCTCGCAGAGTGGTCATGTTCGGCCTCCGGTCCTCCTGAGCTCATCGATCAGAAAGTACTTACCACGCGAAGGCGGACGGAGGGAGGCGTACCGGGGTGATGTCGAGGGTGAGGCCCCGCAGGGCGACGTCCGGTGAGACCACCTCCGCGACTGGGACCGTCGCGGCGCCCCTCGGTCAAGCGAATTCGGACTGCAATACCTCCGCAGCAGGCTGGTTGGCGCCGATGCGGGCGGGAATTGCCGACAAGGCTCCCATTGCCACGAGGGACCCAACCAGAGCACCGAGCAACCACAGCGCCGGCGGAACCGTTGTCGTCGAGCCATGGCTCACGGCGTTCGTGAGCAGCAGGCCGAGGGGGATGCCGGCGACGGCGCCGGGCAGAGCCGGCAGGAGGAGCGCCGTCGACAACCCGGTGCTCACCTGAAATGGGCTGGCGCCGAGGGCTCGGGCCGTGGCCAGCTGTCGTCTCGAGTCCACCGACGTCGCCCACGTGATGATGACGGCGTTGATCGACGCCAAGACGGCGAGCACGACGGTCAACACCAGCAGTACCTGGTCGTCTTTTTGGAAGCGCGGGTTCGGCAAGCTCGAGTAGATGCCGAAGGACGGCTGTGCGACCGAGCTCTGGTGTGCATGCACGCTGAGCAGGGCAACGATCGTCGTGAGGGTAATCGCCACGCTGATCGTCGTGAGGACCATGCGTCGGGGACGGCGAGCCGCCAGGCGCAAGCCGAGCAGGACGGGAACTGGCAGCCGGGCGGCGAAGGCGATCAGCAGGGGGCGGCGCTTCGGCTGATGGGCTGCGTCGGCCAGTGCAGCCGTCGTGCTCGTGCGAGCCGCCCGGAGGGACGGAATGAGAGCTGCGGCGATGGCAACGGCAAGGGCCAGCGCTCAGTCCGATCCAACCGCCTAGAGCCGTTTGACTGTCGCCAGCCAGGCGGGTGCGCCGTCATCGTCGTGGTAGCGCGTCTGGAGCCGCTCCGGCTCGATGGCCTCGACGCGCCATCCGGTGCTGGGGTTGAACGCTGCTCTCAGATCGGTAGAGCTGACCGGGTGCGGTCCAGTGTCGGGACCGTCGTCGCTGAAGCAGAACACCTGCAGCGTTCCATCGTGCTCGGTCGCCGCCGCCAGACTCGATACGTAGCCTGGCCGCTCCCCGTCGTCGAAGGAGTGGAACAGACCGCAGTCGATCACCGTCTCAAACCTGCGCCCCAAACCCTCGAGGTGGAGTGCGTCAACCGCAGCGAACTCCACTTCCACCCCGAGCTCGTTCGCCTTGGCTCGGGCGATCGCGAGCGCCGTCTCCGCGACGTCGACGCCCAGCACCGGTAGTCCGAGCAAGGCAAGGTACAGAGCGTTCTCGCCAGTCCCGCAGCCGGCGTCGAGCACCGCTCCGGCGAACCCGCCTCGGGATGCCAAACGCACGAGTGCCGGCTGCGGCCGGCCGATGTCCCAAGGTGCAGGGCCGTCGTGGTACGACGCATCCCAAGGCACTCCGCTCAACCGTTCGTGACTCGTGGGCTGCCGACCACCGAAGGGGTCGTCAGCTCCTGATCGCGCCGACAACTCAGACCTCCGGCAGGTAGAGGAACCCGTATCCCTCGTCACGGACGGGTAAGCCGGCGTCGCGGAGCGCGACGTCCCAGTCCCCGGTGACCGAGGGGTTGGCGAGCTCCATGCCGTGATCGGCCACGAGAACGAACGCCGTCTGGTCAAAGACGTCGGCCGATTCGACGACCTCGAGGATGCGGCCGATGCGAGCGTCGGTGTCGGCGACCGACGCAGCGGCGATCTCCGAGTACGGGCCGCCCTCATGGAAGGCAGCGTCGGTCAGGGTGAAGTTGACCCAGCTGAACCTCGGGCGGTCGATCTGTCGCCCCCGGTACTCGCCCGACCAGACGCCCCGGAACTGATCGACAGCCGTGTGGTCGATCAGCGACGACCAGCGGTAGTCCTTCACCGGCCGCACGAAACGCTCGGTTGCGTCCGGCAGCTCCTCGGCGCGGGGCGGCCGATCGACGTCCTCGCCCCGGCGCATCTGATCGAAGACCGAGTAGTCGGCACCTGCGTCACAGGGCTCGTTGACCGAGATTGTCGTAGCGCCAGGGAGGGCTCGCTTTACGGCGTGGTGGACCGTCTCGACTCCAGGCGCCAGCCAGTTCGTCGCTGTCACCCAGGTGGCCGGCGAGTTCGTGACCACTTGGTCACCGGTGGCTCGATTGACCCAGGCGTTGTGCAGGATCCCATGGTGACCCGGGTGGCGCCCGGTCAGGATCCCGGTGTGATTGGCGAGGGTGACGGTGGGTAGCGAGGCGACTGCCCCGTGAGCAAACGCCGTACCCATGTTCATGAGGCGGGCGATGTTGGGAGCGAGCCCTCGAGCCGCCAAGTCGTAGAGCACGTTCGGGTTGGTGCCGTCGAGAAGGAAGGCGACGACATGCCGGGCGCCGCCAGGATCGGTTACGAGCTCCTCGGGGAGCTCGCCGTCGCTGCCCGGAAGCCACGAGCTCCAGGGTTCGGTATCGCCGGCGAGCAACTCGAGGACGACGGAGGCGACGTCGACGAGGCGACACGATCGGGAGACGAGTCCAGATCTCGCAACTCCGGCACCTGCGGCAATGAACGGCGCTCGGGCCTGCACGATTCCAAGCGATCCGTGCTCGCCCAGGTGCCCTCCTTGATCGCCCCAGTAGTGCGACGGCGTGTGAAGCACGACGAGGTCGGGTGCATCCGGGTGGTCGAACAGCTGCGCGATGTGGTCGTAGCCGTGCGGGTAGGAGTTCTCTGTCCGCTGCGGGTGGGGGACGGCGCGCTCTGCTGCCAGGCCCTCGAAGTGGCTCGGGTCCTGGCGTTCGATCGGGTTCAGGCCGCTCGCGACGCTGGCGTCGTACTGCCAACACGGCGCGCCGGCCGCTGTCGTGCCGTCGGCGCGCCGACTGAAGCGGACGTGGCCATTGGCCGAAGCGGCCTCGTAGCGGCCCGGGCCGGCGCGCCAGGCGACGACGTCGATGATCGGGTCCAGCGAAGCAGCGAGGAGCACCTCGAGGGCGGCGTCACGGCGCTCCTCCGATGCCGGAAGGAGCGCCAGGTCGGTCACTCGACGAAGCTACCCCTTGGGTTGTGACGACTCCAGCCGGCCGTCCTCGAGGCGCAGCACCCTGTCTGCCTGGTCGGCCATCATCGAGTCGTGGGTGACGAGGATGACTGTGGTCCCCTCGGAACGGGAGAGGCCGCGGAGAAGCTCAATGATCGTCATGCTCGTCTGGCTGTCGAGGTTGCCGGCGGGCTCGTCGGCAAGGATGATCGACGGCTTGTTGGCGAGCGCCCGGGCGATGGCGACCCGCTGCTGCTCCCCACCGCTCAAGCGCCCCGGCTTGCGACCTTGCTTGTCGCCGGTCAGCTCGACTTGCTCGAGCAGCTCGGCCGCTCTCACCTTGCGCTCGGTTTTGCCGACGCCGATGAACTCCATCGGCAACATGACGTTCTCCGTGGCGGTCAAGTTCGGCACCAGGTTGTAGCTCTGGAAGACGAAGCCGATCTTTCGCCCCCGGTAGTGGACGAGCTCGCTCGGGCGGAGTCGCGTGATGTCCTCACCGTCCACGAAGATCATGCCGCCCGTCGGCTGTTCGAGGGCACCCAGCAGGCTCATGAGGGTGGTCTTGCCGCTGCCGCTGCGGCCCACGATGGCGACGAACTCGCCGTCGCCGACGGTCATCGTCACACCGTTCACGGCGGTCACGGCGCGGTCCCCTGAGCCGAACGACTTCGTCACTTCTCTCGTCTCGAGCACGGTCACTCGCTCCTGAGCACTTCGGCGGGCCGGATCCTGGCGATCATCCAGGCGGCTGCGGCGCTGGCGAGAATGGCGACGACCAGGGCGGCGGCGACGCCTTCGAGGATCACTGCCCAGCCGACCTGGGCGTTGATATCGGTCAGGTGGCTGAGGAACGGGCTCGGTGCCCCGAACAGACCGCGGGCGCCGGTGTCCGAAGACACCCCACTGTTGGAGACGAGCGACGAGGTGACCGGGCTGGCGGCAATCAAGCCGGCGACAAGGCCCACGACCCAGCCGAGCAGAGTGAGGGTGACCGCCTCCGTTGTGAACTGCGCCATGATCCGGCCGTTCGAAGCTCCGACCGCCTTCAGGATCCCGATCTCGCGCTTGCGCTCTCGCACGATCATCACCATGACGAGGAGGAGGATCACGACGGCGGCCCCCACGGCCCCGGCCAGGCTGTAGAGGGCGACGCCCTTCACACTGTCGAGCGAGTTGACCGCCTTCGTGGCGTCGGCCGTGTAGCTCACGACGCTCGCCCGCGGGCCGAGCGTGTTCTCGATCTCCGAGGTCACCGCTGCGAGCTCGGTGTCCGAGGCGACAGTGACGACGGCGTTGAAGACCAGGCCGGCGTCCCCCTCGAGTCGATCGAGCACCGGCAGCGAGGTGACGATCGTGTCGTTGCCCTGCTGGCTGTCGGTCTCGAAGATGGCGGCGACGGTGAAGGTCGCGCCGTAGGCGCGAAAGGTCGAGCCGACCTTGAGGCCGTTCGTTCGCGCCATCGCCGTGCTCACCATGGCGACGTCGCCCGAACCCGTGCCCGAGATCGCATGGCCGCTGACGATGCTGAGCGTCGAGGCGCTGATGTTCACCGGGTTCGTCGGCTGAGTCGATCCCGAGACGTAAATCGTGAAGAAGCTGATCGGCGGAGTGCACGGCTTCGGCTCACAAGACAGGCCTTCGGTGGCGAAGGCGAGGGTTTCGGGGTACCTGAGGCTCGTCGAACCCTGTTTGACGGGGCCGGCACTCCTCCCCGAGCCATGGCCCCGAACGACCTTGCGGATGATCTGCGTCGAACCAGTTCTCGTGTCGCTGCCTGGCGGCAAGTCACTGGCTTTCAGCGCGCCATTGAAGTACTCGTCAAGACCTGTGACCCCGCGGAGGTGAGCGATGGGCGCGAGCTCGGCGGTCGTCAGGAACCTCCCCAGCAGCCCGCCGGCCGAGTAGCCAGGCGGCCCGATGGTCACGGTATTGCCGACCGAGCTCAGGGTCGTCGAGATCTTGTCGGTGACCGTGCGATGAGCGACGAGCATGACGAAGGCGAGGCCGATGGCGAGCCCGAGGATGAGGATGATCGACACCGTCCTCGTGGCGTTGCGGAAGGCGTTGCGAATACCTCTTCCGACGGTCGTCATGTCGCCTGTTCACTCCCGCTGCGATTGAGCTGTAGTCGGAGACACTTGTACCGGCTGGGCGGTTTCGGAAAGGTTTCGCCGCCACCCTGAGGCTGCCAACCAGCCGTAACCTTTCCGAAACCCCTGGCGAGCGATACTTCGCCGATGACCGCGAAGGAGGCGAGTTTGGCGCGCGTGCTGCTTGTCGAGGATCACGTCGGGATGGCCGAAACCGTGGCGGCCGGCCTGCGGCGGGCTCAGATGACCGTCGATCTCGCCGTCGACGGGTCCACCGGCCTCGAGAAGGCGCTGCTCAACGACTACGACGTGATCGTCCTCGACCGCGATCTCCCCGGGCTGCACGGCGATGAGGTCTGCGCCAGGGTCGTCGCAAGCGGCTGTCGCAGCCGCTTGCTCATGCTGACGGCGGCCGCCGAGAACGACGATCTCGTCGAGGGTTTGGGGATCGGTGCCGACGACTACCTCACCAAGCCCTTCGACTTCCCGGTTCTTGTCGCTCGCATCGGCGCGCTCGCTCGACGATCGCACCCTGCCGCGCCGCCCGTACTCCAGCTCGGCGACCTCGTCGTCGACACGGCCCGTCGCAGGGCAGAGCGCGGAGGGCAACCCATCGACCTTGCGCCGAAGGAGTTCGCCGTGCTGGAGATCCTCCTTGCCTCGGCGAACCGTCTCGTATCTGCCGAGGAGCTGCTCGAACGGGCTTGGGACGAGTTCGCCGATCCGTTCACGAATGCAGTGAAGATCACCGTCAGTCGCCTTCGAGCAAAACTCGGCGAGCCTCCGCTCATCGAGACCGTCTCGAAGGGCGGCTATCGGATCGGAGGTCTCGCGTGACCGCTCGCGAAAGGTTCTCGAAGCTCGCCGCCGCAGGGCTTTCGCCAAGGCGCAGTATCCGGGTGCGCCTCACCGCGATCTACGGCGCGGTCTTCCTCGCTTCGGGAGCGGCCTTGCTGGCGGTCACGTACGCCTACGTGAACAAGGTGACAAGCCGCGTCGAGTCGTACGTCGGGAAGAAGGGACGGTTCAGCTTCGGGTTCGCCTCGTTGGGTGCGACCGTCCACGGGGCTTCCCCTCCGGCCAGCCCCGAGGCGAAGGCGCTCATGGCGCTGGCGGCCAGCCAGCACGCCGCGTCGATGCACCAGTTCCTCGTCTACTGCGGAGTGGCGCTGGCGGTCATCGCAGCTGTGTCACTCGCACTTGGTTGGTTCGTGGCTGGGCGAGCCCTGCGGCCCGTTCGGACGATCACGGCGACGGCGCGCGAGATCTCGGCCACCAATCTCCACAGGCGTCTCGCCCTGGCAGGGCCGAACGACGAGCTGAGGGAGCTCGGTGACACCTTCGACGACCTGCTCGGCCGGCTCGAGAGCTTCGTCATTGCCCAGCGGCAGTTCGTCGCCAGCGCCTCGCACGAGCTGCGGACCCCGCTCGCCTGGCAGAAGGCGATCGTGCAGGTCGCTCTGGCCGACCCCGATGCTGACTCAGAGTCGCTCCGCGCTGCCCACGAGCAGGTGCTCGTATCGGCACGACAGCAGGAGCGGCTCATCGAGGCGCTCCTGACCTTGACACGAGGCCAAGCGGGAACCGAACGAAGCGACGACATCGACCTCGCTGTCGTCGCCGAGCTTGCTGTCCTCACTCGGGAGTCTGAAGCGGTGCATCGAGGAGTCGAGCTGCGCAGCCGCCTTCGTGCGGCCCCGACCAGTGGTGATGCCAGGCTGGTCGAGCGGCTCGTCGCCAACGTCGTCGACAACGCCATCCGCTACAACATGCCCGGGGGTCATGTTGAGGTGACAACGGGGACCGAGGGGGGACTGGCAACCATCACCGTGGCGAATACCGGACCGCAGGTCCGACCGGACCAAGTCGACCGCCTCCTCATGCCTTTCCAGCGCCTCGCGCCAGACCGCGCCAATGGCGGGGACGGCAACGGCCTCGGTCTGTCGATCGTGGAGGCGATCTCGGCTGCGCATGGCGCCACCCTGTCGCTTCGGCCGCGAGACACGGGCGGGCTCGAGGTCGCGGTGAGCTTCCTAGCGTCCGAGCCGCGGAGCACCGCCGAGCAGTGCGCCGGCGACCCATCGATCGACCGAGGGCGGCGTGTCGAGCTCGCCCGGCTCGGTTGAAAGGAGGTGACATGCCGGCGCCCTGCCCGCCTGTGGCATTTACTGAATGCGATGACGAGGCAGCCGGCCAGTCACGGATGTTCAGTCGACGGGGAAGGTCCCACCTATGCGCCAGTAGACCCCGTCTCGTCGGTCAAGGAACTGTTCCTCGACCAGGTAGCGACGAAGTGCGCAGTAATCCGGATGGAACCTGGAGAGCGCCCGATTGACTTCGTTCTCCGAGTAACGCAGACCCGGCTGGAACTCCATCGCCAGCGCATCGAGAACCGCGAGTCGAGCCGCTCGCCGGCGGGGAACCGCACGGAGCCGACCAGCCTCGTCGAGAAACGGTGCTACCAGTCTCTCGTCGGCCACGAGGTCATAGTAACTCCGAGCGCCGGGCAGGCATGGGGTCGACCGGCGACGTTCCAGCTCCTACGACAAGCCCAACCTGCGCCGGTAGACGAGATAATTGGCGCAGACGCGGCCGCCAAGCTTCTCGGCGGTTCGCCGCGAAGGCCAGTTGTCGTCAACCACCATCGTGTAGCTGACGTGGCTGTTGCCCATCTTGGCCAGCTGTAGGTAGCACTTGGCGGCGATCGCCAGGTTGACTCCCTGCCCCTGGGCAGAAGGCCGTACGCCGATGCCGAGCAGGTTCAGCCGCTCGTCCGGGCGGAGCTCCCGGCCGTCGGCCAGTACCGCCAGCCCGGAAAGGTCGGGAATGCCGAGGACGGCGCCGACGCACTCGGCGCCGGCATAGGCAAGGATGGATACGTCGAGGCCGCCAATCAGGCCGGTGAACTCGAACAGCTCGGCCCACTCCGCCTGGGAGTGGGGGAACCACCCCCAGTGCCGAGCGAACGCCTCGGTAAACACCGCATCGAAGTCGGGAACCCGTCGATCGTCAGCTACATCGGCCATCGGCACGATCCGGAAGCCCGCCCTCTCCCCCGACTCCACCATGTGCTGCCACAGCTCGAGTCGCTCGGACGTGATCTCGATCTTGTAGTCGACCCAACCTTTCTCCGCCTCGAAACGAGCCTCCTTCAACAACGAGTGGTAATAATCCGGGTTCTGCCGCGTGGACAACGGCGGCAACGAGTCATAAGAGTCCAGCAGGAACGGCATGTCGAACGAGTGCCCGAAACCCGCCCGCGCCGCCTCCAGTCCGTCCGCCCTCAGCCACGCAGCCGCCTCGTTCATGAGCGTCTGCACGGCTTCGGTACTGTCGGGCAGCGCCTCGAACATGATGACGTGACCGAGCGGCTCGTCCCAATGGTCGATATAGCGCTGGTCGATGACTGCAGCAACGCGGGCGACGACCCGACCGCCGGATCTGGCGACCAGGGGCAGCACCTTGCGGCCAGCCGCCTCGGGCCCTTCGCCCTTCAGGAACGGGATGTGCAGGTCCGGAATGGCCGGCCAGTACACGGGGCGCCCGGCGTTGGCGGCATCGGCGAACAGCACGAACTCGAGCAAAGCCTCGTCGCCAGTCACGTGGTCGATCTGCACACCGGTAGCCGACATGCGGGGAGTCTGCCAAAAGCCCTCGATTGTCGCCAAAGTCTGCGGGGCCGAGGCGAGCTCAGGCTTCCAGGTCGGCGGACACGAGAAGCCCGAGTTCCAGTCCGGCATCGGTGAGTTGGCGAATTATCAGTGGGGATGGCGGCTCGAGCCGTTGGATGCCAACGTCACCCGACCCAGGTCCAGGCTCCGATCACAATGACAAACTAGGGCATGAGCGGATTCGCGGCGGCAGATTGGCACGAGTTTTTCGATGCCGCCGCCGCAGCGTCGGCGGCTCTTCTCGGTCTGCTCTTCGTAGCCATCTCGATCAACCTCAAGCTCATCCTTGAGCACCGCCACTTGCCCGGAAGGGCGGCCGGGACACTCGGGACGTTGCTGAGTGTCTTGTTGGTCTGCAGTTTCGGCCTGGCGCCCGGTCAGTCCAATCGAACTCTCGGCGTCGAGATCCTGGCGACCGGCGCCGTCGTCGTGACTCAGGCCGCCTGGGTGTCAGTGGGGAAGCGGACCGAGGGAGATCCGCTCAGCTGGACGCTCGGGAACCTTCCTATTCTCCTCTTCCCAGCACTTGCCTACGTGGGAGGAGGCTGCAGCCTGCTTGCCGGCGCAGGGGGCGGGCTGTACTGGATCCTTGCCGGCACGGTGTTGAGCTTCGTCGGGTCCTCGGTCAATGCGTGGGTCTTCCTCGTCGAGATCCTTCGGTGACCTCGAGCTGACGCCCGCCTGAGGCCCAGCGATCAGAGTGCCGGCCGTCTGGTGGACCGCCACATCGGGCTTGTCAACAGGAGCGAGCGACGCTACAGTTAACCATCATGTTAAATGTGGTGACGGAACGGACAAGCGAGGACCTTGATCTGCTCTTTGGTGCGCTCGCCGACGCCACTCGCCGGGGCATTGTCGAGCACCTCGCCGCCGGTGAGGCGACCGTCACGGAGCTCGCAGCCCCCTTCTCGATCAGCCTCCCGGCGATCTCGCGGCATCTCAAGGTGCTCGAGCGCGCCTCGATCATCACACGAAGCCGACAAGGCAGGTGGCGCAGCGCGCGACTCTCCCCGACGTCTCTCGCTCGTGCGGCGACGTGGCTCTCGCTGAACGAGCAGCTCTGGGCGGAGAGATTCGAGCGGCTCGACGACCACCTCGCTCAACTCACCTCAGCGCAGCCGACGGCGCTGGCCGAAGCCAAGTCTCACGACACAACCAAGAGGGGTAGGTCATGACCACTACAACCGCACAGCTTGCCCTCACGCGCATCGTCAACGCGCCGCGCGCGCTCGTGTACCAGGCGTTTACGGACCCTGACCACTTCGCGGCGTGGTGGGGACCGTTCGGCAACTCGCTGCACGAGATCGAGTTCGACGTCCGCCCCGGCGGTTGTCTGCGATGGTCGGAGGTCTTTCCCGACGAACCCAGCATTTGGACCCACGGCCGCATCGATCTCGCCGAAGTCGTCGACGGTGAGCTGCTCGATGGCATCATGCGCATCACGGGCGAGCTGCCAGGGGGCTACGAGCCGTTCGAGACGAGAATGCGAGTCGAGTTCTACGACGAGGCCGACGGAAGGACTCGGCTGGAGGTCCGCCAGTGGCTCCCCGAGGGCTATGTCGCCCCCACCGAGGGGGGCTGGGGCGAGTCGTTCACGAAACTGGACACCTTGCTCGCCTCGGCACTTTGAAGGCCCGGCCTGGCCGGTAGCGTCGTCGGTCGTGGACAGCGCTGATGATTTGCAACTCGCGTTCGAGACCTCGGACCTGGCGGCAGACCTGGCGCTCGCTTACTTCGAGTCGGGCGTGGCGACAACGCTGAAGGCCGACGGAACACCGGTCACGGAAGCCGATCGGGCAGTCGAGCGACTGATTCGCGAAACGTTGTCTGCGGCGAGGCCAGAAGACGCGCTCCTCGGCGAGGAACTTGGTCAACTCGGTGAATCCGATCGGGTCTGGATCATCGACCCGGTTGACGGCACGTCGTTCTTCAGTCGGCGTGACCCGAATTGGCGAGTTCACCTTGCGCTGGAGGTTGCCGGGACCATGGAGATCGCCGTCGTCACTGCTCCTGCGTTGAGCCGCTGCTGGTGGGCGACCCGAGGTGGCGGTTCTTTCGAGTCGTCCTGGCCGCGCGAGGCGGCCGAGTCGAAGCGCCTGGAAGTCAGCAGCACGTCGATATTGACTGATGCTCGGCTCGAATCTCTCGACGACGCCTCCAGAGCCCGTCTCCCAACGAGTGTGGCCGGTGCACCAGCCAGCCCCCTCCCGCTCGTCGAGCTCGTTCGTGGCCAAATCGATGCCTTCTTGGCCGAGTGCTGCCACATCTGGGATCACGCGCCATGGATTCTTCTCGTCGAGGAAGCGGGCGGGCGCTTCACCGATCGAACCGGAGGACATGCAGGCGATGTAGGCGGTGGCCTGTACTCCAACGCCAACTTGCACAGCCGGTTGCTCGCCGCCCTTGACTACCCCGGACACAGCTGACCGCTTGACACATGCCGTTATCGGAATATGATGGCTCCGTGGCTCGCGCTTCCACGACGTCGGATGTCTTCAACGCCATCGCCGAGACGCACCGACGCGAGATCCTGGACACGCTGATTGCAGGCGAGAAGGCCGTCGGGACGATCGTGAGCGACCTCTCGATGTCCCAGCCTCAGGTGTCCAAGCACCTTCGCGTGCTCAGTGAGGTCGGACTCGTCAGGTGTCGGGCGGAGGGGCGCCGTCGGCTCTACTGCCTGGAACCGGAACATCTACGGCCGGTGAACCAGTGGCTGGCGAAGTACGAGCGGGCGATGAACGACCGACTGGATCGGATGGATGCTTACCTCAAAGAGCTTCAACAGCAAGGAGAGATTCAGTGACACCCAAACGGCAGGGATCGGCAGTCATCGAATACCCCAACGAGCTCGAGATCGTCACCACACGAGAGTTCGAGGCTCCGATCGAGCTCGTCTTCGACGTCTTGACGAAGCCGGAGCATGTGCGGAACTGGTTCGCTCCATTTACGGACAAAGTGACGGTGTGCTCGATCGACCTGCGCGTCGGGGCGAACTACCACATCGTCTTCGTGACGGAAGACGGAACCGAGTGTTCGTTTCGCGGAACCTACTTGGAGATCGAGCGGCCGACCCGGATCGTCGACACGTGGCTGTTCGAAGGTTGGCCCGATGCGGAGGCCGTCGAGACCGTAGACCTGCACGAGACTCACGGACTGACGAAGGTGAGGATGAGCCTTGCGTTCCGGGACCAGGCTGGCCGTGATCACATGACGAAGACCGACGGCCAGGAAGACAGTTGGGACAAGATGGAGGATTACTTGAGGTCACTCCTGGAGCGGAATGTCGCCGGTAGTTGACGTGAGCACGAGACCTCGACGGCAGGTCCACGAGCGTGCCCAGCGCCCCCCACTGCCGGCGAGCTTCGCGAGTCCTGAACGCCAGGCCTACCTTGCTGCCGCCAACTCCGCAGAGCTGTTAGAAACCGTGAATGGCGAAGTCATCGGCGCGGCTCGTGCTCGTCTGTGGGCTTCCAGCCTCGGGCAAGTCGACCCTCGCTCGCCAGCTCGCACCTAAGATCCCGGCCATCACACTGGATAAGGACGGGTGGGTGACGCAACTGGGTGCCGACGTGTGGGACGAGGAGTTCCGCATCCGTCTCGAACGCCAGCTGTGGGTCCTCACCCAGGATCTCCTTGCCCAGGGTCAGAGCGTGATTCTGGATTGGGGCCACTGGGCGCGCGTTGAGCGGGACGAGAAACGCCTCGGAGCGCGATCGTTAGGGGCGGCAGTCGAGTTGCACTACCTCCACGCGCCCCTCGAAGAGCTGCTTGAGCGAGCTGAACGCCGCAGCGCGTCGGGCGAGTGGACAGCCTCGCCGATAACGAGAGCTCACTTTGAAGACTGGGCCGCAATCTTTCAACCCCCGGACGAAGAGGAAAGCCTGTTGTTCGACAAGGCCATTGTCGAAGGCTGATTGCGTCGAACACGCATACCACTCCGCCACCAGCAGCGTCGGTGGACTCGATCCACCGCGTGGGGCTCACCGCCGGCACGGTCGGGTTGTCGCCTCTAGCGATGGCTGCGATGGCATCTCGCCACACGTGGGCGCACGACCGGAGATGGGCCGTCCTACTCGGTACTGAGCTTCGCGAGCCTCTCCAGGGTGGCCCTCATGGATTCGGGTACCGAGTTGGCCCCGTTGATCCACGCTCCCTCCTCACGCAGGAGGATCCACCGATTCTCTTCGGGACCGCAGTCGAATATCTCGGTGACGACCGTGGCGTCGTCACCGTCCGGAGTAAGGGAATAGCCCCAGCGGTATCCCGCAGGGATGCCGACTCTAGCTGGATTACCGCCAGCCGTATCGAGGTCTCCCGGAGCAGGTTCCCAAAGGATGCGGCGATTTGGCTCGAACTCCACGACATAGTTGACCATGAGGTAGTCGCGACCAAGCCGATGCATCTTCATGGTGAAGGTCTCGCCGACACCGGAGATGGGACGGTCGACGACAGCTCCTCGAAGCATGTCGGACCCGTCAAACTCCATGTGTCGTTGCGGACTCGCCAGGATGTCGAAGATGATGGCTACTGGTGCCTCGATCCTCCGTGACACTTCGACCTGCTCAGTTCCTGCTGTCACACCTCAGTCCTCTCTCGCACTTGGCTCCTTCCCTAACGAGCACGGCCAGCAGATCATACAGACATGATCGACGGCATTGAATCAGAGTAGCGAGGGCCGGTATGGATCTCATTGTCGACTTGGAAGTCGAGCAGAAGATAGCCGGCCGGGGTTGCGACATGGCGTGTCAGTACCAGCTTTCTCGATAATCCATTGTCGAAGAGCTTGCGGCCGCGCATGTGCAGGACGGGGGCGACACAGAGCCGCAACTCGTCGACCAGACCCCCCGCGAGCAACGATTGAGTCAGTGCGATGCTCCCGTGCACTCCGATATCGCCACCGGGTTGCCGCCTCAGCTCCGTGACGAACTCGAAGAGGTCGCCGTCGATGACGGTCGTGTTCGCCCAAGCCAGTCCGGGTGTCGTCGAGGACGCTACAAATTTCTCGACACCGTTGATGAAGGTGGCGAAGGGCTCGATGTCGCTGTTCGGCCAGAATGCAGACCAGTCGTCGTAGGTCCGGCGACCGAGGAGAACGGTGTCCTGGGTGGCGATGACCCGACCGATGTTCTCGTCCACCGCCTCGTCCCAGTCGGTAACGAATTCGTCTGGCTGCTCTGCCACGCCGTCGAGCGACAGGAATCCGCCTGCAACTACCTTGCGCACGGCATCAGCTCCTTGTTCTTGATGAGGACTGAAGCTACCGACGTGCGACCGTTCCAAAACTCATCGCTCAGCCACCCAAGGCGGAGGCGACGGATCTCGTTGCCGGTCGCCGTCCTTGGCGTGCACACGAGCCTACGACCAGGTAGTCAGAAAGGGGGGTCTTCGGAGGCCCGTCACTCGGCGCCACGCGGGTACCCTCGGACGGCACAGCAGCGATGAGTCTCATCCGTGAGCGCCGTCTCACCAGTTGACGGACCGGCCGTGGGCGCTTCAGGAAAGGCGAGTCTCGATGGCCGACCGGGCGCGCGCCAAGACACCGACGTCGTCGTGGAGAACACTCACAATATCGGTGCCGGCGAGGATCACGCCAAGCTCGAAAGCCAACTGGCCGGCGTCGGTGTCTTCCGGTACTTCACGCCGCTCGACCGCGTGAAGCGCCTCCTCGAGCAACAGGTCGCGCCATTGGCCCTGCACTCGGGCGACTTCGTCATGGACACGGCCAGGGCGGCCCCCCACCTCTGCCGCGGCGGCAACGAAGAAACAACCTCCCGGGAAGATTCGTCGCTCCACGTAGTTCAGGTAGCCCTCGCAGAGCGCCATGAGGCGCCCTCGTCCCGGCTCGGTGTTCGCGAGAGCCGGCCCGACCACCTCGGCGATGAAATTGGTCCGGGCGGCGTTGATGGTCGCCAACTGGAGCTCTTCCTTCGAGCCGAAGAGGGCATGGACGCTGCTCTTTGCCACACCAGTGGCGTCGGCCAACCGGGCGATCGAAAGCCCGTCGAGCCCTTCAATCGTGGCCAGTCGCGCCGCTTCCTCGGCGATGCGGGCGCGCGCGTGATCACCGGGTGCCCTGGTCCGCCTGGCGGCGGGCAGGTCGTCTTGCTGCTCGGCCATGTGTGTCACTTTCTTGTCTTCCGCTTGCATTCTAGACGGACGATCGTCTATAAGTATCATGCACGATCGTTCGTCTAGGGAGCACACGATGTCTGAGCAGCTCGTAACCAAGCGCCGGGACTGGGAGAAGGCGGGGAGAGCCTGGGGAGCGCGGGCTCTTGACTGGGCGTATCTGGTCGAGCCGTATGCCCGAACGGCCAACGAGGTGCTCTTCGACCGTCTCTCCGTGGGTCGCGACGTCCAGCTGCTCGACATCGCCTGCGGATCAGGGTTTGCAGCACAACTGGCGAGCCGCCTCGGCGCTGCCGTCAGCGGGATCGACGCTTCGGAAGAGCTCGTGACCATCGCGCGGGCAAGGACGCCGGGAGGCGACTTCCGTGTGGGCGACATGTTTGCGCTCCCGTTTTCCGACGCCTCATTCGATGTCGTCACGAGCTTCAACGGGATCTGGAAGGGTTGCGAAGCCGCGCTCGACGAGTCACGCCGGGTGTTGGCACCCGGGGGTCGACTCGGCTTGACCTACTGGGGAAGCTTCGAGCATCTCGGGTTGATGCCCTATTTCCTCAAAGTGATTCAACTCTCACCCGCGAGTCACGCTGAAGCCACCTACGAGCAAGGCGACACCGGGCGGGCAGGCATCATCGAGGAGATGCTGGCATCCACAGGCTTCGTTCCTACCGAGCGCGGGACGGTCGACGTGATCAACGAGTGGCCCGACGTCGACGTGGCGGTGCGCGCTCTCGCGGCAGCGGGGCCTTCTGTCCCCGCCATCGAGGCGGTCGGTCTCGACGCCTTCTGCATGGCGCTCCGTGAAGTGATGGCACCTCTGTCCGCACCAGGTATCGGCATCCGCGTCTCCTCGGAGTTCGGCTGGATCACTGCCGAGCTTGCGTAATGACGGCGCGAGAGCTCGAGGGTTCGGAGGGTGCAATCGCCGGCTACGCGAAGCGTGGTGACTTGCACATCGCCTATCAGGTATTCGGTGACGGTCCGATTGATCTTCTGGCGTTGACGAATGGCACCATCTTGTCGATCGATCGCGACGACGAGCGGCATTGGACTCGCTTTGAGCGCGGACTGGCGTCGTTCGCTCGGGTCATCCGATTTGAACCCTGCGGTGTCGGGTTGTCTGATCCACTTGTTGGCCAGTCAGGTCCCACGATCGACAGTTGGATGGAGGATGCGATCGCGGTCCTCGATACGGTCGGCTCCCACGAGGTGGGCTTGTTCGGTGTCGGGGAGGGCGGCCTCGTTGCGCTCATGCTCGCTGCCACCCATCCCGATCGAACCTCCGCCCTGGTCCTCATGCACGCGTGGGCTCGGCTCACCCGCGGCGCCGACTATCCAGTCGGGATACCGCCATCGATCGTGGAGCGGTTCGTGGAGAGCCTCGCTGATCCGCAGCAGCGAGACGGCCGGCCCGACGACATCGGGCTGATGGCACCCACCCTCGTCGACGACGCCGAGTTCCGATCGTGGTGGCAGCACGCGGGGCAACGCGGGGCGAGTCCCGCGACTGCGAGGTCAATACACGCCGCGGCGACGACCGCTGACCTGCGGTGGATGCTCCCGACAATCGCGGCGCCGTCCCTGATCTTGCATCGTGTCAGCAACGACTTCATCCGGATCGGCCACGCGCACTACCTGGCGCAGCACATCGTCGGCGCCAGACTCGTCGCACTGCCCGGCCGAGATCACGTTCCATTCGTAGGAGAGACCGAGGAGGTGCTCGGGGAGATCGAGGAGTTCCTTACCGGCTCCCGGAGTACTCAGGTTGCCGACCGCGTGCTGGCCACCATTCTCTTCACGGACATCGTGGACTCTACGGCGCAAGTCGTCGGGGCCGGCGATCGACGCTGGCGCGATCTTCTTGACGACCACGACCGGATGATCGACCGCCAGATACGTCGGTTCGGCGGGCGTCGTGTCAAGACGACGGGCGACGGCGTGCTCGCCACCTTCGATGCGCCCGCCCGGGCGGTTCATTGCGGGCTCGCCATCCGCGACGGATCACGCCAACTCGGGCTAGCTCTTCGCGTCGGCGTGCACACCGGTGAAGTGGAGCGGCGCGGCGAGGACGTCGCGGGTGTCGCCGTTCACCTGGCGGCACGAGTCCAGTCCCGTGCGAGCCCAGGCGAGGTGTGGGTCTCGAGAACAGTCGCGGATCTGGTCGCCGGTTCGGGCATCCACTTCACGGACAGCGGAACTCACGACCTCAAGGGCATCCCCGAACGCTGGCAGCTCTACTCGGCTGCCCCAGGACCGCTGCCGTAGCGACTGGTCAAGCGATCGGACACGAGAACCGCTTTCGCTCCCGGCGGTAGGGGCAGGGCAACACGCTCAGCTACTTGCGGTTGTGGGGGCGAAGACTCTCCAATGCCCCTCCGAGACCACCTCGACGGTGTCGCCGGACACCTTGATCGCGGTCGCGTCGTCGATCGCGTACGTCGGGACAGGCACACCAGCTGCCCACTTCTCGACGTTCGCCATGGAGTGCTCCTCGAAGATCGGGTCTGGGTTGTCGATGTGCACCCACATCGTGAAGTCGACCAGTCCCAAGGCCCTGTCGGCCCCGAGTGCCATGTCGCTGCCCGGAGGGACGAACCGCCGGTTCGACTCAGCATCGCAGTTGTAGGGCGTCATGGCGATGCTCCCGGCGCTCACTCCCACGTAGACCAAGTGCTCCAGCGACGGCAGCAACTCTGCAAGGCCGGACTGGCGCATCCAATGGCACAGGTACAGAACATTGCCGCCCCAAACGAGCAGCGCATCGGTCTCTTGGAGCGTGGGGACCCAACTCTCTCGTTGGATGCTGGGCAAAGCCGTGAGCTCCAACAAGCCAAGTGACTTCCAGCCCAGATTGCACAGCGGGCTGCTCGTCGCTCCGCCCAGTGCATCCGCCGCCCTCTTGCCGCCACCTGGAAATGGGTAGATCGCGGTTGGGATGAAGAGTGCGCTGGACTCGGCAACCGGCTTGCCGAGCAGATCGACCAGCGCGTCGGTGATGCTGGGGTTACTGATGCCAGCGGAGGTGAGAAGAAGATTCATGACCGTCCTTGTCGAAGAT
>JBEKYM010000036.1:0-29953 GCA_049510975.1 Acidimicrobiales bacterium
CCCTTGCTGGAGCTTCGCCGGGCCTGAGCTCAGCACTGGCATCCAGGCGGCGGCGCAAGCTCCCCGGCAGTTGCTGTGCTCGTAGGTGTCGCCGCTGAAGGTGTACACCGTGAAGGTCACCGAGCCGAGGAGCGTGCGCTTGACGGCGCCGAGGACGGTGTCGCTGCCATTGATGGTCTCGGTCTTGATCCGTTCGACCGGCACGACCGGAGCTCCCGCCGGCGAGATGAGGTACCAGTTCCCGTGCCACGGTGGCACCGAGGGCTCGTCGAACCCCTCGCCGGTGAACTGCCCGGGCGCATTGTCGAACAAGTAGAGGGGGTGCCCCTTATACGTCACCTGGCTGGCGCCGAGACTCGGGCGCCAGACGCTGCCGAGCAGGCTTTGATCGACACCGGTGCCGGCCACTGGCGTACCGCTCGTGAGCAGTGGGGGCCACTCGTCGATGCAGGACAGTTCATGGACGCCAAGGACGATGACGACGTGCGTCGTGCACCCGTAGCGGCCCCCGCTGTCGCTCGAGATGAAGTAGAGCGAGAACCCTGCAAAGGGGCCGGAGCCGGCGACGAGGACGTTGCCGTACGGGCTCGACGACTCCGAGATCGTCGTGCCTGTGGCGGTCGGTTTGACGGATGCCCCAGCAGGGCTGGAGGCTCCTGTGGCGAACAGCGCGCCCGAGAGCGCCGCCGCGGCCACGAACAGCCGCGCGCGCTTTCCAATGGTTCTCATCGTTCTCCCTCCGCATGAACGACACGTCGCGTGCCGTTGAGCTCACCGTGACAGGCAAGCGTCACAGCGGCGTCACAATCGCCGCTCGACGCCCTCACCCTGAGTGTGGAGACGAGCGGTGCGTCCGACAAGGTGGTCAACCGGTGAGTCGGCCGGGTGCTACCACCAGGTTGATTCTGACTGGGTCGCCACACTTGGGGAACCGGCCTGCGGCGCCGCACCCAACCCGGCTACGGTCTCACGAGTGAAATCCGTTGAGTTCGTTGTGGCAGGCGATCCGACAGCAGCCCGTGACATCGCCGCAGAGATCCTGGGGGCGGATGGCTTCACGGTGACGTGGGTCGATGCCTGGTCCGCCAACGCTGTGCGCGGCAAGCTGGCGGCGAACGTGTTGTTGGGCGGCTTTGCCCAGCAGTTCAAAGTCGGCTTGTCGGTCAGCTCCCTCGCGCAGGGTCAGTCGGTCATCCGTTTCGAGCGTCAGAACCTCGGGCTCATGGGGGGCTGGATCGGCGTCATGCGCACGAACAAGAACATGAAGACGCTGAAGGAGCAGTTCGGCCAAGCCGTGACGGCACGAGGGATCTTCGTCGACGTGCGCGAGGCCTGAGCGCTCGCAACCGCCCGGCGGGTCAGCCCGAAGGGTCGGCCTCGCGTGGGCTCAAGTCCACGGGCTCGTAGGACCACAGCTCGCTGTGGGTGGCCAGCGGTGCGCCGCTGTGAGGGGCGTCTGCGCCTCGGTGTCCATGGGCGAAGGCCGGCGAGCTCACCCAGGCGTTGAACGCCTCCTCGTCGCGCCAGCGCGTCACCACGAGCCACGTGTGCCGGTCGCCGCTCGGTCGCCACAGCTCGAACCCCTCGAAACCCTCCGCCTGATCGACTGCGCCGGCCCGCCCGGCGAAGCGGCGTGCCAGCTCGTCCCCCGAACCGGCGTCGACTTCGATGGCGTTGACCTTGATGACCGTCATGACCCCATCATGCCGCAGCCGGTGTACTCGGCGGCTCAGGCGTCCCACCAGAGCGTGACGGTGCGCCGTTCGGTGTTCCAGTGGGGCCCGAGCGCCTCGTCGACCTCGTCGTCGCGACTGGCGGGAAGGCACAGCCGCCGGCGCATGAAGGCGACGAGGAGGCTGCGCTCCGGCTGCCCGGACGCCACGGTCAGGTGCTCGATCTGTGGCTGGACACCTGCCTCGCGGAGCAGGGCCACGGCGAGATCGGAGGAAGGCCCGGACGGGCGGTC
Source organism: Acidimicrobiales bacterium (assembly GCA_049510975.1). Classification (GTDB taxonomy): domain Bacteria; phylum Actinomycetota; class Acidimicrobiia; order Acidimicrobiales; family Bog-793; genus JAKACA01. Next base: position 1,967 of record JBEKYM010000036.1, read on the forward strand.
GAGTCCGTGGAAGCGCCTCCACAACGGCGCCGTCGCCACGAGCGGGTGGAGGTCGGTCAGCTCGAGCACGACACGGCGCCGTGCCCGGTCGCTCAGCGCCCTGGCGAAGGCTCCGAGCTCGGGGACGTTGTAGGCCACGTGGTGGCAGACGACGACATCGGCAGACTCGACGCGGCCGGCGACGTCCGGCCAGGAGCCGAGCACTTCGCTGTGGAGGACGCCCTTCGCCTCGGCTGCCTCGGCGAAGGCAGCCAGCATGCCGGCGGACTCGTCGACCCCGACGACGGAGCCGGGGAACGGCGCCAGTGCCAGGCTGGCGCGGCCGCCCCCGCAGCCGACGTCGAGCACACTCCCCTTTGACGGCAGGGCTTCGAGGGCGCGCCGCCGTGAAGGGGATTCGACGACGGTCTCGTCATCGACCCGCCACAACTCCACCGGGAACCCCCACGGCGGTTCGGGCGCCCGCGCCAGGATCTCCTCGGGGATGGCCCAGGCGGCGAGCTCGTCCCGCCAGCGCTCGGCCGCCGGCGTGCCGTCAGGTGGCGCGTTCACGGCGACAAACCTTAGGAGACGCCGGAGCTTGCCTTTGCCGGGGAGAGAGAGCTCATACTCGACGGGCTCGCCGGCGACGGCAGCTCATCGATGCCATCCAAACCCGGCAGTAGCGAGCCTCCCAGTCGATCCTTCGTCGCCTGAGAAGTCAGCCGCGCCGACCGATCCGGTCAGCTCCCCGACCGGCCTGGAGTCCTGCCGGTGCCAACGGTGTCGCCCACGCCTTGGCTCACTACGTCGGGCACGCCTCCGGGGCTATCTTCGTCATCATCTTGCTCAACGCTTCCATCATCGGAGCGGCAGCCGTGACGCTGTCCTGTTGTTGTGCAACGACTCCGACGTGCTCGGGCCTTGGGTCAATCGGCCGTGGCGCAACGTCGTGGCCGTCTGCATCGTCTCGATCCTGCTTGCGCTCTCTCTCGTCTTGATGGCGACGACGCTGTTCTCGACGATCACCATGAAGCTGTTCACCGTGGTGCTCGGCGGGGTCCTGCTCCTCCTCGCCGTCAAGGCGGTCGGGCTGGGTCTGCACCAGTGAAGAGGATGCGGGAGCATGGACTCAGACGCGTCGGGCCGCGTCGCAGGGGCGGCTTGTTCGTCCCCGTAGCGCTGCTCGCCTCGCTCGCGGTGCTGGCAGCGGCGTGCGGCGGGAGCGCCGGGCCGGTGACGTCCGAGTTCTCCGGCGCGGCGGCGCCGACCGGTTCGTGGCCCTATCCGAATGGCGATCTCGCCAACGCGAGGGACGCGCCCGGCACGGTGATCTCGGCCGCGAACGTGTCCAAGCTTCGAGAGGCATGGGCGTTCAAGCTGGCGGGCAAGGCCGAATCAGCCGTCGGCTCCCTGACGGCTCCACCGGTTGTGGCAGACGGCGTCGTCTATCTGCAGGATCAGGACGCCAACGTGTACGCGCTGGCGCTCGCCACGGGCAGGTTGAAGTGGGAGTACCGGGTCAACCTGCCGGAGAAGAGCGGCCCTGGGCCGGACGGAGTGGCGGTGGCAGGTGGCACCGTCTACGGGGACACGTCGACCTCGGTCTTCGCGTTGAGCGCGGCGACGGGAAAGACCATCTGGGTGGACGACCACCTGTTGAACAAAGGACAGGGTGCGTTCGAGATCCAGCCGCAAGTTGCTGACGGACGGGTATACCTCGCCAGCGCCTACGGATCGGGTCCCGGCGGTGGCGTGCTGATGGCGCTCAGTTCCGCATCCGGCCGCGTGCTTTGGAAGTTCAACACGGTCGTCAAGGGCGGCACAGGTGTGCGGGCTCTCGGGGTTGGCGCCGGCGGTGCCTGGGAGACGCCGCTCGTCGGGAGCGATGGATCGGTGACCTTCGGCACTGGGAACCCTTACCAGTCGATTGCCTCGGCGATCGCCAATCCGTCGCCGATGCTCTACACCGACAGCGAGGTCAACCTGGATGCGGCGACCGGCAGGCTGCGCTGGTACTACCAGGCAGTGCCGAACGACTTCCAGGACCACGACCTGCAGACGTCGCCAATCTCCACCGCAGTCGGCGGGGTTTCTGCGATCATCGCCGGCGGCAAGATGGGCTACGTCTACGCGCTGAAGGCCCGAACTGGCGCGCTGCTGTGGAAGACGCCGGTTGGCGAGCACAACGGGCACGACGACGACTCCGTGCTGGCGTTGTCGCACCATCTCACGGTCAAGTTTCCGTACACGATCTTGCCCGGATCGCTGGGCGGCGTGCTGTCGAACATGGCTGTTGCCGGCGGCAGCGTGTACGTGGCAACGAATGACGTCGCCGTCACGTTCACGAGCTCGAAAGTGGTTGACGGTAACAAGGTCAGCGGTTCGGAGACCGGGGAAGTGGAGGCGCTCAGCCTCGCCACCGGGAAGGTCGAATGGGACACCAAAGTCCCTTCGATGCCGCTCGGAGCGGCCACGGTCTCCAACGACCTGGTCTTCACCACGCTCTACGACGGCGCCCTCATCGCCCTCAACCGCGCCACCGGTGCCATCGTCTACCGCCACCAGCTACCCGCCTCGACGAACTCACCGATCGCCGTTTTCGGCAACACGGTGCTGGTCCCAGCGGGCGGACCGCAGACGGCGGCATCGCTCAACAGCGGTGGCACAGCACAACTGATCGCCTACACGGTTCCCTGAGCGCTTCAGGCCGCGCGGCTTGCCGGTGGGTCCGTGAGCGCCTGTTTACCCGCAGCCGGGATTGGTCTAGCCTCGGCAGTCGCTGGGACAGGGATGCTGACTCGCGAGGGGGAGAGGCGATGTCCAGACAAACAACAGCGAGGGTCGTAGGCCGTCGAGCGGCGGCTGTGGCGTTGGCCTCCGGGATCGTCGCCTTGACGTTGATCGTCGTGGCACCGACGGCCTTTGCCGCTACCAAGGCCAAGTTGGGGCAGACGAAGGAGAACTACCTTTGCAGCTCCTCCGACCAATGGATCCAGACGGCAACGTCGGGACCGTCGTACGTGGTTCCGGCCGGCGACAACAAGCTCGCGAAGTGGAGCACCAACGGAGGCGCCGACGCCGGCACGATGCAGCTCGAGGTATGGGCTCCGGCTGGCGGCAACGACTACACGCTCGTCTACATCAGCGCAGAGACGGTCCTGCAGGCTGGCAAAGTCACCAAGGTGGCCCTCAAGCCTGCGGTCAAAGTCGTGGCTGGCGATGTCATCGGCTATCGAGCGGTCAGTGAGGCGGACTGCGCCTTGAATACCGGCAATTCCGATGATGCCTACGTGTACGACCCCGAGAGCGGTGCGCCAACGGTGGGTTCGACGGTTGACTTCCAGGGACCGGCTACCGGCTTTGAGTTCAACATCGCTGCAGTAGCTCATTAGCGGAGGCGCTGGCGTCAAAGCCGTACCCGCTGCGGGCGGCTCAGCTGTCGTCAGATGGATTCAAGGCGGCAGTGTTCCCCGCGAGCGTCCATCGGACGAGCGCGTTCGCGTGACCGTGCCCCATCCAGTACTCAGACTTGAGGTGGCCGACGATCGCCATGTGCTTCTCGAGCCGCCCTGGAGGTCGCCGCGTCGATGAGCGATCAGGGTCTGGCATCTTCAGCCAGCCGTGATGTTGACCTGCCACCCAATGCCGAACCTGTCGACGAGGCCGCCGAAGATGTCACCCCAGAACATCTTCTCCAGGGGAGCCTTGACGGTCCCGCCATCGCCAAGACGATCGAAGATCCTGCGCAGGTCGGCCTCGTCGGTGCCGATGATGGTGAGCTCGATCCTGGTCTGGGCGTCGTTCGTCGTATCGGCCCTGTCGCTCGCCCGAAACGTGAACGAGCCGCAGTCGAGAGCTGCGTTGATGACGAGGTGTTTCTCGTCGTCGGGCGCAGTCGGGTCGACATCTCCGCGGCGGGTAATCGACAGATCCCCGCCGAGGATGCCCTGGTAAAAGCCCATTGCTTCCTCGGTGGTGCCTGGGAAGAAGAGATATGCCTGCAGATTCACGGTTGGCCTCCTACGCTCGGATGAGAACTAGACCGTATAGTACTCGATGAGTACTGGTCCGTCTAGTACTCTATCGACGATGGTGATGAACCTTCCGGGACAGCACGAACGAAGCTCCGACCGGCGCCATCGCCAGATCCGCGAGGCGGCCATCGGGGCGTTCCTCGCCAGCGGGTACGAGGGCGCGACGATGGAGGAGATCGCGGCGCGCGCCGGAGTCTCCAAGCAGACCGTGTACAAGCACTTCACCGACAAGGAGCACCTCTTTGCCGACATCGTGCTGTCCACCGCCGACGACATGAGCGCCCTTGTCGGCCTCATCTCGGAGCAGCTGCCGTCGACGACCGACCTCGCCGGCGACCTGGAGCACTTGGCCGAAACGTTCCTCGTCGCCCTCATGCAGCCCCGCGTCCTACGGTTGCGCCGTCTGGTGATCTCCTCGGCGGACCGTTTCCCCGAGATCTCCAGCGCCTGGTACGAGAAAGGTTTCGAACGGGTCCTCGGAGCGCTCGCGAGCAGCTTCCGAGCCCTCGCAGACCGCGACTTGCTCGTCATCGACGACGAGATGGCGGCAGCGGAGCATTTCGTCGGCATCTTGTTCTGGATCCCGGTGAACAAAGCCATGTTCACCGGTGATGACGAGTACGCCGCCACCCATGACCTCATCCCGGTCGCCCGGGCGGCGGCCGCAACCTTCATGAATGCTTACGGAGCTCGCCGACCCGAACGGCGCGGCGCACGATGACGGGACTTTACGCTGAGCGGCCAGCCGTCACGTTGAGCACCGCTACCTGCACCGGCTCGGCCCGACCCTTGACCTGCAGAAGATCTGTCCGGGCACCGGGATGGGCCAGGGCGATCAGGTGGTCGCCGAAAAAGCCCGGACCTGCCGGTTGGCTGGCACTGGCAACCCCGACGTAGCGACCCAGATGGCGCGGCTGGCTCTCGGAGCGGCTCGTCGACGACCCCGCGCCAGGAGGTTCACGGCTGGAGGGCAGCCATCGCCGGGCAAATCGAGATCGACCGCGTCTACCGGGCCGGCGAAGCACGCGTCCGCGCCCTGATCGAAGCCTGCCCCGAGCGACGCGACCTGGTCCACGGTGACCTCCTCCACGCCAACGTGCTGGTTGCCGAAGACGCCAGGTCCGAACGCCGTCTTCTCCGGGAAGCGATCGCTGCGCGGTGACTTCCTGTTTTGACACGGCCGGCGTTGTCGCCTCACGAGTCACGGCGCTCCCAGGAGCGCTCAGCTGCCTGCTGGAGTGAACCCCTCCCCGAACCAGCGAGCGGCCCTCGTCGACCCCCAGCGCCGTTTCTCCTCCATGAACTCGGCCGTCGGGCCGCTCAGCTTGGCGACCGGCGTGTCGTACGAGAGGAAGTTCACGTCAATGCGCGCCACGAGGTCGCCACCCAGCTCGACGTAGCAGGCGCCGGCACCGTCGTACGGTGCGGGTTGATTCCCGCCGGTCAGCTCCGAGATCAGCACCTCCGCCACGGTCGCCGCTTCACCCTCGGCGATACCGCCCGCCCGAGGGACCGGTGCGCTCGTGACGTCGCCAACCGCGAACACGCCCGGGAACTTGGTGGCGAACGTGGCGGGGTCGACCGGGATCCATCCGTCCTCTGCCAGCTCTGAGGCCAGGACGACCTCGGGAGCACGGTGCACGGGGATGCCGAGGAACAGGTCGTAGGCAAGCTCGCGGCCGTCCTCGAGGTGCGCGATGTGCTGCTCGGGATCGAGCCGGATCACCCTCGACGACGGCCAGTACTCGATGCCGCGCTGCTCGAGGATGGCTTGGATCGCCGCGGAGGTCTTCTTCGAGATCGGGATCGGCGCCGACAGCGGGCTGACGAGGTGGATCGTCGACGACTCGCGCAGCCCGCGGTTGGAGAGGTAGTCCGCCACGAGCAGCGCCGCCTCGTTGGGAGCCCCGGGACACTTGAAGAACGTGCCGAGCACGGCGACGACCACAGCACCGCCCTCGAAGGCGTCGAGCGCCTTGCGGGCGCGCTCGGCGCCGGCCACCGAGTAGAACTCGCTGCCGTCTTCGGCCAGCCCGGGGGTTGCCGCGATGTCGTAGTCGGCACCGAGGGCGACGACGAGGATGTCCGCCTCGTACGTTTCGGCATCGGTCACCACCCGGCGAGTCGCCGGATCGATCAAGACGACCGTCTCTTGCCGGAACTCCACGCCAGCCTTGGCGATGTCTCGATACGGCGTGCGGACCTCGGGCACGGTCTTGCGGCCGATCATGACGTCGAGCTTCGAGAAGCCGAAGACGAACGAGTCGTGCTTGTCGATGAGGGTGATGCGAACTCTGTCGGGCACGGCTTCCGACAACCGGGTCACGAGCTCGAGGCCACCGAACCCCGCCCCGAGTACCACGACGTGCGTGAGCATGGCGAACGGTAACAGAGGGCGGTGTCTACCGAACGCACGCTCATAAGGCCGAAACCACAAGCAGTATCCGCGACACCGATCGACGGATCTCCGGAGCTGCTGGTGTCCTATAACGCGCGTGCGTCAATCGTGGTGAGGGTGTCCCCTTCTTCTTAACCTGCTCTCATCGTCTCCCGCTCGCCGGGACGACGGAGTGAGGTAAGCCCTAACCTGGCGACAATGGACGAGAGGTCGTATCGCGTCTCGGACAGCGAACGGGAGCAGGCGGTGGTCGTCCTCAGGGACCACCTGCTCGAGGGGCGCCTGACGCTCGAGGAGTTCTCGGAGCGGGCCGGCACGGCGCTGCGCGCGCAGGTGGTCGGTGACCTGACCAACATCCAGCAGGATCTGCCGCTCCCCGCCGCCGGGGTGCACACCTCGCAGCGCAAGCCCACCCGGGCGACGTTGGCCGTGTTCGGTCACGTGGTCCGCCGAGGCCGCATCCGGTTACGCCGGCGAACCGCCGTCGTCAGTGTCTTCGCCGACATCGACCTGGATCTGCGCGACGCCTCGATCGAGAACCGGCGAACGTCGGTCTCCGTTCTCGCCCTGTTCGGCAACGTCGACCTGTACGTTCCGGAGGGCATCGACGTCGACGTCGGCGGCCTGACCGTCTTCGGTCATCGCCGCGACTGGGGACGGGACGTCGCCGCCGCGGATGCGCCGACGGTTCAGGTCCGTGCGCTCGGCGTCTTCGGCACGGTCGACGTGTGGCGCGTGCCTGGCGACGTCTCCGGCGACTACGGAAAGATCATCGACAAGGTCCGCAAGCGGCAGAAGGCGGAGGGCCGCAGGAAGGGTCCACGCCGGCAGGAGCCGCCGCCCCGCACCTGAGGATCAGCCCGGCACGATCCCGTCCCTGATCGTGTAGACGTCGTCGCACCGGCCGGAGACCGCCGGGCACCAGATCAAGGAGACCATCCAGGTCACGAGGACGGCACCTCGACCAGCGTGATCTGATGGTCGAACGAGAACTGTCCTTCCCCAGCGAGAGCCGTCTCGTGCGGTGCGAGGCCAAGGGCGCTGCCATCTCGTGGCCAATCCCCCTCGACAACCTGCTCGACCACCTCGTTGAGCTCTGCGACGACTATGGCCAGCCCACGAATCGCAAAGAGCTGGCCGCGGCGATTGTGTTCGACGCCCCCAGAGATGGCGCGGCTCTGGCCGAGCGTCTCCTGGCCTATCGGCGGGCGACGATCGCCGAGCTCGCACCAGAGGGTTCCGCCGGCGAGAACGTGATCCCCTTCCATGTGCGCCGGCCCGGACCGCGCCCCAAGCGCGGGAACGGCGGGTGATCCCTCTCGCTTGGTAGACGAATCCGGCTTCGGATTTGAGATCGGGACTGCATAACCAGCTCCGCTACCCGATGTGCTCACTTCGCCGGCAGAGCCATTTCGGTTGGTGCCGCCACCCCCGCGGTGCTCGGCGAGTTCGCCATCTCGAGCACCGAAGCTACGTCCTCGTCACGGTGCGGCCGGGTCGCCAGCACGTGGTCGAAGCCGTGCGCCTCCAGCTCCGCGTCCTCGACGTAGAACCCGATGGACTGAGAACTTTTGACCCTCGCGGTGACCCGAACGTGACCCACCCATCGGCCAACGAGGGTCACAACCGGTTCCCAAGGGTCCTCAGCGGTCAGCCGGAAACGTGCTCTGATTAGGGAATTAAGGGTGGGGCTAAGAGGACTTGAACCTCTGACCTCAGCATTATCAGTGCTGCGCTCTAACCAGCTGAGCTATAGCCCCATGGCCGAGAGACTCCAAGGCCGAGGCGCGACGATACACCGCCTATCGGGGCAGCACTGCCCGCTGGCCGGCGTCGGCAGAGCGCTGTGCCTGTTCACTCGTCCGGTTGCGCCAGCTGATTGCCTGGCGAGGGGCGGCGATTGGTCGGGCTCGCGTGATGCCGCGTGTCAAGGTGCGCCGCCAAATAGCCCGCCACCGACGAATTGGCGGCTCGCGCGGCGTCGAGGCTTCAGGTGCGCCGCCAAATAGCCCGCCGCGGACGAATTGGCGGCTCGCGTGGAGGGCCCACGCCGCCGGCGCCGGCGAACACCAGCTGGTCCCGCCGCCGCGAAACCCACACCCCCGAGCACCGCCAGGCCGCTTGACCAGCCGCTCGGGGCGTGAGCAGGCAGGTCGCCGTCCGAGGACGCCGACCCCGAAGGGCACCAGAGGTTCCTCGGCACGCCGGCACATGCGTTGGGCATCGTCGGCAAACCCGTCGGCACCGTCGTCATCAGCACCTTTCGCGAGGGCTGCGGGTAATGGCTCCCCTTCGGGCACGACCCGAACCCCGTGTCGCAGAGCACCTGCTGCAGCAGCGGGCCCCCGGTGTTGCCGGCTTTCGTGATCGCCCCGCAGGTCGGCTGCGCCTTCTCGAGATCGGCGGGCGCGCTCCCCTGCGGGGCGGAGTTGCCGGCGAAGCAGTTCTGCGGCTGCTTGCCCTCGAGGGCGATCTGGCCGAAATCGGAGTTGCTCGGATTGCCGAAGTAGCCGTCGTGCACGAAGGTGTTGTGCAGCAGCGCATCGCCCTCGGGGTCGTAAACGCAGCCGAAGCCGCTGACCTCGGTGCCACCGGTGCCCTTGCAGGTCTGGCCGGCGGACGGCGTGCTGCTGTCCGGGTACGGCACGAACAGCACACCCCAGGCACCATTGTCGACGAAACGGTTGTCCATCACGGTGTCGTTTCGGCCGCCCGAGATCGTCATGCCCGTGCCCGTCGGCCCGGCGGCGGCGCTGCCGGCCCTCGGCATCGAGGCGCTGTTGTTGTCGTGGACGTAGTTGTCGATGAACACCCAGCAGGAGTGCGTGTGGGTGATCGAGCTCGTCCCGCCGTTCGGGCAGGCGCCGTTCTGGGGTGCCGGCGGGTCGCCGGCGATCTGGGTGTTGGTGTCGAAGCCGTCCTCGTTGTTGTCGAACTGCGAGTCCTCGATGATGATCTGGCCGCCCGAGTTCGTGCCGGAGTACCCGAGGGCGTTGTTCTCCATCCAGGCGTGCGAGATCGTCATGTCGCAGGCCTGCATGCAGGCGCCCACGTACATGCCGGAGTCGTTGAAGTTGTTGGCGTACAGCTGGCTCCAGATCCCTGGCCCCGCCGAGTTCGACGAGAAGATGCCGTACTGAGCTGCCGTCGTCTCATTGCCGAAGTACGTGCTCGTGGCCGTCAGGTAGGAGCCCTCGTAGCCGTGCAGGCCGATCTTGGCCGAGCCGTCGCCACCGTTCCACCAGATCTCGTTGCCGGAGGCGCCCGTGCCGGCGAGGAAGTTGCAGATCGTCATGTTGTCGACGCTGACGTCGTTCGCTTTCCAGATGACGATGCCGTCACGGCCGTAGGGCTTGCCGCCGGCGCCCTTGACGCCGAAGTTCTGATAGGCGGGAGCGCTGTCGCAGGCTTTGGGGGCTCCCGCCTTCGTGCCGTCCACGATGACGCTGTTGCGGTTCATGCCGCGAACGTGCAGGTCGGAGGTCTCGATGACGACCCCGCCCATGTACCCCTCATCCGCCTCGGCCTGCGTTGGCGGCTCCTCGAAGTCGCCGGTCTCGTGGTAGTCGCCCGGCCCGACGAGAATCCAGTCTCCCGCCTTGGCGGCGTTGACGGCCGCCTGAATCGTCTTGAACTGGCCCGCCTTGCCGTCGTAGGTCCCCACGAGCAGCACGTTCTTGCTGAAGCCGGCGGTCGTCGTCGGCGCCCCACTCGAGGAGGAGCATCCGGCAGCCAGAGCACCGAAGAGCACCGCTGCTCCGAACACCGTCGTGAGCCGGCCGGCTCTGCTCGCACGCTGTGGTCCCACTCGGCTCCCCCTTCTTGCGATTGCTGGCGCTCGACGACGCTTGACGATTGCGCCCCACTCCTGGCGATGGTTGGCGATCGCTGCCGGCTGACCATAGCCAGCCGGGATGCCGACATCGAGGACCAGCATGGACCCACGACCGAGGACTGCGGTGCACCTCGACCCGGGCACGACGGCAGATGGCACGTCCCACGAACGGCCGGCGCTGACCGGGGGCCACTGCCCGGCGGTGTACAACTGTCCCGCCATGGCCGACCACGACGCAGACCTCGACAAGGCCCCATCCGTGCCGACGGACCCTCGTGACCCGCTCGGCCTGGCCGCCGACGCCCCCCTACTCCGCGCCTACCTGGCCGCTCTCGATCGCCGCGCCGCCGGCGAGCACTCCTTCACGACTCCGGGCCACAAGGGCTCCACAGCACTCACCGGGGTCGTCGTGACGGGCGACTTCCCCACGTCCGGCGGTCTCGACACGGTCAAGTTCAAGTACGGCTGGCTGGCGCAGGCCGAGGCGAAGGCGGCGCTCCTGTTCGGCGCTGATGCCTGCCGGTTCTCGGCCGGCGGTTCGACCCACGGCAACCAGACCCTCGCCCTCGCCATCGGCCAGCCGGGCGATGAGGTGATCGTTTCGCGCACGCTGCACCGCTCGCTCCTGCTCGGACTCGTCCTCGCCGGCCTCACGCCCGTCTGGGTCCGTCCCGAGGTCGACACGGTCACGGGACTGCCGACCGGTGTGGCGCCGGCACGAGTGGCGCGGGCCCTGCACGAGCACCCCGATGTCAAGGCCGTCTTCCTCGTCGAGCCGTCCTATGTGGGCACGTTCTCCGACATCGCCGAGCATGCCCGGGTCGCTCACGCCGCCGGCGTGCCGCTCGTGGTCGATGCCGCCTGGGCGGCCCACTTCGGCTTCCACCCCGATCTGCCGCCCCATGCCCTTGGTGCCGGCGCCGATGCGATGGTCACGAGCGCGCACAAGGCGCTGCCGGCCTACACACAAGCGGCGCTCGTGCTCGCCCGTACCGAGCGGATCGACTCCAACCGCCTCGAGCGAGCCTTCGAAGCGACCCACACGACGAGCCCCGCCGGCGCCATCCTCGCCAGCATCGATGCCGCCAGGGCGCTGATGGAGCACCATGGCGAGCGACTCGTGGCCGTCATGCTCGACACCGTGTCGCAGGCACGCGCCCGTCTCGGCGCCGTCGACGGGCTGCAGGTGCTGCAGGGACCCGGTGTCGATCCAGCCAAGCTGGCCGTCGCCCTCGCCGGCACCGGCGCTCACGGCGTGGAGGTCGAGGCCGACCTCATCGCCGCCGGCCTCCCCGTCGAGATGGCCGATCGGGACACGATCGTCGGTCTCGTCACCGTCGGCGACCGGCCCGAAGACGTCGAGCGGTACACGGAGTGTCTGATGGCCTCGATCGAGCGCCGGCGGGGCCGCCCGAGAACGCTCTCGACGGCCGCTGCCTGGGTCGTCGAGCCTCAGATGGTGGTGCCGCCGCGGGAAGCCTTCTTCGGAACGACCGAGCGAGTGCCCATCGAGCAGGCTTCCGGGCGTGTGAGCGCTGAGCTCGTGGCGCCTTACCCGCCCGGCGTCCCCGTGCTGGCCCCCGGGGAGCTTGTCACCGCCGAGGCCCTCGCCGCCCTCGCTGAGGCTCGCGCCGACGGAGTACGGATCGCCTATGCAGCTGATCCGCAGCTGGCCACCCTCGACGTCCTTGTCGAGACGACCTGATCAGGGTTGCAGGCGGTCCATCGTCCAGCCGGCGCCCGAGCGCCGGTAGCGGAGCCGGTCGTGCAGCCGGTCGTCGCGGTTCTGCCAGAACTCGAAACTCTCCGGCACGACCCGGTACCCGCCCCATGTCTCCGGCCGCGGCACTCGCTGGCCGGCGATCGCCTCGGTGAGCTCCGACACGCGCGCATCGAGGATGTCGCGACTCTCGATCGGCTGGCTCTGGTCGGAAGCATGTGCGCCGATCTGTGCGCCGAAAGGACGCGTGGCGAAGTACTCGTCCGACTCGTGCGCCGTCACCCGCCCGACGGTTCCCTCGATACGTACCTGACGCCCGAGCTCGTCCCAATGGAACAGCAGTGCGGCACGGGGGTTGGAGTCGAGCTCGGCAGCCTTTCGGCTCCGGTACTGGGTATAGAACACGAAACCCGCCCCGTCCCACCCCTTCATCAACACCATCCGCACCGACGGTGCCCCGTCGGTATCGGCGCTGGCGACCGCCATGGCCTCCGGCACCCGGACCGCGTCCGCGGCCTCGGCGTACCAGCGCCCGAACTGCTCGAAGGGGTCGGCGGCGGCGTCGGCTTCGAGGAGCGGGCGAGAGTGATCGGGCACGCCCCTCGACGCTACCGGCGGGACGCTCGCTCGACCCGGCTGCCGCCTCGGGAGAGTGCTAGCAAAGCGCCCATGACTCGCGAAGGCCCCTCCTCCTCCGTCACGCGAGCCGTCACAGCCGCCTCCGCCCTCGCCGGCCGCGCCGGCGTCGACGTGCGCACGCTGAGCGGCACCGACGACCTCGCCGTGGCGGCGCAGCTGTTCGCGGAGCTCTGGGGGAGTCCCTTCTCAGATCAGATCCTGCGCGCCCTCGACCTCTCGGGCAACTACGTCGCCGGCGCCTTTGATGGCTCCGGCGCCCTCGTCGCAGCCTCGGCCGCCTTCGCGGCCGTCGCTGCCGAACCGGAGCTTCACTCGCACGTGACGGCGGTGGCGCTCAGCCACCGCCGCCGCGGACTCGGTCTCGTGATGAAGTTCCACCAGCGTGCCTGGGCGCTCGAACGCGGCATCGGAGTCATCACCTGGACCTTCGATCCGCTCATCAAGCGCAATGCCAACTTCAACCTGGCTCGTCTCGGTGCGAGAGCACACGACTACCGGGAGAACGTCTACGGCGACATGGACGACGCGCTCAACGGGCGCGACGAGAGCGACCGGCTGTGGGTGAGCTGGCGTCTCGCCGAACCCGAGGTCGAGGCCGCCGCCGCCGGCATGCCCCGGTACGTGGCGACCCCGGCGGGCGCCGCCGAACGTCTGAAGCCACGCCCCGACGGCACCCCCGTGACGCTGGCGACCGACGAGGCCGCAGGGCAGGCCTTCGTCTGTCAGGTGCCCGACGACATCGAGTCGCTGCGCCGGAGTGACCCGGAGGTCGCCAGCTCCTGGCGGCTGGCGCTGCGCGACACGCTCGGACAGGCGCTCGCGAGCGGCTGGCGCATCCTCGGCGTGAACACCGACGGCAACTACGTCGTCGTGCCACCGGTCGCTCGGCAATGATGGAGCCGTGAAGATCGAGGCGTTCGAGCTGCTCCGGGTTCGGCTCCCGCTCGTGCGGCCGTTCCGGACTTCGTTCGGCACCGAGACCGTCCGCGAAGCCCTCCTCGTGCGCGTCGTCACGAACCTCGGCGAGGGCTGGGGCGAGTGCGCTGCAGGGGCGGAGCCGCTCTACTCGTCAGAGTTCGTCGACGGCGCCTGGCTGACGATCCGTGAGCACCTGATCCCTCGTCTCGCCGGCCGCACCCAGATCGGCGCTGCGCATGTGCGACCGCTCCTCCAGGCGGTGAAGGGCCACCGCATGGCGAAGTCGGCCCTCGAGATGGCGATCCTCGACGCCGAGCTCCGCGCGGCGGGCATGTCGTTCAGCGAGTTCCTCGGAGGCGTGAGGGACTCGGTCTCCCCCGGGGTTTCGGTCGGCATCACCGATACGGTTCCTGAGCTCCTCGATGTCGTGGCGGCATACATCGAGGAGGGGTACGGCAGGGTGAAGCTGAAGATCGAGCCGGGTTTCGATCTGGAGCCCGTGGCGGCCGTGCGGGAGCGCTTCGGCGACGGTCTCCTGCTGCAAGTGGATGCCAACACCGCCTACCGGCGGTCTGACGTCGGTCACCTCGCCAAGCTCGACGCCTTCGGGCTGCTGCTCATCGAGCAACCGCTCGACGAGGAGGACCTACTCGGTCACGTCGAGCTCGCCCGCCGGCTGACGACGCCGATCTGCCTCGACGAGTCGATCGTGTCGGCGCGAGCCGCCGCCGACGCCATCGGCCTCGGGGCCTGCTCGATCGTCAACATCAAGGCGGGGAGGGTGGGCGGCTACCTCGAAGCCCGTGCCGTGCACGACGTCTGTGCCGCCCACGGCGTACCAGTCTGGTGCGGCGGCATGCTCGAGACGGGCATCGGGCGGGCGGCCAACTTGGCGTTGGCGGCGCTGCCGGGCTTCGTGCTGCCGGGGGATATCTCCGCCACGTCCCGCTACTACACCGAAGACGTCACGGCGCCGTTCGAGCTCGTCGACGGCGCCATCGCCGTTCCAGCCGGCCCGGGCCTCGGTGTGGAGGTCGTTGCTTCGCAGCTCAAGGCGCTCGCCGTCGAGACCGAGGTCATCTCGGCGTAGCCTCCGCCTCCGCCTCGGCGACGGGGATGGCCAGCAGGTGGTGACCCTCGGCGGTGAGGCATCGCCCGGTCGCCAGCTCGAAGCGCCACCCGTGCATCCCGCACTGCAACACGCCATCGCAGACCTCGCCGAAGCGCCCGAGGTCGGCCTTCAGGTGCGGGCAACGTCGCTGCACGAGGTAGTCGCCGATCTGAACGAGCTCGTCGGTCCCCTCCTGCTCCGCGTACCAGCCTTCGGCGTAGGAGAGGCGCTCCGGCGCCAGGCACTTGAAGAAGGTGTAGATGTACTCGTTGTAGCCACCGCGCCGCGCCGCCCGGAAGCGGAGGGAGAGGAACAGGCTGTTCACCCAGTCGATCTCGTGGTTGGCGACGAGCGCCTCCACGAGCTCGTGGGCCATGGCGAAGCGGTAGCGGCACTCCTCGCCGGCCCAGCGCCGCACCTGCCGGCCAGCGAAGTCGATGACGATCTTCTCGTCGCCGATCTCGAGCAGGACCGGTACGCCGACTCCGGGGCCGATGCGGTCGGCGAGCTCCAGCAGCGGGTTCCACCACGCCGCCAGCGCCTCGGCGAGGTCCCCCTCGAAACGGGGCCACGACGCCCGCTCCGCCGCGATCCGGGGCCGCTCCCGCTCGGCGTAGGCCTCGAGGTAGGCCCGCTTGTCGGCGAAGATGCGCTCCACCTCGGTGTCGGGCAGGCCGTGGGTCACGGTGCAAGCGACCGAGCCGCCATCACCGCCGCCGCCCACCAGCTCCGCCGTGCTCCCCGGGATCAGCAGCCGGCCGTTGTCGTGCCCGTGGGCGGCGAGATAGTCGAGAAAGATCGTCTGATCCGGGAACGGGTTGTCGCCGCTGTTGTCGAAGTCGTTGTAGGCAAAGAGGTCGTCGTCCAGCAGCGCCGGCGGCCCGCTGTTGGGAAAGATGAAGGAAGCACCCACCGTCTCGGCAAAGCGCATCGCCCGCGCCATGCCGTTCTCGCGTTTGCGGGCGCCGAGGGCGCTCTTGGTCTCGGGCGCGAGCTCGTAGACGACGGGCCACCAGATCGCGCCTGAGAACTGCAGGGAGTGGCCGTCGTAGGGCCCGAAACCGACGATGGGATCGAAGTCCCGCGGCCGGGCGTCGTTCTGGTTGAGGAAGCGCACGCTGCCGTCGTCCACCGCCAGGCACGAGTCGCCGAGCGGCCCGTCGGCGGGCGAGGTCATCGCCGCGATCATGACCCGCAGGCCGTCGAGCTCGACGGGCTCGCCGTTCGTCGTGGACACGAACGAGGTGAAACCGAGGTCCTCCAGCGCCACACGGAGGTCGTCGGTCGGGAAGTCGGGCAGCAGGACCGTCGTCGTCTTCGGGATCAGTTGGCGCAGCAGCTCCGGGTCGTAGTGATCGCGGTGCAGATGCGACAGGTAGAGGTAATCGGGCGCAAGCTCCTCGAAGGCGACCGCAGCGTTGTCCGGGAAGACGAACCAGGAGGCGAAATAGGCAGGGCTGCGCCACGGGTCGCACAGGATGGAGCCGTGGGCGGTCTCGATGAACAGCCCGGCATGCCCGGTGCAGGTGACCCTCACGGCAACTCGTGTGGCGCGCAGCTCATGGCGCCGCAGGTTAGGGGAACTCAGGCCCGGACCGCCTTCCGGCTGCACAGGTTGGCTGCGGTGTGCCCGTCTTGGCCAGGTCGTTCGAGTTCCAGAGGTCGTGGTGCGACTGCGCCCAGGGACCCGGTGAGGAACACGCCGGCGTCGGCGTCGACCAGATGAGCAGCGATCCGGTTCGCGTGGCCGTCGCCACGATCTGATCGGCGTCGGCACCCCACGGGCCTACGACGGCGCCGCCCGTCACCCAGCCACCCGTGAACTTGGGGAAGCCGGGCGCCTCCACGCCGGTCGGACCGTACGCGCGTAGGTCGTACAACCCGCTTGCCTCCACGACGTAGCCGCCGGCGGCCTCGCCGTTCACGTCGGCCACGATCGGTTGGGCGAAGAACTGCAGGTCGTTCATCAGAGCGGGAGAGCCGGTGCGCATCGTGCCCGAGGTCGACCAGGCGACGATCTGGTTGCTGTGGGGCGACTGTTCGCCCGGCTCCTCCTCGTCGAGCAAGCGGCCGACGCTGGCGGCTGGATCCACGACGCTGAGCGACGACGTTGCTGGGCCGAGCGGTGCCACCGCCGGGCTCCCGAGCGCAGGTACCGCTGCGTTGAGCAGGTCGCCGTAGAAGGTCTGGCCCGGCGGGACGAAGCGGAGCACGTTCGGGAGGCCGCCACTCGTCCCGAGCACGGAGGCGCCGGTCCCGGTCAGCTCGTAGACCGGGCCGGCCGTCGACCCCGTGACGATGTCGAGCTGCCCGCTCTCGATGGGCGCGAGCGCCGGGCTGCCGACGATGCCGTCGCCGATGGTCGGGAGCAGCCCCGGATCGAGGTCGGCGATCTTCACCGGAAAGCCCGTGAGAAACGCCCCCGGATCCGGCATTCCCGGCGGCTTCGGCGCACCGGGCGCTGCGGGGTGCAGGGAGCCGTTCGGGTAGATGGCGTACAGGCGGGAGTTCCCGGGCGTCGTGAACGACGTGAGCAGGGACGCCTCGCCGAGGGCTGCGTTCGCCGGCTCGGAGTACTCCTCGTCCGCCCCCACGATCACATCGGGCGGTCCGTGGCCCGACACGGTGCCGATCGCCGGCGTGTCGACGAGCTCCGAGCCGATGAGGACGTTGGCATTCGAGTTGAACGTCACCTGGTTCGTCGTCGGGTCCACGGAGGCGACTTTGCTCGGGTCGACGACGAGCACCGGCCAACCGGGCACGGCCTGGCCATCCGGTTGCCAGGCATAGACGTGGCGGTCGAGGGACGACGCCACGACGTCGAGCTCGCCGTTGCCCTGCAAGCTGCCGAGAGACGGTGCGGACCAGATGCCGGGGAGGAGGCGGTTGTCGGGGTTTCTTGCCGAAGGGGACGAGAAGGCCGGGTTGGTGTGCACGGGCCAGCCGGGCAGGAGCTTCCCAGCCGAATTCCAGGCATAGGTGTACCCATTGGTGTCGGTGGCGACGACGTCGAGGCTCTTGCCGGAGGCGTCGGCCAGGTCCCCGACCGCCACGCCACCGATGATCTCGCCGCGGGGAATGGCCGTGACGGCCTTCGAGGCGAAGGCCTCCTCGGAGGCGTGGAAGGGATCGGCGTTCGTGTAGACGGGCCAGCCCGGCAGCTCGCTGCCGCCGGGAAGCAGGGCATTGATGGTCCCGTCGGCCTGCGGCACGAGCAGCACGTTCTCGCCGTTCGGACCGATGGGGGCGAGCTTCAGGGGAGCATCGATCGAGCTCGAGAACTGGAACGGCGCCCCGCCGACGAGGCCGCTGTCATGGTGGATGAAGTCAGCCGCCTGGGCGACGCCGACGAGGCCTTTGGCATCTTCGACCAGCACCCGGATCGTGAAGGTGAAGCGGTCGACGTCCGGGCTGCCGTTGCTGAGCGCCGGACCGCCGGTGAGGGAGGCGGCGCCGCCGGGGAAGAGAGCGGCGATCGACGCCAGCGGGATCGTGGCGAGCACACCGGATTTCGGACTCGTGCCTGTGCCTTGAGCGGCGAGGTGCCAGGCCGTGGGGGCCGGCCCGGTGCCGACGCCGACGTCAACCTGGTACTTGTAGGACGTCGAGCGGACCGCGGCCACCCGCCCGGTCACCGTCAGGTCGCCGCTGGTGTCGAAGGTCTGGAAGTAGCCCGGGCTGGAGATCGTCGCCTCGGGCGGGATGCGCCCCTCGGCCACCCACTGCACGATGCGGGCGGCGTCGAGCCGCCCCCACCCCGTGTACTGGTCGAAACCGGCCGTCGTTCGGTACATCGTCGTCGTCCCGAACGGGATCCCCGTCGAGCTGACCCCGTAGTTGTCCGCCGGCGCCGGCGGTGTGGCGTTCGGTGCGGCTGTGGCGAAGTCGACATCGTCGGCCGACATCGTCACGAGCTGCTGGACCTCGTTGGCCGAGAGCGGCACGGGTGCGCCCGTGGCGGACTTGAGGCCGGGGTAGTCCTTGATGGTGCCGGCGCTTACGGCGTCGGCCGCCTCCGACTCGAGCAACCCGACGGTGCCGGACGTCTTCCCGGTGGCCTCTGAGGAGCAGCTGGCGCTCTCGACCGTGACCGAGATCTCCGGGCCGTAGTTGGTGCAACCGTTCAGATAGAGGTAGCTGGCCGGCTTCCAGCTCGTCTCCGAGGTCGTCGAGTTGACGTCGATGATGCCGCCGAGGCCGGCCGGCAGGTTGTCGTGCTCGGACTCTTCGTCGGCAGCGCTGCCGACGATGGGCACGCCGTGGGCGGCGGCATAGGCGATCGCCTGGCGGGCCGTCGGGGTGGCGTCGACCGCACCGAGTGCCTCGGACACCATCGTGGCGCCGGAGTCGACGGCGAAGAGCACGCCCTGGGCAAAGGTGTCCGACGTGGCGATGAAGCTCGTTCCGACCCGCACGGGAAGCACCATGCAGTCCGGGCAGGCGCCGACTTCTTGGTTGAGCGAATCCGCCGACCCGGCCATGTCCTCGGCCTCACCGGTGCCGTGGCCGTAGTGGACGTCGTCGACGGGGTCGTTGTCGTTGTCGAGGAAGTTCCAGCCGGCGATGGCGTCGAGGAAGCCGGCGGGGCTGTTGATGGCCTCGTCATAGGGGTTGGCTGAGCCGTTGGGGAGTTTCGGCGTTCCGAACGTGCGGATGAGGTCCTCGGGCGAGATGCCCGTGTAGGGGTCGCTGCCCCCGCCGTTGTTGTAGGCGACCGAGCAGAACGTGCCGCCGTAGTCGGCCACGACGGCGGCGACGCGGGGGTCGTTGGCGTACTGGGCGACGTTGAAGACGCCGGAGTCGTCGAGGTCGTACGGGTCGTTGTCGAGGAACTGCTGGCCGAGGCTCTCGAGCTCCGGCTTGGTCTGGCCGGCGGCGTTCTCCGGCAGCGGCAAGGCGGCACGGCTGATGGCGATCTTGTCGACGATGCCCGGGTCGCACCACTCGATGCCCGAGTCGAGGATGGCGATCACGGTCGTCGGGTTGCCGGTCGTGGTCTGCCAGGCGAGGTCGTTGCTGTTGCCCTCGACGCCGCAGAGCTCCTGCGGGTTGGACGAGACGGAGGTGTCGGAGGTCCGCTCGCTCGCGAGCTTCCAGTTGTTGCCGTCGATCGTCCAGTTCGTAGGCTGCACCGGCGGCGATTGCACGACTGTGCGATCGTTGGCGGCGTAGTCCTCGGGGTTGGCGCCCGTGGGAGGGGCCGGCCAGAGCGGGATACCGGTGAGCGAGGCGGTGTCCTGTGGTCGGGACCCGGCCGAGCCGGCCCGCCCACCCGACTTCTTTGGCGAGCTCGTGGGCGAGCACGATGCCGGTCTCGTCGGCATCGCCTCGGATGCCGTCTTCCAGATCGGTGCCGGCGGTAGGACGGACAAGCCGCCAGTCACCGCCGAGGCATCCGAGCTCCCCACCGAGAGGGCTCCCGCCGCCGCCGAAGCGGCCACGACGGCCGCGACGAGGAAGGTGCGTCCAAGTGCGCGTGTCATTCCGTATCCCCCCTGATGTCTGTCGCTCCTGCCCCGGCGTGGCGCCCCCGCGGCCGGTCGGCCGGAGGAGGCGCTCACTCCAGTCTGCCCGAGCGCCTTACCATGGCGCCATGAGCCGCCGAGCGTCCCTGCTCCTGCGGGCATCGGTCATCTGGACGGCCTGGGTCTGGATCGTGCTCGTGCGCAACATGGTCGTCGGCCATTTCAGCTGGTCGTTCAAGGCGATCCACATCCTGTTGGCCATTGTTTCGTTGGCCTTTGCCGTCGTCGTTTGGCAGATCACGACGACGAGCCGCCGGTTCACCCGGGAGGTCGAACGCGAGCGGAACGCTCGGCAGGATCGCATGAGCAACACCCAGCTGGCTGTCGGAGTCGCCCGCCTCGGGTGGCGCAAGCGCTTCGGTGCCGGCAAGACAGCCGCCCCGCAGACGGCCCCGCTGCCGTCGTCGGTGCCGGGCGACGCCAGCGAGTAGCGCGCTCCACCGCACCGCCACAAGAAACCCTCATCCGCCTCCCCTCCCCCCTCCGTAGACCCACGGGCGCCGGCGCGTAGCCGGGGAACCGAGGCGGGCGAAGGAGTCTCCGACCCGCCCGCTCCGAACGCCCACGATCGGGGAGGTAGCCAGATGAACGAACTGTCCAGGCGGTCGTTCCTCAAGCAGAGCGGTGCCACCGCGGCTGCGGCGGGAGCACTCGTGGTGGCGCCCAAGGCGTTGTCACGGGGGACGTCGAGCACGAAGCGGCCCACTGCGGCCGCGGCGTCGCGAGCGACGTCGAAGACGTCCAAGACGTCCAAGAGCGCCAACCGCGCCCTCGTCGCCCACGTGCCAGACGTGCGCAAGGACGAAGTGCGAATTCTGATCGGCGAGCGGGAGGTCATCCTCCACGACCGCGCCCTCGTCTCCCGCCTGGCGCGGGCTGCCGACTGACCGAGCCCCTGAGCTCACGACCGAAACGAGCCAAACATGTCCTCACACCGCGAAGCCCCAGGGATCTCGCAGGATCCCGTCGCCGACAGCACTGACCTGTATGCCTTCGTCAGTCCCGAGCGACCTGACGTCGTCACGATCATCGCCAACTACGTGCCCCTGCAGGGCCCGGCCGGCGGACCGAACTTCTACTCGTTCGGCGACGACGTCCTCTATGAGATCAACATCGACAACACCGGTTCGGGCACGCCCGACATCACCTACCAGTTCCAGTTCAACACCGAGATCGCCAACCCCGGGTACTTCCTGTACAACACCGGCCAGATCCTCTCGATCGACAGCCCGAACTGGAACCTGAAGCAGTTCTACTCCGTCACCCGCGTCGACAGCTCCGGCTCGACGGTTCTTGGCAGTGGACTGCCATGCCCGCCGTGCAACGTCGGGCCCCGCTCCATTCCGAACTATGGGTCGCTCGCCCAAGCTGCCGTCCAGACGATGGGTCATGGCCAGAGGGTGTTCTGCGGGCAGCGGGCGGAGGGTTTCTACGTCGACCTCGGGGCGATCTTCGACCTCGGCGACCTGCGGCCGTTCCAGAACCTGCAGCTGATCCCGAGCAAGGCGCAGCCCGGTGTCAACACGACGGCCACCGTCAACGTCCACAGCATCGCCATCCAGGTGCCCATCCGGGACCTCACGGCGGACGGCAAGGTGCCGACGAGCGTGACCGACCCGAACGCCGTCATCGGCGTCTGGACCACGGCGAGCCGGCAGGCCGCCTCGGTCATGGGCCGCACGCCGGCTGAGTCCACGACGGCCGGGCCGTGGTCGCAGGTGTCCCGCCTCGGCAACCCGCTCATCAACGAGGTCATCATCGGCATCGGCGACAAGGACAATTGGAACTCGCAGTCGCCCGCGGACGACTCGCAGTTCGAGAGCTACTACACGAGCCCGGTGCTCGGTGCGCTCCTGCCGGTGCTCTACCCGAACGTGTTCCCGAACCTGGCGAGCATCTCGGGACCGCGGTCGGATCTCGTGGCCATCCTGCTATCGGGCATCCCGTCCGGCATCATCCCCGGCTTCCAGAACTACACGGGAGGCACCCTTGCCGATGAGCTCCGCCTGAACCTCGCCATCCCGCCGTCGAAGAGCCCGAACATCCTCGGCATTCTCGGCGGAGACCTCGCCGGCTTCCCGAACGGCCGTCGAGTCTTCGACGACGTCGCCACGATCGAGTTGCGGGCCGTCGCCGGCCTCACGTACTCGCTCGTCGACTCGAGCTACACGCCCGATGCGGCTGCCGGGGCGATCTACGACCTCGAGAACCCGAACTCGAACGGCAGCCCGAGCGGGCTCGCTTCCATCGGCGAGAACTACCGGCCGGACTTCCCGTACCTGTCGAACCCGCACAGCGGTTACTACCAGGACGTGCCCGCTTAGCGGCTCGCCCCACAGGCTTGGCGGATCGGCCCGACACGGCGAACATCGGGCCGATCCGCCGCGCACCGCCGCCGGGCCGGCGGTGCCGTAGCGTTGAGCCGTGCGAGTCTTCTCGCCCGCTTACATCGCCACGCTCGTGGTCACGATCGTCACGGCGACCTCGCTCTGCGTCGCCGGGCGCCGCCATGGGGGAACAGCGGACCGCCCTGCCCGCTGGATCCGGCCGGCCAACGCAGTGCTGGCGGCGGCGCTGCTCGTCACGAGCGGTCTCTGGCTGGACACGACCCTCGGCGGCCAGCCCTTCAGGGCGGCCAGCTCGCTCCCCTTCGCCCTGTGCGACGTCGCCGCTCTCGTGGCCGCCGCCGCCCTGCTCAGCCGGAACCGGCTCCTCGTCGAGGTCACCTACTTCTGGGGACTCGCCGGCAGCCTTCAGTCGCTGCTGACGCCGGATCTGAAGGTCGGCTGGCCCAGCCTCCAGTTCGTCGAGTACGTCGTGGCGCATGCGGCGATCGTGTGCGCGGCGTTGTTTCTCGTGGTCGGGCAGCGCCTCGTTCCGCGACGTGGGGCGGTCGTGCGCACCTGGGTCATCACCCTCGGGTATTCGGCCGTCGTCGGCGCCATCGACGCCGTGACGGGCGGCGACTACATGTACTTGCGTCGCGTCCCGGGAGAGTGGACGCTGCTCAGCGTGCTCGGCCCGTGGCCCTGGTACATCGTGTCGGCCGCCGCCGTCGCTCTCGTGCTCTTCGCCTTGCTGGACCTTCCGTTCCGGCACGGCCGAGATCGAGACGGCCCTCGTGCTTCCGTCCAACCGGTCGGGTCCTGGGGGGATGGCACGTGCCGCCGGAGCACGTCCAATGTCCCGACCGGCCGGACGGATGCACGTTCGCCGCGGACTGTGGGCCAGTCCGCCGGAGCTGTGGGGGCCATACCACTGGAAGTTGGGCCTACGGAAGTTGGGCCGTCCGAAGCTCGCCGTCGGGTACCGACCCTACGCAGACGAGGTGAACCTGGGGTGTCCTCTTCGCGAACGTGAGGCGAACTTTTCGTGACGGCGTCTGGTTCAGCCGTCCGTTGCTGCTCAGCCGGGACGTGTGCCGACCACGACGGCGGCCTCGTTCACGACGGGCACGGCCTTCACCTGCTCGAAACCCGCCCCCTCGAACATCGCCACCCACGCCGCCATCGACACGGGTCGCTCCTGGGTCCGGAACAGATATCGGCCGCCGTTCTTGGCGATGCGCCACCAGCCGCCAGGACCTTTGCGGACGAGGAGGGACAGCTTCGAGGCGATGATCTCACGGTCTCGTGAATCGCCACCGCGGCCGAACATCATGTCGCCGAGGACGAAGCGCCCGCCCGGACGCAGCCATCCGAAAATCTGCGTGACGACCTTGGGCTTGTCGGCATCGCGCAGATGGTGGAAGGCGTAGTTCGACACCACGAGGTCGACCGACCCCGGTGCGAAGGCGAGCTCCTCGATGGGAACGGCTTGACCTTCGACATTGGCGGCGCCCGCCGCCCGGGCGTTCTCGAGGAGCAGGTCGATCATCTTCTGACTCACGTCGATGGCCAGCACAGAGGCCGTCTTGCCGGCGAGCGCCAACGTGACTTGACCGGAGCCGCAGCCGAGGTCCACGGCGCGGTCGTGCGGTCCAGGGTCGGCTTCGGAGAGCACCGTGTTGACGACCTTGACGAGTCCGGGGTTGTTGCCGGCCCCGTGATCCCAGCTCACGGCCTGGCGTGTCCAGAAGCGTTGTTGTCTCGCGATGTTCCGCCTGGCCGGAAGCGGTGTCGGTGAAGGAGTTGCCATAGCGCCCCGACGCTACCGGTCTCCGGCGCCGTTCAGCTGTCTTCGCTCGGCGTCGTCGTCGACCGCCCTGGTGCGGTGCTCGGCCGACCCGGCGGGCCGCTCGATCAGTGGCCGGGCTGCAGCAGGACGAGGCAGGGGCAGTGCGGTGGCGTCGGCACGGTGGCGACTTTGGTGAAACCGTCGTAGATGTCGATCGTTGTCCCGCCGGCGGCGATCTCCACGAGGCGGGCGTCCTTCAACGACACCACCATGGTCTTGCCCGGTTGCAGCAGCGACTGTTGCAGGATGGGGGGTTGCTGCTGAGTGGCGTAGATTTGGGCCGACACCCAGGCCTCGTGGCTGCCGGCGGTAACTGCGAGGTTGTAGCTCGCCTTGTTCAGGGTGTACGCCGTGAACGGAAGCTTGCTCCAGCTCGGTGCGGCCGGCTGCGGGCTCGCAAGCGTGACGACCGCCGCCCCGCCTCCGTTGCCGTGACCGCCGGACGGCTGCGTGCCGAGCGTCGTTCCCGAGGATGAGGCAAGCGACTGAGCGGGCACGATGTGACGAAGCGGGCCCACCCAGCTCGGGCGCTCATGAATGATGATGTCGCCCGCCGCCGCCAGGAAGACGGCGAAGGCGAGGATCCACACGACGACCCGGAGAATGAGCGGCGCCGGCAGTCGCTTGGGCGACCCGGGGTACCAGACGGTGCCGTCCGGCAGCAGCACGCCGTAGGAGGGACCGGCGTGAACGGCAGGTATCTCGGCTGTGATGACGGTGCCGACCGGCGTGTCCCGCACCGGCAGGCCAACCTGGCGCGGGGGCGCGGCAGATCCCGGAGTGATCGCCGTCATATTGGACATCGACGACGCTCCGTCGTTGGCCACCCTTGCTCCTTGTCACCTGTCCGCAACACAGATTACCGCTACGGCGCTCAGGCCGAGTTTCAAGAGTCGGATGTCGTCTGCCAGGATCGTGGAGCATGGGGCGCGACCGAGACGACTCGAACGCCTTCGTCATCCTGTCCGCTCTGCCGCCCGAGGCGATGGCGGCCATCATCGGCCTCAGGCTTTCAGAACGCGGTGTCCCCCGACGGACGCCGGCGTCGTCGGGTCGGGTGCACCTGACTGGGATGGGACCGCTGCGTGCGCGGCGTGCGGCTTCCCGGCTTGCTTCGTCACTTCCTGACGGTGTTCCCGTCGTGGTGCTGGGCGTGGGAGGAGCGCTCGCGACGGGCTTCCAGGCCGGCGATCTCGTTGTCGCCACGGCGTTCGGCATCGCCGACGCCGACCCTGACGGCCTCCTGCAGGTCGTCCGGCCACCTGCGCCGCTGGACGAGCGGTCACAGGGGCTGGCCGAGCGGCTGCAGCGGACGCTGACGGGGCGTTTCGCCTCGACGAGAGCTGCTCCGTTGCTGTCGGCCGGACGCACGGCTCGCGGTGCCGAGCGAGAGGTGCTCGGCCGATGCGGGGCTGTCATCTGCGACACCGAGTCGGCCTGGTTGGGCCGTCTGGCGGAGCGGCGACCCTTCGCCGTTGTCCGCGCCGTCGTCGACACGCCCGAGCGGGAGCTCGTCAGCCTGCAGACCATCACCGGCGGGATCACTGGGTTGGTGCGCTTGTCGCAAGCCGCCGGTGTCATCGCCCAGACCCTGGGCGCGTAGCGGCGTAGGGTCGAGTGCGTGGAACCAACCTCGACGCCCGGTTCGGGCGAGATCTGGTTGTGCCCGTCGCCCCGGCTGCTCAGGATGCGCCAGGCGGAGGTCGCCGCCGCCACCGTGGTGGTGGGGCTCGTCGTCTTGGTGCCCGTGCTCTCGGCCGGTGGGGCGTGGCCGATCGTTGCCTACGGCGGTCTCGCAGCGTGCTGCGTGATCGGCGAGATCATCGCCAGCCGCCGATACCGGTCGTGGGGCTATCACGAGCGCTCCCGCGACCTGCTCGTCCGCCGTGGCGTGCTCGTACAGCGCCTCACCGTCGTGCCCTACGGACGAATGCAGCTCGTCGACGTCTCGGCCGGTGCGGCCGAACGCGTCTTCGGCCTCGCCACGATCAAGCTTCACACAGCAGCATCGGCCACCGACGCCCGCATTCCTGGGCTTCGGCCCGACGAGGCCACGCGACTGCGCGACCAGCTGGCGGCCCTGGGTGAGGCGCAGGCAGCGGGGGTCTGAGCTGCTGCCGAGAGCGCTCCCGGTGGTACCGCAACGGCTGAGCCCGCTGTCTCCGATCGTTCGCATCGGGCGAGCCTTCCTGGGCTTGCTCGTGCTGCTCATCGCTCACCAGGCGTCCACAGGCACGGGCAAGTCCAACGGCACGGGTGACATCGTGGACGTGGTCGTCGTCGGAGCAGTGCTCGTCCTCGCCGTGGTCTCGTGGTGGGTGACGACCTGGCGGATCGACGGCGACACGCTGCAGGTCGCCACCGGTCTCATTCGGCGCAACACCGTCCGCCTGCCGCTCGCCCGCGTGCAGGCCGTGGACTTGGTGGAGCCCCTGCTCGCCCGGATGCTCGGCCTCGCCGAGGTACGTGTGCGTACCGCCGGCGGCTCGGGCGGGGATGCGCGGTTGCAGTACTTGAAGCTCGAGGACGCCAACTGGGTGCGGTCCAGCCTGCTGGCGATGGCTCATGGCTTGCCCGACACGACGCCGGCACCGTCAGAGCGGCCGCTCTTTCAGATCTCGAATTCACGACTCATCGGCTCGATCTGCCTGACCGGCCCGGCACTCGCAGCCTTGATCCCGTTCGCGGTCGTGCTCGTCCTCGTCGCTACCGGGACGGTGTCGGCCGCCGCAATCGGTGCGGCCGGCGGCACGCTGCTGCTCGATATCTTCGCGGTCGTATCCCGCATGGTGCGGCGTGTCACGGAGGAGTGGGATTTCGCCGTGGCGGAGGCGCCCGACGGCCTCCGCATCCGCAGTGGGTTCGCATCCAGGGTGGCCGAGACGATCCCCTACGGCCGGGTTCAAGCCGTCTCGATGCAGGAGCCGCTCCTCTGGCGCCCCTTCGGCTGGTGCCGGCTGGAGCTGCATCTTGCCGGCGCCGTCCGGCGTGGCCACGACCAGCCTCGCAGTGCCATCCGTCGAGCCTTGCTGCCGGTCGGCACCCGGGCAGAGGTCGAGTGGCTGCTCGGGAGGGTGTTGGCGGAGCACGAAGTGCCCTTGACGCGTCCGCCCCGAGCCGCAGTAGTGAGGGCGCCTCTCCGCTATCACTTCCTCGCAGCGGGCCGGAACCGGTCGTGCGCCGTTTCGGTGAGCGGCCGGGTGCGCCGGCTGACCGAGTGGGTTCCGCTCGGCAAGGTACAGAGCATCCGATATGCCCAAGGCCCCTTCCAGCGTGCCCTCCGACTGGCGTCGGTGCACCTCGACGTCGCCGGCCGGCGAACGAGTGTCCGATGGCTGGATCGCTCAGGAGCAGAGGCAGATGAGCTGATGCGATCGCTACCGCTGGAGTGCGAGGCCGCCCGCGATCGCGATGCTGCCGCCAGCCACGTTGTGCCTGCCGCCGCCGAGCCGTCTCCCGCCGTGGCGCCGGCGCCTCCGCCGGCGAGCCCGCCGGCGCTGAACGGCGGCACGCCGGCGAGCGCGTAGGCTCTCAGCGCCCGCACCGAGCACTCAGGCGTTGCGAGCACCGACACGGGGCTGTAGCTCAGTTGGTAGAGCACCGGCTTTGCAAGCCGGGTGTCGCCGGTTCGAGTCCGGTCAGCTCCACA
>JBEKYM010000037.1:0-29909 GCA_049510975.1 Acidimicrobiales bacterium
ACCGACGGCCCGCAGGCCGCCCGCGTCGAGATCGCCATGATCAAGTTCTACGGGGCCCAGGTGCTCTACAACGTGATCGACAGGGCGATCCAGGTGCACGGGAGCTTGGGTTTCTCGACGGACATGCCACTCGAGCACATGTACCGGGCAGCTCGGGCGGCTCGCATCTACGACGGTCCCGACGAGGTCCACCGCGTGACGGTCGCACGCCAGGTGCTGAAGCGCTACGGGCGGGTGGAGGTTCCGACCGAGCACGTGCCCACGCGGCGGGAGGCGGCCCGGCTGAAGTTCGCCAGCCTCCTCGACGACGTCGCCCTCGAGGGCTGAGCCCGTCGGGCTCGCACTCCACCGAACGATGGCTCGCGCCGCAGCCACGTTTCCGGCCTTGCCGTTCGCCGGCTATGAAACCCTGGCGGAGCGGCCGCACGTGATGGTCGACGGGGCGGCCAGACCGGCCTCCGTGCTCACCCTCTCGCACTGGCCACAGAGCCCGACGCCACCGGCACTCGCCCGTGACGTGTCGGCGGCGAGCGTCCTCGAGTACGTCCGCCTCGTGTCGGGCGCCAGCCCGGTGCAGAGAACGCGGTCGCCGGCAGTGGCGGGTCGGGGGCTGCGCGAGGTCATCGAGCGCGGTCGGTTGGCCGAGGCGGTGACGAACGACCACTTCGACGAAGACGGCCTCATGTCGGTGTTCGCCCTCGTCGACCCTGCCGCCGCCCTGGCCGCGGCCGGCTTGGTCGTAGCCGTCGCCATGTGCGGCGACTTCGGCGTGGTCGCCGACGACACCGCTGCGCGAGTCTCCTTTGCCATCAATCCGCTTGCCGAGGCGGAGGCCGGCGTGGGTTCTGGCACCTCGGAGCGTTACCGGGCCGTACTGCCGATTGTGGGCGATCTGCTGGCGCGGCCGGACGCCTTCTCCTCGTACTGGTCGGCCGAGCTCGCCGAGCTGGCGGCCGGGCGGGCGGCTCTCGAGCGACGTGACGTCGTGATCAGCGAGCAGCCGGGTCTCGACCTCGCCGTCGTGGCCGCCGGCGCTCCCGGGGATGGCGGGAGGAGGTTTCCCGGCGCCGCCGGCGGCTTGCCGGTGCATGCAGCCGCCGTCCACTCGGCGACGGCCGCAAGCCGCATCGTCGCCTTCGACGGGCCGTTTGCCGAGTGCTACCTCCGCTACGAGGGATGGGTGCGAACGGTGAGCCGGCGCGTGCCGCTGCGGCCCGATCTCGGTCCCCTGGCGGCCCAGCTGTCGGCCGAGGAACCGTCAGGGCTCGAATGGGAAGCCAACAGCGTTGGTGCCATCGTCGGGCGGTTGCACCCGAGCGGCGACGGCCGCACCGAGATCGACCGCGAGCGCATCGTCGCCATCATCGGGAGCTACCTCGCCTCGGCTCCGCCGGCGTGGGATCCCTGGCGGGAAGGGGGAGGCCTCATTCCGCTCCGGGCCCGCCCGGGGTACCGATCCGCCTACGGCAGGCGGTTGCGCAGTCGGCGCCGGCCGATGGTTTGATCAGCTCGGCCCGGCGATTCCGGCCGGCGTGGGAAGGCGCCGGACGCGGCCGGGGCCGCCCGGTACCCCGGGCGCTCAGTGCAACCGGCAGCTCAATGGACCGGCAGCCCCCACAGCGCCATCCAGTTCGCCTTGTCCTTCTCGACCTTCAGGTCCTCGGCGACGGCCATGCTGAGGACGAGCTCGGTCTCGGGGTCGCGCTGCTCCCGGCCGGGGAGCGGCACGAAGGGGTAGAACGTGCCGCGTTTGTACAGGTACACGAGATAGGTCGTGGCGGGGGAGCCGGCGGCGGCCTCCTTCGGGCGGAACCCGAACACCGAGCAGAGGAGCTGCGGTCCAAAACCCTGCTCCTGCAACGTCGTGTTCACGAGGTGGACCTCGTTGACGAGCTCCTGCGGGTCGGCCGCCGGGGCGCCGCCATCGACCGCCGACCCGATGACCACCCAATGGAAGCCGTACTGATCGGTCTCTTCGCGAACCTTGGTCGGGCCGCCGGCGAGTCCGAGGAGGGACTCCATCTCGTCGGCGGTCTGGGCGAACGGTTGGCCGGCGGCGGGCTTGTAACAGACGCCGGCTTCGCCAGTGGGGACGAGGGACTGGCTCGCTTCGAGGGTGATGAACGCGCTCGAGAGGCCGAAGAGGGCGTCGAGGTCCGCCTGTGCCGGCTTGGTCCTGCCGGCGAGGATGTCGAGGATCCTCATGAGCGGCGCTACCGGCTCAGACGGTGCGGCCCATGGATGCTTCGAGCTTGGCGAGCTGCTCGAGGCGAACCTCGAGGGTGGGGTGAGTGGCGAAGAGGTTGGCCACGCTGGACCCCTGCGTCAGAGCGGGAGCGAAGAAGAACGCGTTGAACGCCTGGGCGGTGCGGAGGTCGCGGGTCGGGATGCGGCCGATGTCGCCGGTGACTTTCACGAGGGCGTTGGCGAGCAGCCGCGGCTGGCCGATGAGGATGGCGCCGGAGCGGTCGGCCGCCAGCTCCCGGTAGCGCGAGAGCGCTCGGACGAGCAGGAAGCTGATGACGTAGATCACCGCCGCGAAGGCGAGGGCCGCCAGCTCGACGACGATGAGCGGGCTGCCGCCCTGGTTGTTGCTGCGCCCGCGGCCGCCTCCGAGGATCACGCCCCAGGTGAGCATCCGCGTCACGAGCCCGGCGAGAATCCCGAGGAAACTGGCGATCGTCATGACGGCGACGTCGCGATGCGCCACGTGGGAGAGCTCGTGGGCGAGCACGGCTTCGAGCTCTTCGGGGCTCAGCCGGCGGAGGATGCCCGTGGTCACGCACAAGACGGCGGCCTTCTGACTGCGGCCGGTCGCAAAGGCGTTGGGGATGTCGCTCTGGGCCACGGCCACCCGCGGCTTGGGCATGTTGGCGAGGGCACAGAGCCGATCGACGATGGCGTGCAGCTGCGGCGACTGCTCGGGCGTGACGACCTGACCTTTCATCGACCAGAGGGCGATGCGGTCCGAGAAGAAGAACTGGGCGATGAGGAAGATCGCCGCGATGGCGACGACGAGCTCGATCTGGGCACCGGCAAAGATCGCCGCGGTGACGGCGACGGCGTAGACGAGCCCGAGAAGGAACATCGTCGTGACCATGCGGGCGGTAAGACCGTGATCGACTTGGAATTTGCTACGGCTCATGATGAATCAGACCTCGACGGCGTCCCCGGAGGCGAGGAGCCGCTTCACTTCCTCGAGAGATGTACCTTCATGGGGGACCGTCAGTCCCGATGACACAATCGTATCGGCGCCAAGCGCCGTGCCGCGAGCGCGGATCTCAGCGGCGAGCTCGGACAGGATTTCGGAGTAGCGATCGGCGTCGTTCGCGTCGATGGCCTCGGCGAGCTTGGCGTCGAGCGCCTCGAGCGCCCCGAGCTCCTCGTCGGGAACCTCGTACTGCCCCTCCTCGAGGATGCGCACGATCATGGCTGGCTCCCTTCGGATCCGAGCGAGAAGAGGTCGTCGCTCGGGGACGCCTCGCCTCCCGCCGGAGCAGCGGTCCCTGCGGGAGCGGCGGCTGGCCGCGGCAGGGCGTCCACGGTCTCGGCATCGGCGGCGTCGCCGTCGGCCTCGTCGGTCGCTGCGCCGCCGGTCGTGAGCGCCCCCGTCGGCGCCGGCGGAGCGAGCGCACCCTTCATCTGTGCGAGCTCGAGCTCGATCTGCGACTGGGCGCTCGTCTTGTCGAGCTCGGCCTGCAGCGGGTCGGACGACCCGGACAGGTCGGTGAGGGTTCCCGAGGCGAGGAGCTCGTCCACGGCGCCGGCCCGAGCCTGCATCTGGGCGATCTTGTCCTGCGCCCGCTGCATGGCAAGTCCGGTGTCGGTCATGGACTCCGAGATGCCGGAGACGGCTTCACCGATCCGGGTCTGAGCTTGCGCAGCGGTGTAAGACGCCTTCAGTGTCTCCTTCTGGGTCCGGAACGACTCCACGCGGGTCTGAAGCGCCTGGGTGGTGGCGACTAAGCGGCTCTCCTGCTCGACCAACTGGTCGTGCTGTGTCTTCAGTCCTTCGAGCTGCGTCGAGATGCCGGCGCGCCGGCTGAGCGCCTCGCGAGCGAGGTCCTCCCGGTTCTGAGCCAGAGCCTGGCGAGCCTGGTCCTGCAACTTGGCGGCCGACTGTTGCAGCTGCTGAGCCTGCAGCTCGATGCGCTTGCGGGCAGTGGCGACATCGGCCACGCCGCGGCGAACCTGCTGAAGCTGCTCGAGCTGCTTCTCGTACGAGAGGTCGAGCGTCTCGCGCGGATCCTCGACCCGGTCCATGACCTTGTTCGCCTTGGCCTGGACGATGCCCGTGAGCCGCTTCATGACACCCATCTGCGCCTTCCTCTCTTCGCGTCGGCCGCAACGATGCAGTGTAGGGCCGCGCGTGGAGCGGGCGGTAGCGTGACTGCAATGGACGAGCAGCTGTGCCTTCTCACGGTCCACGCCCACCCCGACGACGAAGCGTCGAAGGGCGCCGGGACCGTGGCCAGATATCAGGCCGAGGGTGTTCACACGGTGCTCGTCACCTGCACCGGCGGTGAGGAAGGAGACATCCTCAACCCGGCCATGGACACCCCGGAGGTGAAGGCGGACATCGCCGCCGTGCGTGCTCGCGAGCTCGAGACGGCAGTCGAGATCATCGGCTACGACGAGCTCATCCTGCTCGGATACCGCGACTCGGGCATGCCGGACTCGGAGGCAAATGCCAACCCTGCGAGTTTTGCCGCCGCGCCCATCGAGGAGGCGACCGGCAAGCTGGTCGCCGAGATCCGACGTACGAAGCCTCAGGTGATCATCACCTATGGCGACGACCACAGTGGCTACCCCCACCCCGACCACATCCGCGTCCATGAGATCTCCGTGGCAGCCTTCGACGCCGCCGGCGACCCCGGAGCTTTCCCCGAAGCCGGCGAACCGTACGAGCCGGCGAAGCTCTACTACACCGTCTGGTCGAAGCGGCGCATCGTCGCCACCCACGAGAAGTTCCTCGAGCTCGGGCTGGAGTCACCCTTCGACGCGCGGTGGCTCGACCGGCCCGGCGAGGACGACCAGATCACCACGTCGATCGACTTGAGCAACGGCTTCGGCGACATCCGCCGGCGGGCGCTGCTGGCGCACGCCACACAGGTCGATCCGACCTCGAAGTTCTGGTTCGGGCTCCCGCCTGAGGTGATGCGCACGGTGCACCCCTTCGACGACTACGTGCTGGCCCGAAGCCGCGTCGAGAGCGAACTGCCGGAGTCTGACCTGTTCGCCGGTATCCGGATGCCGGCCGATCGCTGAAGCGGTCCTCGGGGGTGAGCAGCGCCGCATGAGCATTCCGCAGGCGCGCCCTGTCCAGGGCGCCTAACATCCTGGCCTCGTAAGATCGCGGTTTGTCCGGGTCGAGTGCGGCCCGATCATGAGGAGGAACGACATGGCGAAGTGGCTCACCCAAGAGTGGCTCGACGAAGGCAAGGTCCTTGCCGAGTCGCAGCCGGAACGGCCGGGAGCGACCGCCCGCATGCAGTACGTGGTAACCGGTGGCCCCGACGGGGACATCAAGTACTACTGGGTCCTCGAGAACGGCAAGCTGCTCGAGAGCCAGCTGGGCGAGCTCGAGGACGCCGAAGTCACCCTGACCCAGAGCTACGAGGACGCACTCCGCATCCAGAAGGGCGAGCTCGACGCCAACGCCGCCTTCATGCAGGGACGCGTGCGGGTGACGGGCAACATGGCCAAGCTCATGTCGTTGCTCCCGATCACGAACTCGGCGGAGTACAAGGCACTGCAGGCCGAGATCCTGACGAAGACGGAGTTCTGAGCTCAGCCGTCAACTGAAACAGATCACCAAGTGAGGGGGGCCACGCCGCCCGTCTCCGGTATCGAGAGGTGCCGGAGCGGGCGGCGTTGCGCGCCGGTTGCGCGCCGCCAGCCGAGGCGCCGCGACGACAACCGTGGCGGGGCGTCCGCGGCTGGCACACTGTTGCGGTGACGCGTACGGATCCCGACGTGCCTTCCTCCCCCGGCCAGGCGCCAGCGGCCGGGCCGGATGCGCCGGCTGGGGCCGGCCAAGCCTGCCCCGAGGACGGCGCGCCGGCGGTCGCCGCAGTCGGCAGCCCGTTGCTCGCCCTCGACGAGCTCCTCTTCTCCAGCCAGGCGAAGTTCACCGCCGGGGAGCTGGCGGCGGCAGCCGGCGTCGACAGCGAGCTGGCCGGGCGCCTCTGGCGGGCGATGGGGTTCCCTCCGGTCCCAGATGACGAAGCCGTCTTCGTCGAGGACGATTTGCAGGCCCTCCGCATGGCCGCCCTGGCGCTGCAGCAGCTGGCACCGGCGGACGAGGTCGTGTACCAGACCCGGGTGATGGCAGCGGCGCTCTCCCGCGTCGCCGAGGTCACGAGCGACAACATCGTCGCCAACATCAACCAGCTCGCCGGCGCCGGCATGAGCCAGGAGGAGATCGCCGGGGCGCTCAGCTCACCGGACCCCGAGCAGATCGACCACCTGATCGGCTACGTCTACCGGCGCCAGCTTCGGGCCGCCCTGTGGCGGAAGCTGGCGGATCCGGAGCACATCGGGCGGCCGGCGACGCTGGCGGTGGGTTTCGTCGATCTCGTGCGCTTCACCGCCGTCACCGAGGACATCGCCGAGGAGCAGCTCGGGGAGCTGATCGACCGTTTCGAAACGATCGTCTACGACCGCGTGACCGAGAGCGGCGGCCGCGTCGTGAAGATGATCGGTGACGAGGTGATGTTCGTCGCCGACGAGGCGCACCAGGCCACGACGATCGCCGTCGACCTCGTCGACACCTTCCACGACGAGGAGTCCGTGCCGGCGGCCCGCGCCGGTCTTGCGTGCGGGGCGGTCCTGTCGCACGGCGGCGACTTCTTCGGCCCCGTCGTCAACCTCGCCTCGAGGATCGTCGACGTCGCCCGGCCGTCGACAGTCGTCGTCTCACAGGAGATGCACGACCAACTCGCCGACAGCCCCGAGTTCGCCTGGCGCCGGCTGCCGCCCAAGCGCCTGAAGGGCATCGGGCGGGCATCGCTGTTCGCCGTCTCGGCGGCCCGCCGGCGGCAGGGTTAAGGGCGCCCGTCGGCTCTCATGAGGTCGCGCAGCTCCCGGTAGCCGATCGACTTCACCCCTGCCCGCTCGACGAGGGCGCCGAGGCCGGCCGGGTCGAGCAGCCAGTCGTGGTCGTCCACGCGGTCCTGCCAGTCCGGCGACATCGCTCGGAGCTCCGGGGTGTCGGACGCCGGATGCAGGTAGGCCTCGGTCACGCCCGGTCGCAGCGACCCGATCGCGGCCGAAATTGTCGCCTGGCTCCCGACGCCGTTGCCGGGCACGAAGAGGAAGTGGTCCGGATAGCTCACGCCGCGCTCGGCCGCCAAGGCACGGAACGGGAACCCGATCATGCGCTCGGTGCCGGCGCCCGAGAGCCGCAGCGGCAGCCGGAACTCGTCGGCGAGGTCCAGGTACACGTCGAAGAACTCCGGCCGCAGCTGCAAGGTGCCCATGTGCGAGTCGATGTGACTCACGTCGAAACCCCACAGGATCGCCCGCTCGATCTGCGCCCTGCACTCCCGGCGGACTTCGTCCAGATCTGCGTGCTCGAAGACGTCGGTGATCGTGCGGGGAAACCCCCCGTCACCGTCCAGCAACGACGGCGACTGGGTGATCGGCCCCCATCGGTACGTGTCCCACTCGGCGTTGAGGGTCAGGTGGACCCCGACGTCCTCGCCGCGGTAGTCGGCGGCGGCGCCGCGGGCCCACGGGCAGGGGACCATGAGCGAGGCCGACGTGGCTGCTCCCTGGCGGAGGACCTCGTAGACGCCCGAGTTGGCCGCCTGCGAGCTGCCGAGGTCGTCGCAGTTGACGATGAGGAGGCGGTCGTCGCTCTGGTAGCCGAGCCGCTCGGCGAGGGTCGTCACGTCACGCAACGTAGCTTGCGCCGAAGGGCTGCCAACCGCTGGGGTCGCCGCCGGCCCCCGGGGGCTCGGGGTCAGTGTCGGTAGGATGCGCCCCCATGAGCCGCTATGGCATCACCATCCCCTATGACCGGGCGCCTCTCGGCGAACAGCGCGAGCTGATCGAGGAGATCGCCGCCCTCGGCTACTCCGATGTGTGGTCGGCCGAGGCGAGCGCCACGGACGGATTCGTGCCGCTTGCGATGGCGACGGCCTGGGTGCCGCAGCTCCGCCTCGGTACCGCCATCGTCCCGTCGTTCACACGCGGGCCTGCCACGCTGGCGATGTGCGTTGCGACGATGGCCGAGGCGGCGCCGGGACGGTTCCAGTTCGGCCTCGGCACGTCCTCGGACGTGATCGTCGAGCGCTGGAACGGCATCCCGTTCACCGATCCCTACAAGCGCAACCGAGACATGGTCCGCTTCCTCAAGGCCGCCCTCGCCGGCGAGAAGGTGACGGAGGACTACGACACGTTCAGCGTGAAGGGGTTTCGTCTGGAGCGGCCGCCGGCGATCGTGCCGCCGATCCTCGTGGCTGCGCTCCGGCCCGGCATGCTCCGCCTCGCCGGCAAGCTCGGCGACGGCACCATCATCAACTGGCTCTCGGCTGAGGACGTGAAGCGGATCGTGCCCGAGGTGGGGCCCGGCAAGGAGGTCGTGGCGCGCATCTATGTCTGCCCGACGGAGGACGCCGCCGCCGTGCGCACGGCTGCGAAGATGCTGATCGCCGCATACCTGAACGTCGAGGTGTACGCCCGGTTCCAGGAATGGCTCGGGCGCGGACCGCAGCTGCAGGCGATGTGGGACCTCTGGAAGGCGGGCGACCGCAAGGCCGCCGTGGAGTCGGTGCCGGACTCGGTCGTCGACGAGCTCGTCGTGCACGGGACACCCGAGGAGTGCCAGGCCCACGTGCAGCGCTACGTCGCCAACGGCGTCACGGTGCCGGTCCTCATGCCGCTGCCGTTCGGGGTGAGCGCCCGGGAGACCGTCCGGATGATGGCTCCGGGGGCGGCGCCGGCCTGAGATTCGGCCCGCCGGCGGGAGGTCGGTTCGTGGCGCCGGCTCGGTCGGGCTCGGCCGGCGGGCGGGCCGGGCATCCGCGCGCGTGACACACCCCGAACGTAGCGTTGTGGGAGATGTCGTTCTCGCTCCCCTCCACCCTCACGCCTTCGAAGATCAGCGCGTTCACGACCTGCCCGTTGTCGTTTCGGTTCTCCGTCGTCGAGCACCTGCCCGAGGTGGCGTCGCCCGCCGCCGTGAAGGGGACGCTCCTTCACCGGGCCCTGCAGTTGCTGTTCTCGGAACGGGA
Organism: Acidimicrobiales bacterium; assembly: GCA_049510975.1. Classification (GTDB taxonomy): domain Bacteria; phylum Actinomycetota; class Acidimicrobiia; order Acidimicrobiales; family Bog-793; genus JAKACA01. The sequence goes on from JBEKYM010000037.1 coordinate 9,240, forward strand.
GGCCGGCAACCGTGACCGGCTCGAAGCCGAGTCGGCCTTGCTGCGGGCTTGGGACGAGATGCGTGAGTCGCCGGACGTCCTCGACCTCCACCTGCCGGAGGACGAGCAGGCGGCGTTCCTCCGGGATGCCTCCTCGCTGCTCGACCGCTACTTCGAGATCGAGGATCCGAACTCGGTCAACCCGGTAGGTCTCGAGCTCGACCTCAGGGTCGAGCTGGACGGGATGACGTTGCGAGGGATCATCGACCGGCTCGACCGCCTTCCCGACGGGTCGATGGCGGTCGTGGACTACAAGACCGGCCGGGCGCCTCGGGCCGAGCAGTCGCGCTCGCGGTTGTCGTCGGTCCAGCTGTACGCCTTCTTGTGCGAGCAGGTCCTCGGGACGCGGCCGGCAGTGGTGCGCCTCCTCTACCTGCGCGATCGCGTCGTCGTGTCGGCGGAGGCGACCGACCAGACGCTGCGCGGAGTCCACCAGCGGGCACGAGCAGTCTGGTCGGCCATCGAGCGGGCGTGCGAGCGCTCCGACTTCCGTCCCCATCCATCGGTGCTGTGCAAGTGGTGTTCGTTCCAGCAGTACTGCCCCGCCTACGGGGGCGATCCAGAACGAGCGGCGGAAGTAGCGGTGAGCATCCGAGCCGGAGGGTTCCTCAGCCGGCCGGCCGCTACGCTTCCGGCTTGACCTTCACCCCGTCCAAGCAAGCCACGAGCGGGTGGCATGCCGCCGTCGACGACTTCGACGAGCGAGTCGACGGTTGGTTCGACCACCTGCGGGGCGACCCCTTCGCCGACCGGGTCTTCTACACCGCCTCGGCCGTCGGTGATTTCGGGCTCATCTGGGTCATCCTTGCGGTGCTACGGGGCCTGCGGGGCCGGCCGAACGACGAACGGGCGGCCGTACGCGCCATCGTCGCCACCGGCATGGAGTCCGTGCTCGTGAACGCCGGCATCAAGTCCCTCTTCCAGCGGCGAAGGCCGGTGCCGCCGATGGAGCACCCGCTGCCCTTTCGTCACCCGGTCACCTCCAGCTTCCCGAGCGGCCACGCCACGGCCGCTTTCTGCGGCGCCACACTGCTGGCGGACGGCGACCGGTTGGCGCCCGTCTACTACGCCTTGGCCGTTGTCGTGGCCGTCAGCCGCGTGCACGTCCGCATCCATCACGCCTCCGACGTCCTCGGCGGCGCCGTCATCGGCCTCGCCCTCGGGCGCATCGGTCGCGCCCTGTCACCACTGCCTGATCCACCCGTGAAAGGAATACGGTCCCGATGAGTGTCGCCATCGTGATGGGAAGTGACTCAGATCTGCCGGTCATGCGGCAGGCCGCCGACGCTCTCGCCGAGTTCGGCGTCGAGTGGCAGCTGCGCGTGCTCTCGGCCCACCGGACTCCGGACGAGACGCTCGCCTTCGCCCGCTCCGCCGTGGCCAACGGGGTCCAGGTCATCATCGCCGGCGCCGGCGGTTCTGCTCACCTGCCCGGAGTGATCGCGGCGGTGACCCGGGTACCGGTCATCGGCGTGCCCATCGCGCTCCCGAAGCTCGACGGCCTCGACTCGCTCCTCTCGATCGTGCAGATGCCAAAAGGCATCCCGGTCGCCACCGTGGCGATCGACGGCGCTCGCAACGCCGGCCTGCTGGCGGTTCGCATGCTCGCCATCGCCGACAGCGCCCTCGGCGACAAGGTGGACGAGTTCGCCGCCCGGCTGGCCGCCGAGGTGAGGGCCAAGGACGCCGCCCTGCAGGAGCGCCTCGCCGGCGAGCGAGCCGGCGAGGCCACCTGAAGCGAAGGCTCACTTAGCCGAGCACACCTCCGGAGAGCTGCGGGCTCGGCGGTGACGAGAACGCTTCCAGCATGGCCGCGGCGACGAGATCGGGGCGTGCCATCGGGCCGAAGTGGCCCATGCTCTCGAACGCCTTCACACGCGCGCTCCCACCCGCGGCGGCCAGGCGAGCCTCGATCGCCCTGATGACGTCCTCACCGAAACTGTCAGTCAACTGCCCGCAAGCGAGATCAACCGGGCAGGTCACTTTCGGCAGCTGCCTGAAGGCGTCGTGGCTGATGGCGTTGGCGAATGTCCGCGCCTCGTCGGCAGGCCGGCATCGGAGCCGAACGGTCCCGCCGGCCTCCCCCTCGAAGCCATGCTCGACATAGGCCCGGAGAACGGAGGGAAGGAGGATGGAAAGGGGGGGTTTCGAGGCGTAGTTGTCGTAGGCCTGGTTCTTGGAGGCAAACCGGTCGCGCCGGCGAGCCGCTCCGATCGCGAGTGGGTTGTCGAAGCTCGGAGCCGCCGGTTCGAGCTCGGGCGGCACGATCGGCTCGTAGCAGTACACGTGTCGAAACGTGCCCGGGGCTGCCTCCTCGGCCAGCAGCACGGAGGCGCCGCCGCACGAGTGGCCGAAGGCGTACGGCTGCTCGAGGCCGAGTTGCTCGACCACGCTCAGGACGTCGCTGGCGAAGCCCGCCCAGGATCCGTCCCAGCTGCCTGCGGCGAGCGAGCAGCCGTGAGCGCGAAGGTCGAGGCCGTAGCAGTGAAATGAGCCGAGATGACGTGCCAGCTCGGCGAGCACCATCGCATGAAACCCCGTCGCGTGTGCCAGCAGCAACGGCGCGCCCTCTCCACCGAGGTCGTGGACAGCGATGTCCGAACCGTCGGGCGTGGCGATTCGGATGAACGGGGGCGGATCGAGCACGCTGGCACGCTAGCCAGGTGCTCCAGTAGTAGAAACGGACCCCGTGGAGCTCGTCGTCGGGTGACGGTCCTGTCGACGGATGACATCCTCCTGCTCGTTGCCGCCGGCCTCGGTGCCGGAACGGTCAACGGTGTCGCCGGCGGCGGGACGCTCGTGTCGTTCCCAGCGTTGTTGGCGACGGGCCTGCCGGCCCTGCAGTCGAACGTCACCTCCACGCTCGGCATCTGGCCGGGCTACCTCGGAGGTGTCGCCGGCTTCCGTTCCGAGGTGCGTGAGCAACCGCGGCGGCGCCTCGCCGTGCTCTCGGCCGCCGCCCTCGTCGGTGCGGCCGGCGGGAGCGTGCTGCTCCTCGTGACGCCCGGAAGCGCCTTCAAGGCGCTGGCGCCGTATCTCATCTTGAGCGCATGCCTGCTCTTCGCGGTCCAGCCGCTGGTCGCCGGGTGGGTCAAACGCCGTCTCTCGTCGCTCGCCGACGGGCACCTCGGGGTTGCGGCCGCCGGCACGCTGCTGGGCGCCGTCTACGGCGGCTACTTCGGCGCCGGGCTCGGCGTCATCCTGCTGGCGCTGCTCGGTCTCACCGTCCCCGAGGAGCTCGTGCGAACGAACGGTTTGCGCGCCGTGCTCTCGCTCGTGGTGAACACGGTGGCGGCGTTGGTGTTTCTCGTGGCGGCTCACATCGCCTGGGAGGACGCCGGCCTGCTGGCAGGAACGAGCCTCATCGGCGGGTATTTCGGTGCTCGTATGGCGAGGCGACTGCCGCCCGTGGTGTTTCGCATCCTTGTCGTCTGCCTCGGGTTGGTGACGGCGGGGCGGCTGCTGGCGGGCTGAGCTCACCTCAGCGAGCCGGCACTCAGCCGACGAGCGCAGCGAACAGATCCCCGAGGTTCTCCACCCGCTCCAGCACGGCGTCAGGGGTGAAGCTCAATCGCACCGAGCCACCACCGGAGGCGCATCGCTCGACTTCGTCCCACGTGACCGGCGTCGACACCGACGGTTCTCGCAGCGCTCGCATCGAGTACGGCGTGACGGTCGTCTTCGCCGGGTTGTTCTGGCTCCAGTCGATGAGGATCTTCGCCCGCCGGAGGCTCTTTGTCATGCGGGAGACGACGAGCTGTGGCCGGTCGGTCTCCACTGCCTCGGCGACCTCGTGGGCGAAAGCGTTGACCTCGTCTCCGGTCCAGCCGCGCCGCCCGAGAGCGCCGTAGAGCTGAAGGCCCTTCGACCCGCTCGTCTTCGGCAACAAGGCGAGGCGGTCGCTCGCCAGCCGATCCCGCAACAACAGGGCGACTTGGCAGCATTCGACGATCGAAGCGGGCTCGCCGGGGTCGAGATCGAACACGATGAGATCGGGTCGCTTGGGCTCACCGCTGCGCTCGATCCGCCACATCGGCGTGTGGAACTCGATAGAAGCCAGGTTGGCGAACCAGACGAGCGTCGCCAGGTCGTCGACGACGGCGTACTGGTTCGTGTCGGCGCCCTTGGACTTCCGGTCGATCACGACGGTGCGGACCCAGTCGGGCGCGTGACGAGGGACGTTCTTCTCGATGAACGAGCCGGCTTCGACACCGTTCGGGAAGCGCTTCGTCGTCACGGGGCGCCCTCTCAGATGGGGCAGCATGACCGGAGCGATCTTGGCGTAGTAGTCGATGAGCTCGCCTTTGGTGAAGCCGGTCGCCGGGTACATCGGCTTGGCAAGGTTCGACAGGCTGAGCTCACGACCGTCGACCGTGACGCTGACGCGTTCGCTGGCGGGACTCACGCGCTCCATCCTGGCCGAACCGCTCCGCTCTGTGGTGAAGGCTGGTTGTCCGCCATCGTGCCCATCAACTCTCCCTCGTGACCTCACCGGGCGATTTGTCGAGCCGGAGCCCTCGCCAGACCGGCTGCCTGAGCCTGCCGGAGTCGGTCCACTCGCTGAAGACGACTTCGCCCACGAGTGTCGGCTCGAGCCAGGTGGCGGTACGGGCATCGGCTGTCGGGACCGGTGTGACGAAGGGGCTCTGGTCGGCGACGAGCCCGGCGAAGCGCTCGCCGAGCGCTTTGAGCTCCCTCCCGTCGAAACCCGACCCGACCTTGCCCACATACCCCAACCCACCGGCACCCGGGATGCCGAGCAGCAGCGCCCCGATCGTGCCCGAACGGGAGCCCTCGCCCCGGGTCCAGCCGCCGACGACGACTTCCTGCATGCGTTGGTGTTTGGTCTTGATCCACGCCGGCGATCGCCTGCCGGGCGTGTACCGGGAGTCGAGGCGCTTGGAGACAACGCCTTCGAGACCCTGGTCGCGGCTGGCGGCGAAGACGTCCTCGCCTGGCCCCGGGAAGCTCGGGGCGACGCTCCACAACGGCGCGCCGGTCAGGTCGAGGGTCTCGAGCACGTGCCGGCGCTCCGAGTAGGTCCGGTCCATGAGCGAGTTGCCATCGAGCCAGAGGACGTCGAACACGAGGTAGGCGACGGCGCCGGCGCTCGGGCCGCCCGCGGCGGCGTCAGGGCGGCCTTGTCGAGAAGCCCGGGCACGACCCGGCTGGCGTCCGCGGTTCTGGAGCAGCTGAAACCGCGGCACCCCTGTCTCGTCGAACGCCACGATCTCGCCATCGAGCACGACCGGAAGGGCGAAGGCTTCGACAGGCGGCTGCAGCTCAGGAATGGAGCCGGTGAGATCGTTGTCGTTCCGGCTGGCAAACCGTGCCCGCCCGGCCTCGACGAACACCACCGCCCGGATCCCGTCCCACTTGAACTCGAAGGCCCAGTTGCCGTCGCCGGCGGGCAGCGCGCCGGGGGTAGCCAGCATCGGGGCGATCGACTGCGGCATGCGCCCGCCATGCGTGCGATCCATCCGACCGATCATCCCGGCTGCAACATGCCGGTGCAAGCGCCAGCCGCCAGCCGCCGCCAGATGAGGGCGGGGCGCCCACGCCCCGTTCGTTAGCGTGAGAACGACCGCCGCCGTGGCGGTCTTCGTCAGGAGGTGCACGTGGACGTCGACCGGGCACGCGAGTTCCTGCGCCACAACCACCGAGCCGTGTTCCACACGCGTCGACAGGACGGCTCGCCACAGCTGTCGCCTGTCTCGTGCACGATCGACGAGCAGGGTCGGGCCGTGGTCTCGACGAGCGAGACCTCCGCCAAGGCACGAAACGCCCGCCGCCATCCGAGCGTCTCGCTGTGTGTCTTCCAGGACGCCTTCTACGGGGACTGGGTACAGGTGGACGGGACGGCGGAAGTGATCTCGCTTCCGGAGGCGATGGACGCGCTCGTGGCCTACTACCGCAGCATCGCCGGCGAGCACCCCGACTGGGACGAGTACCGCCAGGCGATGGTCGACGAGCAGCGGGTCATCATCGCCGTGACGATCGAGCGAGCGGGCCCGGACTCGCGGCGGATGCGGTGAGCGGTCCCCGGCTGGAACCCGGCGGCTCCACCTCGTAGCGTGGTGGCGTGAGCGCGGTTGCCGGTTCGGCCGGTCTGAGGGAGCGGTCGACGGCCGACGTCGTCGTTCGCCGGCTGCTGCGAGTACCGGACGTGCGCCCGACGGCCAAGGCGAACGAAGCAGCCCAGCGGCTGTTCAGCCAGTCGATCCTCATCTCGGCGACCAGGTGCCTGCTCGGCTACGTGATCTTCCCGATCGTGGCGGCCGGTGGGGCGGCGGCCGGTTTCACACCGATCATCGGCATCCCTCTCGGGCTCGTGGCGCTCGTGTTCGACGTCCGAGGGATCCGGCGCTTCTTCGTGGCCGATCACCGCTGGCGCTGGGCCATCACCACTGTGTACCTCGCCGTGATGGTGCTCGTCGTCATCCTCCTCGTGCGCGACGTCGCCCATCTCGCCTAACGGCGATCTCAGCGGGTTCTGCCAGTCCGGCTGACTTCTCAGCGATTCATACCCGCCCTCACAGGTCCTTCACAGCAATGGGTGGTCAACTGAGAGCACCGCACAACTCGAGGGAAGGGCCTCTCCTTGTTATTCACGTACCTCGCTCGGGAGCTGCGCCGGCGTAGCAAGCAGGCGATCGTCATCGCCCTCGGCCTCGGGATCGGCGTCGCCCTCGTCATCACCGTGAGCGCCGCGTCGGCGGGCGTCAAGACTGCGCAAACACAAGTCCTTCACTCGCTCTACGGCGTCGGCACCGACATCACGGTGAGCCAGACGGCGACCGCCGGCTCCGGAGGCGGCGGGTTCCGCTTCCGCCCAGGTGGAGGTGGCTCGGGCACGCGCCCGAAGGCCGGCACCCATTTCTCGACCAACCGTCTGGCGCTCGCCCCGGGATCGGCATCGCTCGACGCCTCGATGGTGGCGACGGTCGCGAAGGTGAGCGGCGTGAGCGCCGCCGCCGGCGGTCTTTCGCTGAATGACACGACCATCTCCGGCACGATCGGCTCCTTCGGCTTCGGCGGAGGCGGCGGCGGAGGTTCGGGCGCCAGCGGGGCACCGCCCGTGAGCTTCAGCTCGTTCACCGTCGTCGGCGTGCAGCCGAACACCGACGGGGTAGGGCCGCTCACTCCGGCCGAGGTCACGACCGGCAAGGGTTTCACGTCGGCGGACAATACGTCGAAGGTCGCAGTTCTGGCGTCCTCCTATGCGACCCAGGAGAAGCTGAAGGTCGGCTCCACCATCAACGTCGCCGGCACGAAACTCGCCGTCATCGGAATCGCCTCGCTGCCGAGCGGATCGACCACCGACGTCTTCCTGCCGCTCGGCGAGGCGCAAAAACTCGCCAAGCTGACGGGGAAAGTCAGCACGATCTACGTGAGCGCCGCGAGCGCCTCTGACGTGTCAGCCGTCGCCGGCGCCATCCAGAAGATGGCACCGAAGGCAACGGTCACGACGTCGTCCTCGCTGGCGAACGAAGTCAAGGGCTCGCTGTCGAGCGCTTCGAGCCTCGCCGACAAGCTCGGTCTCTGGCTGTCGGTGGCCGCCCTGGCCGTCGCCTTCCTCGTTGCGGCGCTCTTGATGATGGCGGCCGTTTCTCGCCGGGTTCGCGAGTTCGGCACGCTCAAGGCACTCGGTTGGCGAACACGTCGAGTCGTCGGTCAGGTCATGAGCGAGGGCGTCGTGCAAGGACTTGCCGGCGGCGTCGTGGGCGTGGCTCTCGGCATCGGCGGGGCGAGTCTCGTGTCGGCCATCGGGCCAACGCTGACCGCCCAAGTCGGGTCTACGACGGCCACCGGTGGAGGGTTCACGGGTGGAGGGGGTTTCGGCGGGGGCAGTTTCCCGGGCGGCAGTTTCCCCGGACGCACGGGCGGCACCGGCGGTTTCGGCCGGAATGCCGCTGCTCTCGTCCGCAACGTCCCCGTCCATCTGACCGCTCCCATCCAAGGAGACGCCCTGCTGCTCGCCGTCGGCCTCGCCATTGCGGGCGGGCTCGTGGCGGGTTCGTTCGGGGCGTGGCGGGCCGCCAGGATGCGTCCGGCAACTGCCCTTCGCAAAGTCGAGTGAGGAGCCTGTCGTGTACGAGCTGAGCGGTGTTTCGAAGAACTTCGAGAAGGGTGGGCGCCCGGTCGTCGCCTTGCAGGACGTGGACCTCACGATCGCCGACGGCGAGATGCTCGCCATCCAGGGCCCGACCGGACAGGGCAAGACGACCCTGCTCCAGCTCCTCGGCGGCCTCGATCGGGCGACGTCAGGGATCGTGGCCTTCGATGGGAACGACCTCGGGCGCATGGGCGAGTCGCAGCTGGCGGATCTGCGGGCGCGGGCGTTCGGCTTCGTGTTCCAGACGTTCAACTTGATCCCCACGCTGACGGCGCTCGAGAACGTCGAGGTGGCCCTCGTGCCCCTGCACGTATCCGGGGTGGAGCGCCGCCGGCGAGCCGCCGCAGCCCTCGACGAGGTGGGACTCGCCGACCGGTCCTCCCACTTGCCTTCCGAGTTGTCAGGTGGTCAGCAGCAGCGGGTGGCGATCGCGCGTGCGCTCGTGAAGGAGCCGAAGGTCGTGCTCGCCGACGAACCCACCGGGAACCTCGACGAAGAAACCCGCGACGACATCGTCAACCTCCTGCAATCCATGTCCGCCCTGCGAGGCCTCACGCTCGTCATCGTCACCCACGACAGCACCGTCGCACGGCGCGCACCCCGGACAGCCCTCATCAAGAAGGGCCGCCTCACGATTCGGGAAAGCCAGAGAAGCGGCAGCCGCAGCTGAGCGCCGGGGCCAGCCGGATGCCCGCCCGCCCCTTCGGACCGAGCAGTGACTACGCGGTGGCTTCTGTCCCGTCCTTGGTGCCGTAGAACGCCGGCTCGTCCACGTTCTTGCCGTAGAAGCCGATGTGAACCGCGGCGGCGAGCGCTCCTCCGACGAGCGGCGCCACGATGAAGAGCCACACTTGCTTGAGGGCCGTGCCGCCGACGACGAGCGCAGGACCGAGACTGCGAGCGGGGTTCACCGACGTGCCCGTGATGGGGATGCCGATGAGGTGCACGACCGTGAGCGTGAGGCCGATGACGAGACCAGCGACCGGAGCGCTCGCCTTGGCGCTCTTGTGGGTGACGGCGAGGATGACGAACACGAAGAGGGCCGTGAGGACGACCTCTGCGATGAAGGCGCCGCCGGCGCTGATGTGAATCTTGCTGGCGCTGCCCCAGCCGTCAGTACCGAGGCCGGTCTTCGATTTCGAGTAGAGGGTCGTGGTCTTGAACGTGCCCCAGAGCGCGAAGGCGCCCGCGATGCCACCGACGAACTGAGCCACCCAGTAGGCGGCCGCCTCGGCCAGTGGCATCCGGCCGGCGAGCCAGACGCCCATCGTCACAGCCGGATTGACGTGGCAGCCGGACACCGGCCCGAGCGAGTAGGCGAGGGCCATGAGCGTGAGCCCGAACGCCAATGCCGTCGCCACCACCCCGGCGGCAAAACTCGCCCCCGTCGTGAGGAACCCGAACGTCAACGTGGCAACGCCGACGGCGAAATACACGAGGAGAGCGGTGCCGAGCAGCTCCGCCGCAGCTTTCTTGCCCAGTGATGGCACCTTTCGGCTCCTTCGGTCGTCCGCTGTTGGCCCACACCATACGCGCGGGGGGTGCCGGCGTCGATGACCGTGTTTCGGACGTATCGGCGCCCCTGCGGCCTCCCGGCGGCTAGAACGCTGGCGTGGAACTTCGCATCTTCACCGAGCCCCAACAAGGTGCCTCTTACGATGAGCTTCTCGCCGTGGCCAAGACGGCCGAGGAGTGCGGCTACGGCGCCTTCTTCCGATCCGACCACTATTTGAAGATGGGCGCGGGCACGGGCTTGCCCGGACCGACCGACGCGTGGATCACCCTCGCCGGCCTTGCTCGCGATACCGAACGCATCCGTCTCGGGACCCTGCTCACGGCTGCCACCTTCCGGCTCCCCGGACCGCTCGCCATCTCCGTGGCCGAGGTCGACGCCATGAGCGGAGGCCGCGTCGAGCTCGGTCTCGGAGCTGGATGGTTCGAGCAGGAACATTTCGCTTACGGGATCCCCTTCCCCGCCCTCGGGGAGCGTTTCGAGCGGTTGGAGGAGCAGCTCGAGATCATCACGGGGTTGTGGGCCACGCCGACCGGCGAGACCTACGACTTCAGCGGCCGCCACTACCAGCTCGCCTCGAGCCCGGCCCTCCCAAAGCCCGCTCAGTCCCCGAGACCGCCCATCGTGCTCGGGGGCCACGGCCCGCGGCGCACGCCACGATTGGCGGCGCGCTTCGCCGACGAGTTCAACGTGCCGTTCGCTCCGATCGACGTGGTCGAGCGTCAGTACGGACTCGTGGACGAAGCCTGCGCCACGGCCGGGCGGGACCCGGCCTCGGTGCTGCGGTCGGCGGCGCTCGTCGTGTGCTGCGGGAGCGACGAGGCCGAGCTCGAGCGACGAGCTGCTCGCATCGGTAGGGAGGTGGCCGAACTGCGCGCCAACGGGCTGGCCGGCCGGCCCGACGAGGTGGCCGAGAAGCTCGGGCGTTATCGGTCAGCAGGCGCCGTGCGCGTCTACTTGCAGATCCTCGATCTCGACGACCTGGACCACTTGCGACTGATCGCCGCCGAGGTCGCTCCCCTTGTCGCCGCTCTCTGACCCGCCGGCGTCGCCGGCGACTCAGTCGTAGCGCCGCAACCTCGACCAGGTCTGCGTCCACGGTGCCCGCAGCCCGCTCGCGAGATACACCGAAACGGGCAGTCCTACGTACCCGATGCCGGAGTCGGCGAGCTCTCCAACAAAACGTACGGAGGTGAACTCCCGCTCGAGCGACTGAGGGTCGATGCCGACGGCCAGCACGGACGTGGCTCCTTCGGGCGGCGGCCCCCAGAGCCAGAAGTTGTTCTGGGCGCAGTAGACAGCGGGCAGATCGAGGTTGGCGCCGACGACCGTGATCGCTGCGGCGTCGCCGTAGTCGCCGGCGAGGATGACCGTTGTCGACCGCAGCGAGCTCGGGAGCTGTGCGTAGGATCTCGAGACGACGCCGACGAGTGAGGGCCAGTTCGTCGTGTCAGCCGGGTATGCGACCCGGCCGAGCCGGCTCGCTTGCAGCGTCCGGGCCGGCAGGACCGGCAGCGCCAGCGGCAGGACGAGCAGACTCGAGGCCACCATGACGGCGAGGACCGTCCCGAGCCGGCGAAACGACTGAGCCGCCCACGGCTCGAGTTTCGTGGCACCGGCGGCGAACAGCAACGTGAAGATCCCCCCGCAGTAGTAAGGCTTGCCGCCGCTGGCAAAGACGAGCACGAGGACGACCGCAGCTGCCGCACCGAGCGAACGGAATCGTGCCGCTGCCGGGTCGCGCCAGAAGAAGACGAACCCAGCGATCCAGACCGGTGCCAAGGCAAGGCCCGTGTAGGTGACCTGCACTGGCCAGTAGACGGCTCGGTTGTGAGATGCCTGGGCCTCGAGGGCTCGGAACACTTCGAGGTTCGGCCACCCGTGGACCGCCTGCCAGACGAGGTCGGGTGACCCGACCGCGAGCGCGACGATCGCTGCGGCGAGGGCGTACCGGTCGGCGAGCAGTTGCCGGGACGGCGTCACGAGCAGGCCGACCGCGATCCCCACGACGAGAAACCCGACGTTCCACTTGGCATCCAGCCCGACCCCGACGCTGAGGCCGGTGGCGAGCCACCAGCGTGCGTCCTTGCTGTCGAGCAGGCGCACGACGAAGTACAACGTCAACGCCCAAGCTGAAAAGTCGAGGATCGTCGTGGTGAGGAGGTGGCCGGCTGCGAGGTACTCACTCGAGGAGGCGCAGGCGACAGCGGCGAGCATGCGGCCGACAGGACCGGCTCCGAGACGGCCGGCGATGGCCGCCGTCGTGAGCACCAGCAGCCCGAGGCAGAGCGCCGGGACGACTCGCAACCCGACGATGGACTGGCCGAAGGCGATCGACGAGAGGCGTGCGAGCAGGGGGGCAAGAGGCGGCTGGTCGACGTAACCGAAGGCGAGGTGCCGGCCGCAGACGATGAAGTAGAGCTCGTCGCGCTGGTAGCCGTAACGTCCGCTCACGGCGAGCTCGAGAAGGACGGCGGCGGCGGCGATGCCGGCGACGGCAGGGCTCACTCCGGACGGGCGCTTCGAGGTGGCTGTTGCGGGCGGAGCCACGGCGCAGTCTGACATGCGCCCGCCGGCTGCTCCGGGCTCCAGGGTCGGCGGCAGGCCGCGGCCCAAGAGCGCAACAGGCCGGCGAGTATCATTGCTACGTGGCGGAACAACCAGTGAGGGTCGTCGTGGACCTGACCGATGCGGAAGCGCGCAGTGCCGCTTTTGTGCTGTTGGCCCAGCGGGTGCAACGTCTCGCAGTGTTCCTTGCTTGTTGCGTGGTCCTCGCTTTTCTGTTGCCGGGAACGGCGAACCTGCGCATCGCCACGGCCGCCATCCTCGTTCTTGTGCTGCTCTCCGTGGTGACCTGGGCAACCGTCTCACGGGTCACTCAGGTGCTCCGAGCTCAGGGTCCGATCGAGTTCTTCTTCTCGGGCGACGAGATCTTCATGCGAACCCGAGAGGTGGAGACTCGCGCTCGCTGGAGCGTCTATCAGCGGTTGTCGAAGAAGCGAGGTTGGTACTTGCTCCAGCGGCGGGGGAGCAACCTCATCACGCCCATTCCGCGCCGAGCTTTCGAGAGCGAAGCCGACGAGCAGCGCTTTCTCGAGATCGCCGAGCGCCAGCTGTCAGGCACGGCGGGGCCGGGGTCCGCACCCATTGGGCTGGCGCCGTTTGCCGCTCAGCTGCCCGCGCCGGGGTGGTACCCGGACCCCGTGGACGTCGCCATCGTTCGGTGGTGGGACGGGACGAAGTGGACCGAGGCGGCTCAGCCACGCTGATCCTCTCGATGCGGGTCGCCGTCGATCACAGCGACGACGCTGGCCGCCGGCGGCATCGCTGGACGAAGCTCCGGCGGCAACGGTCGATCAGATGTGCTCCGCGAGCGTCGCTTTGACTTGAGGCACGATCTTGCCGTAGGAGCCCACGGCTGTGCACGTGCTCGTGGACGGGCACGATACCGCTGACAGCCCCGGGCTCCCCCCGGGGCTCGGGGTCGACTGGATCGCCCAGGTCCTGCCGTTCCAGTGCTCTGCCAACGTGATGGAGCCCCCGGTCCGGAGGGAGTCCCTCCCGACCGCCGTGCAGTCGAGCGACGCCGGGCACGACACTCCGAACAGCAAGCTGCCTCCGTTGTCAACCGGGTTCGGCGTGTCTTGCACCCCCCAGGTGCCGGCCCAACGCTCGATGAGCGTTGCCTCGAGCGTGCTGCTGCCCGAGGCGTAGCCGTCGACCCCGCTTGCGGTGCACTCCGAGGTGGAGACACACGAGACCGACTCGAGCACACTCCAAGTGGCGCCGCCTGCGGTCGCCGTCGGCTCGATGGCCCAGAGCTTGCCGTTCCAACGCTCGGCGAGCGTCTTCGAGACCGGCGGCCGGCTGCCGGAGCTCCCGACGGCCGTGCACGCCGTCGTCGACGGGCAGGACACGCTCCCAAGGACGCTGCCGCCCCCGAAGTCCGGGTTGGGCGGGTTCGGCGCGTCCTCGATGCCCCAAGTGGCGCCGTTCCACCGCTCGACCAGCGTCTGCAGGACGCTGTTGCTGTCCAGGTACGAGCCGACTGCCACGCATTCTGTCGTCGACGGGCACGACACGCCCGAGAGCTCGGGGTTCGGCCAGTGTCGACCACTGGGGTTCGGCGTCGGCTGGATCTTCCAAGTCGTGCCGTCCCACAGCTCGGCGAGGGTGGCGGGAACAGCGGCCGACGTCCAGTAGGACCCGACGGCCATGCAGATCGTGGTCGATGGACAGGACACCGATTGCAGGGCGATGTCGGTGCTGCCGGCAGGGTCTGGCGTGGACTGGATCGACCAGCTCGTGCCGTTCCAATGTTCGGCGAGCACCGTGCCGCGGTTGGTGTTGCCGACGGCCGTGCACGACGATGTCGAGGGGCACGAGACCGACGCCAGCAAGCTGCCGGCGTGCGGGCCGTGCGCGCTCGCAGGGTTCGGGGTCGGCTGGACGACCCAGGCGGGAGAACTACCGGCACCGGCGGCGAGGGCACCTGGCCCGAGTGCCCAGGCGAGGGCGACTCCGAAGGCCCCGAAACATCGCTTCATGCTGATTTCCTCAGACGTGGCCGGAGCCTAACCTCGAAGCAGATCCGGCTGGAGCCCGTGTGGGGCGCGGCACTCTGGTGCTCGGAGGCCGGTACGTTTCCCGCCGTGGCTCCACAGAACCCTTCCCCTTCGCATCGTCGCGTGGTCTCTCGGGGCCGGGCGCCGTATCGAAGACGACGCATCGTGGCGGCGAGCGCCGCGGCCGTCGTCATCGTCGGCGTCGTCCTGCTGCTCGTGCTTCCGGGTGGTTCGTCGCCCAAGAAGTCCACCACCTCGACGACGATGGCCCATCACGCCGCCCCGAGCCGCTGTCCGCTCACCGACCTGCCCGGGCCGGGCGGCAAGGTGCCGGAGCGTCCCGCCTTGGCGGTGAAGATCGGGAACGAGCCGGAAGGGGCCCGGCCTCAGAGCGGGCTCAATGAAGCCGACATCGTCTACGACACTCCCGCCGAGGGCGGCATCATGCGCTATGTCGCTGTCTACCAGTGCCACAGCGCCTCCAGCATCGGTCCGACCCGCTCGGTGAGATGGGTCGACTGGCACATCCTGCAGGCGTTCGGGCACCCGATTCTGGCCTTCGCCGGCGGCATCACGCCGGACGTGAACGTCGTGGACGGTCTCAAGTGGCTACAGCCGGCCGACCTCCTTGCCGGCGCACAGGGCGCCGCCGTCCGCATCACGAGCCGGATTCCCCCGGACAACCTCTACACCAGCACCCATGCGCTCTGGACGATGTTCAAGAGCACGTCGCTGCCGGCACCGGTCTTCTCCTACAGCGCCTCGTTGCCGGCGCTGGCAACACCTGCGTCCGCCCTCTCGATCAACTTCTCGCAGGGTACTGACGTGGTCTGGAAGTGGGACGGCCGAGCCGGCGACTGGCTGCACACCTACGGCGGCGCCCAGGACGTCGACGCCCTCACCAATCAGCCGGTCACGACGACCAACATCGTCGTGCAGATCGTGCACTACACCTTCGGCCCGTATGCCGAGAGCCCCGGAGGAACCGGCGACGTGGAGAGTCAGACGGTCGGGAGCGGCAAGGGCTACGTCCTGCGTGACGGCA
Source organism: Acidimicrobiales bacterium (assembly GCA_049510975.1). GTDB lineage: Bacteria > Actinomycetota > Acidimicrobiia > Acidimicrobiales > Bog-793 > JAKACA01. Next base: position 24,518 of record JBEKYM010000037.1, read on the forward strand.
AGTCCATCAAGGTCACCTGGCACCGTTCGACCCTGTCGTCGCCCACCACGTTCACCGATGCCGAAGGGCAAGCGGTCGCTCTGGCTCCTGGTCGCACTTGGGTCGAGCTCGTCCTCGACACGACGGCCAACCTCCCGGGGGCACTCACCGTCACCAGGTAGCCTTGGCGGCACCTGACCGGTTCCCCGTGGTAGCCGCACCTCGGCCAAGGGGATAGCACCCTTGCCCGGCTCGGTCCGACCGCCCATCATGGGAACCTGGACGCGAGCGAGCCGGTGACTCTTCGGGCGCGGGCAGCAGGTCAACAGCGCGACCTCCCGCCTGCCGGTGGTCGACGAACCCTCGCTCGAGGCGCGGAGGACACATCGATGACACGGCGCGGGAGGTGACGAGATGAGGGCCGCTCTGTACTGCTGGCGAGCCACGCTGCGGCGCACCGGGCGGACGGTAGTGGTCGTCATCGTCCTCTGCGCAATCCTCGGCGCCGTCGCCCTCGCCGCCGTGGCAGGCGCACTCCGGACCGAGTCTGCCTACGGCCGGTACCTGAAGGCGTCCAACGCCAGTGACGTCCTCGTCAACATCCCGGTGCCCAACTTGTCCATCATCCCTCGAGTCGCTGCCCTCCCAGGGATCCGCACGAGCGCAGCGCTGCTCGGATTGGACGCCTACCCGGTCGTACACGGGCAACCGGACGCCGAATTCACGACCGACAATTTGACCGGCAGCCTCGGCGACCTGTTCACCCAGGACCGCATGACCGTTTTGGAGGGCCGATTGCCGAGCCCTCATTCCACCGATGAGATTGTGCTCACGCCCGACATCGCCAGGCTCTTCGGTGTCGGCATCGGCGGCAAGGTGACCTACGAGTTCGTCAACGGAGCCTCATATCGGATCGAGTACACCGGCTACTCGACGTACCGAGTCGTCGGCATTGTCGCCGTTCCGCCGGTGCTCGTTGACCAATTCGACGTGGTCTCTGCCGCCGTTCTGTCGCCGGTGGCGACGAGGGCTGCCCTCGCCCAGCACCGCAACGCCGTGCAATTCTCCTGGGTCGGGCTCCGCCTCACCAACGGCAGCGCCGGCATCCCGGCGCTTCAGTCGTCCCTCGTCGGCCTCGCCTCGAAAATCGGTGGCGGGCTGCACTTCTCCGTCCGCGAATTGACGACCGTCCATCAACAGGTCCAGCAGGCGATCCGCCCGCAAGCGGTCGCACTCGCGGCCTTTGGTGCTCTCGCTGCGCTCGCTCTGCTCGTGCTCGTGGGTCAAGGTCTTGCCCGGCTGCTCGACCGCTCCGCCCTCCAGCACGAGGTGTTGAAGGCCATGGGTCTCACCCGGGCACAAACGGCGGTCGTTGGCGGTGTTGCCGGGTTGCTTGCCGTGAGCGGCGGTATGGCGCTCGCTGTGGCGGGGGCCGTTGCCTTGTCACCTTTGGCACCAGTCGGACCCGTGCGGCGCTTCGACCCGGCCCGCGGCGTCCAATTCGACGTCACCGTCCTCGTGGGCGGGGGAGCGATCCTGCTCGTGGCGCTGGTCGGCGTCCTGGTGTTGCTGTCCTGGCGGGCGGGTGACCTCGAGGGTGAGAGCCGATACTCGGGGCGCTCCGCGGTGGCGCAGGCGACCGCCTCGATGGGCCTGCCGACTGCGCCGGCGCTTGGTGTCCGCTATGCCCTCGAGCCTCCGCCGGGCCACCGTCGCGGTGTCGTGTGGGCCAACCTCCTCGGGTCCATCGTCGCCGTCACGGCTGTGGTTGCTGCTGTCGTGTTCGGTGCCAGCTTGAATGGGCTCGTCTCCCATCCAGTCCGATATGGCTGGAGATGGGACGTGCTCCTGCAGGCAGAGGGAGGCTACGGCAACTTCTCCGGTGTCAACTTGGACAAGTTCATGGCGGCCCAAAGGGGTGTGAGCGGTTGGTCGACGTTTGCCTTCTCGCAACTCACGATCGACGGCCAGCTGATCCCAATCCTCGGGCTGGCCACCCACGTCGGGGCAGTCGAGCCCCCAACGATCACCGGCCATCCCATCAGTGGCCCGCGGCAGATCGAGCTCGGCACCGACACCTTGCGGCAGCTCGGCAAAGCAGTCGGCGAGACGGTCGAAGTTGGCACGGGTCGGACGGCGCGCACGATGACGATCGTCGGCACGGTGACACTGCCCTCCCTCGGCCTGCAGCTGACCGACCACGTATCCCTCGGGCGCGGTGCCATGCTTTCGGAAGGCACGCTGCTGGCTATCGAGGACCTGAGCTCTCATACAGGCCCTGCCAACGAGTCGTTCAGCTCCCTGCCGTCGACGCTGGCGATCGATCTCGATGCCGGCGTGGCCACGGGCCCGTTCGTGAACCGGATGGTGGCCGCCAATCTCGGCGGCCAGGCCGGGAGCGTGTATCAGGTCCACCGAGTCCTCGGCGCAGCGGTGCTCAACGACGTCCAGATGGGCGATCAGCCGCTCACGTTGGCGGTGGTCGTGACAGCAGCCGTGCTCGTGTCGCTGGCGGCGACGGTCTTGGCGAGCGCTCGGCGGCGACGGCGTGAGCTGGCGGTCTTGAAGGCGCTGGGTCTCACGCGCCGCCAGTTGCGGGAGGTCATCGCCTGGCAGACGAGCACGATCCTCGTCATCGCAGTAGCGGTTGGGCTGCCAGTCGGCGCGGCCGCCGGCCGGTGGGCCTGGGCGGGATTCGCTGCGTCGATCGGCGTGGTGCCAGTCACCGTGGTCCCCGTGGTGACGCTTGTTCTCGGCCTCGTCGGACTCGTGGCCGTTGGCAGCGCCCTCACCGCACTGCCGGGCGTGGTGGCCGCCCACAACCCCGGCGCCGACACCCTCCACGGCGAGTAGCGGTAGCGGACCCGGGGGCCGCCTCCCGGTCGTTGCCGCAGTCTCTGGGCAGGCGAGAGGCTGGTGGCAGGAGGGCGGCGTGGGCCGCCGACAGGAGGTGTTCCGTGAAGACAGCTCGTCTGCTGATGACCCAGCTTCCCGCCATCGTCATCTTGATGGCGGCCCTGTTCTTCTCGCTCGGCAGCGGTGCCGGAGCAGCTGCCTCGCTGCCCGGTACTCGGCACCTCTGGCAGGACTCGTGCCGCCAGCTATCGGTAGACGATCGCGAGCAGAGCCAGCACCGCCGCCGGCGGCGTAGGAGCCTGCCGGCGCATCGCTTCGTTTACTTGCCGAGTCTTGCTCCAGCATGATTTGCTAGTTCCCTGTTCGTCCGCCACTCGGGCGCTCGGAGAGCTTGCGACCGGCTCGGCGGGTCGCGTATTGAGGGGGCGGTCTCGATGTCAGTGTTCTCGTCGCGAAAGGTTCGCATCGCTGTCGCGTGCGGCGTGTCGACCGTGTCCGCCCTGGCATTCGGGCCGGCCGTTTCTGCCACGCGTGCTGCGCACGCCGGCAGATCGTTCTCGATCGGTCGCCCCGCGCCTCTCGTGCTGTTCGGCCACGGCCCGGTCTTCCGGACCAGCTCACCTCCCGGGCCTGGCGTCTGCGGTTGCTACGAACCCGCTCAGTTCGAGGCTGCCTACGACCTCGCTCCTCTCTACGCCGACGGCGACAACGGAGCCGGTTCGACGATCGTTCTCGTCGACGCATACGGTTCACCGACCATCCAGACGGATCTGGCCGCCTTCGACACCGGGTTCAGCCTGCCGGCTCCGCCGAGCTTCAAGATCATCACCCCTGAGGGTGCCATCAAGGGCAGCAATGCGGGGTGGGCGACGGAGACGACGCTCGATGTGGAGTACTCCCACGCAATGGCGCCAGGCGCGAACATCATCCTTGTGGAGACGCCAGTGGCCGAGACGGTCGGCGCCGTCGGTTTCAAACAGATCGTGGCGGCGGAGAACTATGTGATCAACAATGAGCAGACGCTCGGGATCACCGGCGGCGTGGTCATCTCGCAGAGCTTCGGGGCAGCCGAGCAGACGTTTGGCACGGGTTTTGCCAAGAAGATCGCACCGTTCCGCACGGCCTACACGGCGGCCGAGCAAGCCGGCGTGACCGTGCTCGCAGCCTCTGGCGACCAGGGCGTCACGAGCTGCAAGAACGCTTCCTGCTCCAAGCTGTACACCAAAAAGGTCGTCAGCTGGCCATCGAGTGATCCGCTCGTCACAAGTGTCGGCGGCCTAAAGCTCAGCATCACGACGACGAGTCCCTACAAGGAGTCGGCGCCACCAGTGGTGTGGAATGAGTCGCCTCTTGGTGCCGGAGGCGGCGGGGACTCGGCTGCGTTCCCGATTCCGGCGTTCCAGAGTTCGGTCTCGTCCGTCGTTGGCGCGTGGCGTGGTACGCCCGACATGTCCATGAGTGCATCTGCTGAAACCGGCGGCGCGGAGCTCTACATGGACGGCGTTTGGGAACCGGTCGGCGGCACGAGTGAAGCGTCACCCGAGTTTGCCGGAATCGTCGCTATCGCCGACCAGGTGGCCGGTAAGGGCCTCGGCTATTTGAACCCGGCTCTCTACGCCATGGCGTCCGCTTCTGACGCGGGCATCGTCGACATCACGTCCGGAAACAACTCCTTCGCCGGCGTTACCGGTTACACCGCCGTCCGGGGTTACGACATGGCATCGGGGCTAGGTACCGTCGACGCCGCCAGCTTCGTACCCGAGCTCGTTGCCGAGGTTGCCGCAGTCGGATAGCGAGACCGTTCCGACGTCGATTACTGATCGCCCATACGGAGGCCGGATCAAAGGTACGGGCCTTCTCCGAGATGCGTGACACTCGCGGCGGAACCGGGACTCTTGCTCGACCAGATTGATTCTGCCTATCGGACGCGACCCTCCGAGCAGCGAAGGAGGATCTCATCCACCGTCTCAGTTGGCGACATGTCGGAGGTGTCCAGCCACAGGCCGATTCGTGGCGTAGCCGACTCGAATTCCGAGCAGAGGGACTGAACGGTCCAGTCGCCGACGTACCCGCGCTTACCCCGTAGCCGTTCCCGCGAGGCGACGACGTCGGGGCGAGGAGCCAGAACCACGGCGAAGAGCGGCGAGATCTCGAGACGCGCGACGACGTCGTTCAGCGCCTGACCGACGTAGATGTCCTGGAGCACGACGGTGAAGCCAGCTCGCCAATACTCATTGGCCGTCACCGCGGCCAACCGACTGCGGAGCTCGAGCTGACGGACGGCCTCGGGTCCGAGGCTTGGCGGGATGGGGTCCCTGCCGGTCACGATCATCTTTCGGAAGACGTCGCCTCTCAGATGGACGCCCCGATCGAAGCGGCGAGCGAGGAGATCGGCAACCGTCGACTTTCCGGCGGCCATGACGCCCGTGATCACGAACCCCGCCGAGGCCGGCAGTGAGCTATCCATGGCGACGATTGTGTCTCAGCGACTCGCCGCCAGGAGAACAGGGAGAGCGGGCGACGGGGATCGAACCCGCATAGCCAGCTTGGAAGGCTG
>JBEKYM010000038.1:0-48010 GCA_049510975.1 Acidimicrobiales bacterium
CACCGATACCCAACCTAGCCCTACTTCGAGAACAGTAGGGACGGCGCTAGGGATGCCACTCTGAAAATGAGAAAGGCCGGTGCTTTCGCACCGGCCCTGAGCTGCACTTTCCTTGGTGGCGGGGGAGGGATTTGAACCCTCGACCTTCGGGTTATGAGCCCGACGAGCTACCTGACTGCTCCACCCCGCGGCGTAGCCGGCAGCTTACCGCCAACGACGAAGGTCCGGCCAACCGACCGGCGCCCACGCCCATCGGCATCCGGTTCAGACCCACCCGCCGGCGTAGGCCACGAACTGGCCGGTTGTGAAGCGGGAGCTCCCGTCGATGAACGGCATGCAGAACGACGCGAACTCCTCCATCGTTCCGAGCCGACCGAGCGGCACCTGGGCTTCGATGCGAGCACGCACTTGCGGATCGCCGGCACCGGAAGCCGTCAGGAACTCGGGGAAGTCCATGAAGTTGGTCCCGACGGCGTTCACCTGCACTCCGTGGCGCGCAACCTCGGCGGCGACGTTCTTGGCCATCATGGTGGCGCCCGCCCGCGCCGACGAGTACAGCGGTGCACCCGGCGTCGGCCGAGCGCCGGCGGCGCTCGTGATGAGAAGGATCTGCCCGTCTCCGGCGGCCACCATCGGGGCGACCGCCGCCTTGAGGAAGTGGTAGGGACCCTCCATGCAGCTCGAGACGACCGAGCGGAGGTCCTCGAGCGAGGACGCCAGGAAGCGACCCGTGACGATCTGGCCGGAGAACGCGACGGCGGCATCGAGATGGCCGAAGCGAGCCAGGGCAGCGGCCACAAGGGCAGGCGCCGACTCTGCACGCGAGAGGTTGCGGACGCCGGCGACCGCTTCCACAGCTGCGCCCGTGCCCTCGAGCTCGGTGACGAGTGCCGCATCCGGATCGCCCAGCACGAGATCATGCCCCCGCGCGGCCAGATGGCGGGCAAGCTCCGGGCCGACGTAGTGGCCGGCATCGGATACGACGGCAACACGTCGCTCATCGGACATGGCGGGCTCCTTCTCGGGAAGACGCGACCTCGACCGGATCAGGCATCAGTCGTCGAGCTTATCTTTTGACAGTACTCATGACATGAGTGACACCATCAGGCGCCCCGCTGACGGGCGGTCCGCCGGGAAAGGCCGGGGTCGCGACCAAAGGTGGTCAGCCTCTGTCGCCCTTTTGGCGGCCCGTCGCGTTAACACGAGTGGAGGATCGCAGCGGATCTTGCTCGCCTCCACATTGACCGGAGCCGCATCCGGCTCGTCACCAAAGGAGGAAACATGATCCGATCCGTCTCCCGGCTCGGCGCCCTCGCCGTCGGCGCCTTGGCCCTTGCGGCGCTCATCCCAGCCGCGGGCGCAAGCGCCTCCACGAGCCCCACGCAAGTCGGTCCCCATCAGGTCTTCGCAGGTGAGATCAACGGCCAGACGATCAACGCCCAGGTCAAGGTCGCGTGTCCGGTGGCCGCCACCCACGGTCGAGCCCTCCCCGGCCAGACGATCGAGGTGACGTCATCGCCGGTGACCGCCTCCAATTTCGGGCGGACCGGCTCTCGAGCCACGGAGATCGTCGCGAGCTTGACGCCTGCCTCTGCGGGCGAGTCTCTCGTCTTTACGACCTACAACGCCCCGCAACCGTTCCCGACGAACATCAATGTGCCCTGTGGCGGCACGAGTGTCATCCCCTTCATTCCCGTGCCTGGTAGCAAGACCGCCAAGCCGGCCACCGTCACCGTCACCTACGACAACGTCGCCACCACGACGCCCTGAGACAGCACTCCCCATTCCCCCGAGCAACTGCCCCCGAGCAGCGACGGCCGAAGCCCGCGGCGTCGCTGCTCGGGACGTCAGAGCCCCCCGTTTTCCATCTCGGCGAGAGAAAAACTTGCCTACTATGTCGTCCTGAGGAGGCAGCCCCGCGTTAGAAGGGATGTGGAAGCTGGCGTGTCGGAAAGCTTCGAGCGCCGATTCGACGAGCTCTTCGCCCTCGCCATGAAGCCCGCATGGCGGCTGCTGAACGACCGCCAGGAGGCCGAGAACGTCGCCGCCGAAGTGCTGGCGCGAGCCCTGGTGCGTTGGAACACGCTGGCCGATTCGCCGAATCTCGCCGGCTGGGTCGTGACGGTGTCCACCAATCTCGCCATCGGGCACCTGCGCAAGGCGAATCGCAAGTCCCCGTTGCTCGGGACTCGCGCCGAGCCGCCTCCCGCACCCATCGACGACCGTCTCGATCTCGACCTCGCGCTGCTCGCCGTCTCGGGACGCCAGCGCGATGCCCTCGTCATGCGTTATTACCTCGACTACAGCGAGGCAGAGATCGCCGGCACCATGGGCATCTCGACCAGCAGCGTGAAGACCCACCTTCACCGCGGCCTGCAAGCCCTGCGCCAGATTCTCCACGACCGTTCGGATACCCGAATTGCCTCCGACTGAGCCGCCGTTGTTACCGAGCGATCCTGCAGGGTTCCGCCAGCAGGTGTACCGGCGTGCCGGCAGGATGCGCCGGCGGCGCGTGGCGACGGCGGTCGTCGGCATGGTTGCGGCGGGCACGGTGGTCGTCGCCCTGTTGTCCGGCTCGCTCCTGCCCGTGATCCGGCCCGCCGGCTCTCACTCCGCCGTTGCAACCCCGACGACGAGCCCTGGCGTGCCCACGACGCGCACGACCGGTTCGTCGCCGCCGTCGACGGTCTCGACGGCGACGACCGAGCCAGTCGGCACGACCGCGCCTGGCACGACGATCCCGAACCACCCGACCTCGACGGTGCCCACCACGACGCCTCCGCCCGACACGACGCCGCCCACGACGACCACACTCCCGACGACGAGCGTCACCACGACAACGCTGCCCCAGACCGCCATGGTTCCGGCTGGCTGCGATCGGCCCTCGGCGCCCGCCGCTCCGGCGAGCCCGGCGATCGTTCGGCGCGAGTTGGTCGGCGTCTGGGCGCAGTGTGGCGGAGTGTCGATCTTCGGGGCCGGCACCGGCGCGGCCGTGCAGATTTTCGCAACCGGCACATGGCGCCTGCTGGCGCCGACTCCGGGTGGAGGCTGGGAGCCGCTGCAGGGTCCCTACGACTCCGGCACCTGGCAGCTCATGCCTGCTCCGGCGTCGGTGGCGGCAGAGCGCGTCGGCCTGGTCCGGTTCGCGGCGAGCGCACCGAGCACGGTGTCAGCCCCGAGCACGAAGACGTGGACCGTCCGTGTGATGGTCACCTCCGGCCGGCCGGTGCGGGGTCAATTCGTCGACGGGTCGACCGTGGCGAACTATCGCTTGCTCCCCGCTTCCACCGCAGCGGCCGCTTCGGGGCCAGGCTGAAGATCTCGTCAACTTTTTCGGTAGCGGGCGCGTTGTTCAGGGGAAGGCGCGAAGAGGGTTGTCGAACAGTGACGGAGGTGTTCTCATGACGAGTACGAAACGAATCCGGCGTGCGGTCGTTCTCGGCGGCATCGGTGTGCTGATCGGCCTGCAGATGGCGGCAGCGGCGACGGCCGGGGCACAGACGTCGGCCGGGGGCCCGATCCGCCCCAATCAGGTCTTCGGCGCCCTCGTCAACGGCCAGAACGGTGCCAGCGCGCCGGCGGTCATCGAGATGGGTTGTTACGGCCCGCTCAAGCCGGGCCAGACCGGTCACCCCTTGAGGGGCCAGACGGTGACGGTGTTTCAGCCCGAGGACATCGTCGGCGATTTCGGCAACACCGGCCCCGACGCCCACGAGATCGGAGCATTCTTCGGCCCGCCACCCCCTGCGTCGCTCGCGGGCACGTCCGGACCGGTCTTCTTCCATCGCTACCGCACGCTGCCCATCCCGACGTCGGAAATCCTCCCGTGCTCGGGCAGCGGTCAGGTCACCTTCGTGCCGCTGCCGCTCGTCCCAGGTGTGGAGACGGTGGCTGTTCCCGTCGTGTTCGCCCCACAGCCGTAGCCGCCGGCCGCAGCCGATTCTCGAGGTCCCGGTCGCCGGCTACGACGTGGCGCCGAAGCGCTCCACCCGAATCTGCCCGACAGGCACCTCGAGATCGAGCAACAGGTCCGAGACGGCATCGGCGAACCCGGACGATCCGCACAGGTACACCGTCGCCTCCTCGCGGACGAGAGGGGCGAGGTCGCCGCGGCGCAGACGACCAAGCGGGCGGCCACCCGTGGGGCCCTCGCGCGTGTAGACGATCGTGGTCTCCGGACCGGGCAGCTCTGCTGCGTAGTAGAGGTCGTCGGGCGCTCGAACCGACACTGCCAGGCGCACGAGCGCTGACTGGCCGCGGCGGCGAGCCAGGCGGAGCATCGACATGAGGGGCACGACGCCTGAGCCGCCGCCGACGAGCAGCGCAGGGGTCTCGGCCTGCCACGTGAACCAGCCGCCGATCGGTCCCCGCACGTCCAGCTCATCGCCGACGGCAAGGTCGTCATGCAGGAACGTCGAGACCTCACCGCCTTCGAGGCGCTCGACGGTGAGCTCGAACTCGGCGGTGCCGTCAGGCGGGGAGGCGATCGAATACGAACGCGAGGCGCTGTAGCCGTCGGGCGCCGTCAGGCGGAGGACATAGTGCTGGCCGGCGAGGTGGGGTGAGGGCTGTTCGAGGCGAAAGCGAAACGTCTTGGCCCGGGAGGTCTCGCGTCGGATCTCGAGGACCGTGGCGGCGCGCCACGGACTCGGGGCTGGATCCATGGCGGCCTCAGTCTCCCTGGTAGCGCTGCTCCAGCCACGGGTCCCCGCGGTCGTGATACCCGTTCTCCTCCCAGAAACCCGGCTCGTTGTGGTCGAGCAGCCGGAGCCCTGAGACCCACTTGGCGCTCTTCCAGAAGTAGAGGTGAGGTACGAGCAACCGAGCCGGCCCTCCATGCTCGACCGGCAGCGGTGTGCCGTCCACCTCCCAAGCCACCCAGGCTTGTCCACCGGTGACGTCGGCGAGCGGGAGGTTCGTGGTGTAGCCCGTGTGACACCTCGCGAGCACGTGGGTGGCCGCCGGCAAAGGCGCAGCGAGCGCCAGCAGTGTGTCGATCGACACACCTGCAAACGTCATCGCCAGCTTCGACCACGTGGTGACGCAGTGGATGTCGCCGTCATAGGTCGAGCTCGGAAGGCGGTGAATCTCGTCCCACGACCAGGTCATGGGATGTTCGACCAGGCCGTCGATGGCGAAGCTCCAGGCGGACGTCTCCAACCTCGGTGTCACCTCGGCGGTGAGAACGGGCCAGTCGTGGCCGACGTCGTACTGGCCCGGCGGGAGGCGCGGGTCTCGCTCGGTGCGCGGGCGGCCCGCGAAGCCCCGAGTGAACTTGGTCACGGCGCAGGTCGCTCCATTGGGCCTTGAAACTACCGGACTGCCGTCGCCCGGCGCCGAGCGACCATCGTTCGCGAGCCGAGGAGACGAGTCGTTGCCCCGGTCCAGATGTGACTTCTGGCCCTAATGGCGCCGCTCGCAACCCGGCATCCTGGTATCGGTCCTCAACATTCAGGGAGCGCGACATGGCGGTTCGTATTGGCATCAACGGGTTCGGGCGCACTGGTCGGGCGCTGTTTCGCGCCGCCGACCGGCCCGAGTTGGGCATTGAGGTCGTGGCCGTCAACGACTTGGCCCCGGCTGAGGCCCTGGTACGCCTGCTCTCGCGCGATTCGGTGTTCGGTCGCTACGGGGTGCCGCTGAGCCTGGACGGCGACGACATGGTCGTCGGCGACCGGCGCGTCCGCCTGCTTCGCGAGAGCGAAGTCAAAGCGCTTCCGTGGTCGGAGCTCGACCTCGACGTCGTGGTCGAGGCGACCGGGCGTTACACGGCGCGGGACAAGGCGGCGCTGCATCTCGACGCCGGAGCACCTCGGGTTGTTGTCTCGGCGCCCTCGAAAGGGGCGGACGCCACGTTCGTCATGGGTGTGAACGACCACTTGTTCGACCCTGCGGCTCACATCGTCGTGTCGAACGCTTCCTGCACGACGAACTGTCTGGCGCCGATGGTGAAGGTGCTCGACGAGTCCTTCGGCCTCGAGCAGGGTTTCATGACGACGGTGCATGCCTACACCGGCGACCAGCAGCTCGTGGACGGTGTTCACAAAGACCCGCGACGCGCCCGGGCGGCCGCTCTCAACATCGTCCCGACGACGACCGGTGCAGCCCGGGCAGTCGGCGAGGTCCTGCCGCACATCGCCGGCCGCCTCGACGGAATGGCGCTGCGTGTCCCGGTTGCCGACGGTTCAATGACCGATCTCGTCGTCACGGTGCGGTCAGTGGCGACCGCTGACGAGGTGCGGGACGCATTTCGCCAGGCGGCGGCTGCCGGGCCCCTGGTGGGCCGCCTCGAGTACTCCGAGGAGCCCCTCGTCTCGACCGACATCATCGGAAGCACCGCCTCGTGTGTGTTCGACGCCGGGCTGACCATGGCTGCAGGTCATGTCGTCAAGGTGCTCGGCTGGTACGACAACGAGTTCGGCTATGCCAACCGGCTGGCTGAGCTCGTTGCCAAGGTCGGAGCTGCCCGCCCCTAGGCTGCGCCGACGCCGAGGGCCGCGGCTGCCGGCGCGATGCTCGAGTCTGGGGCGGGGTTGTGTGACCTGGCCGTGAGATGAAAGATGTGCAGTGATGGCCGAAGTCTCGAGAGCTGACCCCGCTCCGCTGTCGCCATCGGACGGCCGTTGGTCGTGGCTCTCGATCGCGGCTGGTCTGCTCCTGCCTCTCGGCGCCTCGTTGGTGCTCGTGCCCTTTCGGGACCACTTCGCCAACGCTGCGGCCGCGCTCGTGCTCGCCGGCGTCGTCGTCGGCGTGGCCGCCTTCGGCAACCGGCGGGCGGGATGGATCGCCTCCGTCTCGAGCTGCGTCTGGTTCGACTTCTTCTTGACGCGTCCCTACGAGCGCTTCTCCATCTCGGCCGCCCACGACATCGAGACGACCGTTGCCCTGCTCGTCGTCGGGCTCGCCGTCACCGAGATCGCCGTGCGCAGCCGCCAGCACTTCGCCGTTGCCATGGCCGAAGGCAACTATCTCGCCCTGATTCACGACGTGTCCGAGTTGGTGGCACGCGGGGCACCGGCGGAGGCGGTCATCGAGGCGGTTCGCCAGGAGCTGCTCGAGCTCCTGGACCTGCAGGGTTGCCGGTTCGAGGCGCGGCCACATTCGGGCACGCGCCCGCAGCTGCTGCGCAATGGCGAGGTCGAGCTCGCCGAGAATCGGTTCGACGTGCAGCGGGACGGCCTGCCGATCGGCGAGACCGAGCTCGTCGTGCAGAGCCAGGACCATCAATTCGGCCACTTCGTGCTTGTCGCCGCCGGGGGAGGGCCCGCCATCTCGATCGAGCAGCGCGTCGTGGCCATCGTGCTCGCCGATGAGGTCGGCGCCACCCTGGCCGGCGCCTCCAATCCGACAACGAGTGAGCGCAGCGACGATTGACTAGCCTCGGCGGGGTGTCCGACATCGGCGCGTCCGGGTTGGAGCAGTCCGGCTTATTGGAGGCGATCTTGTCGATCGCCTCGGACCTCGACCTCGACGGCGTGTTGGAACGGATCGTGGCGGCGGCCTGCACGCTCACCGATGCGACGTTCGGGGCGCTCGGAGTGCTCGACCCGAGCGGCACGGAGCTGGTCCAGTTCATCACCCACGGGATCTCTGCCAGCGAGCGGTCGCGGATCGGAGCGCCCCCGCGCGGCAGCGGCGTGCTCGGTCTGCTCATCAAGGAGCCGCATCCGCTGCGCCTGGCGGATCTTGTCGCCCACCCGAGCTTTTCGGGCTTTCCTGCCCACCATCCGCCCATGCATTCGTTCCTGGGCGTCCCCATTCGAGTGCGCGACGTCGTCTTCGGCAACCTCTACCTGACCGAGAAGCGCTCGGCCGACGAGTTCAGCGAGCAGGACGAGCGCTTGCTGTCGTCGCTCGCTGCGGCTGCCGGTGTCGCCATCGACAATGCCCGCCTGCACCAGCGGCTCGGCGAGATGGCGCTGTTCGAAGATCGAGAACGCATCGCCCGCGATCTGCACGACACCGTCATCCAGCGGCTCTTCGCCGTTGGTCTCAGCTTGCAGGGCCTCGCTCAGATGGTGGAGCCGGCGAGCGCCGGGGCACGCATCGAGGTAGCCGTCGACGAGCTCGATCTCACCATCGCCGACATTCGCAGCACCATCTTCGCCTTGCAGTCGCGCAGCGACACCGGGCTTCGAGCCCGTATCGCCCGACTCGTCACCGAGTCGCGGGAGGGCCTCGGGTTCCTCGCACGCGTGACCTTCGAGGGGCCGATCGACGCCGCTGCCGCCGGCACCGAGGTCGCCGAGGAGGCGGCCACCGTGGTCCGAGAGGCGCTCTCCAACGTGGTGCGGCATGCCCGTGCCACCAAGGTCGACGTCGCCGTCCTGGCATCGGGCCAGGAGTTCTCCGTCTCGGTCGCCGACGACGGTATCGGAATCCGCCGCTCGGCGTCGTCTGGCGGTCATGGGTTGCGCAACATGGCATCGCGGGCGGAGCGGCTCGGCGGCTCCTTCGAGGTGCGCTCGGAACCTGGAGAGGGCACTCTGGTCACCTGGCGGGTGCCGCTGTAGGTTCCGGCCATGATCCCGTCCTGGGCAAGTTTTGGCCAAGAATTCCCCAAGATTGGTCAAAGAATCGGCCAAGAAGGCTGCGATGGGGTCATTCGGCCCTACCTCTCGGGGCGGGCTCGCTCCACCATGGTTCGGTGGTGCATTTCCTGGCGAAGGACGCCCGATCCGCTGACGCTTGCTTTGCCGGCCCTCTCGCCCACTCGACGCGCGCTTCCTCGGCGTGAAGAACGTCCCCGTGCCCGAGCCGGACGACCCGCCCTCAGCCGAGGCCGAGGCCGAGGCCGCGTCGCGGCGTCGTCACGCCGTGTTCATCAGCGACTTCGTGCATCTCGAGCGGCCCTTCGAGGAGGTCGCACCCGCCCTCCTCGATCCGGACGGCGAGTGGCTGCGCGTGGCCGTCCGCTCAGCCGCGGGTCAGCGTTATGGCCTTGCCATCGGCGAAGCGCGCCGGAACACCTCGAGCGTGATCGTTCCGATGCGCTGGGAGCCGGGATCCTTCGAGCGCCTCCTGCCGATGTTCGACGCCGATGTCGAACTGCTGTCGCTGGGAGAGGGCCACTGCCGGCTGTCGATGAGCGGGCGCTACCAGGTGCCACTGGCTCAGCTCGGTGCCACCCTCGACCGCCTGGCGATGCACCGGGTTGCCGAAGCAGCGGTGAGGCGGTTTCTCAGCGAGATCAGCGAAGCCTTGACCGAGGTCTGAGGCCGACCGCCCTCAGGCGGGGGGCGAGTCGAGCACCGATTCGACTGCTCGCCGCGGCGTCGTGGGGTGCCCGTGTGCGAACCCCATGCGCAGGACGATCTGTGGATGACCGACGAGACGGAGCGCGCCTGCGAGCATCATGCGGACGGAGGCGACTTCGGTCACCTGGGTGAGCGGCGAGGCCTGCACGCCGGAGGCTGCGGCCTCGAGGAGGATGCGTCCGAGCGCCCGGCCCGCTTGCAGCCACGCGTCGGCGTCGTCGCCGCTCGTGCCGATGATGCACACGAGCGGGTGTTCGACGGCTGGCGGTTCGGACTGGTCGGCAAAGTCGCTCGTCGCCTCACCCGCCGCCACTCGCCCCGCTTCGAGGTCGCGAAGGCGCAACGACGAGGCCCGATCCTCGTGGCTCGGAACGGCAGCGGGGGGGATGCCGTCGCCGGAGCCGGGTGGTCGGTTCAGCCAGTTGACGAGCTCCTCGGCATAATGCTCGTCCCTGCGCTCGATCTCGTCCGACCGGCTGAGCAGCACGGCGAGAGTGACTTCGTCGGTCCGTTCCCCGAGCACGCGCAAGAACGCACCGAGCTCGGTTGCGGCGTGCTCGAGGCGGCTGACGATCTCCTCCGGGACCGGGGCGTCGTCGAAGCGCTCCCTGGCGGTGTAACGGTCGGGGATGGCGGCTCGGAGACGCTGGTCCTCGTCGCTTGCTGCCCGCTCGCCGCCGACCTCGATCCAGGCGAGGTGATCGGGCCGATCATGGTCGGGCAGCTGGTGAACCGTCCACGAGCGACCGAGCGACGCGATGCCGATGCAGGCGAACTCGATGGCCGCCCCGCAGCTCAGATGGAGATCACGGCCCTCCGGGTCGATGACTTCGAGGGTCCGTTCACTGTCGGCGAAGACGTCGATGCCCGTGACCTCGCCTTCGGCGCTCGATCTGCCGGCGAAGCGCCAGGGCTGGGTGTTGTGCACCGACGGCGCACGGGTCGCCAGCTCGACGACGGTTCGCAGTTCCTCGGCGTTCATTGATTCCTCCCGGGAGGCACCTACCCAGCTCTCACGGTAGTCGTCCTCACTGTCGTCGCCGGCGGGAACTGGCCGATCCGGCGAGTCCCGGTGAGATCGCCACGGACTCGTTCGTGTCGACAGCCAGCTTGCCGGAGTCCATGGACGCCGTCACGTCCATGCGGGCGAGGTCGTCCTCGCGATGGCTCATGAGGACGATCGTACGATCGCCGAGGGCGCCGAGTGCTTCGTCGAGGACGGCGGCTGCCGTGGCATCGTCGAGGTGTGCCGTCGGCTCGTCCAGCACGACGATGCTGGACTCCCGTAAGAGCACGCGCGCCAGGCACAGGCGCTGGCGCTCGCCGCCGGAGAGCCGGCAGGCGTTCTCGCCGACCGAGGAGCTCAAGCCCTCAGGCAGCCGTGCGACCACGGAGGCGAGCCCGACGACGTCAAGTGCCCGCCACAGCTCGGCGTCGGTAGCGCCAGGGCGGGCCATGGCGAGGTTGGCGGCGATCGACCCGGCAAAGACGTGGTCGTCGGAGGTCAGGGCGCTCACGACACGCCGAACCTCTTCGGAGGCGACCGCTGCGTTGTCGGTCCGATCGATGCGCACCCGTCCGCTCTCGAGCTCGGCGAAACGCAGCAGGGCCGCCGCCACGCTGGACTTACCGCTCCCGCTCGGACCCGAGATGCCGAGGCGCCGCCCGGGCGCCACCGCACAGCTGAGCTCGTCGAGCGCCGGCGCCGATGCATCGCCGTACCGGAGCGTCGCCGATTCGAAACTGAACCCGTGTTCCCCGCAGCCGAGGAGCACAGGCGTGAGCGGCTCGGACACTGCAGTGCGGCGCTTCTCGAAGGTGAGCAGGCGTGCTCCCGCCTCGAGGTCGCTCGACAATCTCGAGAAGGCCTCGGGCAGGTTGGCCAGGCTCTCGAAGGCAGCCAGCGCGAGCACCGGGAGCACGGCGGCGTCCACGCGAGGCAGGGCCCCGCTCCGCACGCCGTGAGCCGTCAGGAGCAGGAGGGCGACGACGGTGAGACCGCCGACGAGAACCGAGACCGCCTGACACCCTCCGCGACGCCTGGCGGCCCTCATCTGGGCGATCCGCATGCGCTCGTCGAGCGCGGCCACGTGCTCGAGCGTTGGCGAGAGCCGCTCGCTTGCAGCGAGCTCGGGGCCGGCGGCGAGGACGTCGGCGACCTCGGCGGCCAGCTCGCCGCGGGTCTCGGCAATGCACTGTGCCGTCCTGGCGCTGAGGCGGTGGGCGAGTGCCGGGACGGCGACGGCGTTCACGAGGAGACCGCCGGCGAGCGCCAACGCTGCCCAGGGCAACAGGAGGCCGGCGCAGGTCACCGAAGCGAGGATCATGGCGACTGCCGTGGCCGACAGGGGGACGACCGACAGGTAGAGGTTCTGGAGGCGATCGACGTCGTCGATGCTGCGCGAGAGCACGTCGCCCGTTCGCTCGCAGCCGAGACCCGAGGGAGCCAGGCGGGCGAGGGTTTCGAAGAAACGAACGCGCAGCGCTCCGAGCATCCGGAACGCCAGATCGTGAGTCCGCAGCCGCTCCGCGTAACGCAGGCCGGCTTTCGAGAAGGCGAGGAATTGCACGAGGCACATGGCGGCGGTGAGTGCCGTCAGGCCCGGGCGCTCGGCGGCTCGGTCGATGAGCCAGGCAGAGCTGGCCGCCAAGGCGACCGCCGCCAGCGAGGCGGCGCTGCCGAGGGCGATCGCGAGGGTCGCCCGGCCCGCCTCCGGACGAAGGCCGCGGACGAGCTCGGTCAGAACACGGCGGGGTCTCGGCGCTTCAGGCATGGCTGAACGCTTTGGCGAGGATGTCGGGCGAGAGCGCTCCGTTGATCCCCGCGCTGTCGTGCTCCACGCTGGACCGGGAAAGGTCGATCACGGCGTCGCAGCGATCCGCCAGGGAGGTCGAATGCGTCACGACGACGAGTGCCGCCGTGCTCGTCGCCGCAAAGATGCCGTCGGTCACTTCTGCTTCGTAGCGGCGGTCGAGGTGCGCGGTCGGCTCGTCGAGCAGGTAGAGCTCGGCCCGCCGGCACAGCGCTCTCGCCAGCGCGATCCGCTGCCGCTCGCCCGAGCTGAGGCCGTGTCCAGCCTCTCGAAGCGGCACCTGCAGCCCGCCGAGAGAGGCAACGAGCGCGCGAGCGCCGGAGTGATCCAAGGCCACCGAAGCAGCCGCCGCGTCCGTCGTGAGCGACGTCATGGTCACGTTGGCGAGCACGCTTGCCGAGATGATGGCAGGAGCCTGCGGCATCCAGGACACCCGCCTCCGCCAAGCGGCGAGATCGCTCGAGCTCACCGGTGCCCCGCCGAGCAGCAACTGGCCCGAGTCGGGCATCAGGTAGCCGAGCAGCGCCAGCAGCAACGTGCTCTTTCCCGATCCGGTCGGGCCGAGGAGCGCCCATCGCTCCCCGCGGTGGATGCAGGCGCCGAGCGGCCCGAGGACGAAGGAGCTCTCCTGGCGCGAGAAGACGGCCGATCGGAGCTCGACGAGCGGCATGCAGGGACCGGCGCCAGCTGGCCGCCGGCGGTCATCGGCAAGCTGGATCGCCGGTCGGGTCACCCCGCAGGGCTGGCGAAGGGGGAACGGTCGGGACGGCAGCAGGAGCCGGGACGCCGGCTCTGGCGGCGACGCCGGTTCGTCGTCGCGCAGCACCGCCAGCAAGGCGTCCGAAGCCCCGATCCCGTCGGCGGCGGCGTGAAAACGTGCCGATGCCTTACGCAGGGGGAGGAAGACCTCAGGTGCCATGAAGAGCACGGCGAGCGCCGTCGTGAGATGCACCTGGCCCGAAAGCAGCCGCAGTCCGAGCACGATTGCGACGAGCGCGGTGGCGAGCGACGCCAGCAGCTCGAAGACGAACGACGACAGGAACGCATAGCGCAGGGTGTGCAGTGTCGCCCGCCGGAGGCGGTCGGTCGTGGCTTCGATGGCCTGCACTTGGTGGGCGACGCGATCGAAGAGCTTCAGCGTCGTGAGGCCGTGCATCACGTCGGCAAAGTGCCCACCGAGGCGTTCGAGCTCGGACCACTGCCGCCGCATCCTGGCGGCAGCTTCCTGGCCGAGCAGCACCATGAAGACGGGTACGACCGTGAGCGTGCCGACGAGGATGAGGGCCGACCATCGGTCCACTCCGAGCATCCAGGCGAGGATGACCACGGGTGCCACGACGGCCACGACGAGCTGGGGGAGATAGCCCGAGAAGTACTGTTCGAGCGCCTCGACCCCTCGGGTGGCAAGGACGATGAGCTCGCCCGAGCTTGCCGAGTCGCGCTTGGACGCGGACGGTGCCGGACCTCCGGAGACGACTCGGCTGAGCAGCCGACCCCGGATCTCGCTGCGCACCGATGTCGCTCCGAGCTCGGAGACGATCTCGCCCACCATCGCGAGCAGTGCTCTCGCGCCGACCGCCACGACGAGCACGACGACGGGGGTGGCAAGGTGCGCCGGCGCGTGCCGCGTCGAGGCCGCGAAGATGCGCCCGATCACGGTCGCCAGCGCGATGGCCTGCACGAGGACGGCCACGGTCATGGCTGTGCCGACGACGACGGCCCCGGCGATGGCCGGGCGGGCGGCGCGTGCCTCGCGCAGCAGGCGCCGATCGAACGGTGGCCGGATGGAGGAGCCCTCGCCGGTGGGACCGATGGGCGTGCCGTCCGGCCTGCTCAAGTCGGCCGCCGGACTCGAGCTCGGAAGACCCAGTACGACCACCCCTGATACAGCAGGACGAAGGGGGTGAAGATCGCCGCCACGATGGTCATGACCCCGAGCGTGTAGTGCTGGGAGGCCGTGTTCACGATCGTGAGGCTGTTGGCCCGAGAGATCGTGGACACGAGCACTCGCGGGTAGAGGTTGAGGAAGATCGTGAGCATCGTGAGCAAGATCCCGGCGCCGGTGGCCACGAACGCCCAACCCTCCAGCTTCTCCCGCACGAGCCAGCTCACCCCGGCGATCAACACGAGCGCCAGCACCGGGATGAACCCTGGGACGATGCCCATCTCGTGGGTCCGGTGAGCCGTGAGGTAGGTCCAGGTGAGGAAGCCGAACGTGATCACGAGGGCGATCGGCGCGAGCAGACCAGCGGCCCGTTGGGCCCGCTCGCGCAAGGGACCCTCGGTCTTCAGGCTGAGGAAGGTGGCGCCATGGAGGAGGAAGAGGCTCAGCGTCACGAGGCCGCCGAGGAGCGCGTAGGGCTCGACGAGTCGGAAGAAACCGCCGACGACCTCGCCGTGCGAGTTCACCGGTACGCCACTGACGAAGTCGGCGAAGGCCACGCCCCACAGCAGCGAGGGGACGACCGAGCCCCAGAAGATGGCCTTGTCCCAAGCCGCTCGCCAGCGCGCCTCGGGGCGCTTGCTGCGCCACTCGAAGGAGACGCCGCGGGCAATCAGTGCCAGCAGGACGAGGAAGAGCGGCAAGTAGAAACCCGAGAACACCGTGGCATACCACCGCGGGAACGCCGCAAACGTGGCGCCGCCGGCGACGAGCAACCACACCTCGTTGCCGTCCCAGGTGGGCCCGATGGCATTGACGCAGATGCGTCGGTCGGTGTCGTCCTTGGAAAGGAAGGGCGCCAGCATGCCGACGCCGAAGTCGAATCCCTCGAGGAAGAAATAGCCGAGCCAGAGCAGGGCGATGAGGGCGAACCAGAGGATCTGCAGGTTGCCCGGCTGGCTGACGATCGTCGAAATCATTGTTCGGTCCCTTTGTCTCCGGCGATGAACATGGTGTGATCAGTAAACGAGCGCATCGGCGTGCGGCTGCGACGAGCCGCCTCCGTGGTCGCCGCCGAGCTCGTCAGGTACCGGCGGCTCGTCGTCGAGGATGGACGTACGGGCCAGTCGCACGATGAGCCCGATCTCGACGACCGCGAGGATCGTGTAGACGGCCGTGAAGCCGATCAGGCTGATGCCGACCGTGACGGCGCTCACGTGGCTGACGGCCTTGGCGGTCGTGAGCAAGCCGTAGACGACCCAGGGCTGGCGTCCCATCTCGGTGAAGATCCAGCCGGTCGTGTTGGCGATGAAGGGCGCGGCGATCGACCACATGGCGATCCGCAGATAGCGAGGGGCGCGATCCAGCCGTCGTCGCCGCATCAACCACAGCCCGTAGAAGGCAACCCCGAGCATCAGGAAGCCCAGACCGACCATGATCCGGAACGACCAGTAGGTGATCCACAGGACGGGCTTGTAGTCGCCGGCGCCGTACTTGGCCACCTCCGCGGCTTGGGCTTGGTTGACGCCTTCGACCTTGCCGTTCCAGGAGTCGGTGGCAAGAACGGAGAGCAGATGGGGGAGGCGGATCTGGAAGACGGGCTGGCCCGTCAAGTCACCGATCGTGATGAGCGAGAAGCTGGCACCCTCCTGCGAGTTGTACAACGCCTCGGCGGCGGCCATCTTCATGGGCTGTTGCTTGGTCATGAGCTTGGCCTGGCTGTCGCCCATCCAGATCGTGCCGAGCACCGAGATGACGGCCACGACGATGGCGATGCGGGCGGAGAGCACGTGTAGGGAACGCTCCTTGTCCTTGCGCATGTGCCAGGCGCTGATCCCGAGCATGAACATCGACGCCGTCAAGAGGGCAGCGAAGACGACGTGCAGGTACTCGCCGACGAACGTGGAGTTCGACAGCACCGCCCAGAAGTTCGTCATGACGGCTTGGTGGGTGACGGGGTCGATCTTGAAGCCGACCGGGTGCTGCATCCAGGCGTTGGCAGCGAGGATGAAGGCCGCCGAGAGGAGCGTGCCGAGACTGACCAGCCAGATGCAAGCGAGGTGCACTCGGGCGGAGACCCGGTCTCGGCCGAAGATCCAGACACCGAGGAAGGTGGACTCCATGAAGAAGGCCAGCAGGCCCTCGATGGCGAGCGGTGCCCCGAAGATGTTGCCCACGAAGGTCGAGTACTGCGACCACGCCATACCGAACTGGAACTCGAGGACGATCCCGGTCACGACCCCGATGGCGAAGTTGACGAGGAACAGGTGCCCCCACCACCTCGCCAACTTGTCGTATCGCTCGTCCTTCGTCCGGTAGGCCGCCGTCTGCAGGACGGCGACGAGGAAGGCGAGGCCGATCGAGAGCGGCACGAACAGGAAGTGGAAGACCGTGGTGACCGCGAACTGCCACCGGGCCAAGGAGACGGCGGAGACTCCCGCCACGAGAGAAGCGCTCATGGCGCTCATTCAAGATGTCGGGCATCTTTCGACCTAGGGCCGAGAGTCCCCGGGTAACCGGCAAAAGTCCGTTCTTTTTGGCAACCCGGGATCGCGCCGTTCTGCCACCCTGGCCCTTCGCGTAGCTCGGTCCGCCTCCTGGCGGTGAGTCAGGTGCCTGCCGGCTCGTTCACGAGGACGGCGGCGCCGTTCACGCGATCGTTGGCGACGTCGCTCAAGGCGGTGTTCGCCTCCGACAGCGGGTAGGCCGTCGTCGTCACGCGGATACCGATGCGAGCGGCCAGTTCGAGGAATTCGGCTCCGTCGTCCCGTGTGTTGGCCGTCACGCTCTGCAAAGCTCGCTCCTCGAACAGGTGCTTCGCGTAGTCGAGGGGCGGGATCTCGCTGAGGTAGATGCCGGCGATCGCGAGTGTCCCGCCGCGGTCGAGGGCCGCCAGGCAGCCTGGGACGAGATCGCCGACCGGCGCGAACAAGATGGCGGAGTCCAGGGGCTCGGGCGGGGCGTCCTGGGCACCGCCGGCGCTGTCGACGCCGATCTCGAGGGCCAGCCGCTGTGCCGCCCTCGAGCGCGTCAGGACGTGCACCCTGGCGCCTTCAGCCATTGCGATCTGAGCCGTCAGATGCGCTGATGCACCAAAGCCGTAGATGCCGAGCCTGCCGCCGGCGGGCAACCGTGAGCGCTTCAGTGCTCGGTAGCCGATGATGCCGGCACACAACAGCGGAGCGGCTGTTTCGTCGTTGAAGGCGTCGGGGAGGCCATAGGCATAGGCCTCCTCGGCGAGGGCGTAGTCACCGTATCCACCGTCGCGGTCCCAGCCCGTGAAGCTCGGATGCAGGCAGAGGTTCTCGCGCCCGCTCTGACAAAAGCGGCACGCACCGCACGTGCTGGCGAGCCACGGGATGCCGACGCGGTCGCCCATGTGGAACCGCCCCGTCGTGTCCGGACCGATCTGATCGACCACGCCGACGATCTCGTGACCGGGAACCGTGAGAGGACGCCTCGGTACGAGGTCGCCTTCGGCAAGGTGCAGGTCGGTCCGGCAGACGCCGCAGGCCCGAACGCGCACGCGCAGCTGCCCGCTCCCGGCCGTCGGCACGGGCCGTTCGACGGCCACAAGCGGATGCTCGTCGATCGGACCGGGCTCGTTGACGGCAAAAGCTCTCATGGTCGTTCCAGTCGTCGTATCGGCACTCGAGGCGCCCCATCATCGCCGAGGGAGAGTCGGTGGACCCTCACCGCCGCTACCCTGCGGGAAGCGACCCTGGTCGCACGAGGGCAGCTCTGGCTGCAAGTGTGGAGGAAAGACACGACATGGCTGACACATCGCACCCCGACACCGAGTCCCACCCGGACACCGAGCAAGCATCGACGCGGATCGTCGTCGGCATCGACGGATCGGAGCAGTCGAACCTGGCGCTCGCCTGGGCAGCCCGGCAAGCCAAGGTGACCGGTGCCCCGTTGCACGTGGTCGTCACCTGGGAGCTGCCGACGACCTACGGCTGGGCGGCGCCGCTCCCTGAGGGTCTCGACTTCGAGGCCGACGCCCGCGGCGTGGTCACCAAGTGTGTTGCGGACGTGATCGGGTCGGCGGCCGACTCGGGTCTCGACCTGAGCATCGGCATCGTCGAGGGCCACCCCGCCGCCGTGCTCGTACACGAGTCCAAGAACGCCGCCCTCGTGGTCGTCGGCTCCCGCGGTCACGGAGCCTTCGCCGGCATGCTGCTCGGATCGGTCGGTCAGCATCTGGCCGCTCACGCGAGCTGCCCGGTCGTGATCGTTCGCGACGGACTGCCGGAGCCGGCTCCGGCGCCGTAGCTCCGGACCGTCCACGAGGCGGTCAGCTGATCGTCAACCCGGCTGAGCAAGACCGCCGCGGGCGAGGGGGGCTACGGTGAAGCTCCGACCGGAGATCGCCTCGATGCGGATGCGAACGTAGATCTGACCGGCATCGCCGACCATCGGGGTGAGGCCGAGGGCCGAGGCCTCCCCGAGCTCGAGCGGGTCGCGCACGATGCCGGCGCTGCCGTGGACGAGCACGCTCCAGGCGGCCGGAGCCCAGGTCTCGTTGCTGTCGATGTGGTCCACCTCGAAACCCACCTCCGGGGAGGTGATGACCGCCTCGAGCGTGCTGCCCGGCCCGAGGCGGACGACGATGTCACCCTCGAAACACCGGTAGTTGAGGGGCAGGACGGCGATGTGACCCTCGACGAACAGACCGAGGTGGCCGACACCCCCGGCAGCTTCTTCGAGCAACCGGTAGCACACGGCCTCAGAGAGGACGTCCGAGCCGCGCTCGTCCTTCAACCCTGTCGGGACGTCGGTCATTGCTTGACGACGTAGGTGAAGTAGCGGAGCCTGCCGTCAGCGCCACGCTCGGGGAAGATGCCCTGCATCTCGGTCTCGAAGCCCGGGAAGAGGTTGTCGCTCTCCTCGAAGAGTCTGAGGTAGGCCACGGCTGCGGAGTCCTCGGCGAAGCGCTCGCCGGGAACCATGATGGCGATCCCTGGTGGATAGACGACGACGAGGTTGGCGGCGACGCGTCCGGCGAGATCGTCGAGTGACACGAGCTCGACCTCGTTCCGGATGAGGGCGGTGTGGGCGGCGGCCGGTGTCATCACCATCTCAGGCTCGTGGGCGGCGTTGTAGACCGCCCGCTGCAAGGCGTCGGCACCTCTCGAACGCAAGAGCTCGTGCATCTCGTCGCAGAGCTGGCGGAGGCTCTCGGTGCCGTAGCGGTGCGGGTGCGCGGCGACGAGGTCCGGCAGCGCCTCGCGCAGTGCGACCTCTGCGTCGTAGGCCCGCTTGAACTCGAGCAGCTCGGACAACAACGTTGCCGACTTGCCCCGCTCGATGGCCGGCGTGACGAGCATGAGGATCGTGTAGAAGCTGGTCTTCTCGTTGACGATGCCGTGGGCTCTCAACACGGCCGCCGGCACCGCTGCCGGAATGCCCGTCTCGGCGAACTGCCGCCCGTTCTCGATACCTGGCGTCGTGATCGAGCACTTCGTCGGGTCGAGCATGACGTAGCCGGGAGCCAGACCCTCGAGGTCGTGCCAGTCGTCACCCTCGTGGAACATCCAACACTCCGGCACCGTGGCGAGGATGTCGTCGGAAACCTCTCGCCAGCTCACGTCCTTGACGCCGCCGGCGGCGATGGCTTTGGCGATGGTGTCTCGTGTGTCGGAGCTGAGCCATGGGGCATCGAGGGAAGCCTCGAGCTGCTCGGTGTCGAGGGTGAGTCGATGCGGCCCGAAGATGTCGAAGAACCAGTTCGGCTGAGAAGCGCCGTCGCGCTGGTTGATCTCCTCGTGATATCGCTCGATCTGCTTGCGCAAGGCGATCGACTCCCGCACGGCTTCGTCCATGAGGGCGAAACCCGGCCGTCCTCGCATGATCTCGGCGCCGACATCGAGCGACGCGATCATGTTGTACTGCGGCGAAGTCGACGTGTGCATCATGAAGACTTCGTTGAAGCGGTCATGGTTGATGCGCCGTGTCTGTCCCCGCAGATGCGAGTCGCGCACGTGGATCTGCGACGCCTGCGACATGCCCGCCAGGCACTTGTGGGTCGATTGTGTGCTGTAGATGCCGGGATCGTCCGGGCCGAGATCGGTGAGCGACATGCCGAAGCGGTCTCGGAAGAGCGGATGGAATTTGGCGTATCCCATCCAGGCCTCGTCGAAGATGACGTAGTCACAGAGGCGCCCGATCCGATCGAGGACCTCGCGCTCGTTGTAGCAGACGCCGTCATAGGTCGTGTTGGTGAGAATGGCGAGGCGGAACGGCCGCGGCCGGTTCCAGGCGTCTGGGTCGGTGACGAGCGGGTTCGCCCGGATCTGCCCCCGGATGTAGTCCTCATTGAGGAGACGGTGGTCGACGGGGCCGATGATGCCGTTGGCGTCGCGGGTCGGGTTCAAGTAGACGGGCGTGGCGCCGGCCATCATGAGCGCACCGTGGTGCATCGACTTGTGGCAGTTCCGGTCGAACAGCACGAGGTCGCCTGGCGCGAGCAGCGCCAGCGTCACCATCTTGTTGGACGTCGAGGTGCCGTTCAGGACGAAGTAGGTCCGCTCGGCGCCGAACACCTCGGCGGCGCGCTGCTCGGCGTCGAGCACTGGGCCCTGGTGCTGCAGGATGGACCCGAGCTCCGGCGAGGCGTTGCACAGGTCGCCGCGCAGGAACGGCTCGCCGACATAGTCGAAGAAGATCCGACCGAGGGGCGTCTTCCGGTAGAACATGCCCCCGTTGTGGCCCGGGCAGCACCACACCCAGTTGTAGTTGTCGACGTATCGCTTGAGAGCGCCGAAGAACGGCGACAATAGGTTATCGGCGTACTCGGTGACGAGCCGCTCGACGCGGCCGGCGACGAACTCCGGTGTGTCCTCGTGCAGCCAGAAGGCACCGTCGGTGAGCTCGGCCACCTCGAGCGGGAAGCTCTCGATGTCCGAGCGTTCGGCCAGCAGCAGGACGGGGAGTTGCTCGCTCAAGCTGTGCGCCCGTTCGACGACGCTCTTCAGCTCCCGGGGCGAGCCGACGAGATCCCAGTCGAGCAGGACAGCCCCGACCGAAGCGTTCGAGGCCAGGATGAACTCCACGTCGGCGAGTGTCGTGGCCGTGATGACTTCGAGGCCACGTCGCACGAGGGCGGCCTCGATGGCCTCGGCGGCTCGGCCGATGGCCGAGCCGCTGCCGAGCTCGTGCTCGGCGAGAAGGATGGGGTAGTGGTCGTAGTGCTCCATCTTGGCTACCTCACGCCTCTTCGTCTTCGGCTTCCGACGCCTCGACGGCCGCCATCGTCTCGGCATCTGCCACCCATGTCGGCTTGCGGTAGTGGGAGATGATGAGTGGCGGGACGGCCAGCACGACGGTGAACAACACCATCAGGCAGATGTAGAGGGTGTGGTTGCCCGTCGAGATCTGCGAGGGAGGAACGAAGCCCACGAAGAAGGCGAAGGCGCAGCCGGCAATGCCGAGGCCGGCCATGATCCAGACGCCGGGGAGGCCGCCGGGAATCTTGTACGGCCGCGGGCGGTCGGGCTGGGTATAGCGCAGCCGGATGACGGCGGCGAACATGAGGACGTACATGATCACGAGCAGCTGCGTCGTCAGTGCCGACAGGATCCAGTAGGAGGCACTGATCGTCGGCTCGAAGAGGAACAGCAGGGCGAACAGCGAGCCGATTCCGGCTTGGATCCACAGCACCGAGGTCGGGGCGAGGCGGGCGTTGTGGCCCTGGAAGAGGCGGGGGAAGTCACCCTCGAACGACGCTCGCATGAAGCCTCGAGCGGGACCGTACATCCAGGTCGACAACAGGGCGATGCCGCCGGCAAAGATCAGCAGCGCCATCGGGCGGGTGATCCAGCTGACGCCGAACTTGCTGAAGAACACTTGGAAGGCCTGCAGCAGCCCGGAGTTGAGCTCGATCGACTTCTGCGGGACGACGACGGCAATCGCCAGGGTCCCGAGGACGTAGAGAGCGACGAGGACGAGGCAGGCGAGCAAGGTGGCTCGGGGGAAGTCCCGCTTCGGGTTCTTCGCCTCACGGGCGTGGAACCCGGCCATCTCCATACCGGCAAAGGCGAGCAGCACGCCGGAGAAGAACACGAGGTTCGTGATACCGAGCCCTGGCATGAGCGAGCGGGCGCCGTGGTACGGCACCGCCAGCGTGTGGCCCGAGAGGACCCAGCCGATGCCGAGGCCGATGAGCACGATCCCCGGGATGACCGATCCGATGATCGTCCCCCAGCTGCTGATGCGAGCGGAGGCTTTGACGCCGAGGAAGTTGCCGACGGTCGTTCCCCAGAACACGACCATCATGACGATGAACAGCCACGCCCGGTTGTTCGCCCAACCCGGCACGAGCACATAGGCGAGAGCGGCTGCAATGAAGGCCAACACCGTCGGGTACCAGACGAGGTTCTCCGCCCAGTCGGCCCAGATGGCGATGGCACCGGACTTCTTGCCGAAGGCCTCTCGGACCCAGACGTACACACCTCCGGTCTCGGCCCAGCCGCTTGCGAGCTCGGCAGCTGCGAACGAGATCGGGATCATGAAGCCCAGCAGTGCCAGGCCGAAGATGAACATCGACCCCCAGCCGTACTCGGCGATCGTCGGGAGGTTCCTCAGGCTGATGACGGCGGCGATATCGATCATCGCCAGGCTCGTCATGCCGAGGACACGCTTTGGGCGCAAGGCTTTCGGTGCGCCTTCGCCTTTCTCGTGACCACCGACCAGCCCTGCGAGTGAATGCTGTCCGTGGCGCGGATGAACGGGCGCCTTGACGAGCGTCATGGCTGCTCCTTTCCCATGCCCTGCGAGACAAACTGCCTCGCGCACCTACCAGCTTGCTGCCATGGCACCCGAGCCACTAGGGGCGAACGTCATGACTTTGCCTGCACTTTCGTCGTGAACTGGGGACTCCCGACTTTCGGCCCTAGATCCGGTGAGCCGTCCGGCGCACCCTTGCCGGTAGCGGCGGAAAGTCCGCCACGGAGAAAGGAGGTCAGGTATGACGTTGACACGGCATGACCGATTCGCTCTGGACATCCGTCCGGAACGCCTGCGCCGGCTCTTCGACTTCGATGTCGACATCGAAGTCGGCGACACCTTCAGAATCGAGGAGGTCCGTGACGGAGACGACCTCGTCGTCCGCGCCGAGCTCCCCGGGATCAACCCGGAGACCGATGTGGAGGTCACCGTCGCCGATGGCGTGCTCCGCCTGCTCGCCCACCGGATCGAGCGGTCCGAGATGAAGAGCAAGCAGGGGTACCGCTCCGAGTTCCACTACGGCGAGATGTTGCGGGCACTGCCACTACCCGCCGGCGTCGACGAGTCTGGTGTCACGGCCATCTATAAGTCGGGCATCCTCGAGGTGAGGGTCCCGATCCACGAGGAGCACAAGCCCGCCGTCACCCATGTGGCGG
This sequence comes from Acidimicrobiales bacterium, assembly GCA_049510975.1. Taxonomy (GTDB): domain Bacteria; phylum Actinomycetota; class Acidimicrobiia; order Acidimicrobiales; family Bog-793; genus JAKACA01. Next base: position 23,336 of record JBEKYM010000038.1, read on the forward strand.
TGACCGGCGGCTGACAGCCGCGACGCCGTGCTCCTGAGAGCGCTCGTGGCCCGTTCGCTCCGTCTCGGCGGAGCGGGCGGGCCCGTTTGCCACGGGCTCGGCTCGATCCGTCCATGGGCGTGATCTCGTTCTCGGTCTCTGCAGCACTCGGCGACCCTCGAACGTGGGCGACCCTCGAACGGTGGGCGACGCTCGATCACGGCGGCGTCGGAGACGGGCTCCCGCAGTCACCGGCAGCGCTCGTTGGCGGCAGGGTGGCGATGTTGAAGGTCGACACGTCCGCCACGCCGGCCGCGTCGCCGTCCCGCCCCACGACGGCGGCCGACAAGCCACGAGTTCGGCTACCGAGCTCGAGCTCGAAGAAGTCGGTTGTCACGTGCCGTACGACCGCCGCCCATGGTTCGGTCCCGAAGTAGGGCCCGGAGTGGTCGGCGCCCTCGAGCCGGAGGAAGAAGTGGGCAGGTGCGCCGGCTGCGACGGCGTCGTAGAGCTCGGTGGCTTGTTGGGTCGGGTTGCAATAGTCATCGTCGCTCTCCACCGACAGGAGCGCCGGCCCGCCGCCGGCTGGATCGGCGTACTCGACCGAGCCGCCGAACTCGGCCCCGGAGAGCACGGCGATGGCCTGAGGGTGCACGGGCAAGGCAGCCCAGTTCAAGCGGTAGTAATTCGCGTACACGAGCGCCGCCACCGTCGAAGCGCCGTCCGACTGGCCGGCGAGACCAAGACGGCGGAGGTCGACGAGCCCGTCGAGGAACGAGTGCGGGTCGCTCGCGAGTGCGAACAGCCGCGAGATCACGAAAGCGACGTCGTAGGGCTGGTTCGTGACGTCGGCTTCGGGCGCCCCACCGCCGCCCTGGCGGACCCATTCGTAGTAGTTCGTGACCGGGAACACGGGGGACACGACGACGAAACCTGCCCGCACCCAAGCGTCGAGGAGCAATCGGTACGTGTCCGGCATCACGGCGTAGCCGTGGGCGAACACGATGACCGGGAACGGCCCACCAGCGGCAGGCTTGGCCCGGGCGATCTCGCCCTGCCCGCTCCCGGTGGTCGTCGGGTAGCGGATCTCCGTGGCGATCGGGCGGGTGTCGGAGAGCTCAGTCGGCGGCGACGCCTCGTAATCGAGGATGGGACGGGTGGTGTCGGTGAACGTGACGGTTCGGATGCCCACGGCGAACGGGCCCGCAAGTGTCGTGGTGGTGGCCGGGGTGGTCGTGGTGGCGGTGGCGCCGGTGCTCGAGGAGGACGGCGGCAGTGTCGTGGCGGATCCCTCCGGTCGTGCAGCCGCCCCGCTACAGCTCGCCAGCACGAGGCCGAGGAGAGCGGCGCATGCAGAGGCGGCCCACCGGCGCCGCGAACCGCTTCGCCGGCGGTTGCCCGGCCGCATCAGCACGCCTCGAGCCGGACGACGGCGTCGACTCCGCCTCCATCGGCAGCGTCCAAGAAGACCGATCCGCCCGACACCTTGACGAGTTGAGCCACGATGGCGAGGCCGAGGCCGCTGCCTTCGTGCTGCGCGCCCTCCGGACGCCAGAACCGGTCGAAGGCCCGCGCCCGGTCAGCTGGGTTCATGCCCGGCCCCGTGTCGACCACGTGGATTTCGACCTCCTCGTCGACGCGACCGGCCCGCAGCGTGACGCTTCCGCCCGCCGGCGTGGCCTCGAGGGCGTTGGCGAGCAGGTTGTCGAGCACTTGCTCGACGTGGCCGGGGCAGGCGAGGGCGACGAGGCTCGCAGGCGCGCCAGCATCGCGATCGGCCGGTTCCTCCACGAGCGTGACTTGGCGTTCCTCGGCGAGGGCGCTCCACGCCTCGACCCGGTCGTGCAGCGCCGGGGCGATGTCGACGCGTTCCCGCACCGGCCGTGTCCCGTCCGTGCGGGCCAAGGACAGCAGCCCGTCCACCACCCGCGACAGCCGGTCGGCCTCGGCGATCGCCGGCGCCAGGTCTGCCGCCTGCTCGGGGTCGAGGACCTCCTCGAGGTTCTCGAGACGCAGCCGCAGGGCCGTCATCGGCGTCCGCAGCTGATGGGAGGCATCGGCGACGAAGGTGCGCTGGAGCTGCAGTAGCTCCTCGAGGCGATCGGCCATCTCGTTCACAGTGTCCCCGAGGGCCGTGAGCTCGGCCGGTCCGCGGCTCGGTGGCACGCGTTCGGAGAGGCGACCCGTGCCGAAGCTCTCCACAGCGGACTCGATCCCGGCGAGCGTTCTCGTCAGGGAGCGGGCGAGCAAGGTGCCGACCGCAGCCGCGACCGCCAGCATGGCGGCACCGAATGCACCGAGGCGGATCCAATCGGCCGCGATCCGCGAATGCAGTGAGCTCGCCGGCTCGGCGACGAGCAGGACCACGTTGAACGTTCCTGTGCGTTGGCCTGGCGAGCCGTCGTTGTTGAGGGCGATGGGCAGAGCGGCGTAGAGGAGGTCGTCATCGGGATCGCTCGAGCCCTCCTCGCCGGACTCCTTGCCCGCTTCGGCTGAGCGGAGGATTGCCTTCGTCGGTGGGTCGGCCATCTCCTCGGCCGCGCCGGCGCCGGCGGCAAGTTCCAGCTTCTGGTTCGCCACGACCACGACGAGGGCATCGTCCGCGTGGGCAAACCGGCTGATGACCGCCTGGGCGGCGGCGCTGTCACTGCGATCGAGCGACGCGCCGACGAGCAGGGCGAGGGAGGCGCCGTCGTTCTGCAGCTCGGAGATTGCGGTCGTCCGGGCGTTGGCCGCCAGGCTGTAGCCGAGCGGCACTTCCAAGAGCACGACGATGACGAGTGCAAAGACGAGGAACCCGCCGAGCAGGCGGCGCCTCATTGAGGAACGGCAAGCCGAAACCCCACGCCCCGGCTCGTCTCGATCCACTCGGGGTGACCGAGCTTCTTGCGGAGCGATGCGATGTGGACGTCCACGGTCTTGGAAGTCCCGTACCAGTGGGGGTCCCACACCTCGGCGAGGATGTCGCGCCGAGTGACCATCGCACCGGGGTCGATCGCGAGCAGCGCCAGCAGGTCGAACTCCTTCGGGGTCAAGGCGATCTCGTCGCCCCCGAGCAGCACCCGGTGCGTGCGGCGATCGATCTCGAGCTCACCGATCTGCTGCAGGGCGGCGGCGGTGGACGGGCCCGCGGTGCGTCTCGTGACGGCGCGAATGCGCGCTACGAGCTCGCGGAACCCGAACGGCTTCACGACGTAGTCGTCGGCTCCGAGCTCCAACCCGGCCACGCGGTCGATCTCGTCGTCGCGCGCCGTCACGATGATGATCGGCACCGACGACCTCGCTCGAAGCTCGCGACACACCTCGAAACCGTGGCCATCCGGCAACCCGAGATCCAGCAGTACGAGGTCGCAGGGCGGCGCCGTGAGGGCAGCGGCAGCCGTACTGACGCGCACGACCTCGTAGCCTTCGCGCAGCAGCCCGGCGCTGAGCGGCTCAGCGATGGCGTTGTCGTCTTCGACCACGAGGATTTTCACGTGTGCCCACTCGTCTGCCTCAGCGAGCGCGTGTCACCCGTCACGAGGGAAGTCTCCCCGATCGGATGGCCACGTCGGTGCTCTTAGTCGAATCTTTACCACGGCTTGGGTTCTCGATGGCCGGCGGCTACCTAGCGTGAGCGGTCATGAGGTATCCGTCGCCGTGTCATCGTTGACGTCCGACCCGATCGGGGTCTCACGTCCGGCGAGCACTCGCCGGCGGAAGCCGAGCTCCCGACCAGGTGCGACTCCGAGACCGTGGTTGGTCGACGCCGCCGTGATCGCTCTCGGAGTCGGCTTCGGCGCCACCCTCGGCCTGTCGATCACGGCCGAGAGCTGGGCCCAGCTGCGAGCCGCGGGCGGGCTGGCCATGTTTCTCGGGAGCGGGGCCGGTCTGGCGGGCACTTACCTGGCGCTCGTCATGGTCTTGCTGGTGTCTCGTGTGCCCGCCGTCGAGCATGTGCTCGGCCAGGACGGGTTGCTGCGATGGCACCGTCGCCTGGCTCCCTGGCCAATCTCGCTGATCCTCGCGCACGTCGTGCTGCTCACGATCGCCTATGCCCAGGCGGCTCGCACCGGCGTGTGGCACGAGATCGGCACGCTCGTGAACAGCTTCCCGGACGTGCTCGAGGCGACGATCGGCTTCGCCCTCATGATGGCGGTCGCCATCGTGTCCATCCATGGCATTCGGGTCAGGATCAGGCGGGAGCGCTGGTGGGCCTTCCATCTCGTCATGTACCTCGCCCTCGCGCTCTCCTTCGCTCATGTGATCGTGCTCGGACCGTCCTTTGTCGGCCATCCGCTCACGCGCCTCGTCTGGGGTGCGTTCTGGCTGGCGACCGCCGGTCTCGTCATCGCCTACCGCTTTGGCTTGCCCATCGTGCGATCGCTACGTCACCGGCTCGTGATCGTGGAGGTGCGCCGCGAAGGGCCTGGTGTGGTCTCGGTGATCTGCGAAGGGCGAAAGCTCGATCGACTGGCCGTCTCCGGCGGACAATTCTTCGAGTGGCGCTTCCTCGCCAAAGGCATGTGGTGGCAGGCACATCCCTTCACCCTGTCGGCGCGCCCGAGCCCGCCGTACCTTCGCCTCACCGTCAAAGGTCTCGGCGACTTCTCGGCCGCTGTCGCCCGCTTGCGGCCCGGCACTCGAGTCGCCATCGAGGGTCCATACGGCGCGTTCACGGCACACGCGCGCCGGCGCCAGAAAGTCGCCCTCATCGCCGGAGGCATTGGCGTCACCGCGGTGAGGGCGCTCCTCGAGGATCTCCCGCGAGGAACCGACCCGGTGGTGATCCTGCGAGCCTCGTCGGTCGAGGATCTGGTCCTGTCCGCCGAAGTGGCCGAGCTCGTCCGCCAACGAAAGGGACGCCTGCACGAGCTCGTCGGATCACGATCGCTCGTCGGTTTCGACCGGCTGGCGGAGCTCCTGCCCGACATTCGCCGACGCGACGTGTACGTAGCCGGTCCCGAAGAGTTCGTGCATCGCGTCGTCGCCACCGTCGTTCACCTCGGCGTGCCCAAAGAAGCAGTGCATTTCGAGGTGTACGCCTTGTGACGCCGGTCCGCCACATGTGCCCATGCTGCTCGCTACGGTGGCGGCGCCGGCCCGAAGGAGCCATGGAATGAAGAAGACCCCCGCCGCGCTGGCCTCGACGGCTGCCGGCCTCATCGCCGTCGTGATGTTGCAGAACACGACGCCCGGTCTCCCGCTCGCCGCCGGAACGGCGCCGACGAGGACGCCGACGACGAGCACGAAGCCTTCCGTCACCCGTCCGGGTTCGCCCTCGACGACGACTACGACGACGCCAGCCGGCGCCCAGCTGAGCGCCGTCGGTACGAGCGAGCAGTACGGCTACGGAGTGCTCTCGGTCAAGGTGACCGTGAGTGGACACCGGATCGTAAACGTCGCCGTGGCGAGCCTGCAGACGGCCGAGTCGTACTCGCAGCAGCTCGCCCAACAGGTGATCCCGACGCTGCGCAGCGAAGTGCTCTCGGCCCAGAGCGCCCATGTGAGCGCCATCTCCGGGGCGACGTACACGAGCGAGGCCTACCTCGCCTCCTTGCAGGCAGCTCTCGATCAGTTACACGTGTAGTGCCGGTCACGATGGGCGCCATCGTCCACGTCGAGGCGGTCATGGGAACCGCGGTGTCGTTCCACATCTTTTCCGATGACGGCCCCGTCGCAGCCGTGCAAGCTCGCATCGAGGCCGCCTGCCATCGCCTCCACGAGCTCGATGCCATGTTCAGCATCTGGGACGCCGCCAGCCCCATGAGCCGGTATCGCTCCGGCGCGCTCGCACTCGCCGTGGCGCCTCCGGAGATCGGAGAGGTGCTGTCGCTGTGCGAGGAGGCCAAGGCCTTGACAATGGGGTGGTTCGACCCCTGGGCGATGCCCGGAGGAGTGGATCCGACGGGTCTCGTGAAGGGCTGGGCGGTCGAGCAGGCACTCTCGCTCGTGCAGAGCGACGGTGTCGTGGCGGCGATGGTGAACGGCGGCGGTGACATCGCTCTCTTCGGTACCCCACCTTCCGATTGCTCCTCGGGGGCCGATTGCTCCCCCTGGCGCGCCGACGCACTTGCCTGCGTGGTCGAGGCGGCGAACGCTGTCGCCACGTCGGGCGCTTACGAGCGCGGCGCCCATCTCCTCGACCCGAGGGACGGCTCGAGACCGACTGCTGTGGCGTCTGCCACCGTGACCGGCCCCCGCCTCGCCCTGGCCGACGCGCTGGCGACGGCGCTGGCCGTCGGCGGAGACGAGGTGCTCGGGCAGATCCGCTCGCTCGACGGGTACGAGGCCTACCTCATCCGAGCCGACGGCTCCGAGGACGCCACGGCCGGCATGGTCTTCGCGTCGTGATGCCGCCCCGCAAGCCGCCCAGCGAGCACGGCCGACTGGCCGGCCTTGTCTCGATGCGGCCGGAGTTGGACCTTCGGGTCGTTTACGGTGGACGGCAGTGAGTCGAGCCCAGGTGGATCCGAGTACTGGCGCGACGGGCGACAGTGTCGCGCGCCGGCCACCGCCGCGCCGACGCTCGTCGCCCGCCGGTGGTCCGGGGGCCTTACTACGGGCGACTCGGCCGCGGCAGTGGCTGAAGAACGCCCTCGTCTTCGCCGCACCGGCGACGTCGGGCGCCATCGTTCACGCCGGCCCGTTCGGCCGTTCCGTGGCGGCTTTCGGGATCTTCGTGGCGGCGTCTGCGTGCACCTATCTCGTCAATGACGTCGTGGATCGCGAGAGCGATCTGCTCCACCCGGTGAAGCGTCTCCGCCCGATTGCCGCCGGCCAGGTCACGACACGGCAGGCAGTGACCGTCGCCATCGTGCTCGGCGCCGCCGCCATCGGGGCCGGTGCCGTCATCAGCGAGGCCCTCGCCGGCATCGTGGTCGCCTATCTCGTGATCAGCTTGGCCTATACCTTCGGGCTGAAGCACGTGCCGATCATCGAGCTCGCCTGTGTCGGCTCGGGCTTCACGTTGCGGGCTGTCGCCGGCGGCGCTGCCGCCCACGTCCCCATCTCTCCGTGGTTCCTGCTCGTGACGTCCTTCGGCGCCCTCTTCGTGGTCGCCGGCAAACGCAGCTCCGAGCAGCAACTGCTCGGGGAGGACCAGGCTGCGCATCGAACCGCCCTTGCGTCCTACCCGGTCGGCTTCCTCCGCAGCGTGCGGGTGCTGGCGATGTCGGTGACCGTCACCACCTATTGCCTGTGGGCCTTCGAGCGGGCAGCAGATCTCCGGCCTGCAGACCACGCCGAGGATCTCGTGTGGTTCGAGCTCTCGATCATCCCGTTCGTCCTTGCGGTGCTCGCCGTCGAGCTGGCGATCAGCCGGGGGCGGGGGGGAGAGCCGGAGGAGCTGGCTCTGACGGATCGGTTGCTGCAACTGCTCGCCGTCGCCTGGCTGGTGCTGCTGCTCTGCGGGATCTACGCGTGAGCCCGGAGCCGCCGCGCCAGCTCGTCTCCGGATGGGGCGGAGCCGGTGCCACGGCCGCCAGCGTGCTCCGGCCGAGATCGCAGGACGAGCTCGACGCCGCCATGGCGGGCGACGCCGCCATGAGGCGGGGCTGCGTCGCTCGCGGACTCGGGCGCTCCTATGGCGATGCCGCCCAGTGTGCCGGCGGCGTCGTCATCGACTGCACCGCCCTCGACGCCGTCCGCGAGCTCGACAGCGAAACGGGGCGGTTGCGCGCCGAGGGTGGAGCGTCCTTCGACGCACTCCTCAAGCTGCTCGTGCCTCGTGGCTACTTCCTGCCCGTGACGCCTGGCACTCGTTTCGTCACGCTCGGCGGCGCCATCGCCAGTGACGTCCACGGCAAGAACCACCACGTCGACGGCTCCCTCGGCGCGTCTGTCGAGGAGCTGACACTCGTCACCCCGACGGGACGGCTCCGTTGTGGACCCGGAGAGCACCGGGACGTCTTCGACGCCACTTGTGGTGGCATGGGACTCACGGGCGTCGTCACCGAGGCAACGCTGCGCCTGCTCCCGATCACCACCTCCTCGATGGTGGTCGACACGGAGCGAGCAGCCGATCTCGAGCACTGCATGTCGCTGCTCGCCGAAGAGCGCGGCCGCTACCGGTACTCGGTCGCCTGGATCGACGGGCTCGCCTCCGGGCGCCGGTTGGGCCGATCGGTCCTCACTCGAGGCGACCACGCCCAGTTGAGCGACCTTGGCCCGCGGCAGCGCAGAGAGCCGCTCGCCTACGGACCGCGGCAGCTCCTTGCGGTCCCCTTCACGCCCCCGTTGTCGGTGCTCAACCCACTTTCGATCGCGGCGTTCAACGAGATGTGGTTCCGCAAGGCTCCCCGCCGCCGGATCGGCCATGTTGAGCCGATCGCGGGGTTCTTCCACCCCCTCGACGGAGTCGGCCGATGGAACGTCCTCTACGGGCCTCACGGCTTCACCCAGTACCAATTCGTCGTCCCGTTCGGGGCCGAGGCGGCGGTGCGAACCGTGCTCGAGCGTCTGAGTGCCGCCCGTGTGGCGTCTTTCCTGGCGGTGCTCAAGTGTTTCGGTCCGGGCGGGTCGGGGCACCTCTCTTTTCCCGCCGAAGGCTGGACGCTCGCTCTCGACATCCCGCTCGGTTCGAGCGGCCTCGCCGAACTGCTCGACGGCCTCGACGTCGTCGTCGCCGAGGCCGGCGGGCGTGTCTATCTGACGAAGGACGGGCGCCTCCGCCCCGAGCTGCTCGACACGATGTACCCCCGGCTGCAGGAGTGGCGGGCCGTTCGCGACCGGCTCGACCCGAGGGGCGTGCTGAGCTCAGATCTCGGCCGACGTCTGGGCCTGAGCGCGCTGTGGGCGTCGTCGGGGCATACAGCCGCATGATCGACGCCACCGGCATGCCACAGTCCGCCGTCGTGATCGGCGGCGGTTCCGACATCGCCCGCGAGACGCTGCGGCTGCTGGCCGGGCGCCGGCTCCAGCGGGTGATCCTCGCCGGCCGCAGCGCCGAGGTCCTCGAAGCCGTCGCCCAGGAGCTCCGTGCGATCGGCCTGGCCGACGCGTCCACCGCCGTCCTCGACGTCACTCACATCGACGAGCTCGAGGGCTTCGCGGCGACGGCGCTCGAGCACCTCGGCGAGATCGACCTCGTGCTCGTGGCGGCCGGCGATCTCGGAACGGCCGTTGTGGCTGATCTGGATGCAACGGCGGTGGCCGCTGCGCTCACGACGAACTTCGCCGGGCCGGCGGCGGCGATCATGGCCTTCGCCGGCGTGTTGCAGGAGCAGGGTTGCGGGCGCATCGTCGTGCTCTCGTCGGTCGCCGGCGTGCGCGTGCGCAAGGCGAACTTCGTCTACGGCTCGGCCAAGGCGGGCCTCGACGGCTTTGCTCTTGGCCTCGCAGATGCGCTCGAGGGGTCCGGGGTCGAGGTGACCGTCGTTCGACCGGGTTTCGTGCGGACGAAGATGACGGCGGGCCTCGAGCCGGCCCCCCTCGCCGTCGACGCACCGGCCGTGGCCGAGGCGATCGTCCGCGGCCTCGAAACCGGCGCCGCTGTCGTCTGGGTCCCCGCCCTCCTCCAGCCCATCTTCGGTCTCCTGCGCGTGCTGCCGCGGGCGCTGTGGCGGCGGTTGCCTGGCTGAGCTCGCCTCAGCCGCCTGAGGTCACCGGTCTCGCCGACATCGTGATGAAGTCCCGCGTCCACCACGAGACGAAGTAGCGGCTCGGGCCGCCCGGCATATCGGCGAGCGGCAGGAGATCGGTGCCGTTGGCGGCCGCGGCCAATCCGTTCGCCGTGGACGGGTGGAACGTCGCGTAGTTGACCCAGTAGGTGTTGATGTCGAGCTCCATCGCTCGCACGGCGCCGGCGCGCACGAGCAGGTTCGCCAGGTCCGTGATGTTCAAGTCGGGGCCGCCTACGTACACGAGGGCCCCGTCGCTCGTGACGCCGACGCCCGAGCGAGCAACATAGGCCGCTCCGCCGAGGGTGTCGCCCCACTGGCTGTTGTCGTTGGCAAGGAGGCCGGGCACCGGCTTGCCGCCGCTCACGAGCAGGTCGAGGTTCTGGCGCACGGCGACGACGTCGGGCGTCATCTTCACGTCGGTGCCCCAGGCACCCACCGTCGCCGACCCGTTCTTGTAGATCACGAACGAGGCTGCGCCGTCGCGCAACGGGATGATCGTCTTGCCCTGGGTGTAGTACCCGCCATTGGCATCCTGCATCCGGAAGCCGGCGTTGAATGCAGCTTCGAGGCTGCGGGCGGCACTCGGAAGGATCGGTGCCGTGTACTTGTAGGGGCCGCCGCCGGGGATGTAGCTGCCGGAGTACAGCGTCGCCCGCAGCAGCTTGGTGTCCATCCAGGCGACGCCGTCAACCACGCTCGTGTGGATGGCGTCCGGCCGCATGAAGGTGGTGTAAATGGCCGGGATTCCGCCGACGAGCCGGCCGGCGGGCACCCACTTGCCTTCGCCCGTCAGCACGGGGTGAGCAAAGGGGACGAGCGATGACGGCGTCGGCAGGTGAGCGACAGTGCTCTTGACGACCCCAGTGACGGCGCCGCCCGTCTTCGGGATGGCGTTGGCCTTGGGGCGACCGCCCACCGGCGGCGGATGGTGTGTGTACCACCAGTTCTCGATCGAAGTGACGATCGAGCCGCCGCCGTTGTCGCGGAGCCACTCCGCTCCACGGGCACCGATGGTCAGCCCGAGCGCAGGGTTGGTGAGGGCGTTGCCGAGCGACACCCAGATCGGAGTCATGACGACGAGGAGCAGGACGGCGACACTCGTCTTCGGGTGGCGACCAGGCCAGGTCTTGCGAGCCTTTCGACGTTGCTTGCGTGCGATCACAGAGGCCCGATGCGTCCTCCAGGAGGGCCAGTGCAGCACGCGGTGTGACCTGCCTGCCGATCGATGTGCCGGACGCCGCGCTGTGCCGTGCCGCTCCGAGGCGCTCGCGGAGCGGGGCGATGCGGCCGGACCTCGCAGGTGTGAAGGCTGACCTGTCGGAGCGCCGACGCGGGTCGCCGCAGCACCCTGCTGTCGGGCGCTCGGGTCGAAGGCTCCCTGAGCCTTGTTGTCACTTGGCGTAGGGTTCGCGCTCACTCAACCGAGATCATGCCCGACGGTCCGGCCCCGACGATGTCGTGTTGGACGAATCTGAACCCAAATTTGGCTCCAGCCGGCGACAGCGCTGCGAGTGGCACCGCCCGGTGGATCTGCTCACGATGACAACTGGGCGAAGCGGTAGCAACTCGTGAGGTGATCGTTGGTCAACCCGGCCGCCTGCATGAAGGAGTAGGCGATCGTCGGACCGACAAAGCGAAACCCCCGCCGCCTCAACTCCCGGCTCAACCTGGCGGCCAGATCGGTCGTCGCCGGAACGTCGTCGGCCTCGGCGAAGCCCGGTTGCAGCGGTACGCCCTCGGTGAACGACCAGAGGAAGCCATCGAGATCCATGCCTTCGTCCTCGAGGGCACCGATGGCACGAGCGTTGCTGAGCACGGAGGCAATCTTCCCACGGTGGCGGATGATCGAGGGGTCTTGCAGCAGTTCTCCGACCTTCTCGTCCTGCCAGCCGGCGAGCATCTTCCAGTCAAAGCCGGCGAATGCCCTCCGGTAGCCCTCCCGTCGTGCGAGCACGAGCGACCAGCTGAGACCGGCCTGAGCGCCCTCGAGGCTCAGCAGCTCGAACAGGGCGCGGCCGTCGTGCAGCGGGACGCCCCACTCGAGGTCGTGATACGCCCGCTCCCGCTCGCCCCCGTGCTGCGCCCAGGGACAGCGGAGCTGGGTTCCGAGCTCAGGCACTGGTCTTGGCTGTGCGGTGGTGATCCGTGCTCGTCATGGCGGCCCTCCTGCAGTCGCATTTCAGTCAGAGAACTTTTGCTCATGCCGAGGCGGCCGTGTGCAGCGCGCTAGTCTTACTGCTTCGAGCGCAACAGGAAACGGGGGTGACCGATGGTGAGCACGACAACGATGTGCGCCTGGCCCGGTCGCGTCCCGAATCCGGTGCTTGCCGCAGAAGCCGCCGCTCTCGTGCCGGCAACCTGCGGATCCGGGTACCTCCCGGCTCTTCCGCAGGCCTGAGCTCGTCGCCGGCAAACGCCGGCGTTCCGGGACAGCCACTGCGATCTCGCCCTGAAGCTGCGAATTCGGGCGCCGGGCATCGCACCGAGTGGCCCTCGAACACGGGCCGCACGGCAGTGCTCCGAGTCGTCCCACTCTCGGCCCGCCCCATCGGTCAGGGCCGACGTTGCGCCAACACCCCGCCTTCCCACCACGAGATACCGGAGTCCCCCGATGGGTCCCGACCAGCTCTTCCCCTCAGCGTCCACGAAGGACACCTTGTCGTTCTGCTGGCGACAAGTCGGCCCGGAGCAGGCAAACCTCGTCCTGTCCTTTCTGTTGATCATTCTCGGCGCCGGCCTCAACGCCATCGCCGGCCCGCTCATCTTCGCGGCCGTGCTGACGAGGGTCGCCGACCTGCCGGCCGGCGCCAGTCTCGGCCGTAGCTTCGGCACGCTCCTGATCGCGTACGGCGTCGTGCTCGTGCTGTCGACCGTCGTCTGGCGGATCGCCGGCTGGGTCGAGTGGGGAGCCACGCTGCGCGCCTTCGCCAACGCCATCACGTCCGGCTATGCCCATCTGGTGTCGCTGAGCCACCGGTGGCACACGGATCGCCCCTCCGGCGAGGTGATCTCGACGCTCGAGACGTTCTCCTGGGCCTTCGTACAGCTGCTGGATACCGTGAGCTGGGGTTTCTTGCGGATCGGTGTCACCGTGCTCGGGGCGCTCGTCGTGCTCGCCATCGTCGCATGGCCGGTGGCCCTCGTTGTCCTCGGCCTCGTGGCGGTCTTTGCCGCAGTGCTGTGGCGCCGAATGGCGCGGGTCATCTCCACCTCGAAGGAGTTCTCCGAGGCGCACACGAAAGCCACCGGCGTCGTCGCCGACACCATCGCCAACCTCACGACGGTTCGCACGGCTTCTGCCGAGCAGCTGGAGAAGGCCCACGTGCGGTCCCTCGTGGGCGACTCGGTGGCGGCCGACCTGCGAGCGCGGAAGATCTTTGCGACCACGCGCCTGCAGATGGAGTCGTCGCTGGCGGCATTCAGCTGGCTGGCCGTGCTCGTGGGCGTCGTGCTGGCGCTGCACCACAGCGTCGCGGCCGGCGCGGTCTACCTGATCCTGTTCTACGCCACCCAAGTCGTCGGCATGCTCGAGGAGTCCTTCGAGCACATCCGGTCGGTCTCGCGTGATCTCGGCCGCTGCGCCAAGTTCGCCGGCATCGCCGCTTCAGTGCCGGAGATCCAGGACGTCTCGAATGCGCCGGCGTTACGGGTCGGCGAGAGCCGCATCGACTTCTCTCACGTCGCCTTCTCCTATCGCGACGGCGCACCGCTGTTCGACGACTTGACGCTCCGCGTCGAGCCCGGAGAGCACGTCGGGCTTGTCGGTCCGTCCGGCTCGGGCAAGACGACGCTCACGAAGCTGCTGCTCCGTTTCGTGGACGTGGGCAGCGGGCAGATCCTCATCGACGGCCAGGACATCGCCGGCGTGACGCAGGACTCACTACGGCGCCACATCTCCTATGTCTCCCAGGAACCTCAGATGCTGCACAGGACCATCGCCGAGAACATCTGCTACGGAATCGGTGACTTGCAGCGACCTGACATGGATCTGGTGCGCGAGGTCGGTCGGGCGGCGCACGTCGAGGAGTTCGTCTCCCGCCTGCCGCTCGGTTACGACACGATCGTGGGCGAGCGGGGCTTGAAGCTGTCCGGCGGCCAGCGCCAGCGGGTCGCCATCGCCCAGGCGATGGCGAAAGCGTCGCCAATCCTGATCCTCGACGAGGCGACTTCCGCACTCGACTCGGAGTCGGAGGCGCTCGTGCAGGAGGCACTCTGGCGCCTCATGGACGGTGCGACCGCTCTGGTTGTGGCTCACCGCCTCGCCACGATCGCCCGTCTCGACCGCATCGTCGTGATCGAGCAGGGCCGCATCGTCGAAGAGGGCTCTCATCGCGAACTGCTCACACGCGGTGAGGAGGGCGTGTACGGGCGTTTGTGGCGACACCAGTCGGGAGGCTTCCTGGCAGCGTGAGCACGCGGCTCCTGCGGGGCCGCGCCGCTCGCTGGGCGCGGCCGGGGAGGCGCTGACGATGCCGCCGGCCTCGGTGCGGGCGGTAGGGTCCGGCGCGGCCGCGAGTGGTCGGGGCAAGGGACACGATGCCGGAGGTTGTCGATGAGTTTCGATGTGGTTCCGCTGGCCTATCCCAACGCCCGCCGTGGAGACGCCGTCGACGACTACCACGGTGAGCTCGTGGCCGACCCCTACCGTTGGCTGGAGGATGCAGGCAGCGCCGAGACCGCTGCCTTTGTAGCGGCCGAGAACGAGCTGACGGAGGCCTGCCTTGGAACCGTGGCGTCGCGACACGAGATCCGCCGGCAGCTGACCGAGCTCTGGTCGTTCCCTCGCGTCGGCGTGCCCTTCGAGCGGGGAGGGCACTGGTTCCAGTTCCGCAACTCGGGACTCGAGGACCAACAGGTGCTGTTCGTCATGGAGTCGCCCGAGGACTTGGGACGCCCCTTGCTCGATCCCAACAGCTTCTCCGGCGACGGCACCGTGGCGGTGACGGCGCTCTCGGTCAGCAGCGACGGGCAGCTCGTCGCGTATGCCACCAGCGCCGGCGGGTCGGACTGGAGGACGTGGCGGATCCGCCGCGTCGCCGACGGTGCCGATCTCGAGGACGTCGTCGAGTGGTCCAAGTACGGCGGGGCGGCATTCCTCGGTGACGGGTCGGGTTTCTTCTACGAAGCGCCGGACCGACCGGCGGCCGGCACCGAGTTACAGGCCGAGAGCCGAAACCTTCGCATCCTGCTCCATCGCTGCGGCACACCGCAGGCCGAGGACGAGGTCGTCTTCGCCGCCCCTCACGAGCCCGAATGGGTGCCGCATCCGTCGGTCACTTTCGACGGCCGCTACCTCGTGGTCTCGATCAGCCGCGGGACTGCGCCCGAGTCGCGGATACTCGTCCTCGATCTCGAACGGCCCGCCCTCGGCCTGCGCCCGCTCGTGGCGGAGTTCGCCTCGGTCGCCGAGGTCGTCGCCAACGTCGGCTCTCGCTTCTCTGTGCTCACGGAGGCGGGAGCTCCGCGGCGCCGACTCGTCACCATCGATCTCGACGAGGCCGAAGCCGGTCCGGACGCCTGGCGCGAGGTCATCGCCGAATGCGATGACACCCTCGTGAGCGTGCGGCACTGCGGCGGCCGGCTCGTCTGCCACTACCTCGAGAACGCCCATTCGATGCTCAGAGTCTTCCAGCTCGACGGCACCTTCGTCCGCGAAGTGCGCCTGCCAGGTTTCGTCTCGCTGTTCGATGGCTCCGCCGATGGCGACAGCGTGGAAGGGCTTCCGTCGCGAGCGACGGTCCATTTCAAGGTGACGTCGTTCCTCGAGTCGGGCGCAGTGTGGTCGCATCACCTCGACACGGGCGTCACCGAGCTCGTGACCCCGTCTGCAGCACGCCTGGATGCCGCCGAGTACGTGACCGAGCAGGTATTCGCCGAGTCTGCCGACGGCACGAGGGTGCCGCTGTTCGTCTCACGCCGTCGTGACGTCGCGCCGACCGGGGAGGTCGGGGTCCTCCTGCACGGCTACGGGGGCTTCAACATCGCCGTCACCCCAGCCTTCAGCGTCGCGGCTGCCGTCTTCATGCAGCGTGGCGGCATCTTCGCCGAGGCGGTCCTTCGCGGCGGAGGCGAGTACGGCAAGTCCTGGCACGACGACGGCAGGCTGGCGAGCAAGCAGAACGTCTTCGACGACTTCTGCGCCTGCGCCCGTTACTTCTGCGAGGCCGGATGGTCCCGGCCCGGTCGAGTGGCCATCTCGGGCGGCTCCAACGGCGGCCTGCTCGTCGGCGCCTGCCTCACCCAGCACCCCGAGCTGTTCGGAGCCGCCGTGCCCGAAGTCGGGGTGCTGGACATGTTGCGTTTTCACAAGTTCACGATCGGGTGGGCCTGGACGAGCGACTTCGGGGACCCGGACGACCCCGAGCAATACCCGTGGCTGCGGGCTTACTCGCCGCTGCACCACGTGGTGGCGGGGACGGCCTACCCGCCCACGCTCGTGATGACCGGGGACCACGACGACCGCGTCGTGCCGGGTCATTCCCTCAAATTTGCCGCCGCCCTACAAGCCGCCGTCGCCGGGGATCCAGCCGCCGGGCCGGTATTGCTGCGCGTGGAGACGTCGGCCGGGCACGGCGCCGGCAAGCCGACGAGCAAGCAGATCGCCGAGCGCGCCGACTTCCTCGCCTTTCTCGAGGGGGCGCTCGGCCTCAACGGCTCCCACCTACACTGCGGCAAAGTCGACGAGGAGGTCGCAGGGTAATGAGCTTGTCGGAGCCGCGATGATCACCAAGGTGCATGCCGCCGAGGTCATTCGAGCATCTCCGGCAGCATTGTTCGACTGCGTGGCTGATTACGCCGTTGCACCGTTGTTCATCGAGGGCCTTCAGCGGCTGACACCGGTCGGCCCGAAGACGACGGGCGAGGGCGCCCGCTTCGACGCCGTCATGAAGGTGGGTCCGAAGACGTTTCATGCCACCGTCGAGATCACGGCCTACGAGGAGGACCGCCTGGTCACCTGGGCGTCGTCCAACGGCCAGTCGCAGGCGATCACGTTCGAGCTCGTGCCCGAAGGTGACAGCACGAAGGTCGTCCTCGAGATCAGCTACGAACGCCCGAGCGGCATCGGCGCCGCCCTCGTCGCACCGGTCGTCGACGAGACGGTCCGCGTGCGTGCGCACGGGGCACTGCGGCGACTGAAACACAACATCTGAAGCCGGATACGGCGCCCCCCGCAGCCAGCGGAACACTCAGGCGGCCGCCAGCCTGCGAGCCGTGACCGGGCCCATGAGATCGAGGAAGTTGTCGGCGTAGAAGCGCTGCCGGACGGCCTCGCCGGCGTCGCCGAGCGAGGCTTCGAACCGCTCGATCGGCTTGCGCCCACCTTCGACGTGCGGGTAGTCCGACGAGAACATGCAGACGTCGTCGCCGGCGTTGGCGATGATCCAACCGACGTCCTCGGTCGGGTACGGGGTGAAGCGGACCTGGCGCCGGACGTAGTCGCTCGGGCGGAGCTTCAAGGCTCGCAGGCGGTCTTCGTGGCGGGCGAAGGCGTCAAAGGCAGACTCCATCTGGCGCATCAGCGACGGCACCCAGATGGCCCCTTGCTCGATCACGCCGATCCGCAGATCGGGAAAGCGGTCGAGCACGCCGTCGAACACGAGCGTGGCGAGCGTCTGCGCCGGCGGCCCGGGAATGGCCATGTAGTCGACGGAGCGGAAGTTCTCCTCGCCGCCGTGGAAGTCGGGCGGGACGGGCAGGCCGTTGTTGAAATAGTTGCCATCGAGGAGATCACCGGTCCCGCCGACGTGGAACACGACGGGGATGCGTGCCTCCTGCGCCTGGGCCCAGACGCGATCGAGACCGATGTGGCTGGGGGAGTGGCCGGCGGGGCAGCCAGACGCCACGAGCAGGGCGGCGGCGCCGGCAGCGATGACCTCTGCGGTCATGCTCGCTGCCTGCTCGAAATCGGCGAGGGGCACGTAGCACGACGGCAGCAGGCGGTCGTCGACGGAGCAGAACTCGAGCATGCCCCGGTTGTGAGCGCGGGCAGCTCCGTAGGCAAAGCCCAAGTCGCCGGCGTGCTCCCAGTCGTGCAGGCGCCGGTTGTGGAACGTGTTGAAGACGAGCTGGCTCGAGAAACCCAACAAGTCGAGCGCCCTCGGGCGGTCGGCGGCGACGAAGGACCCGGTGGCGGCGAAGTTCTTTCGCGCCATGATCTCGGCCTCCTCGGTCGAGCGGTACTCGGTCGAGGCGTGCCGTGCGCGGAGGCGATCGAAGGTGTCGTCGAGATCGCGCTGCTGCTCGTGCGGGTCGCCGGTCTGCCTCAGCTCGTTGCCACCCGGGTAGCGCAGCGGCGCGATGCGTTGGCGGACCGCCGGATCGGCGTGATCGGCCAGCCAAGTCGGCGTCTCCATGATGTGGGCGTCGGCATCGTGCACGACGCGCCCGGTGCTGTACGGCATCTCAGCCCCCTTCTGCCATCGACGACCGAACGGTACACCGGCGGCGGGTCAGCCTGGCTCGTCCCCGACGGCGACCGGACGGGACGCGTCCTGCGACCACTCGCTCCAGGAACCGACGTAGAGGGCGGCATCGATACCGGCGAGGCGAAGAGCGAAGACCTCATGGGCCGCCGTCACCCCCGAGCCGCAGTAGACGCCGACGCCGGCGCGGGGGCCGGCGCCGGCGTGGGCGCGGGTGGTCGGCTGGGGGGTGTGGCCGGAGATGTCCGCCTCTCCGGAAGCCCCAATGCCGAGCTGTGCGAACCGCTCACGAAGCTCCTTCGGAGGCCGCCACCGGAGATCGGTGCCGAGGTTCTCGGCGGTGGGAGCCGACACGGCTCCGGGGATGTGGCCGGCGACGGGGTCGTACGGCTCGACCTCGCCGCGGTAGCGCGGGGCCGGCCGAGCGTCGAGGAGGATGCCGTTGCCGGCGAGGGCCGCTGCCCCGTCCGCGTCGAGAAGACGCAGATGACCGGCCACGGCTTCGAAGTCGCCCGGCGGTCTGAGCTCCTGCTCGCCGGCCTCGAGCGACCCGCCGGCCGCCGTCCAGGCCGCCAAGCCACCGTCCAGGATCGACACCTGATCGTGACCGAAGTACTCGAGCAGCCACCAGCAGCGCGACGCACTCGTGGAATCTCCGCTGTCGTAGATCACGACGGGCACTGAGGCGCGTACGCCGAGCCTGCGCATGGCCTCGCCGAAGTCCGACGCGGCGGGGAGCGGGTGCCGCCCGCCGGCTCCCGCCGGCGCCGACAGGTCCCGATCCAGGTCGACGAAGGCCGCCGAGGCGATGTGACCTGCCTCGTAGTCGAGGCGCCCGGGCGGACCCGCGAGGCTCCAGCGGACGTCGAGGACCGTGACGGGCGATCCCGCTGCCAGCGTCGCCTGGAGCTCGGCGGCCGAAGTCAGCATGCGGCGCCGCCGGTGCCGGCCGGCGTCGGCTCGAAGTCCTGCTCGCAGGCGAGCGGCCAGGAAGCCGACGACATCCCGAGCGAGTAGCCGAGCAGGTACGCGTCCGCCTCGGCCAGGCGTGGGTAACGAGCGGCGAGCTCGTGGAACCGGGGCGAATGAGAGGCTTCCAAGAGATGAGCGAGCTCGTGGACGATCACTGAGTCCAGTACCCAGTCCGGCACGACCTGCAGCCGGCTCGAGATGCGGATGTCCTTCGTCATCGGCGTACAGGACCCCCAGCGACGCTGCTGGTGAATCGACCAGCGGATCGACCGCGGGCGTACGCCTCCGAGATAGCGGTCGCCGAGGTGGCCGGCACGAGCTTCGAGCGCCTCATCGGAGGCGACGGAGCGCGCCGAGCGGTGCAGGAGTCGATCGACGAGCCGATCGGCGAGCGACTGCCGCTCGGCGATGGTCAAACGGGCGGGCACGAGCACGACGATCCGGCCGCTCTCGTAGAAGGCCGTCGCCGTCTTGCGGCGCCGTGCGCTCGGCCGGATCTCGACCTCGGGGCGAAACCCGCCGGGGCCGGTCGGAAGTTGCAGCTGGACACCGGATGCCGCCGAGGCGGGGGGCGTCGAGGAGGAGCGGTATTCGGCCATGTCGGTGTCCTCCCGGGGTCGTAGTGAATCGGCCGAGGACCAACCTAACGAGAGGGTGTGACAACGTCGTGGATCCCGCGTCAGCGCTCGCCGTCGGATCGGTTCCCTGGCAGCTCAGGGACGACGAGTTGATAGCCGATGCCGGGGTGGGTGACGAGGAACGTGCCCTCTTCGTCACCGAGCTTGCGACGGAGGCGGTAGGCGTACTCGCGCAGGTAGCGGGTGGCACGCACGTGGCGGGGACCCCACACCGCCTCCAGCACCATGCGGTGGGTGCAGACCTTGCCGGCGTTCTGGGTGAGGTAGGCGAGAAACGCGAATTCGCGTTTGGTCAGCTCGATCACTTCGCCCGAGAGACGTGCCTCGTGGTGGACGAGGTCGAGGTGGAGCGGCCCTGCGTCGAGGTCCGCCTGCTGGGGCACGGCCACGTGGCGGAGCGTCACCCGCAAACGGGCCAGCAGCTCGTTCATTCCGAAGGGTTTCGTCATGTAGTCGTTGGCTCCGAGGTCGAGCACCTCGACCTTGCGGTCCTCGGTGCCGTCGGCGGAGAGCACGATGATGGGAACCTGGCTCCACTCGCGAATCGAGCGGCACACCTCGGCGCCGTCGATGTCCGGCAGGCCGAGGTCGAGCACGACGACGTCGGGCGACTGGAGCGCCGCTTCGGATATCCCCTCGCTGCCGTTGGTGGCCGAGCAGACGTCGTAACCCTTGGCGGACAGGGCGATGCGCAGCACTCGCAGCAGGGCCGGATCGTCGTCGATGACCAGCACGCGGGCCACGGCTAGTTGGAGCCGCTGTCACTTGGCACCGAAGGGGCGAGCGGCAGGGAGAAGGCGACGCGGCCGCCTCCGCCGACGACGTTCTCGGCCCAGATGACGCCTCCGTGGGCTTCCACGAACGCCTTGGCGATGGCGAGGCCGACGCCGGAGCCGCCCGACGGGTTCGGTCGTGTGAGGTCGCTCCGGGCGGGGCCAGCGCCGGCGGCGGTTGTCGCGCCGGTCGCGACGGTCGTGCCGGCGGTGCCGGTCGTGCCGATGGTGCCGGTCGTGCCGGTCGTGCCGGTCGTGCCGGTCGTGCCGGTCGTGCCGGTCGTGCCGGTCGTGCCGATGGTGCTGGCCCCGGAGCGGCCGCCGCTTCTGGCCGATGACCGGCTTGGGCGCGCCAGCCCGAAGATGCGGACCCGGTCGCGCTCGGTGAACCCCGGGCCCTGATCGGTGACGGCCACCCGTACGCTGACCGGGTCGGCCTCTGCGGTCACTTCGACGACGGTGTGCTCGGGGGCGTACCGGACGGCGTTTTCGAGCAGGTTGACGATGACCTGGACGATGAGGACGTGATCGGCGTCGACGGCGGGCAGACCCGGAGCGACTCGCACGGCGATCCGGTCCTCGGCGACCACCGGGCGCAGATTGGCGACGGCTTCGGCGATGAGGTCGCCGACGCCGAGGGGCTGGCGGTTCACCACGAGGGATCCGGACTCGATCCGGCTCATGTCGAGCAGGTTCGTCACGAGGCGAGCCAGCCGGTCCGCTTGCTCGTCGATCAAGGCCAGGAGCTCCAGGCGGTCGGCCGCTCCGACGGCTTCGTCATCGTCGAGCAGTGTGGAGGCGCTCGCCTTGATCGTGGCGAGCGGCGTCCGGAGGTCGTGGGAGACGGCGCCCACGAGGGCGCCACGGAGCCGGTCGGCCTCCTCGAGCACGTTCATGCGCATGGCCTGGGCCTGCAGTTGGGCACGTTCGAGAGCGATGGCGATGTGATTGCCGAAGGCGCCGGCGAGGGCGCGCCGGTGCGGGCTGAGGCGCGTGCCGACGAGCCCGATGAGACCGACTGGGCGGCCTGGCGCCGAGAGCACGATGGTCTCGGTGTGGGCGGCGCCCGCCGGCTCCTCCGACGGCGGTGCGCTCGGCGGCGTGAGGGAGGCAGCGACTCCGGGAAGCGGGCTGACCCGGCTCAACTCGGCCGACGTGAGCTCACGGCCGGCGCGGGCCACGACGGCCAGGCGCCCTTCATCGGGAAGGAGGAGCACGACGCTCTCGCAGCCGAAGGCGTCGCGGACGATCGAGACCACAAGTGGCAGCAGGTCGGCAAACGGGCGCTCCTCGATGAGGAGCTCGGACAGCTCCAAGAGCCGCTGGGTGTCGGACTCCCGACTGCGCGCCTCGTCCTCGGCGAGGCGAAGATGTCCGACGACGCGTGCGACCATCAACATCACGAGGACGTAGACCACGAGGGCGAGCCAATTGCGAGCTGCCCCTACTCTCAGCGTGTAATAGGGGCGGATGAAGACCAAGTCGTACAGGAGAAACCCTCCAAGGACGGCGACCGAACCTGCCCTGGCACCACCGATGACGACGCCGATGACGACGGGCACGACGAGGACGAGGGCAACCGTGGCGACGTCGATGTGGCTGCGAAATGCGAACATGAGAGCACCGAGCGCCGACATCGAGGCGACGGCGACGGCGACACCGAGAACGCTTCGGCGCGTCCAACCCGTTGCCACGGTGCGAGAGCTCATCTGAGGAGGAGGATAGGCCGGGTGCCAGGCGACATGACCGAAGTCGGCTCCAGCGATGGCAGTGACGCGGACCCTGACCAGGCGGGCCTGCCCGCCGAGACGGGCGGGCTTGGTCAGCCGGGCGAAGCGACCCAGCCGGATCGGCCCGTCGAGCAGGCATCGCCGGGCGAGGTGGAGGAGTCGGCTTCGGGGCGGGTCGACACGGGCAACATCGAGCCGACAGGGCGGTTTCGCATCTACCTCGGCGCCGCCGCCGGCGTCGGCAAGACCTGCGCCATGCTGGACGAGGGCTGGCGCCGCCACAACCGCGGCACCGACGTCGTCATCGGTTACGTGGAGACACACAACCGGCCGTTCACGGCGGAGATGATCCGGGATCTCGAGGTCGTCCCCCGCCAGATCGTGAACTACCGCGGGAGTCGTTTCGAGGAGATGGACACCGAGGCGGTCATTGCCCGCCGCCCTCAGGTGGCCCTCATCGACGAGCTGGCTCACACGAACGTCCCGGGCTCGGGAGGCAGCGAGAAGCGTTGGGAAGACGTGCTCCGCATTCTCGACGCCGGCATCGGTGTCATCTCGACTGTCAACGTCCAGCACCTCGAGTCCATTGCCGAGGCGGTCGAGCACATGACCGGCTCGCAGGTGCGAGAACGCGTACCGGACTGGGTCGTGCGCAAGGCCGACCAGCTCGAGCTCATCGACTCCTCGCCCGAGCAGCTGCGCCGGCGCATGGCTCACGGCAATGTCTACCCGCCCGAGAAGATCCAGGCTGCCCTCTCGAACTTCTTCCGCACCGACAACCTCTCGGCCCTGCGGGAGCTGGCGCTGCGCTTCGTGGCCGACGAGACCGACGAAGCACTCATCGAGCGGCTGCGCCAACGCGGCACGCCGGATATCTGGGAGACGACCGAGCGGATCCTCGTCGGGGTGGACTCCACGCCGGGCACCGACTCGGTCGTACGCCGAGCTGCGCGCCTCGCCAACCGATTGAAGGGCGACCTCCATGTCCTCCACGTCGTGTCATCGGAGTCGGTCGCGCCCCGCGACGCTGCCGGGCTCGCCGCTCTGCGCCAGCTCACCGAAGACGTCGGTGGCGACTGGTTCGAGCTCAAGGCGGACGAGCCCGCCAAGGCGATCACGAAATTCGCCATGGAGCACCAGATCACTCAGATCGTCCTCGGCGCCAGCCGCCGGAGCCGGTGGGAGGAGCTCACGAGGGGCTCCATCGTGGCACGGGTGATCCGGCTCGCCTCCACGCTCGATGTCGACGTCCACGTCATCGCGCGCCGCGAGCTGCCTCGGCGTGCGAGCAGCGATGCACCCGACGAGTAGGCGCTCGTTGTCGTTTTATTGACGCTGCGGCCGACAAATTGACTGCCGTGTGACGCTGGCCGGCCTCAAGCTGGCTGCCTATGGCTGACATCCTCGTCGTACTGGGCACCATTCTCCTCACGCTCTCGATGCTGGGGCTGATCTGGGCACTGGAGCGGGTATGAGCTACGTACTCGCCAGCATCGGCACGGTGAACGCACTGTTGCTCGCGCTCTCCGTGCTCGTGTTCATCTATCTCGGCGTGGCGCTGTTCAAGGCTGAGTGGTTCTGATGCACTTCGCCCTCTACATCGTCGTCCTCGTGGTGGCGCTCGCTCTCGTGTGGCGCTTCCTCGGTTCCTACATGGAGGCCGTCTTCGACGGTCGCGTCCATTGGCTGGGCTGGCTCGAGCGCCCCACCTACCGCCTCCTCGGCGTCGACCCCGACTCCGAGCAGAGCTGGCAGCGCTATGCCACTTCGCTCATCGTCTACTCCGGCGTCGCCGTCCTCGTCGTCTACGGCTTCGAGCGCCTACAAGGCCACTTGCCGCTCGACCCGCAACACCTCGCCGGCGTAACGCCGGCGCTCGCGTTCAACACGGCCACGTCGTTCGTGACGAACACGAACTGGCAGAACTATGTGGGTGAAGCGACGATGTCGTACCTCAGCCAGATGGTGGCGCTCGTCGGCCAACAGTTCGCCAGCGCCGCCGCCGGAATGTGCGTCATGGTCGCCATGATCCGCGGCTTCTCGCGCAAGGATTCCACCACGATCGGCAACTTCTGGGTGGACCTCATCCGCGGCATCTTCTACATCCTGCTGCCGATCGCGGCGGTCGCGGCCGTCATCTACATCGGCCAGGGGGCCGTACAGACCCTGGCCGGCCCCGTCTTCATCCACGACGTCTTGAACGGTGTCAAGCAAGTGCTCCCGCGGGGTCCGCAGGGCTCCATGACGCCGATCAAGCAGCTCGG
The DNA here is from genome assembly GCA_049510975.1 of Acidimicrobiales bacterium. GTDB lineage: Bacteria > Actinomycetota > Acidimicrobiia > Acidimicrobiales > Bog-793 > JAKACA01. The sequence continues at coordinate 47,717 of JBEKYM010000038.1, forward strand.
CAACAACGGGGGCGGCTTCACGAACGCCAACGGCGCCCACCCGTTCGAGAACCCGACGGCCTTCACGCAGTGGCTTTCGCTCTTCCTCCTGATGTCGATCCCGCTTGCCAGCACCTACATGTTCGGCAAGATGGTGAAGAGCATCCGCCAGGGTGTTGCCGTCCTCTCGGTCATGCTCATCCTCTTCGTCTCCTGGGCCGCCTTTGCCCAGTACGCCGAGTCCCGCGGTAACCCGGCGGTCACCCAGGCGGGCGTGGTCGTGCAGCCCGGCGGCAACATGGAGGGCAAGGAGAC
>JBEKYM010000039.1:0-33152 GCA_049510975.1 Acidimicrobiales bacterium
TGTCGATCAGCAGATCGTTGGTGTCGGTCGTTGCTCGCAGCTCGCGAACGCTCGCCCCCGGGATCCCGAGCATCAGCGCCGCCATCTTCTGCGGATCGGTCTCCCAACGCTCGTCCGGCACCCAAGCAGGCTACGACAGGAGCTGGTCAGCCCCCTCAGATCCGAAGAGCCACATTAGGGGGCAATCGCACATGGCGGCCGGGGCACCTTGAGGACGAGAGACCCGCCCCTCGAAGCTGAGTTCAATCAGTCCCCGGCGGACTGACCGCCATCGATGTGCAGAACAACTCCCGTAACGAATGAGGCCTCCTCGAGGTAGAGGATTCCTTCGACAACGTCGCTAATCTGGCCGACTCGGCCAAGCGGATGGAGCTGAGCCAGGCCCTCGTACGACGCCGGGTCGTAGACGGGGTTCTCTATAACTCCGAGGGCGACTGCGTTGAACCGCAGACCACGCGATGCGTACTCGATAGCCAGGGACCGCGTCACAGCGGCGAGTCCACCCTTGGTAAGCGATACGAGAGCGCACGGGTTCTTGCTTTCGGGGTGGTCGACGAGACTCGTGGTGATGTTGACTATGTGGCCACCGCTGCCCTGTGTGAGGATCTGCCGGATGACGGCCTGGGTGATATGGAAGAACCCGGTCAGGTTCACGGCGGTGAACGCCAGGTAGTCGTCGAGCGTGTAGTCGGTGAATGGTTTGCTGATGAAGATTCCCGCGTTGTTGATCAGGGTGTCGATGCGCCCGAACCGCTTGACTGCCTGTTCCACGATCGTCTGGGCGGTTTCGACTTCTGCAATGTCACCTCTCACCGTGAGGAACTCGGATGCGTCGGAGGGGCCGATCGAACGCGACGTGCCCACCACCCCATATCCGGCGCGACGAAAGCCGTCTGCAACGCCCGCGCCGATGCCTTGCGAGGCTCCAGTCACGATAGCGACTTTGCGCGAACCGCTGGATTCGCCTGCGCGTGGTGTCGCTGATGGTTCTGCGGAGTCGGATGGAGGGCTCATGTGACGAGATAGACCTCGTAGATCACACCTCCGGGCTTCCGGCCTCCGACACTGATGAAGATGCCTTTGTTCAGCCAGTCGAGGTTGGCGGCTCCGGTCTCGATTTTGGCTGAAGTGCGGAAGGTGTATTCCGCTGCGTCGACGTCTTCCCCGCGTGCGAGACGTTCGAGGATCTCCGGGCTTCCGTGGCGCACACCTTGTGACTGGACATAGAGCAGATCGCCGAGTTCTGTTTCCAGCGTGTAGCGGACGTCGCCGAGCGCGGTGCCGTCCGGGAGAAGGATCTGCCAATCGGCGCTGGCTCCCGGTACCAGTGTCCCGCGCAGCTCAGGTCCGTTGAAGGTCCCGCCGGTCAGTGGAACGATGCGCCGGTGACCAGCGGAGGTCTTGCCGACGTCCTGGGGGTCGCCGACAGTCGCTTCCAAGCGGTAGATCAGGTTCAAGTGTGGATCGGGAAGTCGACTTTTCACGGCTTCACTCCCGGGTTTGGTTTCGGTCGATTCGAGCATCGAGCGGCGGAGTCGGTGTCGGTACCCCCGAGTCGACGGTCTCAGCGTGGTCTTAGACCATCTCGGCGAATGCTTCGTCGAAGGGGAGGCCGGCCGAAGCGGCAAAGGGGTCAGGTCCCAGCGATCAGGGACCGCGCCTCTGTTGGGCCGGCTACGAGATCGTGAAGGTCGCCACCTACCTCGAGTCGGCTCGACTGTCTAATCCCGCCGACTTTCATTGGCTCGAAGCCAGCAGTTCGGATCAGCCGCTCGACCTCGTCGCCACCGCGGTCGTCGTCGGTGACGTAGAACAGAACCGCTGGTTCGGGTGTCCGGTGGCTCGAGGCCTCGAAGAGATCGGCCGACATGGTGCCAAACGCCATGGCTAAGGGTGCCCCTGTCGGCAACCACCGGGCAACAGTCTCGCCAGATGTTTGGCCCTCCGGCAGGAGCCGGACGACGTTACCTTGTTCGTCGATGCCGACCGGGTTGCTCGGAACAACAAGGGTCTTGTCACCCAGCGCGTCGGCGATCTCGTGGATGACCTCCTGCAGTACGGTAAACCGCAGCGCAAGGATGACAGCATCGGCTCCCTGCAAAGCGCTCTGATTGTCGAGCGCGACGACCGCGGCTCCGCCGAGTGCCGCGGCCAGCTTTCGTGCCGACTCCTTGTCGGCGCTCGAGAGCTGGAGGGCCTCGTCTCCCGCCGCAAGCTGACGCGCGATAGCCGATCCGATGCCTCCGGTGCCGATGATCGCCGTGGTCATGATGAAGACCTCCGCCCCTTCAGGAAGCTCACTAGGACTTGATCGATGGCCATTGATCGGGGAACCAATCTCCCCTCGGGTCCGTCGTTTGCCCCACTTCGACCAGATGACCGTCGGGATCGCGGATATAACAACGGATCTCGTACTGGTGCTGCTTCGGCGGCGTCAGGAATTCCGCACCGCGGGCGGTCCACTCGGTGTAGACCGCGTGCATGTCCCTCACTCGAATGTTGAGGAAGCTGCTGACCCGGTTGGGATCGGCGGGCGTCTCGAGGGTGACCTCCGGCTTGTCGTCGGTTGGCCCTCCGCCGACGTTGATGATGATCCAACTATTCGACAGTTGGACATACGTGAGCCCTCCGGGTCCGGAGAAAGCACCCCTGCCCCCGAGCACATCGGTGTAGAAGCGGCGAGAGCGCTCGACATCGTCCGACACGATGAAGTGGGCCAGCACGATTCCCTCTGGGGCCGTTGGGAGCTCGTCGGCAAGCGTACTCGATGGCCAGTGATCGGGCACCCAGTCCCCCTGCGGGTCGGTGGTCTGCCCCACTTCGATCAAGTGACCATCCGGGTCACGTATGTAGCAACGGATCTCGTACTGGTGCTGCTTCGGCGGGGTCAGGAACTGAGCACCCCGCGCGCTCCATTCGGAGTACACCCTCTCCATGTCCTTGACCCGGATGTTGACGAAGCTGCTCACCCGATGCGGGTCGCGGGGCGTCTCCAGGGTGACCGCCGGCTTGTCGTCGGTCGGGCCTCCGCCGGCATTGATGACGATCCAACTATTGGACAGTGCGACATTGGTCGGCCCTCCGGGGCTGGAGAAGGCGACCCGGCCCCCAAGGACGTCGGTGTAGAAGCGCCGAGAGCGCTCGACGTCGTCCGACACGATGAAGTGTGTGAGCAGGATTTCCTCTTGGGACGGGACCTCGGCCATCTGCTACCTCCTGTGGTCTTCAATGGTCATGGCCGTGCCATCTGCGCATGTATGGGCCGCAGAGGCGGCGAAATTTTGGCGATCTCCGTTCGAAGGGTTTTGAAAGCCGAGTCAAAGATGGTCGAGAAACTCGGGAAGGGCTGGATGACGTCGCTCAACACCTCCAACGGAACGCGGGCGCGTTTGGCGAGCGTGGCCTGCTGGAGCCACTCGCCGGCCTCGGGTCCGAGGGCGTAAGCGCCGGTCAACCGGGCGCCGTCGCTGAGCAGGGTCAAGAATCCGTTCGACTGGGCGTACTCGTGGTTGTACGTCGCAGTCTTGGGAACGTCGGTCAAGAGCGTTGTGCTGCTATAGGGTCCCTCCGCTGCACCGACGGCAGCCGCCTGCGGATCGGTGTACGTGACGCGCGGCACGGCCTCGTAGTTCGTCGGGTGGCTCTCTCCGGCGATGTTCGCCGCCACAACGTCTCCCTCGTACTCGCCGACGTGTGTCAGGGGCCAGATCCCGTTGACATCCCCAATGGCCCAGATGTTGTCGCCGGCACGCAGATACTCGTCCACCTCGACGCCGTGTGGGTTTGCCTCGATACCGACCGTCTCGAGCCCGATCCCTTCGACACGGGGACGGCGGCCGGTCGCCACGAGCAGTCGCTCTCCTTGTACCGAGGTCCCGTCCGAGAGCCTCAGGACGTAGTCGTCGCCGACCAGCTCCCGCTCGACGACGACGACCCGGAACCCACGCGCCGCGATAGTCCCTGCGCAGTGCTCGCCGGGCGCACCACCGCCTAGCACGATCACGTCGAAATCGCTCATACGGGAAGCTCCTGGCCGCTCTGTTCGCGCACCATGTACTCGGCGTACCAGTCGGGCCAGTCCGGGTCGGCCCGGCCGATGCGCTCCTCGTGCTCAAGCGTGGGCCGACTCGGCGCGGCGGAATGCCGCAGCCAGGTCACCGGCGGAGTTGAACGAGGTGGTGGTCGGATCGAGGCGGCCCGGGCGGCGATCGGTCACCTCTTGGAGCAGCCAGCTGTTGCCGTCGAGGTCTTCGAACGTGGCAAGGGAGTTGTAGCTCTTGTGATCCGGATCCGGACCGTTGAGCCGATCACCCGTCCCCTCAGGGTCGAGTTGCGCTCCGGGCGCTCCGGGCGCTCCGGAATGGAACACCCCACTGACCGTGGCCCCCCGGCTGACAAGTTCGTCGCGCCCGGCTTCGATGTCAGGCACCATCAGGTACAGGCCGTGGGCGGATCCGGGTGGCGCCCCCGTGATGTGGGTGCCGAACTGCACTGAACACTGCGATCCCGGCGGCGTGAATTGCACGAGCCGGAAGCCGTGTTGAAGGAGAAGTCGGCGTCGAGCCTCCAGCCGAGGCCGGCGTAGAACGCCTTCGAGCGATCGGCGTCGGCCACGGGGATGACGACCGCCTCCAGCTTGAGATCGGCCGGTTCGCTGCTCGGCGACCCGCCGAGTGCGCTCTGTCCATCGACGCTACTCATCCGGCTCTCCTCTGTCTGGGTTCGAAGGGATTGTCGCACCCACGCGAACGCTTTGTCACCTGAAACATCCTTCGCATTCGGGGTTCGACGTCGTTCCAGCGCACGGGTGTCGAGGGGCGATCCACTCTCAACCTTTCCGCCCGGCCCGCGAGCAACTCGAGCTTCTATGGTTCAAGAACCCAAGCGAGGACGGGCGGCCCGCTCCCAGGGTTGGCGTTTGATACCGATGCTCTTGCCTTCGGCGTACCGGATCGGCTCCCCAATGTGTCGACGAGGAATTGATCCCGGTCTCCTCGTTCCCGCGCCTCCCTCAACCCCGGAGCCGCCAAGTCGAAGTCGGGCCGGCTTTCCCTTGAACACGCCTCTCAGCTCTACGTGGAGCTCTGCCATCGTGGGCCGCCCCAGTACCAGTCTCCGTTGTAGCTCGGGAAACGTCTCGCCTTCACGGATGTCGCTGCACATGTGGCCTCCAAACTCGAAAGGGTCTGGTCGAAGCATCCACGGGAGCCAGGTGCTCAAGTCGCCTGCGCCTGTCGTTCGCTCTGAGAAATGGCCCAGGCCGCGTTCACGAGCCCGATATGGCTGAACGCCTGCGGGAAGTTGCCAAGCAGCTCCCCGCTAACTGGATCGACCTCCTCGGCCAGCAGGCCGACCTCATTGACGAAGGCGGCGGCACGCTCGAAAACGGCCCGGGCCCGAACCGCCTGGCCTGCCAGGGCCAGGGCCTGGGCCAGCCAGAAGGTGCACAAAAGGAAGGTGCCCTCCTCACCCTCGAGGCCGTCGTGGGACCGGTAGCGATAGACCAGTCCCCGCTGATCGGTGAGCCGCTCCTCTATCGCGTCGAGCGTGGCCAGCACCCTCGGATCGTCCGGCGGGAGAAACCCCACCAGAGCCACCATGAGGTTGGAGGCGTCGAGCTCGTCCGAGCCAAAGGACTGGGCGAAGGCCTTGGCCCGGTCGCTCCAGCCCTTGGTCACGATCGCCTCACGGATCTGGTCCCGCGTCTGCGTCCATGACCCGACTCGGGACGAGGCGCCCAGACGGTCGGCCAGGATCACCGCTCGATCGAGGGCCACCCAGCACATCAGCTTGGAATACAAGAAATCACGCGGCTCCCCCCGGATCTCCAGCTGCGGCAGCTCCCGCTCGGTCAGGTCCTGTTCACCGCCGATGCCGAACATGATCTGCAAGGAACCGCCCCGGTCGAGCGAGCCGGCCGCTGACGAGGAGAATGAAGAGCGGCTGGAGGCATATCCACCGGGAGCCGTCGTTGGCCCCCGGTGGTACCCCGCAGATCCGCGGCTGCTTTCGCCGACCGAACTCTGAGTGCCACGGACATTCTGCGGACATCTGCGGCCACTGCAGCACAAAAGTGCTGGTCAGAGGTTAGATGTCGTAGTAGAGCATGGGCTGTTCGGGTTGTCTCGGCAGTTGGCAGCAGTCGGCTAGAACCTGCTCACGACGCTCGGCCGAATCGGTGGAGTCGGCTGTGGTCGGCCGGAGTGGCGGCCGTCGGCGGAAGTTGTAGGGATGAAAGTAGGGATGGCCCCTGCCCGGCGATGGCGTCCTCCCGCGGCCTGACGCCGGACTTGCCGGTGTTGGTGCCGGGCAGGTGCCCGGGGTGTGTTGATTGGTTTACGATCGATCGGATGCGCCAGTCGATCAGTTTCGTGCCTGATCGGCGGGGTTGCTCGATGGCGGTGGGGTCGGTGGGGCGGGGTCGTCCGCTGGTGTACTGCGAGACGGGGTTCGTGACTCACCTGGAGGTGTTGTGGTCGCAGCCCACGAATCGGCGGTTCATCGAGACGCTGGCGGCGGACCGCCGGGTGGTGCGTTTCGATCACAGAGGGGTTGGGTTGGGCGATCCCTCGGGCTGCGTCAGTTCGTTCGAGGAGCGCGTCGAGGTCCTCGAGGACCTGATCGACGGTATCCACGCCGAAGAGGTGGACCTGTTCGGGACGTCCCAGGCGGGGCCTGCGATGGTGGCGTACGCCGCCCGCCGTCCGGAGCGTGTGGGCCGCCTGGTGCTGTTCGGGACTTTCGCCGACGGCCGCAACCTGGTGTCCCCGGCTGTCGCTCAGGCGATCCGCCAGCTCTGCGAGGCTCACTGGGGGTTGGCGGCGGGGACTTTGGCAGACGTGTGGGTTCCGGACGGGAATCCCGAGGGCCGGCAGTTCTGGGCTCGGCTGATGCGCAAGTCGATAAGCGCGGATCGGGCCGCGGCGATGTTTGAGGAGGCTTTCGCGATCAACGTGCTCGACGAGCTGCCCCGGGTGAGCGTGCCGACGCTGGTGATGCACCGCCGGCAGGACATCACGATTCCCTTCGAGCGGGGCCGCGAGCTTGCCGCGGGGATCCCTGGCGCGCAGTTCCTGCCGCTCGAAGGTGGCGATCACCTCTTGTATTTCGGGGATGCCGACGCGGTCATCGAAGCCACCGTGGAGTTCCTTGGTGACGCGGGCTCGGCGCTCGAGGGCAGACTCCTGACCGGACGCGAGCAGGCGGTGGTGGAGCTGGTCGAGCAGGGTCTGTCGAACGCGGAGATCGCGGACCGCCTGTTCGTGTCGCGCCGCACGATCGACGCCCACTTGGAGCACGTCCGCCGAAAGCTCGGGGTGCGCTCTCGGGCGCAGATCGCGGCGTGGAACGCCGCACGTCGAGCCTCCTAGGTGATCTGCACGCTCGGAGGCCCCTAGCCAGGGCTCCGGTCGCGCGATTTAGGCAATTCTGCGGATAGGCACGAGGGTGGCGAGCCTCGATGATTGGTCCGTCAACGCTCAAATCCGAGGAGGACGGGTGTGCCCCGATACATCGTGCAGAGAACCTTTCCCGACGGCCTGGAGATCCCCCTCGACGACAGCGGCGCGCAAGTCTGTCGTGCGGTCATCGAACGCAACAGCCGTCAAGGGGTCACCTGGGTCACCTCCTATGTGAGCGAAGACAAGACCCGCACCTTCTGCGTCTACGACGCCCCCTCACCCCAGGCCATCTTGTCGACCGCCACCGCTAACGCCCTGCCCGTCGACGAGATCACCCAGGTGCGGATCCTCGACCCCTACTTCTACCAGTAAGGGGTTCGCTCCAGAGCGGGTCGTTAGGAGTGTGAGCGGCCCATGATCGACCGACTTGCAACCGAATGCTGGACGTTTCGCGGCGGTTGACCTGGGCGTCGGGTTGCGTAGGTGCTGGCGGCAAATGGTCTGGGCTTGAACTGGCGAAAGGTTTAGGTGATGAGCGAGCAGCCAAACGGTGATCAGGACGCCGCAACAGAGGAGCACGCAGAGCGTGACGAGACGTCCTCGCGGTTGTATGGACGTAGGGCCTTGATGCTCGGTGCCGCCGCGGCAGGCGCAGGGGCGGCCGTCAGCTTGCTAGTCGGCGCCGAGCCGGCCGCGGCCGCAGACGGCTCTGCGGTGCTGTTGGGGGAGTCGAATGCGGCCAGCGCGACCACCACGATCACCACCAAGACCGGTAACGGGCTCAAAGGCCAGACCTCTGCTAAAGGTGGTAGCGGCCTGTACGGCAATGACACGAGCAAAGGCGGCGGCTACGGGCTGTACGGTAGCTCCGAAAACGGCACCGGCGTCCGCGGGAACGTCACGGCCGAATTCGGCACTGCAGTGTACGGGACCTCCGCCGGCGAATACGGCATCGGCGTCTACGGGGCCGCCGGCGAGTACGCCATGGGCGTCTACGGGTCCGCCGGCGAGCACGGCTACGGCGTCTTCGGGGTCGCCAACTCCGGCAACGGCGTATACGGGACCTGCGCAGCCGAGTCCGGCAACGGCGTCTACGGGAACGCCACCGGCGAGTACGGCAAGGGCGTCTACGGGAACGCCACCGGCGAGGGCGGCTACGGCGTCTACGGGAACTCCACCGCAGAGTACGGCTACGGCGTCTACGGGGCGTCCACCGGCTATAGCGCCTCCGGCGTCTACGGGGCCTCCACCGGCGAGCTCGCCGACGGCGTCTACGGGACCTCCACCGGCGAGGACGGTAACGGCGTCTACGGGGCCTCCACCGGCGAGGGCGGTGTCGGCGTCTGGGGGCAAGCCGCCGGCACCGGACCTTATAGCTACGGCGTATTCGCCTTCTCCGAAAACTCCGACTCCCTGTTTGTGGATGGGAGCGCCAAGGTGACCGGCACGCTGTCGAAAGGGGGCGGGTCGTTCAAGATCGACCACCCCCTCGACCCGGCAGGCAAGTACCTGTACCACTCGTTCGTGGAGTCGCCCGACATGATGAACGTCTACAACGGCACCGTCACCCTCGACGGTAAAGGGCACGCGACAGTGGAGCTAGCGGACTGGTTCGAGGCGCTCAACCGGGACTACCGCTACCAACTCACCCCGATCGGTTCCCCGGCGCCGGAGCTTCACATCTCGAAGGAGGTGAAAGGCGGGGCGTTTTCCATCGCCGGCGGTAAGGCGGACCAGAAGGTGTCGTGGCAAGTGACCGGCATCCGGCGAGACGCCTGGGCAAACGCCCACCGCATCCCCGTCGAGGTCGACAAACCAGCTGAGGATCGGGGCCGTTACCTCCATCCCGAGTTGTTCGCCGGCGAACTGATCACGAGCCTGGCCAGGACCCGTCAGCGGGCCCGGAACCGGCATGCGACGCAGGCCTGAAGGATGTTCGGAGGTGGCGTCCTGCAAGAAGTGAGCGCATCCGCGGCCAGCATCTCGCCGACATGAGGGCCGCGCACGTCATGGCACGTGTGACGATCGGACTGCCTTGACCGGGCAGCCTCCTGGCTGTCTGCTGGTGGCGACCACGCCGAGATCGGGGTCGTGGCTGCTGAGCGACTATCTCTCACAAACCGGCGGCTTCGCGCCCGTCCGCGAGTACTTCCACGTCAACTACGTGGCGGCACTGTCACGCGAGTACGGGCTGTCCACCTGCGCCATCACTGGGGAGTACATCGCTGAGATCCGCCGACGCTGCACGGGCGGCGGCGCGCTCTTCGGCGCCAAGATCCACTGGCTTCAGATCAACCAGCTGGTCGACGCGCTGCGGCAGATCCACCCCTCGCTCGCCAACGCCCCCGCTCCCGAGCTGATCGAGGCCTCCCTGCCCGCAGCCCGCTACATCCATCTCACCCGCGGCGACAAAACCCGCCAGGCCATCTCGATGTTCCGGGCCATGCGCTCGGATCAGTGGTGGGAGCTCGCCGAGCCACCCACAGTCGACTCGGCTGGTCGCAGCAGGCCCGCACCCGTGCCCGACTACCTGGCCGTGCGCTGGTTCGAGGACGACCTGCGAAGCGAGGATGCAGAGTGGCGGCGCTACTTCGACCTCTTCGGCATCGTGCCGTTCACCATTACCTACGAGGAGCTGGCCACCGAGCCATACCCGGCGCTTGAGGCCATCTTCGACTGGCTCGAGATCCCGGGGCTGAACCTTCGCGGCTTGCGGCCTCGGGTGCGCCGGCAAGCCGACGCGGAGACCGAACGCACGCTCGCCGAATACCTCACCCTGCGCGACTCCCTCCCACCGCGACCCCCCGAATGGCGATGGTCATTCCGGAGACGCGCCTTCGGGCTGCCCGACGACGACCAGACCGCGGGAGTACCAGCGGACGTACCACCCCAAACAGCCAGCCAGACAACACCGATCTGACCGGCGCAGGACATTCTGCCCACGGTCGTCCCCTCGGCTGCTCCTGAGCAAGTGCATGAGGCGCCGAGCCCCACGGTTGTAGGGACGAAAAGTAGGGATGGACGCTAAACGTCCGGTTCAGCCCTAGATGTCGTAGTAGAGCATGAACTCCCACGGGTGTGGCCGGAGCCGAACGGCGTCGATCTCGTGGAGGCGCTTGTAGGAGATCCACGTCTCGATGAGGTCGTCGGTGAAGACACCGCCGGCCTTCAGGTAGTCCTGGTCGGCTTCCAAGGCGAGCAGCGCCTCGTCCAGCGACGCCGGCACTTGCGGGACGTTCGCCAGCTCCTCCGGCGGGAGGTCGTAGAGGTCCTTGTCCACCGGGTCGGGCGGCTCGATGCGGTTCTGCACGCCGTCGAGTCCGGCCATGAGCATGGCGGCAAAGGCGATGTAGGGGTTGGCCGCCGGGTCCGGGCAGCGAAACTCCACACGCTTTGCCTTCGGGCTCTTCGAGTAGATCGGGATCCGGCACGCCGCCGAGCGGTTCCGCTGTGAGTACACGAGGTTGACCGGGGCCTCGTAGCCGGGGACGAGCCGCTTGTAGGAGTTCGTCGTCGGGGCTGCGAAAGCGAGAATCGACTTGGCGTGCTTCAGCAAGCCGCCGATGTACCAGCGACCGAGGTCCGAGAGGCCGGCGTAGCCGGTCTCGGCGTAGAACAGGGGATCGCCACCACGCCAGAGCGACTGGTGGCAGTGCATGCCCGAGCCGTTGTCCTGGAAGAGCGGCTTCGGCATGAACGTGGCCGTGTAGCCGGCGTTCCGGGCGACGTTCTTCACGACGTACTTGTAGAGCATCAGCTTGTCGGCCATGCGCAGCAGGGTGTCGAAGCGCATGTCGATCTCGGCTTGCCCACCCGTGCCGACCTCGTGGTGCTGCACCTCGATCTCGATGCCGAGCTTCTCCATCGTGAGCACCATCTCGGAGCGGAGGTCCTGGAAATGGTCCATCGGCGGGACGGGGAAGTACCCCTCTTTGTAACGGGGTTTGAAGCCGAGGTTGGGCCGCTCGTCGCGGTTCGAGTTCCAGATGCCCTCGATCGAGTCCACGGAGTACGAGGCGGAGTGCTGGTCCTGGTGGAAGCGCACGTCGTCGAAGATGAAGAACTCGGCTTCAGGCCCGAAGTAGATGGTGTCGGCGATGCCCGTGGTCGCGAGGTAGCGCTCCGCCTTGAGCGCCACGTAGCGGGGGTCCCGCGAGTAGCTCTCGAGCGTGACCGGGTCGTGCACGAAGCAATTGATGTTCAGCGTCTTGTGCTGGCGGAAGGGGTCGATGACGGCGGTGGACGGGTCCGGGAGCAGGATCATGTCCGACTCCTGGATCTCCTGGAAGCCTCGGATCGACGAACCGTCGAACCCGAACCCATCGACGAAACCCGCCTCGCTCAGCTCGTGCGCAGGCACCGAGAAGTGTTGCATGAGGCCGGGAAGGTCGCAGAAACGGAAGTCGATGATCTCGACCCCCTCATCCTGCATGAGTCGGACGACCTCGGCAGCAGTGCGGTCCTGCACGTATCCTCCTTATGGCAAGACGCGGCGAAACGCCGGTCCTCGCTTCGATCGGGTGAGTGTGCCACACGAAGATTGCCAGCCGCCTATTTCGCTCCGGTAACTCGACTGTGAACGCTCCGTGAACAGCCATGTGGGGTGGGCTCGGCCCCGTCGGCGACGGCGCCCGGCCATCGAGAATTCGGGCGCAGGCCCTCAAGCCCCCGCGTCGTCCTTCGCCACGGCAATCCGATGACAAAGGGATTAGCGTCGGCATGCTGCACAGCCTGCGGCCTGGGGTTCGGGCCGGGCGCATCCTGGGTCGTGACCAAGGTGCTCACCACCAGCACGGGTTTCCACAGATCGGGGATGGGCGGATGAACGAGCAGCTTCCCGTAGGGCGTGGACGGTCGACGCGCACGAGGCGGTTTCGCTTCCTCGTTGCCCTGCTCGTGGTGTGCCTCGTCGGCGTCCCGGCCCTTGCCATCGAGGCTCCGGCGCGGGCAGCTTCGCCGGACACCGGTGTCACCAACTTCACGGACCCCAGCATCAGCCAGCCTGAGGGGATCGCCTGGGGCTCGGACGGGGCTCTCTGGTTTACCAACTACGGCAACAACTCGATCGGGCGTATCAGCACGGCCGGCGTGGTCACGAACTACGTCAGCACGGCCATCGACCAGCCCTTCGATATCACCGCCGGAGCGGACGGAGCGCTGTGGTTCGCGAACAACGGCGGGGACACCATCGGGCGGATCACGACGTCGGGATCGATCTCGACCTACACGCTCCCGACTGGCGAGGGTCCATTCGCGATCGCGGCTGGGCCCGACGGGAACCTCTGGTTCACCGATGCGGATCTGAACTCCATCGGCCGGATCACCACCGCCGGCACCGTCACGCTCTTCCCGAACAAGGGGATCGACTACCCGACGGGGATCACCGCCGGGCCGGACGGGGCGATGTGGTTCACCAACTTCGGGAACAACACGATTGGCCGCATCACGATGGCCGGCGTCGTCAACAGTTTCGAGGGGACCGGAATCAATGACCCCCAGGGCATCACGGCAGGACCCGACGGAGCCCTTTGGTTCACGAACACGGGTGACCTTCGCACGAACGACGACAGTTCGATCGGTCGGATCACGACCTCGGACGTCGTGACGAATTACACCGATCCCACCATCGACGGCCCCGACGGGATCACCGCCGGCCCGGATGGCGCCCTCTGGTTCACGAACAACGCCAACAACTCGATCGGCCGCATCACTACGAGCGGCGTGGTCTCCAACTTCACCGATCCGACCATCAACGGTCCCTTCGGCATCACGGCCGGCCCGGACGGGGCGCTCTGGTTCGCCAACAGCGGCAACAACTCGATCGGCCGGATTGTCACCCAAGGGGCGGTGACGGCCGACGGAAGCTCCACGTGTGGCGGCGTCACCGGCCAGACGACGTTCTCGCCCGCGTTGAGCACCTCCGGCTCCGGAGGCTCGGAGTCGGCCACCACGACCATCTCGCTCACCGACTGCGACCTGCAGGACAACTCGAACATTCCGGGGACGAACGCCGGGCCGGCCACCGTGACCGGCACGCTCACCTCGACCACGACGTATGCCAACAACGGTTGCGCTACCTTCCTCGCCGGCGGAGCCTCGACGTCCACGCTGGACTGGACCGCCAATCCCGCTCCGGCCGACGGGGTGGCGCCGACGACGCTCACGGCCACCGGCACGAGCAGCGCCGACAACCAGAGCCCTGCCGGGAACCTCGGCATCCAGCTCACCGGAGCGGCCACCGCCGGTTCCTTCCCGGGCCCGGGCTCGATGACACTCTTCAGCACCATCACGCCGGCGCAATTCACGACGGACTGCGGGGCAGCGGGAGGCGTGCCGACGCTGGCCGTCGCCAGCGGTGTAGTCAGCGCCGGGACGACTGCGGACGGGCCTGCCATCACGTCTGCGGCATCCGCCACCTTCACAGAAGGCACGGCGGGGAGCTTCGCCGTAGCAATCGACGACCCGCTCACCTCAGTGGTCACCGTTGTCGGCAACCTCCCCCCGGGTCTGACCTTCGTACCGAGTCCAAACGGCGGCGGCGGCAACATCGCCGGAACGCCCCTTCCCGGCTCCGCCGGTACCTACCCGCTCCTCATCGTCGGCGTCGACTCGTCCGAGCTCAGCACTTCCCAGTCGTTCACCCTGACGGTCGGCGCCTCATCGGTGCCCTACGTCACCGCGGTCAACCCGAACAGCGGGACCAACTCGCTGGTGCCCGTGACCATCACGGGGGCGAACTTCACGAGCGGTGCCGAGGTCGACTTCGGTGCGGTTGCCGCTACCAACGTCACCGTCAACAGCAGCACGTCGATCACGGCAGAGGAGCCGGCCGGGACGGTGGCAGGCCCCGTCGACGTGACGGTCACCACAGCAGTGGGCACCTCGGCCACTTCTGCCGCAGACCAGTTCACCTACGACCTCGCTCCCGAATCGCCGAGCATCGTCAGCGTCGACGCCGAAGGGCTCGGCATGCTGGTGACCTGGGTTCCAAATCCCACGTCTGACGACGTCATCACCTACGTCGTCACCGCCTCCGTCGCCAGCGGCTACACCGGGACCGTCCCGACCGGATGCTCGTCCCCGTCCCCTGTCACCGTCTCCGGCGCAGAGGCCGCCGCCGATGTCACCGGCCTCTGCGCGGGAGTGCCCTATACGGCGACGGTCTCGGCCACCAACACCTACGGCTCGAGTGCCTCCAGGTCCTCGGGTGCGGCCGGCACGCGTGGCACCACGCCCCGCACCGGAGGCGCCGCCGGCAAGCACCAAGTCCCAAGCGCCGCATCGGCCGCCAGTGACCCGGTCGTGCCCTACGCAGCCCTGGCCCCGTCGGAGCCACTCATCACGTCGGTGGTCGCTCGCAAGGCCGCGCTCATCGTGACCTGGAGCCCGCCCTCACAGACGGGCGGCAAGGCTCTCACCTCTTACGAGCTGTCGGCGAGCGCCGCCGGCGAGCCGACCGTGAAGCTGAAGGCGTCCGGCAAGAGCACCCATGCCACGTTGAAGACACTCGTCAACGGCGTCGCCTACTCCGTGTCGCTGACCGCTTCGTCAGTGGGGGGAACGTCCACTTCAGACACATCAACCGGCACGCCAGAGGCGATCATCGCTCCGAGCGCACCGGCTGGGTTGCTGGTCGAGCCCGACGGCAACGGGAACCTGCTGTTGACCTGGTCGCCGCCTACGGAACTGGGTACGAAGCCACTGGAGCACTACCTCCTCACCTACACCGTGACCTCGCACGCGGCGCCCTTGACCGCCCTGCGATCCGGTGGCCCGCTCGTGAAAGGCACGTCGGGCTCGATCAAGTTCAAGTCGAAGGTGACGTCGTACACACTCTCCGGCCTCAGCGTGGACTCGTACTACGACCTGTCCCTCGTGGCGGTGACGGCTGCCGGGACGAGCCCGCCGCAGACCACCAACCAGCCAGTGACCCCCAACGTCACCTTGAACCCGGGCACCATCGAGCTGACGAGCAGCACCGAGAGCGCCTTGGCGTCCGATGTCGGCGGCGTGCTCACCTGGCCGTCACCAGTGCCCTCGCAACTGTCCGGGCTGAAGGCCGGGGAGATTCTGGCCGCCCCGACGACGAGCGCCCTGCCCGACGGGTTTCTCGCCCAGGTCCAGAGCGTCTATCCGACGGCCTCGGGGGGAATCACCGTCTACAGCACCGATGCCTCGCCGAGTCAAGCGTTCCTGACGTTCACCTTCAGCAATTCCGGCGGACCCCCGGCCGGTACCGGGGGTGCCATGAGGGCGACGGCCGCCGGGGTGACGATCACCGACGGCATCGGCGAGGGGGTCGGCTCGCAAGGGTCGTTCGGCGTCAACTACGGCAACTGCGGCGGCGACGACGTGTCCGCTTGTCTCAATGCCAATGTGTCGTACGCCCTCGATGCCGGCGGCGACATCGACACGTTCTGCCTGGGGGCCACACTCTGGGGCGACTGCATCGGCATCCCGGTCCCCTACGGGGTCACCGTCTATGCGGACGCCCAACTCGACGCCAGCGTGAACGTGCAGTTCGATATCAACCAGTCGTCCACTGATCAGCTTGCCGACGATATCGAAGGGGTGATCCCGATCTTCCCCGGGCTCGTGATCTCTCCCGAGGTCATCGTGACGCTCAACCTGTCCGGTTCCCTCACGTTCAAGGCATCGGTGGGCACTGGGCTCGGTGGAGGGGTGAGCTGTAGCGCCACGCTCGTAAGCGGCGTCGGATGCAACACCAATGACTATGAACCGTTGGTCTTCCCGCCGGGCGGCTCGCCCACCGCATCGTTGAACGGCACCGGCACCGCCACACTCGACCTCGAAGGTGCGCTGTGCGCCGACTTCATCGCCTGTGTCAACGTCAGCGGCAACCTCTCGTTGACTGGGACGATCAACACCTCGAAGAGCCCGTACTTCTCGGTGTGCGCCAAGATGACGGTGTCGGCAGGGGTGAACCTCAACCTGATCATCGACAACATCAACGACGACTACCCGCTCTTCTCGATCTCGATCGGATGTGCGACCCAAGCCAATCCTCCGCCGAGTCTGAACGTGTCGGCGAACGGACAGTCGGCGGGGTCGTGCACCGTGCCGCTCGGCACGGACATCCAGCAGTTCTCCGCCACGAGAAGTGACGGTCAGTCGGACCCTCCGATCACCTGGAAGCTCGAGAACGGGATCAGCGGTGATTCCCTCAGCTCGACCGGCGAGCTCAGCACGGCAGCGCCTGGTGGGCGTACGCTTGAGATCAAGGCAACCGACACCACCGGACTGAGCGGCACCCTCAAGTGCGCCGTCGGCACACAGGAAGTGTTCACGTCCCCGACGGATCTCGTCTTCTCGCAGGCCTACGTGCAGCACGGGCTCAACCTTGAGCTGCTCCTCGATAACGAAAGAGTCTCGTGGCAGGCCCCCGTCAACGACGGCGGAGCGTCGATTGTCAACTACCGGATCTGTTTCACGGGCTCCTCGTCGCTCGACTGCTACGACACCGGCACGACAACCAACTTCGTCGTCAGCGATTTCCTCATTCCAGGGACGGCGGTCTACAGCGTGCAGGTGTGGGCCATCAACGCCGACTTGAAGGCGTCGCCAGCTGCCTCGGGGACGTTCAACGGACTCGGCGGATGGATCTCCGGCATGACGGTCACCCCGTCGGGCAACTCCGAGATCGTCACCATCTCTGGCGGTGGGTTCGGGAACGCGCCGGCTGGGGCCGCGACGCCGGCCGGCTGCGGGGCCACCGGATCCGACTATGCCAACAACACCCTCCTCTTCAAGGACGACGCCTCGAACGGGACGACGTGGAGCGCCGGCTCGGGCTCGAACTGCATCGGCCTCGACGTCCTCAGTTACTCGGACAACCAGGTGAGCTACGAGTTTGGGAGCTTCTACGGCTGCGCACCGAAGTTCACCGTGCAGAACGGCGACAGCATCACGGTGAGGCTCAACGGCCTCCAGTACACCGAGAACTACGCCGGCCAGTAATCGAACGAGCTCGGCGTGCCGCCGTCAGGTTGGCCAGTATGCGCAACTCCCCGGTCACCTGCGAGGATGGCGGTGATCTGAGTCGCAAGGAGAGGCATGCAGAGCCAGCGTGAGTACGTGCTCAGGACGGTGGAGGAGCGCGGCGTTCGTTTCATCCAGCTGTGGTTCACCGACGTGCTCGGCACGCCGAAGTCGTTCGCCATCACGCCCGCCGAGCTCGAGAACGCCCTCGACGAGGGCATGACCTTCGACGGCTCGGCCATCGACGGCTTCAGCCGCGTGCAGGAGTCCGACGTCCTTGCCAAGCCCGATCCGAAGACCTTTCAGATCCTCCCCTTACGTGTCGGGCGCCAGCCCGGCGAGCACTCCGAGGTGGCGAGGGTGTTCTGCGACATCGTGAACCTCGACGGCTCTCCCTTCGAGGGGTGCCCCCGGCATGTGCTGCGCAGGGCCTTGGAGAAGGCGAGGGGGAGGGGTTTCTCGTTCTATGCGGCTCCGGAGATCGAGTACTTCTACTTTGCCGACGGCGCTCCTACGGGTGAGCCGCAACCACTCGACGGTGGTTCCTACTTCGAGCTGACGGTTGCCGACCTCGCCTCCGACCTGCGCCAGCGCACCGTGCTCACGCTCGAGGACATGGGCATCCCGGTCGAGTACGCCCAGCACGAGGACGCCCCCAGCCAGCACGAGATCGACCTGCGTTACACCGATGCGCTCACGATGGCCGACACCGTCATGACGGTGCGCCTCGTCGTGAAGGAGATCGCTCTCGAGCGAGGCTTTCACGCCTCCTTCATGCCGAAACCCCTCTCCGGCGTCCAAGGCTCCGGCATGCACACCCACTTCTCGTTGTTCGAGGGCGACCGCAATGCCTTCTCCGACCCGGGCGACCCGCACGGGCTCTCCGAGGTCGCCCGCCAGTTCATCGCCGGCCTGCTCCGCCACGCCCACGAGATCACCGCCGTCACGAACCAGTGGGTGAACTCCTACAAGCGGCTCGTCGCCGGCTATGAGGCCCCCGTGCACGTCTCGTGGGCCTACAACAACCGCTCGGCTCTCGTGCGCGTCCCCATCACCAAGCGGGGGCGGCCGGAGTCGACCCGCATCGAGTTCCGCTCGCCCGACCCGGCCTGCAACCCGTATCTCGCCTTCGCCGTCGTGCTGGCGGCCGGCCTGCGGGGGATCGAGGAGGGCTACGAGCTGGGCGCCGAGACGTCCTCCAACCTGTTCGCCCTCACGCCCGAGGAGCTTGCCTCCGAGGACATCCGGCCCCTGCCGACGAGCCTGCACGACGCCCTCGTCGAGATGGAGCGCTCCGAGCTCGTGGCCGAGGCGCTTGGGGAGCACGTGTTCGAGTGGTTTCTTCGTAACAAGCGGGCGGAGTGGGAGGCCTACACACGGGAGGTCACGCCGTTCGAGATCGCCCGCTACCTTCCCCGGCTCTGAGCCTGCGCCCATGGAACCCCTTCTCGTCTTCCCCGATCCGGTGCCGTCCTGGCTGTCGAGTGCTCTCGATGCCGCCGGCTACCCCTGGCAAGCGGTCGCGAGCGCCGGTGAAGCCGAGCGGCGTGAGCCCGAGGACGGTTGGACGGGGGCGGTCGTCGCCGCCGAGGACGAGACCGACGGGGGCCTCGCCGCCTGCCTCGGCTTTTGCCGGATCCTGCGCAAGCGGGAGGAGCCGTTGCGCCCGTTGTTGCTGGCTGTGCCGCGTGCTCTGCTGGGCGAGCTCGACTTCCGCGACGACCTCTTCGACGACTTTGTCGTCTTCGGGGCGGCCGTGGCCGAGGTGGAGGCGCGGTTGTCGCACCTGTTCCGGCGAACCGGTCGCGGCAAGCAGCACGACCTCATCATGTACGGGCCTCTCGCCCTCAACCTCGAGACCTATCAAGCCGTCCTCGGCGGGCGGCCGCTCGACTTGACGTTCATGGAGTACGAGCTGCTGCGTTTCTTGGCGGCGCACCCCGGCAAGGTCTTCACTCGCGAGGTGTTGCTGTCGCGGGTGTGGGGGTATGAGTACTACGGGGGCGCACGGACCGTCGACGTGCACATCCGCCGGCTGCGGGCCAAGTTCGGCGAGGAGCATGCGCACCTCATCGACACGGTGCGCAGCGTCGGCTATCGCTTCGGGGCCGTGCGCTGGCTGCCGTCGGACCCGGGGGTGGCGGGAACATTCGGTGCTGGGGCCGGCGGGGCCGAAGGTGGCGGAGGAACGTCGGGCGGTAGTGCGCCGGCGTTCCTCAGGTCCTAGCGGCTCCTGCTGGCCGGCCGGCCCTCGGAGCGGGCTGTCGACTACGTCTTTTTCTTCTTCTTTTTCGCGAGGGTTGTCGTGGTTGTCGCCTTCGGCGCCGGCCCCTTGGCCTCCTCCGCAACGGCCACGGCGAAGGGGCCGCCCCGCACCGTGATGGCCGTGCCCGCCTTGTGGGTGACGAGGTCGATGGGCACCAGCTTGTCGGCGTTCAGGCAGACGACCCAGGCAGTCTTTCCGGACGGGGCGATGGCGATGTTCTGGGCGCCCTTCGGGAGGCGGATGGGCGTGCCCGCTGCGAGGGCGGCGATCGAGATCGGCTGCACGTTGTTGCCTTGGCCGCCGGCGGGCGTGTTGACGACCCAAGCGTCGTTGCCGGCCACCGCAACGGCGACGGGGCCTCCCGCCGTAGCGATGGCGGCGCCGGCGGTGTTGCTGGCGACCGTGATGGGCGTGACGCTCTCGGAGTTGAGGTTCGTCACGAAGACCGTCGAGCCGTCGGGCGACACGGCGACACCGACGGGGGCGTTGCCGACGGCGATGGGTGCCCCCGCTCTCCCGGTGGCGAGGTCGATGGGCGTGACGTCATGGCCGATGGCGCCGGCCTGGCCGGCGATGATGGCGCCGGCGTCGGCGACGTAGGCGGTCTCGCCGTTCGGCGTGATGGCGATGCCCTGCGGCCCGTCGCCGACGGCGATGGGAGTCGCCGCCTTCATGGTGGCAAGGCTGATCGGGGTGACGGTGTTGCTGTTTGCGTCGGTGACGTAGGCGGTCTCGCCGTTCGGCGTGATGGCGATGCCGGCGGGACCTTGGCCGACGACGATCGCAGGGAGCACCTTGTTGCTCGGCAGCACGACGGGTGTGACGCTGTTGGAGTTGTAGTTCACGACGAGTGCGAGCCGTCCGCCCGGTGCGATGGCAATGGCGTCGG
Organism: Acidimicrobiales bacterium; assembly: GCA_049510975.1. Classification (GTDB taxonomy): domain Bacteria; phylum Actinomycetota; class Acidimicrobiia; order Acidimicrobiales; family Bog-793; genus JAKACA01. The sequence goes on from JBEKYM010000039.1 coordinate 20,555, forward strand.
GGTAGCTGCCGACGCGGATCGAGGTGCCGACGCTCACCGGCGCGGGCGAAACGGTCGCCTCCACCATCGACGACCCGGTGCCCACGCTTGCGCCTGAGCCGGCGAGGGCGACGTAGGCGATCACGTTCGGGGGGAGGGGCGGCAGGGTGGCCGTTGTCGTGGTCTTGTTGCCGGCGCCCGACCCGCCGTTGCTGCAGGCGGCGAGCGCGAGGGTGGCGATCGCGAGGGCGGCGCCGACCGCTGGAAGCGAGCGAGCGGGGTTCGCAGCAGGCGACTTCGTCATTGCGAGTCGTTCGTAGCACACCCGGCGCGCCGGGGTGTTGCAGTCCGGCGGGTTCTTCGGATCAGAGCGTCGGGATGAGCGGCGAGAACGCCCACAGCTCGATCTCGACGAGGGCGCCGAGGGGCAGACCGCCGGCGGCAAACGCCGTCCGGGCCGGCGGCTTGTCGTCGAAATGCGCCATGTAGGCCTCGTTCATGGCGGCATAGTCGCCGATGTCGGCCAACAGCACGGTCGTCTTCACGACGGCATGCAGGCCGGAGTCCTTCGCCGCCAGTAGGGCCGAAGCGTTCGAGAGGGCTTGGTGGACCTGGGCGCTCACGCCCTCGGCGAGGACGCCGTCGACCGTGCCGAGCTGACCCGAGCAGATGAGGAAGTCGCCGGCGCGAACGATCGGCGAGTAGGGACCAGCTGCTGCCATGGTTCGGCGGCTCTCAGCTGAAGGACGAACCGCAGCCGCACGTACGCGTGGCGTTCGGGTTCGTGATGTGGAAACCGGCCTCCTGCAGACCGTCCCGGTAGTCGAGCGTGGCACCGCTGATGAGGCCGGCGCTCTCGGGGTCGATGACGACCCGGACCGAGCTGAACGTGCGGACGATGTCGTCGTCGGCGATCTCGGAGTCGAAGAACATCTCGTAGCTGTAGCCCGAGCAGCCGCCGGGGCGAACGGCGACACGAAGCGCCAGGTCCGCGTTGCCCTCTTGCTGAAGGAGGTCGGCGACCTTGGTGATGGCGGCGTCCGTCAGGGTCACCGGACTGGGCCGCTGACCGATCTTCACCGACGTTGTTGCAGTGCTCACGCTACGAGCCTCCTCATGACTGGCGTCCTGCCGCGATGTTACCCCTGGGGATGGGCCGAACCTACCGGCGATAGCCTCGCGAAGGCCCATGACCTCCGTTCCGCCCGACCCTCCCCTCGCCAGCCCGTCTGCCGCCGGCGCCGGTGCGGCTACCGATGACGCAACTGCCGTCGATGCCGCCGCACTCGTCGGCGACGTACGGGAGTCGCTCCGCGGCGTCATCGATCCCGAGCTCGGCGACAGCATCGTCGACCTCGGGATGGTGCGCGACGTGAGCTATGCCGACGGGACCGTCACCGTGGAGATCGCCCTCACGATCGCCGGCTGCCCGTTGCGCGGACAGATCCGGGCAGATGTCGAGCGGCGCGTCGGTGGCTTGCCCGGAGTGAGGGCCGTCGAGGTGACTACGGGGGCGATGTCGGCCGAAGAGCGTGCCGCCGTCATGTCGCGGGCGCGCCTCAAGGCACAGGACCGCTCGGCCGTCACGACCGACCTGCCGCCGACAGCCCGAGTGCTCGCCATCGCCTCCGGCAAGGGCGGCGTCGGCAAGTCGTCGGTCACCGTCAACCTGGCCGTCGCCCTGGCAGCTCGAGGGTGCACCGTCGGTGTGCTCGACGCCGACGTCTGGGGTCACTCCGTCCCGCGCCTGCTCGGCCTCGACGGCGCCATCGAGGCACGGGACAAGAAGATGGTGCCGCTCAGTCTCGAGGTGGGAGATGGGGTGGTGCGGGTGGTGTCGATGGGTTTCTTGTCGGGGGAGGACGAGGCGATCATGTGGCGCGGACTCGTGCTCAACCGTGCGGTGCAGCACTTCCTCGAAGACGTCCACTGGGGCGATCTCGACTATCTCTTGGTCGATCTGCCGCCTGGGACCGGCGATGTGCAGATGGGGCTCGCCCGCATGCTGCCGCGGACCGAGGTGCTGCTCGTGACGACGCCGCCGGTGGCCGCTCAGAAGGTGGCCGGTCGGGCGGCCGACATGGCTCGCAAGGGGCACCTGCGGGTCGCCGGCGTGATCGAGAACATGTCGGCGTTCGTGTGCGCTCACGGCGAGAGCTATGCGCTGTTCGGTGAAGGCGGCGGCCGGCGCCTCGCCGAGGAGATCGGGGTGCCGCTGGTGGGGCAGGTGCCGTTGGACCTTGCGGTGTCGGTGGGCGGTGACGCCGGGCAGCCGGTGGCGCTCGGCACCGGCGAGGCGGGGGCGGCATTCCGAGCGATCGCCGATCGCATCCTCTCCGACGTCGCTCCGCGTGTGGAGATGTCGGGTTGCTCGGCTCGCATGCTCGAGCGGGTCGAACAGGCGCTCGGGGCGGCGGGGCCGAGCTGAGCTCGCTCTCCGATCTCGAGGAGGTCGTCGGCCGTGACCACGTGCTCACGGACCCGGATCTCGTCGCCTCGTACGTCGTTGACTGGACGGGGAGATATGTCGGCAGCTCGGCGGCTGTCGTGCGCCCTGGATCGGTTCCGGAAGTGGCCGCCGTGGTCGAGGTCTGTGCTCGTGACGGCGTCGGGCTCACCTTGCAAGGAGGAAACACCAGCCTCTCCGGCGGGTCCGTGCCCCTCTCCGGCGAGATCGTGCTGAGTCTCACCCGCCTCGACTCCCTCGGCGACGTCGACACGGTTGCGGGGCAGGTGACCGCCGGTTGCGGAGTGAGGGTCGGGGTCGTGCAACGGGCGGCCGCCGCCGCCGGCTGGGCCTACGGGGTCGACCTCGGCAGCCGTGACTCGTGCACCGTCGGGGGCACGGTGTCCACCAATGCCGGCGGGCTGCACATGGTTCGCTACGGCGACACCCGCGCCCAGGTCCTCGGGCTCGAGGCCGTCCTCGGGGATGGATCCGTCGTTTCGCATCTGGGTGGGTTGTGGAAGGACAACACGGGCTACAACTTCGGCTCGTTGCTGTGCGGGGCCGAAGGGACCCTCGGCGTGGTGACGGCGGCACGGTTGCGCCTCGTGCCGCCGGCGCCGGAGCGGGCCGTGGCGCTGCTGGCCTTCGAGTCGGCGGTCCTGGCCGTGGAGGCGGCTGCTTCCTTGCGTCGCTGGGTCGGCGTGCTCGAGGCGGTCGAGTTCTTCCTGCAGTCGGGGCTGTCGCTCGTCTGTTCGACGTTCGCGCTGCCGGCGCCTTTTGCCTCGGAGTTCCCGGCGTACCTGTTGGTGGAGGCGGCTTCTTCGTCCGATCCCACCGACGAGCTGGCCGAGGCGGTCGACTCCCTCGCCGGCGTTGCCGACGTCGCTCTGGCGTCGAGCTCGTCGCGCCGCGCCGACCTGTGGCGGTACCGCGAGTCGCACACCGAAGCCATCAATTCGGTCGGCGTGCCGCACAAGCTGGACGTCTCCGTCCCCCTCCAGCGCCTCGCCGAGCTGGTGGAGCGGGCGCCGGCGGTGGTGGCGGCGTTTGCCGGCTCGGGCGAAGACGTGCGCACGTGGCTGTTCGGTCACGCCGCCGACGGCAGCGTCCATGTGAACGTGACCGGCGTGGACCCCGCCGACGAAACAGTTGACGACGCCGTCTTCGAGCTCGTCGCCGAGCTTGGGGGCTCCGTCAGCGCCGAGCACGGGATCGGTGCCGCCAAGCGCCGGTGGCTCCAGTTGAACCGTTCTCCGTCGGAGATCGCTGCGATGCGTGCAGTCAAGCGGGCGCTCGACCCGGCAGGCATCCTCAACCCCAACGTGCTGCTGTAGCGCCGGCGTCGGACCGCTCGCGGGCCCCGCTCGCCGCGCTCAGCCGCCGGCGGCAGCCTCCGCCGGCGCAGCGGGCAACGTCTCGCCAGTCTCGAGCAGCGTCTTCAAGGCCGACAGCAGGTGTGGCCAGCCTTGGCTGACCAGCTCGGCGACAGTGCTCCCCGGCTCGAAGCCGTCGTGCACGACCGTCAGCTTGCACACCTCGCCGAGCTGTTCGATGTCGAAGCGCACCCTCGACCGCGGCTCCACCGTCACCTTCGCCACGATGTCGTCGGAGAAGCCGACGGAGGCGACGAACTCCGGCGTCATGGTGTGCATGTCAAGAGGCGCAGTGCTGCATGGCGGCGGCGAAGACGGCGGCCCTGTCCTGGTAATTGCGAAACTGCCCGAAGCTCGATGCCGCCGGCGAGAGGAGGACGACGCCGGCCGGCGTTTGCCTCGCCCACAAGAAACCCGCCCGCACTGCCGACTCCAAGTCCTCGCAGTCGCGCACCTCGGTGGCATCCCCACCGTGCTCGCGGATCCGAGCCGAGATGCGGGTGCCGTTCTCGGGCAGCGTGAAGACGGCGACCGCGCCGGCGCCGGCGCCGGCAGCAGCGGCCCGCTCGGCCAGCGCCTCGGCGAGGGGCTGGTAGTCGATCCCGCGGTCGTGACCGCCGACAATCAAGGCGACGCGCTCGCCCGGGTACGCCTCGAGGGCGGCGACGGTCGGGAGCACGTTGGTGGAGAGGCTGTCGTCGACGAACGTCACGCCGGCGACGATGCCGATCGGCCTGAGGCGGCTCGGCAGGCCCTCGAAACCCTCCGCCGCCCGAGCCATCGCTTCGCCGTCTGCGGCCTCGGGCACGCCGAGGGCGAGGAGGCAGGCGCGGGCGATCATGGCGTTTCGACGGTTGTGGGCGCCGGGGAGGCCGAGGGCCTCCAGCCACGGGCCGGCGAGGCCAGCGGGGCCGAGGTCGACGCCGAGCAGGCCGGGGAGGGGGGACCGGTCAGCCGCAGCCCTGCCGGCACCTGCACCGTCGAGATTGGCGCCGTCGAGATTGGCGCCGTCGAGATTGGCGCCGTCGAGACCGGCGCCCGCACTGGCGACCCAGCACACGCGGGGCCCGAGTTGGTCGACCCGTGCTCGCAAGAGCGGGCTGTCACCGTCAGCGACGGTGAGGTCGGCGCCGGGTTGGCTGCAGGCGGAGAGCTTGTCCCGGTAGTACTCCTCCACGCCGCCGTGCCAGTCGAGGTGATCCGGGTGGAGCGACGTCACGGCGACGACAGGTGGGCAACAGGCGAGGTCGGTCGCCTGGTAGCTCGAGACCTCGATGACGGCGAAATCGAAGTCGCGGGGAAGCAAAGCGTCATACGGAGCCCGCCCGATGTTGCCGGCGACGAGAGTGCGCCGGCCGAAGTGTTCGAGCAGGTGGCCGGCGATGGCGGTCGTGGTCGATTTGCCCTTCGTGCCGGTGATGGCGAGCACGCGCTCGCGGGGCGCCTCTTGCATCCAGAGGCCGAGGCCGCCCACGACGGGGATGCCGGCGGCCTCCAGCTGGGCGACTTCGGGCCGGCGCCGGCGCACGCCCGGCGTCTTCACGACGACGTCCCGAGTGAGGAGCGCCTCGAACCCGCCCCCAGCAAGTGGCATCACGGTGTGCCCGAGGACCGTCTCGGGCGGGGGCGAGTCCTCCACGACGACGAGGTCGGCACCGAGCTCGCCGAGCCGCTCCAGGTTGGCCGTCCCCTCGATCCCGAGACCCCAGACGCCCACGCGGGCGCCCGAGAGGTCAGTCCAGGAGAGCGCCGGCCGCATAGGTGTCGGGGATGAAATGCGGTCCGGACGGGTGCAACAAGCGCTCGGCCTCGTCGGGCTCGGCGGGCAGCTCGGCCAGCAGCTGGTGCACGAGGGCATCGCCGGCCCGGTCGGCGCGAGCCGCCGTCAGGCGCAGGGCGGTGCGGCATTCGGAGATGTCGCCGACGCAGTCGAAGGGTTTCGGGGAGGACGTGGTGCCGAGCAGGGTGCGGAACCGTTCGGCGAGCAACGAGTCGGCGAGCGGCTCATGCCCGCCGAAGACGGCCGCCAGCTCGTTGCGCCCCATGAACGGCGCCAGCACGAGATCGACGAAACAGCATTTGTCGCACTCGCCGCACCAGTGGTCGAGGCGCAGGGCCGGGTCGATGTAGAAGGCGCGGTTGCAGCTGCGGAACGCGCCGTGGTAGCCGGTGAGGGCGGCGAAGCGGCGGGCAACCCACAGCTCCGAGGCGGAGCGGAGGAGGGAGAAGTAGTCGACGGGGACGGCGCGGCGGGCGAGCGTCCCGCGAAAGCCGGCCTCGAAGGCCATCGACTTCGACCACTGATGGTTCACGTCCCTGGCGCCGACGCGGACGTTGCCCGAGGAGGCGGACGACTCGTTCGACATCACGACGGCGTCGCGGCCGTGCAGCAGGGCCGCCAGCACCGCCAGAGCCGAGATCATGCCGGTCACCGGCACGTGGCCGTTCAGGTAGCCGAGCTCCCGCGAGCGGAGGATGCGTTCGTCGAGCTGGCGCTCGGCCCGGAGGATGGGGAGGCCGGTGAGGAGGGCGGGGGTTTCGATGGCGGTGAAACGATCGCCTGACTTGCTGACGACGAACAGGGCGGTGTCGTCGTCGCCGGCGACCGCCCGGACCAGCTCGGTCGTGACGATCGAGTCGATGCCGCCGCCGAAGGGCACGAGCGGGCGGAGCGCCGTTGAGCTGACCGGCGGCGGTGGAGGGGGAACCGGGAGGCCCCCACGCAGCTCGAGGCCGGAGAGGTCGAGGCCGTTGCGGTAGGCGAACTCGCCGAGGCCGTCGAGGTAGTACTCCCGCAGGAACTCGCGGTCGGCGTCCGAGACCGGGAGCGGACCGAGGTCCACGATGGCCGGCGCACCGGCTTTGTAATAGGAGACTCCGAGGAGGAGGACCGCCCAGGCTACGGCTGCGTCGACGCCGGGACGCTCCCAGGCGGCAGGCGGGATGCCGGCGATCGTGATGCGCTCGCTGAAGCCCTGCCCGTCGAGCAGGTAGCGGCCGACGAGCTCGCCCCGGCTCGGATCGATGTCGAAGCCGGCGTAGGCGAACTCCTGCGCCCGATCGGCGGGAGCAAGGACGCGAAGGGAGGCGTCGCTCACGGTCGGGGGCGGAGGCGGACGAGGAGGGCGTTGCGGCCGCAGGGGCGGGCGTCGCGGTCGCTGAAGAAGGGGCCGTCACCCCCGCTCGGGATGCGGGCGGTGTGGATGTTGTCCATGTGGAGGCCCGCCTCGATGAGGATGCGGCGGTTCGCCTCCCACAGGTCGAACAGCCACTTCTCGTCGCCGTTCGGGCGAAGCACGTCGTCGGTATCGCCGCCGAAACACTCCACGGCCGCCTCCATCACCTCCGGCCCCACCTCGTATCGGGCGGGTGCGACGGCGGGGCCGATGCCGGCGACGATGTCGTCAGGCCGGGCACCGAGCGCCACCATCGCTTCGACGGCGGCCTGGGTCACGCGAACGACTGTGCCTCGCCAGCCCGAATGCACGGCGGCGGCCACGTGCGCCTGCGGTGAGTACAGGGCGATCGGCACGCAGTCGGCCACCATCATCGTGAGCACCAGGCCGGGCTTCACCGTGACGAGGGCGTCGATGCCGTCCACGGCGCTTCGGAGCGAGGTCGTGCCGCGGGCACGGTCGGCGCCGGTGGCGACGTGGACGCCGCGGCCGTGGGTCTGGTTGCAGATGACGAGGTCCTCGAGCTGCGCCCCGATGGCCCCGGCGGCCCGCCGGCGGTTCTCGACGACAAGGTCGTCCTCGTCGCCGACGTGCAGGCCGACGTTGAGGCTGCCGTAGACGCCGGCGGAGACGCCACCGTGACGAGTTGTCATGACGACGTCGAGGTCGTAGCCGTCGAATGCCGGCCACGTCATGACGTCGACGCCGCCGGCGGCGCGCCAGTCGACGGCGTCGAGCGACAGCGGGTGCATAGGTCGAGGTTACCGGCCTCGTGCCGCCGACCCTGGGCGCTCGGCGGCGTCAGCGGCGGCGCGGCGTCGCGTCAGCTGTGCCAGAGCCGCCGCCGAAGGCGTGCCACGGCCGCCGGCCTCAGGCTGGCCGCCAGCGGGCCGAGACGTCGTCGAGGTCGTCGGTGGTGGCCTCGCCGTCGGCGGCGAGTTTGCGCAGATGCGCCCACACCGAGAAACGGGCGATCGGATGGAGCGCCTCCGGCACGTCGGTGTAGACGTCCGACACGATCTCCTCGATGGCGGCGTCGCCTCGCCGCTGCAGCGAGTCTCGGATGGCGGTCTCTCGCTCGCGCCGGTGGGAGAGGTAGCCCTCGATGACCTGTCGGGGCGCCGCCATGAGGGGGCCGTGGCCGGGGGCGATGACCGTGATGGACGGGTCGAGCACGAGCAGGTCCTCGAGCGAGTCGAGGTAGGCGGCCATGTCGCCGTCGGGCGGCCCGATGACGACGGTGGAGCCGCCCATGATGTGATCGCCGGAGAACAGCACTCTCGTGGGAGCCCCGCCGGCGCCGGCGGGCAGGTCGGCGAGGTAGCAGAGGTGGTTGGAGGCATGCCCGGGCGTGTGCACCGCCGTGAGCACGATGTCACCGGCCTCCACGACGTCGCCTGCGCCGAGGGTCTCGTCCGGCTCGAAACCGTCCCGCGCCCCGAAACCGAGCTGGCGAGCCCCGGTGCGAGCTGCGAGGGCGGCGGAGCCGGGGGAGTGGTCCAGATGCGTGTGGGTGACGACGATGGCCCGGAGACGCCCGCCGGCGGTGGTCGCCATGGCCTCGAGGTGGGCGGCGTCCTCCGGCCCGGGGTCGATGGCGACGAGATCGGTATGGCCGACGAAATAGGTGTTCGTGCCGGGACCGGTCATGACCGAGGGGTTCGGCGCCGTCAGGCGCACGACTCCCGGCAGCACTTCGACGGGTATGTCGTGCACGGGCGGGTCGAGCACCGGAGCGCTCGGCGATGATCTCGGCGGATCAGGCATCGGGGGGCCTTTCGGCGGTCTGAGGCAGGAGCGGCTGCGGCCGGTCGGGGAAGGGGACTCCCGGCGGCAGGCCCGTGGCGTCCTCGTAGCCGGTGTCGCCCGGGAGCACGATGCGCACCCCCTGGCCGGCGACGGTGATGCGGGGCAGGATCGCCGGCACCTCCGCAGCAGCGGCTGCCGCCATGAGATCGCCGGCTCGTTCGAAGCGGCCGATCGCCTCGAGGTTCTTCACCGTCGGGAACATCAGGTCGAGCTCGCCGGAGCGGTGCCGCCGGAGCGCCTCCGCCGGTTCGATCCAGGTGCTGGCGACCACCTCGGAGTCGTCGTGCAACGCCTCCTGTCCTTCCGGCATGACACCTACGAAGAAACGCGTGTCATAGCGCCGCGGCGCCCCGACCGGCGTGATCCAGTGGCTGAAGTAGGCGATCCGGTCGAGGTCGAGCTGGAGGTGCTCGGCGGTGCAGATGTCGGTGAGGCCGGTTTCGCCGGCGTTGAGGCGCCGGCGGTGCTCGATGAACCGCCGCTCCACCTCGGCGTCGGCGAACGACAGCGGTTCGGTGCCCGAGAGCGCCAGCAGGATGCCGGCCTCCTCGAAGCATTCGCGCACCGCCGCCACGAAGAAGTTCCGGCCGCCGTGGTCGATCCCGAGGAGGCGGCTCGCCTCGGCGTCGCTGCGGCCGGCGCAGACCTGCGCCGTCGCCTCGCCGGCGTCCTCCGGGTCCACCGCCCCGCCGGGGAAGACGTGGGCGCCGCCCACCCAGGTCGACCGGGCGTTGCGCCGCAGCATGAGCACTTCCATCGTCGTGCTGCCGGCCTCGCCCGTCGATGCGCCCACGCGGGCGACGTCGCGCACGAGCATGATCGTGGCGGCGTCGCGCAACTCGACCGGCGGGCTCATGACGCCACCGTACCGCCGGCGGCCGCCGCCCTTTCAGGAGACGAGCTGCACCTGCAGGTGCTCGGCGATGATGCGGCCGAAGGCGATCGGGTCCGCCATCGGCCAACCGTGGTTGCCTTCGACGACCGTGCCGTTCAGACCGACGGCGATGCATTGGTCGTCGAAACACGCCCTCGTGACGACCCGGTCGCCAGCGGCCCACACGACCGAGACGGCGATGCCCAGCTCGGCGACCCGCTTCAGCTCGGCACGGATGTCAGAGTGGCGGGTGAGGTGGGCGACGAGGCCGAGGCTCGGCAGGTGCCAGACGAGGTTGTGGCCGAGGTCACGCAGCACCGACGTCGCCGCATGTGGGAACTCGCTCATCGGGAACTCGTGCACGAGGTGGAGGGCCCAGTCCCAGAGCGGCCGCTCCGTCAGGAGCCGCTCGGCCTCGTCGTCGCGGGACCAGGTCGCCCCGGTGGCAGCGTCCACGAGCACGAGGGACGCCACGAGCTCGGGAGCGTCGTGGGCGAGACGGGCGCTGACGGCGCCGCCGAAGGAGTGGCCGACCACGTGGACCTGTGTCTCTTGCAGCCTCTCCAAGAAACCCTGCAGCACCTTTGCGAACGACTCCAAGCTCACCCTCGTCAGGGGGAGGTCGTGACTGCGCCCGAAGCCTGGCAGATCCGGCAGCAGCACTCGGTAGCCGTGGCCGGCGAGCGCCTGGGCGGCCTTGTTGTACGAAGCGTGCGCCAAGCCCCACCCGTGCACGAGCACGACCGTCGGGCCGGGTTCGCCGTCCTCCGTGCGGCCCACCACTTCGCCGTAGCTGAGGCGCCGCCCGTGCACACGGCAGGCGCGTTCACGCACCCGCAACGGCTCTGTGGCCGTGCCGTTGGTCAGCAGGCGCGCGACCGCCGGCAGCAGCGGAATCGACCGAATCATTCCTGTCACAGTACCCTCATCCTGTGTCGTGAAGCGTGTTCTGCAACACGCCTGAGCTGCGGTTATGCCTTTCCAAGCGGAGTAGTGCCAGTCCTACTGACAACTACCTCGAGGAGGTGCCTGCGCCTGTGCCCTCAGGCGAGGTGCGACATCGGGGAGACCCGGTCGATCATCTGCTTACGTTCGGCTTCGTTCAGCCCGCCCCAGATGCCGTGCGGCTCACGGATGCGGACGGCGTACTCGAGGCAGTCCTGCCGAACGCCACAGGATCTACAGATGCCCTTGGCGGAGCGTTCTCGGATGAGTCGCTCCTCTTTGCGTTCCACATGAGACGGCGGGAAGAACACCACTGCATGTGGACCTCGACACGCAGCCCGCGCCTGCCACAACTCTTCGCCCCGATTGGCGACCACGTTGCCCCTCCTACCTACTCGGCACGCGATACTGACTCTCCCCCGGCGGTCCCGTGCGTGCGGCGTCGCATGCGCCCCACACCCGGTCGAAGGCCTGCTCCAACTGCCGGACCCCCCTCGCGGACTTGTTGCCAGGCCCACTGACGGCACCCTACCCCGGCAACATCTCGGGAAACAAGAGGTGAACTTCAGGAGATCGCCGGTAGTGTCCCCGCCGATGGACCGGGCACAGTTCTGCCGCCAGAGCAGGGTCCTCGTCGTGGCCGGCAAAGGTGGCGTCGGGAAGACGACGGTGACGGCGGCGCTTGCCCGCATGGCCGCCGATGCGGGCCTCGAGGTCCTCGTCGTCGGCCTCGACGACGCCGGCGCCCTTCCCGTGCTCTTCGGCGCCGAGGTCACCTTCGGCTACGACGAAGTGCTGCTGTACGCCGGCGCTGCCGGCTCGGTGCACGGCCGTGTGATCACGCCGGACGACGCCCTCCTCGAGTACCTCATGGACCACGGCCTCCGCCGGGTCGCCAAGCGGCTCGTCTCCACGGGGGTTCTCGACGTCGTCTCGACGGCCATCCCGGGCATCCGCGAGATCCTCGTACTCGGCAAGGTGAAACAACTCGAGCGGTCGGGCGAACCGGATCTGCTGCTGTTGGACGCGCCGGCGACGGGACACGCGGTGCGGTTTCTCACGAGTGCGAACGGCTTGATGGATGCCGCTCGCGGCGGGCCCTTGCGAACCCAGGCTGCCGAGGTCGTCGAGATGCTGCACGACCCGGCACGGCTGCAGGTCCTCCTCGTCACCCTGCCGGAGGAGACGCCGGTCAACGAGCTCGTCGAGACGGCCTTCCGTCTCGAGGACGAAGTCGGTGTCATGCTCGGGCCGGTGGTGGTGAACGCCTGCTACTTGCCTGTGGCGGGGATCGGACCACGGTTCGTCGGCGATCCGGAGGCGCTCGCTGCTGCTGCGGGGGAGGCGCCGATGGAGCCGGCGGAGGCGGGGGCGTTGCGGAGGGCGGCGGCGTTTCGGGCTGGGCGAGAGGCCGTCCAGGACGAGCAGATCGGGCGGCTCGATGCGGACTTGCCGCTGCCCCGGTTGGCTTTGCCGTACTTGTTCAGCGATGACATCGGGCCGGAGCAGGTGGCTGCGCTCGCGGAGGCGATCGGCGTGGCGATCGACGAGCTCGATGAGAAGGAGCTCGAGGCGGCGCTTTCGGGTGTTGTGGCTCAGGTGGCTGCGCTCGCGGAGGCGATCGGCGTGGCGATCGACGAGCTCGATGAGAAGGAGCTCGAGGCGGCGCTTTCGGGTGTTGTGGCTGGTGGCGTTGTGGACGCCGGCGACCTTGCTGGCCCCACCGACGTCGCCGGCCCCACCGACGTTGCGGTCCCCGACGGGCAAACGCCCGCCGGTGCCCCCAATGCCGGCGGGGGGATACCGGTCGGCGGACCGTCCGCGCGCCAATCCTCTTCGCGGGGACGTCATGGGGCGGGTGCCGCTCGTGGGGTGCGGGACGGCTCGGCGGATCGCAGTCATCGAGCCGGGGCTGGCGGCGGCGACGGCAGACATGAGGCCGGCGGTGACGGCGGGGCGGGTGACGGCGACGGCGGTCATGAAGCCGGCGGCG
>JBEKYM010000040.1:0-27985 GCA_049510975.1 Acidimicrobiales bacterium
CGCACTACCCGGAGTTGAGCTTGCGGACCGAACCCGCACATCGTGAAGCGTACGTCGCGCTGCCGAACGACTCGATACCGACTGGCGCCGGTGGGAACCCGGGCGTGCACTGGCAGCTCGCGTCGGAGGCTTTGCAAGCCTGGGCCGTCGAGCAGGGCATGGAGCCCGACGAGCTCACCCTCAAGCCCGAGGACCTCGGCATGCGGATCACCTACCTCGCCACCGGGCCGGTCACCGAGACGAGCGACCCCTACTGCGACTTCGCCGTGCCGTTCGCCTGAGGACTCAGGCGGGTATCGACTGGGTTGTCCACGAGGTGCCGATCACGGGTAGGCAACTCCCGCGAGCGCGGGCGGCTGCCAGTCGCACGGTGTCGGAACCGGGGAGATCGTACCGGGCGAGGTTCCCAGCAGATCGTCACGAAACTGGCAGGTTCTCTCCGGGTCCTCCGCGAGTATCCTGGGCGGATCGAGTTCCACGAAGGGAGATCAGGCATGACCCTCATCGGTGTGATCGACGATCAGATGCTCCAGAAGTACCGGGAGCTCCTCGACCAAGAGGATGTCGCTTTCGACGAGCTGGAACACGCCTACGAAGACGGCGATCGGGATCACTTCGAGGCGGATCTGTCTCAGTGGGCCCTCGCGGCCCAGCGTCGCCTGGTGTATCTCCGACGGATGGGCGTCGAACTGACGCTAGAGTTGACCTGACCAGGAGCTGAGGCGCCGCGGATGCGCCCAAAGTTCATCTGGTCGTCAGCTGGACGACGGTTTACGGGCTTTTCATCTGGCGTCCGATGCGTCATAGTTGATGTGGCAGGGACCGACGTCCAGAGGGAACGTCGGTGAAGAGAGATCAGCGGGGGCTCAGTGGCGGCTCAAAGGTCTGAAGAGGTCCTCAACCTCTTCGTCGCGGGAGATATGGTCGAGCGCGAGGTAGAACCTGCCCTCCCACGGGTGCTTCTCACCAGCCATTTCGCGGCTGGACGGCGATTGGCATCTGGACGGCGGGCCAAGCGTCTCGCCTTCCTGGCGATCACAGGCATTCTCTGCGGCATCACGACGTTCGTGACCGTCGGTCTTGCCCACTACCTCGTCGACGCGGCACGAGCGGAGTTCAGCTCCAGCTACCTCATGCTCGGCGGAATCGCCGCCGGCTTGGCGACCATCCTCACGTGGCGAAGCCGCCCCGACCTGGCACGAAGCGCCGATGGTTTCCTCGAGGAGTGGGTCGAGTCCGCCCGCGAGGCGTTCATCATCGGCATCTGTCTCGTCATTGTCGCCTTCTTCTGGCATCCCAGCCTGCTCCGGCACCACCCGTTCTCTCGAGGCACCATCCTGCTGGCTGTCCCGCTCCTTGTCGTGAGCCTCGGAATCATGAGATCGAGCGTTCGCTTCGTGCTCCTACAGCTTCGCCGCCGTGGGCACAACCTCGCCTCCGTCGTGGTCGTTGGCGACGGACCGTCTGCCCTCTCGTTCATGAAGAGCGTCGCCGGCCAATCCGGCCTCGGCTACAAGGTGATCGCCCACGTCACCGACACCGAGATGGATCACGACCTGGGCGGCGTGCTCGAGCGCCTGTCATCGGAGGTTCCCATCGATGAGGTCGTGATCGCCTCCTTCTCGATGCCGCCCGAGCAGATCGCTCGCATGGTGAGTCACCCGGGGATGCGGGGGGCGCGTCTGCGGGCAGTGCCAGAGCTGTTCGGTCTTCCCCCGTCCAAGGTACAAATCGAATCGTTCGGCGACTTCCCCCTCCTGACGTTGTTCGAGAACCCGGTGCGAGGCCCGCACTGGGCCGTGAAGCGGGCAGTCGACCTCGTCGGCGCCGGTGTCCTGTTGCTCATTGCCGGACTCCCGATGCTGGCGATCGCACTCATCATCCGCTTGACGTCGGCGGGACCGGTCCTGTTCAGACAGGAGCGTGTCGGCATGGACGGAAAGCGCTTCGAGCTGCTCAAGTTCCGCAGCATGACGGCCGGAGCTTCTGACCAGGTGCATCGTGACTTCATGTTCCAGATGCTGTCCGGCGCGGCCACGGCGGAAGACGGGACGACGAGCTTCTTCAAGCTCACCGACGACCCGAGGATCACCAAGATCGGCAAAATTCTCCGGCGCTACTCGATCGACGAGCTACCACAGCTGCTGAACGTCTTGAAAGGCGACATGAGCCTCGTCGGCCCACGCCCGGCGCTCGCCTACGAAGTCGACCTGTACGAGGACTGGCAGCTGCGGAGGCTCGACGTCCTCCCCGGCATGACCGGCCTCTGGCAGGTGAGCGGCCGCTCCCGCCTCAGTCCGGCCGACATGCTCCGACTCGACGTGCACTACGCCGAGACTTGGTCGCTGTTCAAGGATCTGCTCATCATCTTGAAGACGATCCCGGCGATCCTGCGCGACGACGCCCGCTAGTGGCCGTCGCGCCACCATGTCGCCCTCTTCTGATCCCTCGCGTCAACCCGACCCTGTTGAGACGACCGCTCGGACAGCCGAGCGTCGAGGCGGCCCTGCGTCTCCCCTGAACGGGCGCGAAGCTTCCGAAGTGACCACCGGCGAGGGAACCGAAGAGAAGGCCACGACCGCCGCCGGCCGAACAGGCTCGGGTGATGGCGGCGCCAGAGGCGAGCTGCGCGTCGCCGCCCGGCGCGGCTCGGCGTTCACCCTTGGCGGGTTCTTCAACGGTTTCCTCCAGTTCGCCTTCCTCGCCCTCATCACCCACACCATCGCCCAGCGCGATGTCGGTGCGCTGCTCGAGGCCATCGCCATCTTCACCATCGGCAGCAACGTGGCCGAGCTCGGAGCTGACTCCGGCCTGCTCAGGATGATGCCGATCTTCCACCGGCGCCGCCCACAAGACCTCCGCCGCCTGGCGAACGTGTCCGTGGGGCCGGCGCTCGTCGCCTCTTGCATCGTCGCCGTGCTCGTCTACATCTTTGCCCCGCAGCTGAGCGACGTCTTCGTCCACCACGCTTCCAAGCCGGAGACGAGCGACGACCTTCGGATCATCGCCCTGTTCCTGCCGATCTCAACGGTGGCAACGGTGATCTCTGCCGGGCTTCGCACTTGGTCGGCTCGCATACCAGTTGTCCTCAACAACTTCCTCGTTCCCTTCGCCCGGCCGGTGCTGTTCACGATGTTCCTGATCGTGGGTGTGAACGCCAAATTGGCGTTGATCGCCTGGGGCGTCCCGACCATTGCCGTACTCGTCCTCGCCGCCCTCGCCCTCGACCGGCACATCCGTGAAACCCTCGTCGACACCGCCGTCGCCGGCGTGGAGCCGGCCCCCTATGGCGCCGTGGCGCTCGAGTTCTGGCGCTTCAGCCTGCCGCGGACCTTCGGGGCGATGTTCCAGGTATTCATCACCTACATCGACATCCTGCTCGTCGGCGCCTACCGGACGGCGGGCAGCGCAGCCTCGTACTCGGTCGCCAGTCGTTACGTCACGTTCTCGACCTTCGCCCTCGGCGCCGTCGTCTCCGCCGTGGCCACGCAGCTGAGCCGCCTCATGGACGGGCGCGACTACGACAAGGTCAACGCCGTCTACAAGTCGGCGACTTGGTGGACTGCCGCCGCCTCCTGGCCCCCCCTGCTCGTGCTTGCCGTGTTCTCGCCGTTGTTCATGACGATCTTCGGCCACGGCTATCGCAGCGGCGCCGGAGCCTTGACGATCCTGTCGCTGGCGATGCTCGTGACGATTGGCACCGGACCCAACGGTCTGTTGCTCCTCATGTCGGGACGGAGCGGTCTCAACTTGGCGATTCAGGGACTCGGCCTCGCCGTCAACGTGGGGTTGAACGTCTGGCTGATCCCGATCCTCGGGCTCCCTGGCGCTGCCATCGCCTGGGCAGCCACCATCCTCGTGACCTGCTTTTGCGCCTCCTTCATCCTCTGGAAGTCGTTCCGGATCCAACCGTTCGGGCGTGGTTACCTCGCCGTCGTGCTGGCCGCCGGCGGGTGCTTCGGCGCGCTCGGTCTCATCGCGCGTGCCGCGTTCGGGACCGGCGTCGTCACTTTCGTGGTATTCGCCATCGTGAGCTGCTCGCTCTATGCCGGCGCCCTCTTCAAGGCACGCCGGGTTCTGAACCTCGATGCCTTCGGTGCCGCGTTCAGCCGCAAGGGCTTCATTGGGTCGCTAGCGGCGAGATCGTCGGCCAGATCGTGACCGCGTGGCTCCGGCGGCAAGCGACGTGGCCCATGTCAGCTTGAGGGCGTCGGGACGGCCACCGCGCGCTCATCGAAGCCATAGCGGTCTTGCCAGGCATTGACGCCCTCGGCGAGCGGCACCGGCAGCTGCAGCGGCCCGACGTGAGTCGCCGTCGACGGCCGGATCAGACGCTCGGCCGCCTCGATCCAGGCCGCATCGACGTCGAGCTGGAGGAAGCCGGCGATGTCCGCGAGCGCGTCGCGCGGCGCACTCGTGATGTCCTGGTAACGGATCTCCAACAGGTCAGAAGAGATCGTCGCCTTGGCCCGCTCGATCGCCTCGAGGGACATGAGCCACTCACAGGCCCCCCGGACCTGATTGTCGCGGTAGCTGGGCAGGTCGCTCGGCAGCATGTCAAAGCGAGCGGCGTCGAAACAGATGGCCTTCCACTTGGCGTCGCCGACCCCCCACCAACTGTTGCGCTGCAGGCGCTGGCGCCGCGGGTCGTCGGCGTTGCGATCGGCGAAACGTGCGATCGAGCGTGCAACCTCGGGTCCGCTGCGCACGATGTGCACGAAGCGACAGCCAGGGGCGAGACGGCGCAGGTAGCCGATCCGCATGGTGTTGCGGGGCGACTTCTCGATCACCTGGGCCTTGCCCGAGCCGGTCGTGGCAAAGAGGCGGTCAAAGCGCGACTGGGCCTCCGGCGACCAGTCGTCCTCATCGAGAACGATGCCGACGGCGGCGTCGGTGTACACGTGCCCGACGTCGGTTCGAGCGTCCACGGCCGCCCAGAGGGCAAACGGCTCGAAGAGGTAGGCGGTCTCGGGGTGTAAGGCGAGGAGGTCTCCGAGCATCGTCGTGCCCGATCGCCCGCAGCCGAGAATGAACGAGAAACTCGGAGTGGGGGGCGAAGCGCCGAGCCGAGGCAGCCTCGAGCGCAGCGCCGCCCGGCCATACGATGCTCGTCGCCGCGTGGCGTTCACATAGGGCCGGACGACAGCCCTGAGCTGACTCACAACCCGCACCGCCGTCGACGACGACCAGCGCCTCGGCCCCCCCGTGCGGTCGCACTTCCCAAACTGGATCCTCGCCGTTCGTCATCTCGCCAAGAGCGGGCAGGATGCCCGAGTCCGCCGGGCAAGCATAACCGCGGCGCCCTCACAGCTCTCCCGGCGACCGCCGCAGTAGGTTCCAGCGCCGATGGGCGCGCTCACGGCCGGCGCACCCCTAGCTAGTCTTTCCCCGGCTCTGGTCGACGGTCTTCAAGACCCGAGCGGCCGCCCACTTGCCTTCGAGCGCTCAAAGACCGAGTACCGCCATGAGACAACCCGAGTCCGATGAATAGTCCCGGCCACGTTCCCGGTGGGGGGCGCGGACGACGACGCCTGACCGTCAGCATCCTTGCCGCTAT
Organism: Acidimicrobiales bacterium; assembly: GCA_049510975.1. Classification (GTDB taxonomy): domain Bacteria; phylum Actinomycetota; class Acidimicrobiia; order Acidimicrobiales; family Bog-793; genus JAKACA01. The sequence goes on from JBEKYM010000040.1 coordinate 5,558, forward strand.
CGCCGTCGTCGTCATCGCCCTCGTCGTCGCCCTCGTCGTCTCGGGCAACAAGCACAACCAGGTGTCCCCGCCGACGACGTTGCCGATCAACACCACGAACGCCTTTCTCGTATCCGGCACGCGCATCCTCGGGCCCCACAACCAGCCCTTCGTCCCCTACGGGATTGTGGTCTTCGGTCTCAGCAACCCGGACTGGGCGACGAGCGTGCACGGCGACCTCACCAAGATCCACGCCATCGCGACAGCCTGGCACGCCAATACCGTTCGCCTACAGGTCGCTCCGAATTACCTCGTCTCTGGCGGCCAGACCAAGCAGTTCGAAGCGGCGCTGAAGAAGGAAGTCACCTACGCCCGCTCACTCAACCTGGTCGTGATCATCTCGGCCCAGACGGAGCACTCGGGCGCAATCCCCATGCCGAACGCCATGGTCGAGCAGTTCTGGAAGGTCGTGGCGCCCCTGTACTCCAGTGACGCGGCGGTCTGGTACGACTTGTTCAACGAGCCGCGAATGAAAGGCGCGTCATCAGGGCGCCTCTGGAATGTCTGGCAGAACGGCGGTGGTGGAGTCGTCGGCATGCAGTCGCTCGTCGACACCATCCGAGCTTCTGCCAACAACATCATCCTCGCGGAAGGGCTCCATTTTGCCCGCACGCTCAAGGGTCTCGAGCCTCACCTCCTCAAAGGTTCCAACATCGTTTACGAGGTCCACAGCTTCTTCGTGAAGCCGAATCACGTCACCCCGTCGGAGTGGACGTCCGACTGGGGCTACCTCACCAGTACCGTGCCGCTGCTCGTCGGCGCGTGGTCCCAGTACGAGAACGGCCATGGAGACTGCGTGCAGAATGCGGTCACGCTCGTCCCGACGTTCCTCAGCTACGTCAGGGCCCACGGTGTCGGCCTGATCGGATGGGCGCTGAGCCCGGGTGTGCTCATCCGCGGCAACAACCCGACACAACCGACGACGATCACCGGCACCTATAGCTGCACCGGCGCTGCGGACAAGACGGATCCGCAAGGCGCCGGGCAGGATCTCATGACCTTCTTCGAGCAGAACGCACGCCCGGCGCCAGCGCTCGGCTGAGTACTGCCTCGCCATCCCCTACGATGGCACGACCGGGAATGCCCGGCTGGACGTCAGGCGCGGTGGCGTAGGCAGTGCGGCGGAGATCCCTGACGCTCGAAGTCGAGACGTGACGCGAGGAAGATCGAAGACACGATGAGAGCTGTTTTGTTCCGCCCCAAAGACGGCGCCATCACCGTCGGGGACGTGCCGATGCCGCAGCCGGCCGCCGGCCAGCTGCTCGTGCGCAACGAATACTCGCTCATCAGTGCCGGCACCGAGCGTGCCCGCCTCGAGACCGGTCAGGAATCGCTCATCGGCAAGGCCCGGCGGCGGCCAGACCAGGTGAAGCAGGTTCTCGACACCGCACGCAGCGTCGGGCCGGCCGAGACGTGGAGGATCGTCAGCGACCGCCTCTCGAGCCCGATGCTGACGGGCTACAGCTCCGCCGGCATCGTCGTGGAGGTCGGGCCGAACGTCGGAGACATCCGCCCGGGCGACCTCGTTGCCTGCGCCGGCGCCGGTTATGCCAACCACGCCGAGTATGTCGTGGTCCCGCGCAACCTCTGCGTTCGGGCGCCTGCGGGTGTGAGCGCTCGCGACGCGTGCTTCGGCACGGTCGGTGCCATCGCGCTGCAGGGCATCCACCAGGCCGCCACTGAAGCAGGATCCCGCGTCGTCGTCATCGGTCTCGGGCTCGTCGGTCAGCTCACGATGCAGCTGCTCATGGCATACGGCTACGACGCACTCGGCATCGATCAGGACGAGGCGATGGTCGAGCTGGCCCGCAAGACCGGCGCCTGCTCCTTGGCGCGTTCGGAGGCCCAGCTGCCCGCACGGGTGGAGCAGGCCCTCGGCGGTCCGCCCGACGCCGTGCTCATCACTGCGGGCACGAAGAGCACGGATCCGATCGAGCTCGCCGGCCTGCTCGCTCGCGACCGCGGGCGCGTGGTCGTCGTCGGTGACGTGACCGTCGCCTTGCCGCGGGCGAGCTACTACGGCAAGGAGCTCACCGTCAGCTACTCGCGATCGTACGGACCTGGGCGCTATGACCCCATGTACGAAGAAGGTGGGATCGAGTACCCGAGTGGCTACGTGCCGTGGGACGAGCGACGCAATCTTTCCGAGGTCCTGCGCTTGATCGGCGCCGGGCGTCTCGATCTCGGCCTCCTCGACCCGGAGGCCGTCGACGTGGCAGACGCAGAGCGTGCCTTTTCCTTGCTCGGTGCCACAGGAGCGGGACGGAAGGTGGCAATCCTCATCTCGTACGGCCAAGGCGCTCCATCGGTCCTGCGGGGGTCGGCCGACACGGTCGATCTCACGTCGACGGACTCCCCGGCTCGGTCGACTGAGCAGAGCACGGTCCGGCTCGGCGCCATCGGGGTCGGGTCCTTTGCCACCCGCATGCTCCTGCCCCACTTGAAGGCCGATCCCAAGGTGAGCTTCTCCTTCATCGCCTCCAACTCGGGTGTGAGCGCAGTACATCAAGGAAAGCGTTGGGGCTTTGCGAAGGCGTCGAGCGACCTGGCCGAGGGGTTGGCCGCGAGTGAGTCCGACGCCGTCATGGTGCTCACTCGCCACGATTCGCATGCCCGCTACGTCGTCGACGTGCTCGAACGAGGACTCAGCGTGTTCTGCGAGAAACCCCTCGCCTTGTCCGAAGGCGAGCTGGACGAAGTCGCCGGCGCCTGGCTCCAGAGCGGGAAAGCGGCCATGGTGGGCTTCAACCGGCGCTGTGCACCCTCGGTGCGCCTCGTCGCAGCCGGCCTCGCGCGACGCAAGACTCCCGTGCAGATCGTCTGCCGGGTCTTCGGGGGCCAGTTACCGCCCGACTACTGGTCGCTCCAGCCCGACCAAGGCGGCCGAATTCTCGGGGAGGTCTGTCACTTCGTCGATCTTGCCAACTTCCTCGTTGGTGCTCCACCCGTGGCGGTCACGGCACACGCGCCGGACGGGACCGATCCGATCCGTGCCGAGAGCGTGTCGGCCCTGCTCTCCTATCAGGACGGCTCGAGCGCCTCGATCATCTATTCGGGCGAGTCCCCGCGTGGAGCGCCGAAGGAGCTCATCGAGCTGGCAACACTCGGGATGGCCGCTCGGATCGACGACTTCCGGTCCCTGTCCATCTGGGGCAATCACGCAACGACGAAGCGCTGGCGGGGTGGGTCGAAGGGCCACCGCGAGGAGATGGCGGCGTTCGTGCAGCTCGTTGGCGGACTCGCCACGCCCGAATCCGACTTTCGCATGTCGCTCTGGTCGACGCTTGCCACCTTGCGGCTGGCTCGGTCGGTCGTGACGGGCGATGCCGTCGAGATCGCGCCGTCGAGCGAGCGGCTCGCTGCCGCCCTCGGCGTATCCGTCAGTCCCGAGCCAGCGTCCGAGCCCTCCGAGGCTCGCGAGGAACCGGCGGGCACATGAGGCCCTTGATCGTCTTCGGGACGCGCCCCAACTTTGTCAAAGTCGCCCCCATCTACCGGGTGATGTCGGCCCGGGCCGACTGTGACCCAATTCTCGTGCACACTGGCCAACATTTCGACGCATCGATGTCCGACGACGTCATCAAGGCTCTCGACCTCCCACAGGCCGACGTCCGCCTCGAGGTCGGCATCGGCACGCAAGCGTGGCAGATCGCCACGATCATGGCTCGGCTCGAGGCCGTCTACGAGTCGACCAAACCCGACTGCACGGTCGTCGTGGGCGACGTGAGCTCCACGCTGGCGGCAGCTCTCGTTTCCGACACCCTCGGCGTACCCGTGGCCCACATCGAAGCAGGTCTGCGAAGCTTCAACTGGGCGATGCCGGAGGAGCGCAACCGCGTGCTCACCGACCGGATGTCCCGCTGGCTCTTCGCACCGTCGGAGGACGCCGTCGAGAACCTCCGGGCCGAACGCATCGCCCCCGGCAGCATCCACATGGTGGGCAACGTCATGATCGACTCGCTCGACTGGGTGCTCCCGCGTCTCGACGTCGACGACATCTGCCGGCGGTACGGCGTCGCCGGCAAGGCCTTCGGGGTCGTGACCTTGCACCGGGCGTCGAATGTCGATGATCCCGCCGTCCTCGCACGACTCGGGGAGGCGCTCGTTGCGGTCAGCGCCGAGCTCCCCCTGCTGTTCGCCGTGCACCCGCGGACCCAGCGGCATCTCCGGCTCTCGGGGGCGAAGTTCGGCACGGGCATCACGATGCTGCCGCCGGTCAACTACGCCGACTTCGTCGGCCTCATGTCGGCGGCCGACCTCGTGCTGACCGACTCGGGTGGCATCCAGGAGGAGGCCGTCGTCCTCGGTGTCCCCTGCCTCACATTGCGGGAGGAGACCGAGCGCCCGAGCACACTCGACGGCGGCCGCAACGAAGTCGTCGGCACCGAACCTGCCCGGATCACGGCAGCGGCCAGATCTCGCCTGGCGGCTCGCGCCACTGCGAGCCGGTTGACCGCCGGTGCCTTCCGTCCGCCGCTGTGGGACGGTCATGCCGCCGAACGGATCACCGCCATCCTGACCGGTGTACCGGCATGAACGACACCATCCGGCGAGAGGTTGGTCGTGCCGTCCGGCTGCCGACTTCGCTGTGGCGCTGGGCAACGGCACCGCAACGGCCTCTTCCCGACTTCGTGATCATTGGCGCTCAGCGAGCCGGCACAACGTCGCTCTACAAGTACCTCTGCACTCAACAGTCCGTCGCCCGGGCATCGAGAAAAGAGGTTCACTACTTCGACGTTCACTACGACCGGGGCGAGCGCTGGTACAAGTCCCACTTCGACATGGCGCGGCCGGGCACGGTAACCGGCGAAGCCAGCCCGTACATGCTCTTTCACCCGCTTGCCCCAGAACGGGCCGCCCACGACCTCAGTGCTCAGACGCGCTTCATCGCGCTGTTGCGCGAGCCGGTCGACCGGGCGATCAGCCAGTATTGGCACGAGCGCAAGGGCAACAAGGAAGCAGAGTCGCTCGAGCGGGCGATCGCCCTCGAGTCCGAGCGGTTGGCAGGGACCGACGAGGTCGTCCGGCGGGGCGAGCGGAGCTACGCCCATCAGCACTACTCCTACGTCGCCCGCGGAGAGTACGCCGGCCAACTCCGGCGGTGGTTCGACGCCGTCGGACGCGAGCGGGTGCTCGTCCTCGAATGCGAGCGCGTGTACGCCGATTCGCAAGTCCCAGCCGACGTCCTGCACTGGCTCGGTCTCCCGCCGAGCTCCGCACCGTATCCCTCCCTGAACGCCGCCACCCGCAGTACCTCGGTGGACGCCGGACTCCTCGCCGAGCTGCACCGCCACTTCGAGCCGCATAACGAAGAGTTGTTCGAGCTGCTCGGCACCGAACTGTGGACGTCGTGATCATGTTGCGACCTGCTCTTGCGCTCCAGCTCGGACGTACCGTAGCGTCGCGACCGTGAGGGGGAACCGGGTAGTAGTACTTGGGCAGGGCTATGTCGGCTTGCCGCTGGCGATGCGGGCCGTCGAGGTGGGTCACGATGTCGTCGGATTCGACATCGACAAGGGACGCGTGGACCTGTTGGCGGAAGGCAAGTCGTTCGTCGAGGACATCAGCGACGCCCGACTCCGGGCCGCCCTGGCTACTGGTCGCTACGTACCGACCTCAGACGTCCGTCATTGCCAGGGCTTCGATGTTGCCGTCATCACCGTGCCAACGCCGCTGCGAGAGGGTCTCCCCGACATCTCCTACATCGAGCAGGCTTGCGAGCTGCTCGGAGGCTACGTCACACCAGGTTGCTGCGTGATCCTCGAGTCGACCACCTACCCGGGAACGACGAACGAGGTAGTGGCTCCCATCCTGGAGCGCACCGCCCGCCTGCAAGCAGGCAAGGACTTCCACCTCGGATACAGTCCCGAGCGGATCGACCCCGGCAACGAGACGTGGCAGCTGGAGAACACGCCAAAGCTTGTCGCCGGCATCGATGCCGCGTCTCTCGCGTCGGTGAAAGCCTTCTATGACACGGTCGTCTCGACGACCGTCGTCATGAGCGGTACAGCCGAGGCCGAGTTGGCCAAGCTCGTCGAGAACACGTTTCGCCACGTCAACATCGCCCTCGTGAACGAGCTGGCAATGGCCGCCGAAGAGCTCGGGATCGACATCTGGGAAGCCATCAGGGGAGCGTCCACCAAGCCCTTTGGTTTCATGCCCTTCTTCCCCGGACCCGGTGTCGGAGGACACTGCATCCCCGTTGACCCGTCCTTCTTGTCGTGGCGAGTGAAGCGGCGCCTCGGGCACGCCTTTCGGTTCGTCGAGATCGCCAATGACGTCAACGAGCACATGCCCGATTACGTCGTGCGCAGACTGCTGCTGGCCTTCAACCGCCGATCACTGGCTCTGAACGGGGCCACCGTGCTCGTGCTCGGCCTGGCCTACAAGCGCAACTCCGCCGACGCCCGCCAGTCACCGGTCATGCCGGTCGTCGAGCAGCTTCTGGAGCTCGGAGCCAAGGTGCATCTGGCCGATCCGCTCGCTGGTCCGAGCTCCCTCGACGACCGCGTCACCCGCGTGAGTGCCACGGTGGCCGAAGCCGCCGAGGCGGACGGCGTCGTGCTGCTCACCGACCATGACGCTTTCGACCTCGAGGCGCTGGCGGCGGCATCGCGCTACTTCCTCGACACGAGGCACCGCGTCACGGGTGACACCGTCGAGTACCTCTGATCTCCGGGGGGGGTTGATGTGACAGGGGTCCCGTCAAGGGAGACGGTCCTTCAGACCGCACAGTGGCTCGAGTCGTTCTGGCGTGCGCGCGAGGACACCTCGTTCGATCCGTACGACGGACTCGAGTCGGAACGTCTGTCCTGGCTCGGATCGCTCCCGCGTCCGGTCCAGCTGGCGGCCGTGCAACTGAACAAACGATCACCCGTCAACCTCCGGCGGTTCGCGGGGGTGCGGCCCACGCGCAACTCATATTCGGCCGCGCACTTCGCCTCCGCTTGCGCCGTCATGGCACCGCTCGTGAACCCAGCGCAAGCGAGCGATCTCGCCAGCGCCCTCGCCGGCCGGCTCGACTGGCTCTGTGACACCCGCGTCGCGGGTGCCTGGGCTTACCCCTTCGACGTGCAGACGAAGACGTTTGCGTACAAGAAGACCGTGCCGAACGTCATCTGCACCGCCTTTGCCGTTACCGCCCTCCTCGACGGCATCGCTTTCAGCGCCCTGCCTCGGGAGGCCGCCGCCAGCCGGGCGCAGTCCGCGACCACCTGCGACGCCAGTCTGATGACCGATGCCGCCTTGACCGCCGATACTCCCGAGCGGGCCGCGGAACGCTGGGCCGGCGCTGTACGCCGGGCCGTCTCGTTCACCCTCGAGCACCTGCTGTCGCGCCAAGGCGACCGCGTCTACTTCCGATACCTCGAGGCGGAACCACTGCTGATTCACAACGCCAATCTGCTGGCCGCCCGTTACCTCGCCAGGGCCGGAGTCGCCTTCGGCGAGGACTCGTGGGTACAGATCGCCGCCGAGGCGTTGCCGGCGACCTTGGCTGCCATCACCGACGAAGGGCTGTTGCCCTACGGGGAGGGCAGCCACGAAGCATGGGTAGACGGTCATCACACGGGCTTTGTGGCTGAAGCCCTTGCCGATCTCGCCGGGCTGCTCGACGCCCCAGGGCTTGACGAAGCCGCCGCAAGCGTCCTGTCGTCCTATCGGCGAGCGCTCTTCGAGCCCGACGGAAGGCCCCTGTTGTACCCGGGACATCGCTTCCCCATCGACGTCATCACGGGCGCCCAGGGGATCCAGACCTTTGCAAAGGCAGGTACCGAAGCTGACGTAACCTTTGGGGGGAGGGTTGGCGGATTCATGCTGTCTCACATGCGTACTTCGACGGGCACGTTCCTCTACCGGAAGGGACGGCTGCACGTAAAGGCGGTGCCGTATGTCCGCTGGTCGGACGCGCCCATGTGCCTGTCGCTGGCCTATCTCGCCCAGGCCATGAGCACGGCCGGACAAGGACCACCTGCCCGTCCACTCGCATCGCCGAGCAACGACAGTGTGACCGCATGAGATGGTGGATCGACATCGCCAACGCGCCGAACGTGACGGTGTTCAAGCCCGTCATCGACAATCTGCGCGACAGTGGGCACACGGTCGTCATCACCGCTTGGGACCGGGGCCAGGCGCGTGCTCTCTCCGAGGAGGCTTGGCCGGAGACTCGCATCGTGGGAAGCGCCGGCTTTCGCAGGAACCCGCGCTCGAAGGGCACCGCCATCATGAACCGAGCCATCGCCCTCGCCCGGGTCATGAGGTCGGAACACGTCGATGTCGCCCTCGGACACGCCTCCAACGCACAGGTGCTGGCCGCCACGGCACTACGGGTGCCCTCTGTCGACATGATGGACTACGAGCACCATCCCGCCAACCACGTCGGCTTCAGGTTGGCCAACCTGGTCGTGCTCCCCGATGTCATCCCCTATTCGTCGGTACGCAGGTTCGGGGTCTCCCGTCGGCGCTACGTTCCCTATCCCTGCCTGAAGGAAGAGATCGCCCTCGCCACCTTCGAGCCGGCGGTAAATTTCAGGGCAACGCTCGGCGTGGGAGCCGACGAGCTCCTCGCCGTCGTGCGGCCCGCCGCAGAGGGAGCGCTCTACCACCGTCACCGCAACTCCTTGTGCGACGACGTCATCGAACGCCTCGTCGAGTACGGTGCCACGGTCCTGCTCACACCGCGCACCAAGTCGCAGGGCCAGCAGTACGACGGGCGGTCGGGAGTGCGCGTGCTGTTCGAACCGGTTTCTGGTCCGGATCTGCTCCACAGCGCCGACATCTTCGTCGGTGGTGGCGGCTCGATGACACGAGAGGCGGCCGTGTTGGGAACGCCCTCGTACTCGATCTTCGAGGGGGAGCCTGCCGCCGTCGATCTCTGGCTCGAGAAGCACGGTCGGCTCGTGACGCTGCGCGACGTCGAAGATCTTCCGAAGCCGGCACGGCAGTGGGCAGGTGGGGAACGCACGGCTTCGCCGGAAGTGCTCGAGGGTTTCATGTCGCTGCTCATGAGCCGAGTGCGCCCGCTGGTCGCTTCGCTCGATTGAGCTCGCCGAGGTGAGCGAGACCGAGGATTCGCCGGTCGTTCGCGGCGGCAACGGCGACGACTCCTCCGCGAGCACGCCTTTCGTCATCTGCATCGGTCGGACCGACATCCGACAGAGCGGTGTCGAGCAGCTGAACCGCGACCTGCGCTCTGAGCTCGAGGCAATGCACGTCGAGCACGAATGGCTCGACTGGGCGCACTACACGCCCACCGAGAGCCGCGGGCGCTTCTCCTTCACCGGCCTCCAGGGGGCCGCCTCGACCTTGACCTCACTGGCGAGGCTGTGCCGCGCCCACCGCCAGAGGGGCACGACGGTCTACTTTCCTCTCTCCCAGCATGGCTGGGGCCTGGCGCGAGACATCGTGACCGCCGTGGTCGCCGGCGTGAGCGGCGGTCGACGGCGAACCTCGGTCATCCACCTGCACGGCGAGTTCCGGGCCGCCATGCAGCCTCGTCCCGCTCTCTCCCGCTGGGGCTACTGGTGCGTGGCACACGTGCCAAGGACGACGTTCGTCGCCCAGGTGCGCGGGCTTCGTCTCGCCGGCTCGCCCTCTGTCTTCGTGCCGAGTCGCGCTCCCATCCCTGAGGGCCTCCGGCGTGCTCGAGCCCTGCCGAAGTCGCCGGAGCCCACTCTGGTGTTCCTCGGCTTCGTGGCGCCCTCCAAAGGCTTCCACATCCTGATCGAGGCGTTCGCACAGCTGAGCGTGCCCGCCCGCCTCGTCGTCGTCGGACCCGTGTTCGAGGAGCTCGTCAGATACGAGCGCCGCTTCTGCACGCCGGAGCGCTGGCATCGAGCGCTGGCGATGATGCGAAGCGACGAACGCATCGAATGCGTCGGGCCGGTCTACGGCGACGACCGCTTCGGCTACCTCCGGCGAGCATGGGCGTGCCTGCTGCCGAGCTTCACCGAGGGTGGCTCCGTCGTCGTGCAAGAGGCGCTCGCTGTGGGAACAAGTGTCATCGCAACGGCCGTCGGTCCTTTGCCGGAGATGCTCGCCGACTCGCCCGGTCACCGGCTCGTGCGCCCGATGGACGTCCAGGGGCTGTGCGCCGCCATGGCCGACAGCCTGGCCGCAGGAGTGCGGGAGCCTCTCGGTGTCAGTCCGACCTACCTCGACGGCGGCACGACGATCGCCGAGGTGCTCGCCCGGCGAGGCTGAGCCCAGTCAGATCGCGGCCACTCCACAACGAACAATGCTGTGGGTTTGTCGGCCTGCTGGAGGCATATGACAAGATTCGGGCATGTCATCGGCGGTCGAGGTCCTGCGTGTGAATGACGCTTCCGAGGCGGCCACCGCCATCCGGGAGTCCCTCGACCGCCGGTCGAGCGCCTTCGCCACCGGTGAGCGAGTGCTGTTGAAGCCGAACTTCATCAAGGAACGACACCTGCTTCGCGACGAGCACCGTCAGGTCATCACCCAGCGCGAGGTGATCGGCCCCGTCCTCGACTGGGTCATCGACGCCCTGCAGCCGTGCGAGCTGAGACTGGCGGACGCGCCCGAAGGCAGCGCCGATATGGCGGCGATCCTGGAGCGCTCCGGTGTCGCCGCCCTCGCCTCGCAGCGCTCGGCCCAGCTCGAAGTCGAGGACCTCCGGCTCACGCGCTACGAGCAGCGGGACGGTGTGCCGCTCCGGCGAGTTGCCCAGGCGGGCGACTCGCTCGGCACGGTACGGGTCGACCTCGGGACAGCCAGCTCGTTCTCGGGCCACGACGGCCACCGCTACTACGGAGCCGACTATGACATCGACGAAACGAACCATCATCACCACGGCAGCGTGCAGGAGTACATGTTCTCCGGAACGGCACTGCACAGCGACCTCGTCGTCAACCTTCCCAAGCTGAAGACCCACAAGAAGTCGGGCATCACCGTGAGCCTGAAGAACCTTGTCGGGCTGAACGGCGACAAGAACTGGCTTCCTCATCACAGTCTCGGGACTCCGTCCCACGGCGGCGACGCCTACCCGGACGACGGGGCCGTACGCCAGCTCGAGGGACGCCTCTTGAGCATCCTGAAGCCGGCCGTGCGTCGCAGCCCGGCCATGTCGAACCTCCTGCGCATGCTGCGCAAAGCCAGCATCCCGCTGCTCGGAGACACCCAGGACACGGTTCGCAGCGGCAACTGGTGGGGCAACGACACGATTTGGCGCATGATCCTCGACCTGAACCGGATCCTGCTGTACGCCCGCCCCGACGGCTCCGTCGCCCACGAGCCGCAACGGCGCACGCTCTCAGTCGTCGACGGCATCGTTGCCGGCGAGGGAAACGGTCCGGAGGCCCCGGATGCCGTCGAGGCGGGCATCGTCGTGATCGGCGAGTCGTTCGTGGCGGTCGATCTCGTATGCGCCCGGCTCATGGGTTTCGACTGGAAGAAGATCCCTCACCTCACCCACGCCTTCGACGACAACGAGCTTCCGCTGGTCGACTTCGGCTACGGCGACATCGTCGTGACATCGAACGACGACGGCTGGAACCGTCCGCTCGCGGACATCCCCCTCGATGCCTGTTTCAAGTTCCGTCCGCATTTCGGATGGGTCGGACACGTCGAAGCCGAAACGTGAACCTCGAGCTCGTCACGGGGTGCCCGCTTCGGCAGATCTCCGCACCGTCCTTTGAGCCCTACCTGGCCAAGACCCTGTCGGAGGCAGTGGCCGCCCCGTGGTACCGCCGGGCGGGCATGAAACCTGGCTCGCCGCTCGCGTCGCTCCCGATCCTCGACCGGTCGATGGTGGCCGAACACACCGACGAGCTCCTGACGGGAGCTGTCCCGGCACCGCTGCGCCGAAAGCTCTCCACCGGCGGCTCGACCGGGGCGCCCGTCGTTGTCTGGTTGGATCGGTCCATCTCCTTGTCGGAGTGGCGCTTCATGACCCGTCAGTGGTCCACGGTGGGTTACCGCCGCGGGAGCTGGCGGATCGTCTTGCGGGGACGCCTCCTCAAGGGCGGCAGCATCGGACCCGAGATCGACCGCCTCCGCCGGGAGGTCCGCCTCTCGACGTTTCATCTCACGAGCGAGACGTTGCCCGACTACCTCCGGGCGATGAGCGATTACCCCGGCGCGTTCCTGCACGCCTATCCATCGTCGGCGAGCCGGTTGGCCGAGGCGTGCGAGCAGTCCGGACGTCAGCTGCCCCGCTTCCAAGCGGTCCTGCTCGGGAGCGAGGGCTCCTCGCCTGCCCAACGCGACGCCCTGGCGGCGGCTTACGGTTGCCCGGTCTACTCGTGGTACGGCCAGACCGAGAAGGTCCTGCTCGGTGGCGAGTGTGCGGCCAGCCGTGAGTACCACTTGTTTCCGGGCTACGGCTATGCCGAGATCGTCGACGACGCCGGCGACCCCGTCACCGAACCCGGCAGGCTCGGACGCCTCATCGGGACCGGCTTCCTCAACCATTGTGCGCCACTCGTTCGCTACGACACCGGCGACCTCGCCGCTTTCGCCACCGGCGAGTGCCCGTGTGGATGGAAGGGTCAGCGTCTGCGCAGTGTCGTCGGCCGGACTCAGGACTATGTGCTCACGCCGGCCGGCACGCAGGCGACCATCGCCGCTCTCAATCTGCACGACCATCTCTACGAGGGTCTCCGCCAGATCCAATACGTGCAGCGCGAGCGCCGCGATCTCGTCCTCGTGCGGATCGTCGTGGCGTCGCACTGGACGGGCGACGCCACCCAGGCGCTGCAGAGCGCCCTGTCGGACCGCCTGCCTGGCTGCACGGTCACGGTCGAGCCGGTCGAGTCGGTCGAGATCGCCGCCAATGGCAAAGCGCCACTCGTCATCAGGACTGTCGAGTGATCCGCTGCACCGGGGACGTCGGGCAGTTCGCCGGGCTCGGGCCGAGTCGGCGGCGTTTTCGAGTCGGCGGACGCCTGACGGCATCGAGGAGGGATCGGCCGTGACCTCAGCACAATCGGCTGGGGCGGGCGGCCCCGGACCTGGGGGCTCCGCGAGGGCTCGTTTGCGCGGCAAGTTGCGGGACGTCGTGGAAACGTCCGTCCTCGGGCTGGAAGCGATGCGCCCGCTCCACACGCCTGCTCACCGACTGCCGGACGGGAGCCAGCGGATCTACTGCTATCACATCCGCAAGACCGGAGGCACGAGCTTGCACCGGAGCTTCCTCGGCCTCGGCGGAGAGGATCCAGCCGTCGTGGAGCGGCGGCTCAGCTCGAGCTTCCTGCGCAGGACGAGCAGCGGGGACTACGTGTACGCCGTCAACTTGCGCCGCGTCCTCGAGCAGGGCAAGTACTTCTACGGGTGGTCGCACCTCCCCGCCCACACGCTGCAGCTTCCGCCCGGCACCTTCACGGTCTCCATCCTGCGCGACCCGGTTCGACGGGTGGAGTCCTATTACAACTACATGCTCACCGGCGATGCGCCGGGCACCGCCTTCACGGTGCCCGATGTCGAGCGCCGACGCGCCCGGAACGGGTTTCACGGCCTGCTCGACAGCCTGCCTCGCGAGGTGCTGCTCCGCCAGCTCTTCATGTTCTCGGCCGACTTCGACGTGTCGGAGGCGGTCGAGCGAGCCTCGCAGTGCTCGATGCTGTTCTTCAACGAGGACTACGACCGCGGCCTTGCAGAGCTGAGCCGCCGGCTGCAACTACCCCTCGAGGTACGCCACGACCGGGCCGGAGGCACAAAGGCGGCACTCAGCTCGGACGAGCTCGACCGCCTGCGGACGCTGCTGGAGCCGGAGTACCAGCTGATCGAGCAGCTGAGAGACAGCCGCCAGCGGTGGCTCGACGCGAACACCGAGCCCAATGGCGACAGCGCCACACTCGTCGATCCGCCCGAGCAACACGAGTCGGCGCCACCTCGGAGCGATGACGCAGCAAGGCCGGGGGCAGCCCAACCGGACTGATCCTTTCGCGAGCCTGAGATCAGGCCGTGAGACCGACCATCTCGTCGACGCGGTCGCAGACCGGCCCCGAGCAGTTGCTGGCGAACTTGCGAGCGAACCACGCTGCCGAGTTCTCGATGGCGCTCAGATCGTCGTCACGCAACGTCTTTGGGTGCCCGGGCGACCAGTCGACATAACGGTGGGAGTGGGCGCACACGACCACGCCTGGCGTATTGCCGAGCACTGTGTGAGGGTACGACTCGTCGGGGCAGAAGACGTGGCGATACCGGCGCGCGAGCCGAGGCATGCGGGAGCCGGAGTCGAGCAATGCGTCCACCGCCTTGTGGTTGGCGCTGAACCACATCGAGCCGGCATAGCAGTCCAGCCCGCGTCCAAACGGTGATAGCAGACGGGTGGCAAGGGGGCCGGTCGGGCCGACTGACCGGTTGACCCTGCGCTCGGGTGCGAGCGGTCCCAGCCACCATCGCCAGCCGAGGTAACGGCCTGCGCGGTTGCGCACCCACGGGTCGGCGGAGCCGAGCTCTACCGAGCGGAACTCCAAATGGGCATCGGCAGCTTCGCCCTCGAGTTGGCTGAACACCGTCGCGGCCGACGCCGTGGGGTAGTCGGAACCCGACAGGAGCGTGACCCAGTCGGGTACCGAGGGCTGTTGTGCAAAGACACGGAGCGCCGCCATCCACGCCTCGACGATGGACCAGCCGCCCCACTGCGTCCGCACTGCGTCGACGACGAAGTGCACATCGCCCGGCAGCTTCGGGGCCGCCGAGCGCGAGACATCGTGGTGACACACGATCAGCGGTTCGTCGTAGAGCGCGTTGAGGCGCTCGACGAGGCGGAGCAGATGGGGACCGTCCTCGTGGGTGAGCAGAACGAAACCCATCCTCATGCTGGCAGCACAGGGTCCCGGCTCGCTCGGCCCGCCAGGATCGCCCGCACGCCGCCCACGACCCCTCGGCATCGCAGGAGCTCGGAGCGGTCCCGCTTCCACAGCCCGTAGCTCGAATGCAGCAGCAGCTCACCGAAGACCGACCACCAGTATGCGAGGACGGAGATACCGCTGCGGCGCTGCTCGCGCGCCCACACGTACCCGCTGACGGTGCCGACGTAGGCCAGGCGCCGGGTATCGACCCGGTTGCGCGCGGAGCGATGATGCAGGCAGTGCGACTCAGGCTCTACCGCCAAGGGGTGGCCTCGGCTGACGCGGAACCCGAAGTCGTAGTCTTCACCGTGCGAGTACCCCGACAGGCGGTTGTCGAACTCGTTCTCGGCAAAGACGGACACGCGGTAGCTCATCGCGCAGCCGCTCAACCAGTCCACGCGGGCGTCGTGTCTCCCGTTCGGGAACTGGCCGAGAACGGGGCGTCCCGACCGCAGAACGGAGTTGGGCCGCGGCCCCCAGAGGAGGAAGATCATCCGCAGCCAGCGATGATGGACCTCGGGCTGGTTGTCGATGACGGCACCGACGCCGCCGAGGTGCGGGTTCTCTCGGAGCCGGGACTCGAGGGCCTCGAAGTAGCCAGGCAGTACCTCGGTGTCGTCGTCGATGAAGTGCACGACCTCGGCACCGAGCCGCCGGCAGAACTCAATTCCCTCGTTGCGCTGCCTGGCGAGCCCGGGTCGGGAGGCGCCCAGGTAGTGGAGCCTGAGGCCCGGATGGGACAGGTCGAGGTTCTCGCACACTTCCTTCGTGGCGCCGTCCTCGCTGGCGTCCACAACGACCACAGTGGCCGAAGGGCGGTCGTTCGCCACTGCCGTGATCGCCGTAGCGAGCTCGCCGGCACGATGTCGTGTGCAGATCACGACCATGGCAGTTCCGTTGCCCCGCTCGCCGACCGATCGGGCGACGATCGGATCCGGACTCGTGGGCAAGCCTGGTCGCGTCTCAGCCGGCACGGTCGGGTCCAAATGAGCTCGGAGGCCGGACATGGTCGCTGACGACGAATTCGAGTCGCGCCATTTCGTCGGCCCCGCTCTCCCTTGTCGACTCCGCTTCCCTCCCCTGCAAGCTTAGACGAGCCGCCCCGACCCGGGCGAAAGGCGATTGTGCAACGTCACGACGAGACCTTGGCGCCTCCGGCGGCGTGTCGCAGGAACGGCTCCAGCGGCCAGGCGATCAGGCTCACCAGCCGCTGCTCCCGCCGGCTGAGGTCCTCTCGCCAGGCCTCGTCCCGCTCCACGCTCCTCCACTGCGGTCCCGTCCGGCTCGGGTTGCCTGCGAGCACGTGAGACGGGCTGAGAAGCACCCGTCGTCCGTCGAAGACGGGACCGGGGCTCACGAGGCCGAGACGGCGTCCGAGGGCCTCCAGGCGATCAGCAGGGGCCTCACAGAGCCACTCGTACCACGTTCGCGCCGCCATCTCGATCCCACGGGCCATGAGGGCGCACTCCAGGTTGACACTGTCCCATCCGGCGGCGCTGCGGACGATCGAGCGCGTCGAGGGTGGCGCCGACGTATCGGCGTCGCGACGGTGCACGTGACGCGACTCGGAGTTGGCCACACCTCGGGGGTCGCGAAGGAGGTGCAGGACGGCGACTTCGCCCGGAAACGCCAGCCTCATGAGCGCGAGACCTCCGGGCGACTTCGACGAGTCCACCAGCGTGGAGGCCCCCGACGCCTCCAACAGCGTGGCCACGCTCGAGCGCAAGAACTCGACATATTCGGCCACGACCGCAGGCCAGGCGATCTCGTCGCGCGACGCCAAGCGCCGCAGCTCGGGGAGGCGTCGTTGCCGCTCGAGCAGCTGGCGAAGCTCCCAGATGCGCGCGGCGGCGGGCTCGGCCAACACGTGTGCGAACACCGGGCCCCAGACCTCGCAACCGAGCGGGTCGTTGCCGCACGAGCAGCGCTGGCCCTTCAGCGCCGCGAAGGAGACGTTGTTGAGCTCGCCGATGGCCATGGCTCCGCGAAACGACCCGAGCAGCTCGGCTACGAGCGTCGTGCCACTGCGCATCGATCCCGCCACATAGAGGACTTTCACAGCTGGGTGAGACACGGGGTCCAGCCGGGGACGCGGTCGATCACGCCGGCGAGGCGGTGTCACCTCGCGTGAGGCCCGCCTGCTCCGACGAGGGGCCTGCGCCGGCGGCCAGGAGCGGGCGACGGGCGCGGCCGGCGGCGACGGGCAGCTCGGGATCGGGAACATCCATCAGCTTGGCGGACAGGCCGAAGGCGACTCCGAGGGCGAGCCAGCTTGGCCCGCCCATGTAGGTCACCTCGAACGAGACGTTCGTCAGGGCCGTTGCGATGACCGAGACGATGGCGCCGAACATCGCCGGCGCATAGATACTTCGCCGTCGCACCTTCCAGAGTCGCAACAGTCCCCAGGCAAAGACACCGGAGACGAGGAGGCCCTCCGGGTACCCGGCGTAAAACGTGTAGCCGATGAACGAGTTGTGCACGCCGCTCGAAAGGTGCTTGGCGATGTTGTTGTTGCCGAGGGTGACCTGAATCGGGTGATAGGCGCCGACACCGAGGAGAGGGTCGTTGTTGAGCGTCGTGGTGAGGGCGTAGTTCCACATGAGCTCGCGCAGCGTCACGTTGTTGGAGGCTGACGTCGTGTTGCTGCTCGCTCGTTCCGCGAGGCGTCCAAGGATCGGCACGCTCGTCGGCACGGTGATGATGCCGGCGACGACTGCGGTTCCCATGAGGGCTATGAGCACGCCAGCGGCCAGGGCGACCATGACGCGCTTCGAGAGGTTGTGAAGTCTGCGGGTGGCGATCCAGGCCGCCGCCACCGAGAGCAGGAGCGTGAGCGTCACACCTCGCTTGGCCGAGAACGCGATCAACAGGAGCGAGCCGACGAGGAAGGTCACGGCCAGGAGCTTGCGGTTCGGCATGCGAGGGACGACAGCGAATGCGCCGGCGATACCGAGCTCGAGCCCATAGGCGGAGGGGATCAGGTGATGTCCGTGTGTGATGATCAGCCCGAGGGGGATCAACGGCAGGATGACGCGAGGGAAGTACGACAGCAGGCGCTCGAGATCGTTGCGCTGCGACGCCCAGGCTGCGATCGGTACACAGAGGACCGGGTAGACGACGAGGACGAGGCCTTTGATGGCATCTGGGTAGTGGTGCTCTCGCCCGACGAGGACGGCATGCGCCATCAGCACGGCGATGAGCGCGCAGGTGACGGCAAAGACTTCCAGGTGCCTCCAACGGGCGCGGCTGAGGGCGATCCCCGCGCAAATCATGGCAAGCACATCCGGCAGGTAGAGCGGATTCGCGCCGATGACGGCATACGCGCGGCTCAGCAAGAAGAGCGGCATGGCATAACAGAACAACAGCGCCGGCAGCACCGAAGGTGGGTCCGTGCGTATGCGGGGCTTGCGCCGCAGGTAGTAGTCACGCACGACGAGAGCCGTAACGAGCAGGGCGAAGATCGCTCCTGCACCTTCGATGGCCGGTTTTGGGTCCATGGCCGTGACACCACCCGCCACGACGGCAACGACCGCACAGAGGGCGAAGGCCGCCGGGCGTCGAAGCCGAGACGGCTGGGCAACCGAACCTGATCCGCGCCACAAGCGACGACGCGCCCGATCCGCCTGATCCGTGCTCATCGGGTTCCCCTCAGCCCCATCGAGAGGCCGCGGGAAACCTCACGTCCCGGTCCGCGCCCTCTCGGCTTCCGATTCACTTCCGCGCTTGCCTCGCCGAGACGACTTTCCCCGCTTGTTGTCGCCGCGAGAACGCTTGCGGTCCGACTCGGCGCCCTTGGCGCCGTAGGTGCCGTAGTACCCGCCGTACTGGCCGTAGTACCCGTAGGCGTCAGCGCCCTTGATGGCAGCACCATTGATCATGCTGCCGAGCACCTGCGAGCCCACCTGAGTGAGGAGGGCGTGCACGCGGGCGAGGCTCCGGCGGTGTGTCCGGTTCTGGGCGACGACGACGAGCACACCGTCCAGGTAGCGCGACATGACGACGGCGTCGGTCACTGGCAGCACCGGAGGTGCGTCGATGATGAGGATGTCGAATCGGTCGCGCAAATCACCGATGACCTCCTCCAGCTTCGGGCTGCTGAGGAACTCTGCCGCGCCAGCCGGCAGCGGGCCCGTGCCGAGGAAGTACAGGCCCGGCACGTCCTCGACGGTCTGGATCGCCTCTTCCGGAGTGGCGATGCCGAGGGCCACCGAGGTCAGCCCGACCTCCTCGCTGAGCGCGAAGAATGTTCCCAGTCGCGGACGGCGAAGGTCCGCCGACACCATGAGGGTACGTTGACCGGATCCTGCGAAGGCCACGCCCATGTTGGCGGCGGTGGACGTCTTGCCTTCGAGTCCCATAGAGCTCGTGATGAGGATCGTGCGCACCGACCGGTTCAACCGGGCGAACTCGACGGCCGTGCGCAAGGAGCGGTAGGCCTCCGCCGCCACCGAGAGCGGGGCGTCCATCGTCACGACGTACGGGCGGCTGGCATCGTTCCAACCGTCCACCATCGGAATGATGCCGAGGTGAGGGAGGTTGGGGTAGGCGCGGTCGACGTCGTCCTCGGAGCGGACCGAGTCGTCCAGCCCGTCGATGACAAAGGCGAGGACGATGCCGAGGATCAAGCCGACGGCGAACCCGAGACCGACGTTGCGGGCCGTCTTCGGCGAGCTGGGGGACTTCGGCAGCACCGGGTTGGCGACGAGCAGCACTCCCCCGGTCGCCAACTGCGAGGACGTCGTGAGGTTGCTGAGCGACGTGCCGAGCGCAGTGACTTCCTTCTGCAGCCCCTCGAGCGTGTTCTCGTCGGCTTGCTGCGCCGGCGTGTACTCGAGGCCGCCGTTCTTGTTCGTCGCGACATGGGCCAAAGCCGCCTTCAGCGGTGCCTCCGCCGTCGTGTCGTTGGCGATCTGCTCCAAGATGGCGTTCGCCTGCGCCTTGTAATTCGTCACCGCCTGCGCCTTTTGCAGGATCTGGAACTGGTTGACGTAGTCGACGGCGTAGTCAGCTGCCTGCTTCGCGGTGGGAGCGCTCGCTGAGACGAGCAACAAGTTGCTCGTGGGCGAGACCGTGGCGGCGACCGGCGGAGCGGCCGTGCCAGCTGGCTCCCCGAGGTATGCCACGACTGCCGCTTTGACCTTGGGCGTGACGATCAGGGCAGCATCGGTCTGAGCCTCCTGCGTCAGCGTCTGTGGCGACGAAGCCGGACCGCCGTTGGCCGAGGTTGACACCGTGATCGGGAGAACTTGGACCTGAGCCGTGGCGGTGTACTGCTTGGTCTCGGTGAACGAATAGCCGAGCGCTGCCAGGGTGACGACCACCGCCGTGCCGACGATCCACCACTTGCGACGTCGCAGCGTGCGACCGTGTTCCGCGAACGGATTCTCCATCGGATACTGGTCGGCATTCACGGCCTAAGAGCATAGTGCATGGGTTTTCGGTCAAAAACCTCGCCTGCCGGCGGGCGACACACGCCCCCATCAGGACGTATCGGGCTCGTCGGGATCCTTGCAGCGGCCGACTCAATCCGGCGGCAGGAGTCCCTGCACATCGGCCCTCTCCTCGAGGAGCTCGTTGGTCGTGAGCCGCAGCCGCTCGGAAGCGAAGTCGTCGTGCTCGAGGTCGGCAACGACCGTCCAGGAGGAACCGTCGCTCCGCACGGGAAACCCGAACTGAAGGCCGTCGGGTATTCCGTACTCGCCGCGGGACACGACCGCGAGCGACGTCCAGTCGCCTTCGGGGGTGGGCGCCACCACACTTCGGACCGAGTCGATGGCGGCGTTGGCAGCCGAAGCGGCCGACGAGGAGCCGCGAGCGTCGATGATGGCCGCACCGCGCCCTTGCACCGCCTTGATGAAGTCCCCTTCCAGCCAGTCGCGCTCGGCGATGACGTCGGCCACCGCCTTGCCGCCGATGCGAGCATTGGCGAAGTCGGGAAACTGCGTCGATGAGTGGTTGCCCCAGATGGCGACGTTGGTGACTGCCGAAACCGGTACGCCCGCGCGCGCCGCCAGCTGGGACTTGGCCCGGTTCTCGTCGAGACGCGTCATGGCGAACCAGCGATCTACCGGGATCTCCGGCGCGTTCGACCTGGCGATGAGACAGTTCGTGTTGCAAGGGTTCCCCACGACGAGGATTCGCACGTCCGCAGCAGCGTTCTCGGCGATGGCCCGCCCCTGCGGTTTGAAGATCCCGCCGTTGATGCCGAGAAGGTCTTTGCGCTCCATACCCGCCTTGCGGGGCACGGAGCCGACGAGCAGGGCCCAGGACACTCCCGAGAAGCCGGCTGCCAGATCAACGGTCGTCTCGACACTTGCGAGCAGCGGAAACGCGCAGTCGTTCAACTCCATCACGACGCCCTCGAGCGCCTTCATGGCGGGCTCGATCTCGATGAGGTGGAGGATGACGGGTTGGTCCGGACCGAACAGATCGCCCGAGGCGATTCGGAACAGCAACGAGTAACCGATCTGGCCCGCCGCACCGGTGACGGCGACGCGGACGGGCTGGCTGGTGGTCAGGGAGTCGCTCACGATGCGGAGACTAATGCAGTCGCCCGAGCGGCCCCGGCGCAGCAGGAGCGATCGATGAGTTGCTCGTAGAGTGGCCGCGTGCCCTTCTCACGCCGCCAACGCCTCGAGCGGTGGTCGACGCGGCTCCGAGGCAGGCCGACCGCCCACTTCCTCCACATCGGCAAGACGGCCGGCACGGCGGTGAAGACGGGCCTGGAAGAGGCCAGCGGTACGGGCAACTTCCATCTCATGTTGCACTCGCACAACATCCGTCTCATGGACATCCCCGAAGGGGACTTCGCCTTCTTCTGTGTCCGAGACCCAGTCGGGCGCTTCGTGAGCGGCTTTCGCAGCCGTCAACGGCAGGGACAGCCGGCCCACTTCCGTCCGTGGCGGCCGGGCGAGGCCGAGGCCTTCGCCGTGTTCTCGTCTCCCGACGCCCTCGGCCTCGCCCTCGGAGCTGGAGGCGAGGAGCAGCGCCAGGCCGAAGCCGCCATGGCGGCCATCGCTCACGTCAACAGGTCGTACTGGTGGTGGTTCCAAGACGCCGCCTACCTGCGCGGGCGGGCGGGGCACATCTTGTGGATCGGCCGCCAGGAACATCTGGATCTGTCCGCCCTCGAAGAGGCACTCGGCCTCGAGAAGATCATCCTGCCGACCGATCCGGCCCGAGCCCACCGCGGCCCGACAGGACCCGATACCGAGCTCAGCCCGCGGGCGCGAGAGCTACTGCAGGCCTGGTACGCCGCCGACTTCGAGTTCCTAGCCCTGTGCGACGAGCTCGTCGGCAACTCCGACGGACCGGACGAGCGCCCTACCGGCTCCTGACCACGGCGTCGAACCCGAACGACGCACCGTCGAGGCGGCTGGGATCGGGCTCAGAGGCGGTCGACGATGGCCTCGGCGAACTGGCTGCAGCGCACCTCCTTCGCCCCTTCCATGAGCCGGGCGAAGTCGTAGGTGACGATCTTGTCGGCGATGGTCTGCTCGAGCGCCCGCACGATGTCGTCGGCGGCGTCCTGCCAGCCGAGGTGCTCGTACATGAGGACGCCCGAGAGCAGCACCGA
>JBEKYM010000041.1:0-27768 GCA_049510975.1 Acidimicrobiales bacterium
CCGAAAGCAACCGGGCCGTAGGCGGTCTGGCCGAGAATCTCGTGCATGAGGCCGAGCTTCACCTGCCCGAAACCCTCCCCTCCGAGCTCAGGAGGCAAGTGAGCCGCCCACAGCTTGCGCGCCTTGGCCTCGGCTTGCACCGGGGCGAGGGCTTCGGAGAGCTGGTGGGGGGAGAGCTGGAGGGTTTCGAGGGGGATGAGCTCGTTGCGAACGACCTCCCGCATCCAGTCGAGCTGTTCGGCGAATTCGGGTTCGGTGGAAAAATCCCAGGCCACGGTGGCTTCCTCCTCGTCGGCATTCCGCTGTCGCTGCAGGCGGCCGGTCGTCGCCAGGTTTGCTGGCAGGATGGCTGTGTGGACCGTATCGGAATCGTGGACACCATGTTCGCCCGCCTCGACCTCGGCGGTTACGCACTCGACGAGCTGCGGTCGTGCGAGGGCTACGGGGAGCGATTCGAGGTCGTGCGGCGCACCGTGCCGGGTTTCAAGGATCTGGCGGTGGCCTGCAAGCGGCTCGTCGAGCAAGAGGGGTGCGCCATCGTCGTTGCCCTCGGGATGCCGGGCAAGGCTGCCATCGACCAGGTGTGCGCCCACGAGGCGTCCCAAGGGATCATGATGGCGCAGCTGCTCACCTCGACCCACATCCTCGAGGTTTTCGTGCACGAAAGTGAGGAGGAGGACCCGGCTGCTCTCGTCCCGGTCGGCGAGAACCGCGCTCGAAAGCACGCCCGCAACGCCTACTGGATGCTGTACGAGCCCGACCAGCTCACGCGACGGGCCGGCCAAGGTGTGCGGCAGGGGTATGCCGACGCCGGGCCGATCGCTGCCGCAGCCGGGCCGATCGCCGCCGGAGCCGGGCCGATCGCTGCCGAGGCGGGCTGATTCGCTACAGCCCGGCGCTCGGCAGCTCTCGCTCCGCCAGGATCAGGAGGGGTACGACCCCGCCAGCGGTGTGCACGCAGGCACGCCGTTCGGGTAGCCGGACGTGAACGGGTTCGGCACGGTCGACCCGCAGGTGACCCATCCGACCTCTGCCCAGATGCCGTCGGTGGCGGGCAGATACTGCGGCGGGTAGTCGCCCTTCAGGCGGCCGTCGTAGCTGAGGTTGAGGAGGTAGCCGGAGTGGAGAGTCGAGCCGGAGAACGTACCGAACTGGCCGGCGTTGTTGACCTCGTCGGAGCCGTTGAAGTACAGCGTCCCGCCGCTGGCGTCGCCTTCCCTCCAGTACTCCACTTCGAAGAAGCCATTGAGCGCAGCCATGGCGGCGTCGATGGTCGGGTTCACGACGGTGCAGTTCGGGATCATGTTGCTCCACGTGATCGAGGCCGGCTGCAGGTCGGTGTCATCGGCGCAGGCCGGCGCCATCTTCCCGGTCGTCGGGTTGTAGGGCCGCGCCATCCAGATGTTGTTGAGGGCGATGATGCCGAGCACGTCGAGGGACGTCGAGCAGCCACTGAGGTTCGTCTGGTACGTGCCGTTGGCGTTCACGGCGCATCCGTAGACGAGGCTGCGAGCCACGACGACGTTGTTGGAGGACGACACCGTCACCTGGGCGCCGACGGCACCCGACAAGATGGCGTCGCCGTTCGTGCAGGTGACCGTCGTGATGCTCGTCGTCGAGTCCGGGTTCACCCACGGATCGATGCACCCCGAGACCGTGGCGTTGGACTCGGCTGTTGGGATCGTGGCCCAGCTGTTCGGGTCGCTCGATGCCGTCGGCAGGTTCTGGACGGCGATCACGAGCGGGGCAGTGATCGTCACCTGAGCAAAATCGCCGGCCTGCACGACGCCGCCTTGCACCTGGGCGTTCGAGCCGGTGCAGGCTGTGCCACCGCAGAGGTCGCCGCCGGAGGCAGTGGCCCCGCAGGCGAGTGAGTTCTCCGGCGTGGACGACCCGCTCCCGTAGGTGTCCTTGGTGAGCGGGCTCCACACGTCCATGACCTCGGCCTGGGTCGAGGTGTTGTACGTGAAGCGGATCATCGTCGGGCCCGTGTACACACAACCGGCAACAGTGCCGCTCTCGATCTCGCCGACGAGAGCTTGGTTCGCCTGCGGCAGCGACTGGCTGATGCCAAGGTGCGGCGAATGCGTGTCGTTCGGGAATCCCGCGCTGGCACCGCCGCAGTCTCCCCACGGATCCTTGTCATATCCTCGGGCATCGCTCACATACCCCGGCCCGGACGGGTTGGCTGTGGGCGCAAGTTGTCCCGGCCAGCCGACGAGGGTGCCGCCGGCGGTCTGCTCGGCCGGGAACGGGAAACTCTGTGGGACCGCGGTTTCGAGTGCGGGGTCCCCGGTGAATTGCGGGGTACCGCACGTGGTCAGCTCGTCCTGTGAGTACACCTGTCCATTGAAGACGTCTCCGGTGATCCAGTAGTTCGTGTTGCAGGCGCTTTGGTCACCATTGTTCGTCGACCCGCTCAACGGCGCCACGCCGAACTGGAGGGCGGCATCGGTCGGATCCGGGAACGAGCCGTACCATGGGCCGTAGTAGGGGTTCGACGGGCTGTAGGGCGTGCGCGTGTCGAAGCCGGGGTAGCCCGGTTGCGGGTACACGGGCGAGACGTTGGCGCTGTACCAGTCGATGAAGGTGTTCACCTGGTCGGCGTCGTACTGGCAGAGCGCTGTTGCCATCGGCTCCGAGGGCGCGTAACAGGTGCCGCCTGAGCACGGTGTGGTGTCAGTGGCTTCGTCGAATTCGTGGGCGCCGGAGTTGACGAGACCGCAGCCGCCGCCGGTGTTCTGGCACCCTGCCGGGTAGACGTTGATCCACTGGTCGAGGTCCTGAGCCGACGGTTGCTCGAAGTCCGAGAAGTACACGTCGGTGATGGCACCGGTGAGCGTGAACGCCGCCTCGATACGGCGGTATTGGGTGGTCTTGCCGTTGCCGGCTCGCCCGGTCACGACGAGGAGCACGTCTCCGCCGAACGGGTTCGTGGCGTTGTCTTGGGCCGTGGGGAACTCGGAGAGGTCGGGGTAGTACGTGAACCACTCGGGCGGGCTCGACCCCGCCACCGGTGCCCACGCCCCGAGGGCGAGGTTCGATCCGCCCGGCAGCCCGGGGTCGTTCGCGGAAGTGGCGCCGCCGGCCTGTGGAGCAAATTTCTGGTAGCCCTGGTACTGGTCGAGCAGGTTGGCGTACTCCTGCACGCCCGACTCGGCGGCAGCGAGTGCCGCCTCGTAGTTCACCGATTCGGAGGCGTACGGCATCTCCTGGTTGAGGCTCGACAGGATGATGGCCGGCAGGAGGCCGATGATGAGAACGATGATGAGGGCGAGCACGAGCGCCTGACCGCCGTCGGCGCGCTCGCGGAGCGCCACAAGCCGGGACGCCAACAGCCGGCGCAGTCGGGATTCGGGAACCAGCTGGTCGGGTGTCATCGATACCTCAAGACGTCGGGCTGAAGTTTCGGAGGAAGATCTCCGTCTGCAGGGTGGTGCCGAGCTCGGTGTGGTACCCCTTCGTCGCACCGCCCGGAGGCGGCAGGAACGTCACGTTGATCCCGATCGCCGAGACCTTGGTCGGGTTGGCCGCCGCGTAGGCGGTGGTGACCTGCTTGAAGGTGTCCGAGCTGTACCTGTAGTACGAGAAGATGTCCGTGCCGGCGGCGACCGGCGGGAGAATGTCGAATGCTTCGGCGAGGCGTACGCCCGCCGGTATCGGGGTGGTCGTCGAGGTGGGCGAGCTCGGAGCGATGCATTCGTGCAGGCCGCTCGAGCCGGTGCCGGTCTGTGGCAGCCCGTAGATCACCTCGAGGGTGTCGACGTACTTCGAGGTGGTCGGGCAGAGCTGTGCCTCGATCGTCTGCAGCTGGGGCAGGTCCGGAGCGGACCCTCCGCCACTGGCGATACCGGTGTAGGACGTGAAGACGAGGTCGTTGTTCTGGACGCTCAGCAGCGTCACCGAGGAACGGAGGTACTGCGTGAACGAGCGCTCGGCCAGCTGGGCCTGCTGCACGCCGGAGATGGAGGCCTGCTCGCCGGACGTCTCGTTCAAGACGTTGATGACGATGAACGTAGCCATCGCCATCACGATGGCCGTCAGCCCGACGGTCACGACGACTTCGATCAGCGTCATGCCGCGCTCGTCGCGCTCGCGCAGGCGTCGAATCAGCCGTTGTCTCATGCTTGCCCCCACCTCGCGAGAAGAAACCGGTCGCTTGCTCATCACTCGGTCACCTGGACGTTGCTGCTCGTGCTCACGGCCGTGCCCGTGTAGGGGGTCGTCATGATCGTGGGCGACTCGTACACGCCGGTCGGGGTCACCCAGACGTACAGCCCCTTGGCGGACGTCAGTGCCGGGCAGGAGCCGCCGGTGCCGGACAGCAGGTACTGGCCGAGCGGCATGCCGGTTGCGCTCACCGGGTTGCCGGAGCCGGTGGCGGCGTTGAGCCCGTAGGCGTAACCGCCACCGGACTCTTCGGTTGCGAGCAGGTTGTCGCCGGCACACGAGCTGGCGACCTGGATCGAGAGGTCGTAGGTGGGCACCGTGACAGAAGCAGTCGTGCCCGAGCCCGTGAAGGACAACACGATCGGCGCCGGCGTGTCATCGGTCGTGCCCGGACCGGCGTACAGGAACGTGCCCAGCCCGGTCACTGTGGCGCCGGGGCTGCTCTGTGCCATGTCACCGGACCAGACGTCGTAGCTCGAGTACGGGTAGACCAGCTCAGAGGAGATCGTCGTCGTTCCGCTCCCGAAGGTGTACTGGCTCGCCGGGAGCGAGCTGTTGCCGAAGGTCACGGGCAGGGTGGCGAGGGGCACGGCGTAGTTCGCCTTGCCTGCAGCCACATAGCACGCCGGCACCGGTGAGCCACCCGCACAGGCAAAGTTGACCGGCTGCAACGTGATGGTCGTCGTGATCCCGGTCGCCAGCTGGAACGCCGGCGAAACCCGCGTGACCTGGCCGGCGGGCGCCGACAGGGTCTGAGTGGGGTCGCCTGCCGGGTTGACGTCGCTGAGCTCGGTCGACGACACGAGGCCGGGGTTGCCCGACAGCGTGACGATGTAGTTCCACTGGGGGCTGGGAGAAAGACCCGTGACGACTCCACATCCGTTCGCGCCGGTGTTGAACGTGATCCCGGCGGGGTCCGTCTGGCCCGAGGGCGTCGGATAGGCGGCTGCTCCGCCCGGGATGTAGTTGGGGGTCACCGTGAAGTTGACGGGGGTGGCGATCGGGAGCCCGTTGGCGCCTGTGACCGGTACGGCGATCTCACCGTAGGCGAGGTCGACGGCGTCAACCTGGCCGGGGGCGACTTCGGTCGTCTGGGTGACGGCCGGCGCACCGTTCATGTGCGCCCACGTGACTGCCACGGCGATCTGCCAGATCTGCTGGGCGACCGAAGGGCTGCTGGACGTGCACACCGTCGTGAGCTGGCTGCCGTTCTGGTCGAGGTCGGTCACCGTCGTCGTGATCGTGAACGTCGTCGTGTTGATGGTCGTGGTGGTGGCCGACTGGCCGATGGCGAGGGACGACGCCAACTGCTCGTCCTGCTCGATCGAGGAAAGTGCGAGGTCCGACGCCTCGACTTTCAACCGCTGCATGTTGCTGGCGGTGAGCGAGAAGTCGATGGCCGTCGTGCCCGAGAGGAGCACGATCGTGATGATGACGACCGCCACGATCAGCTCGATCATCGAGATTCCGGCTTCGTTGCGGGCGGCGACGCGCTGGCGCGCTCGCTCCCACCGGCTCCCCGATTCGGTGTCCGACCCTCTTGTGACCATGTGTCTCATGCCAGTGCGACCCCTCGCTCGGTCGCCGCGACACCCCTTTCGGGACGGCGATCAGCATGCCAGAGCAATGACAGCGTGTGGTTATCTGTTCACGCAGTGTAGCAAACCACCGCCCACTGCGCGCAATATGTCACTCTCAGCGATTATTTACGGCAGATGGGAACGACTACCTGAGCACCTTCGAGGTTCAGAGCCGGATCCCTGGCCGATCGACTCGTGAAGCCGACGAGAACTTAGGTACGGATCCCGACGACGACCGGTGCGTGGTCGCTCGGCTGCGGCTCGGTCTTGGAGCCTTGGCCGCGGCGGGCGTTTCGATCGATGAAAGCCCACTCGATCCGCTCCATCAGCGGGCCTGAAGCCAGCACCAGGTCGATGCGCATTCCCCGACCCTTGTGAAAGTTGCCGGCGCGGTAGTCCCACCAGCTGAACAACCCCCCGGTGGCGGGGTACTGGCACCGGAAGGCGTCCTCGAGCCCGAGATCGAGCAGCCGGGAGACGGCCTCGCGCTCGGCGGCCGTGACGTGGGTCGAGCCCTCGAAGTACGCAGGGTCGAAGACGTCGAGGTCGCTCGGAGCCACGTTGAAGTCCCCGCAGACGATCACGTCACTCGTCGCCGGCGCCGTCGTGGCGACGTAGCCGAGCAGATGTTCCAGCCACGCAAGCTTGGCGACGTAGTGCTCGCTGTCGACGGTCCGGCCGTTGGGCACGTAGACACAGACGACGGTGACGCCGCCACAGCGGGCGCTGACGAGACGAGCCTCGGCCTCGGAGCCGGCCAGGTCGTCCGGGAAGCCCTGGTCGAGCCGCTCGAGGCCGACGCGGGAGACGATGGCGACGCCGTTCCAAGGCCCGTTGCCGTGATGCACGGACTCGTAGCCGAGATCCGTGAAGAAGTCCGCCGGAAACGCCTCGTCGGCCACTTTCGTCTCCTGGAGGCAGAGCACGTCCGGCTGCGACCCGACGATCCATCGCTCGAGGAGCGGGAGCCGGGCCTTGAGGGAATTGACGTTCCAGGTGGCGAGACGCATGGCTTCCCTCACGCTTTCGGCACGAGGACGAAGAGGAGATCGACTTCGCACGCCCGGGCGCCACCGACGGTGGCGGTGCCATGGCCGGTGCCGGCTCGCGCCGACATCCGACCGAGGGTGACCTCGAGGTCGAGACGGTCGCCGGGCACGACCTGGCGGCGGAACCGAGCCCGATCGATGCCCCCGAAGAGCGGGAGCCGGTCGGCGTAACGCTCGTCTGTCAGCACCGCCACGGCTCCGAGCTGGGCGAGGGCTTCGACCATGAGGACGCCGGGAAGGGTGGGGCGGCCGGGGAAGTGGCCGGCGAAGAACTCCTCGTCGCCGCTGAGATCCCACCACCCGCTCGCCGAGACACCCGGCTCGACGGCCGACACTTCGCTCAGCAGCAGGAAGGGCGGGCGATGGGGCAGCACGTCCTCGATCCGAATGACACCGGCCATCGCCGGAGCCTACCGATCCGGACCTGGATGTGGACTACGACCGGCGGCGGGGTTGCGCCGGCGCCTTCGCCGCCTTCGTCGCCCTCGGCGACCTCCTCGGCCCGGCCTGGACTGGTTCCGACAGGGTCGCCGGCTGTGCCGGTCCCCTGGCAGCGGCGGACGGGTCCGCAGGCGCCTTGCGTGCTGCGGTGGTCGAACGAGGCGACGCTGCCCGCGTCGACTTCGCAGCCGCCGGCGCCCTGCTCGCAGCCTTGGCCGCCGGCGCCTTGGTGGCCGGGTCCTTGGTGGCCGGCGCCTTGTCCGACGGCGCACTGGCCGGCGCCGCCTTGCGGACCGCGGCTTTCGACGTCGCTCTGACCGGCGCCTCCTGGCGGACGCCGGCCTTGGCGGACCTCCTGGCGGCGGGCGGCCTCGGGGCGGTGCTCTCGGCGGAGGGCGCCCGGACGGACGGAGCGCCTGAGGAAGTGGCCTTGGCTGCAGCGCCTCCGCGGCCTTGCCGAGGAGCTGGGGCCGCCGGGGCCGGCGCCTCGGGAGCAGTGACACTCGCGGCCGCGCTCGTCGG
This sequence comes from Acidimicrobiales bacterium, assembly GCA_049510975.1. Lineage (GTDB taxonomy): Bacteria > Actinomycetota > Acidimicrobiia > Acidimicrobiales > Bog-793 > JAKACA01. Next base: position 7,763 of record JBEKYM010000041.1, read on the forward strand.
GGCCTTCGTCGTCCGACGACCCCGCCTGGCCGCCGGCGCGGAGGCCTCGCTCGCGGCCGCCGGCGCTGGCGCGGACGCGGACGCATCGGACGGCTCCACGACCGCCACTGCCGCCTTGGTCCTCGAGCGCGGACGCCGCCCCTCCGCAGCTGGTTGAGCCTGGGCGGCTGCCTCGAGCACCGGTTCAGGGGCCGCCTTCGCCGCCCGCCGTCGCGGTGCGGCTGGTTTGGCGGCGGGCTGGCGCTTGCGGGCGATCTCGACTTCGGCCTCGATCATCTCCTCGCTCGGGCGGCCCGAAACGGTCCCGATACCAGGCAACGCCAGCTCGACCCCTCGCCGCTGCGGGTCGAGCGCCCGCACCACGAACGTGACGTCGTCACCCCGCTTCAGCACCTCGCGGGCCGATCGCGGCGGCGGGCTCGCAAGGTTGGCGAGCGGCACGTAGCACTGCACGCTTCCGACCATCACGACGGCGCCATGGGACGTGTAGTTCTCGACCCGGCCCGTGACCTCAGCCCCGAGCGGGTGGTTGGCGATGAAGGACACGAATGTCAGGGGGTCGTTGACCGCCGCCGGCACGACCGGCTTCGGTGCCGACGGCGCCGCCACCTGGCGCAGGACCCGGCGGTCGCCGATCCTCGGCCTCGGACCGCTCGGCAGCTGCGGTGCCACCGCTTCCTTCGTGGCCACTTTGATGGCTTTGGTGACCTCCCGTTTCGCCTTCTCGGCTTCGCGGACGGCCTGCCGGCTCGTCGGCCCGCGCACGGGCGTGCGGGGCGAGAAGATCCAGCCGATCCCGGGCACTGGGGTGGCCCCGAGCAGGCGCCCGCGCTCGAAGAGCCAGGGGTGCTCACCGTGAAACTCCTGGAACGAGTCGTTCGACAGCACCGTGCCGTCGACCTTCTCGGCCACTCGCAACAAGAAGGCGTCGCCCCGACCGATGGCTCCGGCGGGCGGGTGCACGTAGTCGCCGGCCAGCGCAGCCTTCTCGAAACGGTCCAGCTCACTCGGGTCGATCCGGTGAGCGAAGGTGGCGTCGACGATGACGGTGACCTCCGCACCGGGATGCTCCCGCCTGAGCTCGGTCACCGCCTCCTCGAGCTGCTTCAGGCTCGGGGCGGAGCGTCCCTCCGTGGCGATGTTGGATCCGTCGACGACGATGTGCTGTGCGGCCATGTAGGCCCTAGTCAAGCAGTTCAACAAGGCGCGGGAGTGAATCGCGGCGCCCTAAGGTCCACCCATGGTGGCGACACGGGAAAGTGAAGGCGAGTCGATCGAGCGAGATCGGGAAGTGCTCGGCAACCCGGACACGGGGATCCGGGCCGTCCTCTTCGACTTCGGAGGCGTGCTGTCCACGAGCCCCTTCGAGGCTTTCGCCCGTTACGAGGTGGAGCGGGGGTTGCCGGAGGGGTTTCTTCGGGGGTTGAACGCCACCGATCATCACGCCAACGCCTGGGCTCGCCTCGAGCGCGGTGAGGTGACGCTCGACCAGTTCGCCGCCCTCTTCGAGGACGAGGCGCGACTCGCCGGCTACGAGGTCGACGCCAGCGCCGTGCTCGGCCTGCTCGGGGGCGCTCCCCGCCCGGCCATGATCCGCGCCGTCGAGCGGACCCGCCGGCGCTACCTCACGGCGCTCGCGACGAACAACTTCGTCTCGGTGAGCCCGGCTGCCGGCGGAAGCAGCCTCAGCTCGGTGCTCAGCCTCTTCGACGAGGTCATCGAGTCGTCCCGCCTCGGCATCAGGAAACCCGAGCCTGCCTTCTTCGAAGCCTGCTGCACCCGTCTCGGCATCGAGGCACGCGAGGCGGTCTTCATCGACGACCTCGGCGTCAACCTCAAGCCGGCGCGCCAGATGGGTATGACGACGATCAAGTTCGTCACGGAGGCACAGGCGATCGACGAGCTCGAAGCGGCGCTACGCGTCCCGCTGCGATAGCGCCGCCCGGGATCAGTCCTCGGCTTCCAGCTCCGGCAAGGGGCCGACGGCCCGGTCGAGGACGTCGTGCAGTTCCAGCTGATGGACGGTACCGGAACCGGTGGCGGGACTTCCGGCCTCAGGCCTCGTGACGTGTGCAAGGGTGGCGCCGGCGGGCACGAGCGCCGGCAAGCGGCCGAGCACGTACCCCCAGGCGCCCATATTCTCGGGCTCCTCCTGGAACCAGACGACTTCGGTCACCGAGTGGTAGCGGCCGAACACGGCGGCCAGCTCCACCGCCGGCCACGGGTGCAGCTGTTCGACGCGGACGACTGCCACGGTCCCCTGCACCTCGTCGCGCCTGCCGATGGCGTCGAAAGCCGCCTTGCCGGTGCACAGCACGATCCGGGTGACTTCGTCCGGACTCAGCTCGCCGCCGGCAGCCGTCGCCGGGTCATCGATCACCGGCATCCAGTGGCCCTCGACGAGCTCGGTGATCTCCGACCGCGACTGCCGCGCACGGAGCAGCCACTTCGGCGTCATGACCACGAGCGGCCGCCGGGTGCTGCGCAGCACTTGAGCCCGCAGGAGGTGGAAGTACTGGGCCGAGGTCGTCGGCTGGGCAACGGTCATGTTGCCGCCCGCAGAGAGCTGCAAGAAACGCTCGAGCCGCGCCGAGGAGTGCTCCGGCCCCTGGCCTTCGAAGCCGTGCGGCAGCAGCAGCACGAGGGCCGACTGCTGGCCCCACTTCTCGCCGGCAGCGGCGATGAAGTTGTCGATCACGATCTGGGCACCGTTGACGAAATCGCCGAACTGGGCCTCCCAGGCGACGAGGGCCCGCGTCGTCTCGACGGAGTACCCGTACTCGAAACCGAGGGCGGCGTACTCGGACAGGAGGGTGTCGTACATCATGAAGGTCCCGCCGCCCTCGGCACCGAGGTCGGGCAAGCTGGAGACGGTCGACAGCGGAAGGAACTCCGCTCCGGTCTCGTAGTCCACGAGCACGGCATGGCGCTGGCTGAAGGTTCCCCGGCGGGTGTCCTGGCCGGCGACCCGGACATCGATGCCGTCGGCCAGCAGGCTGCCCATGGCAAGGGCCTCGGCGAGGGCCCAGTCGACGAGGCCGGACTCGTACATCTGGGCGCGGTGCTCGAGCTGGCGAGCGAGCTTCGGGTGGACGGTGAAGCCGGGCGGCGTGCTGTGCAGCACGTGCGAGAGCTCGTCGACCCGGGGGCGGCTGACCCCTGTCTGCAGACCCGACAACGGCGGGACATCGGCCGGAGCGTGACGACTCAGGCGCTCCAGGTGCGGCGGCGCCGAAGCGCGCGTCTCGTCGAGGGCTTGCTGGAGGCGCTTGGAGAAGTCGGCGAGGGCCGCTTCGGCCTCGTCGATGGTGATGTCGCCCCGCTTGACGAGCGACTCGGTGTAGAGCTTGCGGACGCTGCGGTGCTGCTCGATCTCGCGGTACATGAGCGGCTGGGTGTAGCTGGGGTCGTCACCCTCGTTGTGGCCGTGCAGGCGATAGCAGACGAGGTCGATGACGACGTCCTTGTGGAACGCCTGGCGGAAGGCAACAGCGAGGCGGGCAACGCGGACGCAGGCTTCCGGGTCGTCCCCGTTCACGTGGAAGATCGGGGCCTGCACGGTGAGGGCGACGTCGGTGCTGTACACCGACGAGCGCGCTGCCTCCATCGGCGTCGTGAAACCCAGCTGGTTGTTGATCACCACGTGCACCGTGCCGCCCGTCTTGTAGCCGTGCAGCTGGGACAGCTCGAGCGTTTCGGCGACCACGCCTTGGCCGGCAAAGGCGGCGTCGCCGTGCACGAGGACCGGAAGGATGGGAAACGTGCCGAAATCGGCGTGCTGGTCCTGGCGGGCTCGCGCCATGCCCTCGACGACCGGGTCGACCGCCTCGAGGTGGGAGGGGTTGGACGCCAGCGTGACGGTGAGCTCGAGACCGCTCTGCCCGACGAACTTGCCGCTGGCTCCCTTGTGGTACTTGACGTCGCCCGAGCCCTGCACGGTCTCGGGGTCGAGATTGCCCTCGAATTCGGCGAAGATCTCCCCGTAGGACTTGCCGACGATGTTGGCGAGCACGTTCAAGCGGCCGCGGTGCGCCATGCCGAGCACGGCTTCCTCCACGCCGCTCGAGACGGCTTCGTCGAGGACGGCGTCGAGCAGGGGGATGGCGGCCTCGGCCCCTTCGAGCCCGAAGCGCTTCTGACCGACGTAGCGGGTATGGAGGAACCGCTCGAAGGCCTCGGCGGCGTTCAGCCGGGCGAGGACGTGGTGCTGCTCGTCGGTCGTGATGGTGCCGGCGACGCCCTCGACATGTTCCTGGATCCAGTGTTTCTGCACCGGATCCTGGATGTGCATGTACTGGATGCCGATCGTGCGGCAGTAGGCGTCGCGCAAGATGCCGAGAATCCGCCCGAGCGGCATCTCGGACTCGCCCGAGACCCCGATGAAGTTGCGTTCGAGATCGAACACCGTGAGGCCGTAGGTGAGCGGGTCGAGCTCGGAGTGCAGGCTCGGAGCGTGCTGGCGGAGCGGGTCGAGGTGAGCCATGAGGTGGCCGCGGACCCGGTAGATGTTGATGAGGGACTGCACGGCGGCCTGCTTGACGAGCCGGCCGCGCTCGCCGTCGGAGCCGGCGAAGGGGTTGACATCCTGGTGCCAGCGGGCGGGCTGGTAGGGCACGTGTAAGGCGTCGAAGATCTCGTCGTAGAAACCGTGCTCGCCCACGAGCAGCTCGTGCATCCTCGAGAGGAAGAGGCCCGATTCGGCCCCCTGGATGACCCGATGGTCGTAGGTCGAGGTCAGGGTGACGACCTTGGACACCCCGAGCTCGGCGAGGGCTGCCGGGTCGGCGGCGGCGAACTCCGGCGGGTAGGCGAGCGAGCCGACGCCGATGATGGCGCCCTGCCCGGGCATGAGGCGGGGCACCGACTGGGTCGTGCCGAGCGTGCCGGGGTTCGTGATGGTGACCGTCACGCCGGCGAAGTCCTCGACGGCCAGCTTGTTCGTGCGGACCTTGCGCACGAGCTCCTCGTAGGCGTGCAGGAAGCCGGCGAAGTCCAGCTCGTCGGCACGCTTCACGCAGGGGACGACGAGGGTGCGTGAGCCGTCGGAGCGCTCGGTGTCGACGGCGAGGCCGAGCCCGATGTGCTCGTGGCGGACGACGCCGGCGGCCGTGCCGGCGCCGTCGAAGTCGGCCGTGAACGAGGAGTTGAGCGCCGGCACGGCCTGCAGCGCCCGCACGACAGCCCATCCGATGATGTGGGTGAAGCTCACCTTGCCGCCGGTCGTCCGTCCGAGCTGATTGTTGATGATCTGGCGGTTGACCTCGAGCAGCTTGGCCGGCACCGGGTGAACGCTCGTTGCCGTCGGCACCGAGAGCGACGCCACCATGTTCTCGACGATCCGCGCCGCCGCCCCCCGCAACGGCTTGATCACGTCCCCTTCGTCTTCCTCCCCCACCGCCGGCCCCGGCACGGCAGCGCCGTCGAGGGCCGTGGCGGAGGGTGCTGGTGACGGCGGGGAGGGTTTCTCCTCGGCGGCACCTGCGCCCGACGCAGCAGCCGTCGCGGCGGGTGCGGGTGACGGCGGGGAGGGTTTCTCCCCGGCGGCACCTGCAACCGCGGCGGCCAGATCGGCAGACGACCGCGAAGCCGACCGATAGTCGGCGAAGAACTCCCGCCAGCTCTCGCTCACCGAGCTCGGGTCGGCCAGGTACGCCTCGTACATCTCCTCGACCAGCCACGCGTTCGGACCGTAGGCGCCGGCGGCGCCATCTCGCATCGTGTCGTTCGCCACGTTGCGGATGCTATCGAGCGCGCAACAGGAGCAACATCGTGGGACCGCTAACGGCACGGGGCGATCGCGGCGTTAGCGTGGCGTCGATGACAACGGCTCCGGGCACCGCTTCCAGCCGGGCCGTGATGCGGCTCGTAGAGCCCGGGAACGACGCCATGTGCGCTCATTGCGGGCGCCAGGTGAAGTTCGCCGCCCGGGTGCACCCGCGTCAAGTGATCGTCAACGTGTACGAGGACGGCGTGTGGAAGCGCATCGAGCACTTCCACGAGGAGTGTTACGGGGAGGCCGGAGAGCCATTTGGGCCGGCCGTCGACCCGCGACCGGCCCGTTAGCCGCGTGCCCGCAACCGAGCTGTGACGAGAACGCCGAACGCTCAGGGCCTGTACGTCGACGACCTGCCGAGCGACGCCGGGCCGGACGCCCCCCTCGTCGTGCTCGTGCACGGGTCGATGGACCGCCATACGAGTTTCGCCCGAGTGCGGGCACGTCTCATGGAGAGCTGCCACGTCGTCTCCTACGACCGCCGCGGCTACGCCGGCTCCCGGGACGCGAAGCCCCTCGCCGAGCACATGACCGATCACATCGACGACCTCGAGTCCGTTGTGGCGGAGCGAGCCTGCACCCTGGCCGGGCACAGCTATGGGGGTGCGGTCGTGCTCGGCCTCGCCGAACGCCGGCCCGACCTCGTGAAGTCGGCCCTCGTGTACGAGCCGCCGCTTGTCTGGATGCAGTCGTTACCCATCGATGGCGCACCACCTCCGGAGTCCGGCGATATCACCGTTGAGCAGGTGGCCGAGCGGTTCCTCCGCCGCCAGATCGGGGACCGGCGATTCGAGCTCCTTCCCCTCACCGTGCGGGAGGAGGTCATGAAAGACGGCGAGGCACTCGTCGCCGAGCTGACGGCCATCCGCCTCGATCCTGCGCCGTTCGACATCGCCAACATCACCGTTCCGGTTCTCGTCGTCTGCGGGACGGAGTCGAACGAGCGCCACCGCCGTTCCACTGCCGCCCTCGCCGAGGCGCTGCCCGCCGGCTCCCTGCACGAGGTTGCCGGGGCGAACCACGGGGGCCACCAGAGCCACCCGGCCGAGTTCACCCGCCTCGTGCTGGCAGCCGTCGCCCTGGCGGCCGACCCGACGGGGCCGCGGCCGCCGGCGGTGCTGTGATGCGAGTGCTGCTCTCGGGCTCGACCGGCTTCATCGGCGCCGCCTTGGAGGAAGCGCTGCGCCGGCGCGGCGACGAGGTCGTCGCCCTCGTGCGCTCGTCTCCCCACTTGCACGACGCCGTCATCGACGTGCAGAACGGCACGATCGACGCCTCCCGGCTGAGCGGCGGCTCGCTCGAGGGTCTCGATGCCGCCGTCCACCTCGCCGGCGCCCCCATCATCGGGCGCTGGACGGCGAGCCGGCGGGAAGCAATTCGCGCCAGCCGGATCGCCGTCGGCGACTTGCTGGCACGTACCCTCGCCGGCTTGTCGTCCCCGCCTCCGGTCCTCGTGGGGGGCTCGGCGATCGGGTTCTACGGCGACGGAGGCGAGGCTGTGTTGGATGAGTCGAGCCCGAGTGGGGTGGGTTTCCTCGCCGAGGTGTGCCGCGCGTGGGAGGCGTCGATCTCACCCGCGCGTGAAGCCGGCATCCGCACGGTGGCGATCCGTACGGGCATCGTGCTCGGGCCTGGCGGCGGTGCGCTGGCTCCCCAAGTGCGGCTCTTCCGGCTCGGTCTCGGCGGGAGGCTCGGGTCCGGTCGGCAGTGGACGAGCGTCATCTCGCTCGCCGACGAGGTGCGGGCGATCCTGCGGGCGATCGACGACGACACCCTCAGCGGGCCGCTGAACGCCACGTCGCCGGCGCCGATCCGCAACGTCGACTTCACCGCCGAGCTGGCCAAGGCCGTCGGGCGCTCGGCACGGTTGCCCGTGCCGGCCGCGGCGTTGCGCCTCGCCCTCGGTGCCGGGCCGGCGGACGAGATGCTGCTCGCGAGCCAGCGGGTGGTGCCCCGCCGGCTGCTCGAGGGGGGTTTCGAGTTCGAGCACCCCGACGCCGCTTCGGCGCTGGCGTGGGCGCTGGAGGACCCGGGCTCCTCGTAGGTCGGGCCGGCGGCGGCGCCGGCGTGCCGGCGCGAGGTGCGTGAGGTTGCATGGCTCTGTGACACACAACCTCACGCACCTTCGGGCCGAACCGGCCCAGATGGGCGCGACATGCCGGCCCGCGCCTACGCTCTCGGGCGGTTGCCGGCGTTGCCGGCGGTTGCCGATCTCACCGGCGATTGCGGGGAGGACCACGTGACGAACTTCAACCTGGCCGACGTCTGGGAGCTGGCGGCCGAAGTTCGCGGCGACGAGCACGTCGCCCTCGTGCACGGCAGCAGCCACGAGTCCTGGGCGGACTTCGACCGGCGGGCCGCCGGCGTGGCGCAGACCCTCATCGAGGCCGGCCTCGGCCAGGGAGCCAAGGTCGCCCAGTACCTCTACAACTGCAACGAGTACGTCGAAACCGTCTTCGGTGCCATGAAAGCCGGCATGGTCCCCGTCAACACCAACTACCGCTACGCCGACGAAGAGCTCGTCTACCTGTTCGACAACTCGGATTCGGAGGCGGTGGTCTTTCACGGGGTGTTCGCCGACGTCGTCGCCCGCATCCGATCCCGCGTCCCCGGCGTGCGGCTATGGCTGCACGTCGATGACGGATCGGGTCCGTGCCCCGGCTTCGCACGGCCGTACGAGCAGGCCGCCGGCGCCCTCGCCAGCGGAGCGGACACGCGGGTGGCCGGACCGTGGGGCCGCAGCGGCGACGACCTCTACTTCCTCTACACCGGGGGCACGACCGGGATGCCGAAAGGCGTCATGTGGCGGCAGGACGATCTCTTCTGCCTCTGGAACGGCGGCAGCATGCTGCCAATGCCGGAGGACCGGGGGTTGGACGGCGTGCGTGAAGCACTCGAGGGCCTGTCGGCCACGCCTCCGGTGCTCATGCCCGCCTGCCCCCTCATGCACGGGACCGGGGCCTTCACCGCCTACTCCTGCCTGCTGCTCGGCGGCACCGTCGTGACGCTCCCCAACCGCAACTTCGACGCCGGCGAGCTGCTCGACGCCATCGGCCAGGAGAAGGTGAACGTCGTGACGATCGTCGGAGACTCCTTTGCCAAGCCGATCCTGGCTGCTCTGGCCGCCGATCCCGATCGTTACGACCTGTCCAGCCTCATCGCGGTGATCTCCTCGGGCGTCATGTGGAGCGAGGAAACCAAGCGCGGCCTGCACGCCTATAACGCCAACATGCTGCTCGTGGATGCCTTCTCCTCCTCCGAGGCGCTCGGGATGGGCTCGTCGGTCTCTGCAGCCGGTGCCGAAGCGGGCACGGCCTCGTTCAAGATCGGCCCGAACGCCAAGGTCATCGACGAGCTGGGTGCCGAGATCCCGCCCGGGTCCGATCGCCCCGGCCGGCTCGCTCTCGGCGGGCGGCTACCCGTCGGCTACTACAAAGACGAGGAGAAGACCGCCAAGACGTTCGTGACGATCGACGGGAAGCGCTACTCGGTGCCGGGTGACTTCGCCACCGTGGCGGAGGACGGCACGCTCCACCTGCTCGGACGCGGGTCGGTCGTGATCAACACGGGAGGCGAGAAGGTCTACCCCGAAGAGGTCGAAGAAACCCTGAAGACCCACACGGCCGTCGCCGACGCCGCCTGTGTCGGCGTTCCGGACGAGCGCTTCGGCGAGGCCATCTGCGCCATCGTGCAGCTGCGCCCGGACACCTCGGCCGAGGCTCGTGAGCTCATCGACCACGTGAAGGGACGCTTGGCGAGCTACAAGGCACCCCGCCACGTCGTCTTCGTGGACGGTGTCGGCCGTACCCCCTCGGGCAAACTCGACTACAGCAGCCTGAAGGCGCTCGGTGCGGAGGCCGTGAGCTCGCCCGCCAGCTGAGAGGCCGGACGTGCGCCCGGCTTGGTGAGCTCGGCCGCCCGGCGGAGCCGCCAGTCGCCCAGCGGAACCGGCACCATCCGCTACGGCTTGTTGGCCCCGTGGGATCGCACCCAGTCGTTCACGGCGTAGTAGGCGTCGATCGACTCGCCGGCATCGCCCCAGAAGCCCTGGATGACGTCGTAGGCCATGGCGCCAGTGGAGACATAGTGGTTGTTGACGTCGGTGATCTCGAGCTCGCCCCGCCCTGAGGGGCTGAGCGTCGGCAGCACGCTGAAGACGTCCGGCGGGTAGAGGTAGACCCCGGTCACGCAGTAGGTGCTGGGAGGGTCGGCGGGTTTCTCGATGATGCGGACGATGCGGCCCTCGGCGTCCAACTCGGGCACGCCGAGATGGCGGAGGTGCTCGGGCTCGTCGATCTGGGCGAGCAGCACGCGGGCGCCATCGGCCTGGGCGGCGAACCCGTCGAGGGACCCTTTGATGGAGCGCTCGAAGATGTTGTCGGCCAGCATGACGACAACCCGGTCGTCGCCGACGAAACGCTCCGCCAGCCCGAGGGCCTCGGCGATCCCGCCGGGGCGTTCCTGGTAGGCGTAGTTGAGGCTGTCGAGCCCGGATTCGTTGCCGTTCGAGAGCAGTCGAAGGAACTCGCCGGCGTGCGTGCCGCCGGTCACGACCATGACCTCGGTGATGCCGCCGAGCACGAGGGCCTCGATGCCGTAGTCGATCATCGGCCGGTCGCCGATCGGCAGCAGGTGCTTGTTCGTGATCCGGGTCAACGGGAACAGCCGGCTCCCTGTCCCTCCGGCGAGCAGCACACCCTTCACGGCGCCGCACACTACCTGGCGCCCGACCCACGCAAAACTTCGAGGCTACGTAGTCTGGATATATGAGCCATGACACCGTGATCGAGGTGGTCGGGCTCCGGAAGAGTTTCGGATCGGTGGCCGCTGTCGACGGCCTCTCGTTCACCGTCGAGCGCGGGTGCATCGTCGGCCTGCTCGGAGCAAACGGCGCCGGCAAGACGACCACCCTGCGCATGATGCTCGGGCTCGTCCGCCCGAAGGCGGGCAGCGTGACGATCCTTGGGGAACCGATCCGTTTCGGTGCCAAAGTCCTCGCCCGGGTGGGGTCGTTCGTGGAGGGTCCGGGCTTCATCCCGCATGTGTCCGGTCGCCACAACCTGGAGCTCTACTGGCGTGCGGGCGGCCGGCGCAGCGGTCCTGGCGACATCGATCGGGCGCTCGGGATCGCCGGCCTCGGCGACGTTGCCGGCCGGCCGGTGAAGACGTACTCGCACGGCATGAAGCAGCGTCTCGGCTTCGCCCAGGCTCTCCTCGGCAACCCGGAGCTGCTCGTGCTCGACGAGCCCGTGAACGGTCTCGACCCGCAACAGATCGTCTTCGTGCGTGAAGCCCTGCTGCGCCTGGCACAGGACGGAACGACCATCCTGCTGTCCTCCCACCTGCTCTGGGAGGTCGAGCAGACCTGCGACAAGGTCGTCGTCGTGGACCACGGCCGCCTCATCAAGGCAGGCACGGTCGACGAGGTCACCGGCAGCGCCGCCTCCGCCTACGTCGAGACGGACGATCCGTCACGGGCCTTCGACGTGCTCCGGCACGTGCGAGGCATCGCCTCGGTGGCGACTGCGCCACCCGGGATCGTCGTCCAGCTCGGCACGGCGAGCCGGTGCGACCTCGTCACGGCACTCGTGAACGCCGGCATCGGCGTGCAGACCGTGATGCCGCGCCACACCCTCGAGTCGGCGTTCCTCGAGATGGTGGCACCGCCGGAAGGCGAGGAGGTCGGGCCGGAACCGGACGAGGCGTGCGACGACCACCTTCGGTCGCTCGCGGAGCCCTGCCCGCCGGTGATCTCGCTGCCGCCGAGGCTCTCCGTGAGCGAGCGAGCACCCTCGACCGGGAGCGTCGCCCGATGATCGCCGCCGAGTTCTCCAAGCAGCTCCGCCGCTGGCGGACCGTCGTCCTCGTCGGCATCTGCGTGCTCGTGGCGGCCCTCGTGGCCGTCTTGATGGGCCAGAACGCCCACCAGCAGCTGCATGTGGGCGGCGGCAACCTGAACGTCTCGGTGACGAGCAGCGGACTCGTGCTCGGCATCGTCGCCCTGTTCTTCGCGTCGCATCTGCTCACGCCGATCACGTTTCTCGTGTACTTCGGTGACCCGATGGCGTCGGAGGCCAAGTGGGGCTCGCTCCGCTACCTGCTCGTGCGCCCGGTCAGCCGATCACGAGTCCTGTCGGCAAAGCTGGTCGTCTCCACCGTGCTCGCCCTCGGCTCGCTCCTCGTCATCCCGATCGTGGCGACACTTGTCGGCATCGTCTATTTCGGGCTGCACCCCGTCACCGTCGGCGGTGGCGTCACGAGCGTTGGCGGGGGGGTGCAGATCATCCCGGTCGCCGAGACCCTCGGTCGCTTCCTGCTCGCCACGGCGTATGTGGCCCTCGACAGCGCCGCTCTCGCCGGCCTCGCCATCCTGCTCGCCGTCGTGACCGAGAACGTGCTCGCCGCCGTCACCGCGGCCGCCGGGGTCTATGTCCTCTCGGCCATCCTCGGAGCCTTGCCGGGCGGTTTCGTCACCCACATCGCCCCGGCGTTGCCGACTCACTACTTCGATGCTTGGCTCGACCTCTTCCAGCCCGGCACGGCCCTGTCGGGCATGACCCACGGCGTGATCACCCAGCTCGCCTGGCTCGTGCTCACCCTCGGCGCCGCCTTCGTCGTCTTCAACCGCAAGGACATCAAGTGCTGAGTGCCGAGCCGGCCACGGCGGCGCCGGCGGCGGCGGCGGCGGCGGCGGCGGCGAGCGACCGCAACACCTGACGCCGGCGCTCAGACGTCGAGGAAGCGGCGGACCGCCAGCGCCGACCCGCCCACACCGACGACGAGACCGACGAGCACCACGAAGATCTCTGTGATGACGACGTCGTGACTCGGCACGATGGCGTTCTGGAACTCCGGGAAGTGGTGGAGGAGCGCCCGGATGCCGAAGTCGCCGAGCAGGACCATCCCGACGGCGATGCCGGCGCCGATGATGCCCTGCACGAGCCCCTCCATCATGAACGGCAAGCGGATGAACCAAGCGGTCGCCCCCACGAGGCGCATGACTCCCACCTCGCGGCGGCGCGAGAAGATCGCCATTCGGATGGCGTTCAGGATGAGCACGATGGACGATACGAGCAGGACGAGCGCGAGCACGAGCAGCACGATCTGGGCAACTTTGGAAATCGACTCGAGCGTGTGAATGGACTTCGCCGGGTACTCGACCTTGTAGACGCCCGCCTGCCCGGTGAACAGGCCGGCGACGGTGGCGGCGTCCTGCGCGTGCACGAGGGTGCACTGGAACACCGGCGGCGTCGTCGCGACCGTGAGCGACTGGATGACCGACGACTCGCCTTCGGAGCGGAACAGCTTGACGGCGTTGTCGTAGGACTGCTGATGGTTGAGGTAGTTGCAGTGCTTGATCTGCGGGGTCTGGCTGATGAGCGAGTTGAGCGATGCTGTCTGACCGGCGGAGGCGTTGGCGTTGACGAACACCTGTAGGTCGACGTTGGCCTGCAGGGCGTCGAGGGAGTTGTTGACGGCTTGGCGCAGCAGCAGAGCCGTCCCCACGAGCGAGAGCGAGACGCCCACGGTCAAGATGGCGGCGATCGCCATCAGCCGGTTGCGCCACAGGTTGTTGGCCGTCTCCCGCGAGATGTAGCCGATGGAGATCGGCATCAATGCCTCGTCCGGGACCGGCGGGCGACGGTACGCGCCGGGGGCTCCATCGTGGTGGCATTGCCTGTGGCAAGCGAAACCGCCGGCACGCCCCGTGTCGTGGAGGGGGACGGATCGATCCCGTAGATCCCTCTCACCTGGTCGCGGATGATCCGCCCGTGGTCGATCTCGATGACCCGCCGGCGCATCTGGTCGACGATGCCGGCATCGTGGGTCGCCATCACGACCGTCGTGCCCGTGCGGTTGATGCGGTCCAGCAGCGACATGATGCCGAGGCTCGTAGCCGGGTCGAGGTTGCCGGTCGGCTCGTCGGCGAGCAGGATGAGCGGCCGGTTCACGAAGGCTCGGGCGATGGCGACCCGCTGCTGCTCGCCACCCGACAGCTCATGGGGGTAACGGCCGGCCTTCTGGCCGAGCCCGACGAGCTCGAGCACCTGGGGAACCTGTGTCGTGATGACGTGGCGAGGTCGGCCGATCACCTGCAGGGCGAAACCGACGTTCTCGAACACCGTCTTGTTCGGCAAGAGCCGGAAGTCCTGGAAGACGCAGCCGAGGTTGCGGCGCAGGTAGGGCACCCGCCAGTTGGAGAGGCGGCCGACTTCGCGCCCGGCCACCCAGATCTGGCCCGAGTCGATGCCCTCCTCGCGCAACAGCAGCTTGAGCAGCGTCGTCTTGCCGGACCCGGAGGCGCCGACGACGAAGACGAACTCACCTTTGGTGATCTCGAGCGATACATCGCGAAGGGCGACGATGTCCCCCTTGTACGACTTGGTGACATTGTCGAAGCGGATCATGCGTCTTTCGTTTCCAAAGTCGAGGCCCGCCGAGCCCCGTCGTGGCTTGCCGGCCACCCTACCAGTGGCCCCCCGTTACAGGCCGATGAAGCCCTCACGACCCGCTGTGCTCGCGCTTCCACCGCAACGTGGCCACCATGGCGTCGTCGAGATCGCCGTCAAGGACCGCCTCGACGTTGCCCGTCTCGTAGCCCGTGCGGAGGTCCTTCACGAGTTGGTAGGGGGCCATGACGTAGGACCGGATCTGGCTGCCCCAGGCGTTGTCGCTCTCCGGGCCCGTGAGCGCATCCATCTCGGCGCGCCGTTGCGCACGCTGCAGATCGGCCAGTTTCGCCGCCAGGATCTGCATGGCCTTGGCACGGTTCTGGTGCTGGCTGCGCTCGTTCTGGCACGACACGACGACGCCCGTGGGCAGGTGCGTCAGCCGGATTGCCGAGTCGGTCTTGTTGACGTGCTGGCCGCCGGCACCCGAGGAACGGTACGTGTCGACGCGCAGGTCCTTCTCGTCGATCTCGACCTCGCTGCCGGCGTCTTCGAGGAAGGGCACGACTTCGAGGGAGGCAAAGCTCGTCTGGCGGCGGTGCTGGGAGTCGAACGGCGACATGCGCACGAGGCGGTGAACGCCGCGCTCGGTCGCCAGCAGCCCGTAGGCGTACGGCCCATGCACGATGAAGGTCGTCGAGAGGATGCCAGCCTCCTGCCCCTCGGACACTTCGTCCACCTCCACCTCGAAACCCCTCCGCTCCGCCCAACGCAAGTACATCCGGAGCATCATCTCTGCCCAGTCCTGGGCGTCGGTGCCGCCGGCGCCGGCGTGGATCTCGGCGATGGCATCAGCCTCGTCGTGCTCCCCCGAGAACAGGCTCCGCAGCTCGATGTCGTCGAGCGACTTGTTGAGCGACGTGATCGCCCGATCGAGGTCGTCACCCACCTCGGCCATGCCGCCCTCCTCCTCGATGCCGAGGGTGAGGAGCTCCTCGGCTTCGGCGAGCTGGCTCTCGAGGCCCGTGAGGAGGTCGACGTCGGCCTTCACACGGCCGTACTGCGTGCTCACCTTGCGGGCGTGATCGGCGTCGGACCACAGGTCCGGCTCGGCCAGCTCGGCTTCGAGCTGAGCGAGGCGGGCGGTCAACTCGTCGAGACGCAGGTAGGCGTTGGCCGCTTCGAGGCGCGAGCGCAAGGTTGCCAGCTCGGCGCCGAAATCACGGGGAGCGGGCGCGGCTGCATCAGCTGTGGTCGCCATCGGCAGTCAGTTTGCGCCGTGGCAGAGCTTGAACTTCTTGCCGCTCCCGCAGTGACACGGGTCGTTGCGCCCGATCTTCTGCGGTTTGGCCGGTGTTCCGACCACCCGGCCGCCCGGCCGTCCGGCGTTGCTCCCGCCGGCGTTACCAGGAGCGCCGCCGGCGCCGGAAGCACCGCCGCCTCCACCGCCGGCAGCCGTGACACCGCCGAGGCTCGAGCCTGCTCCCGTGGCGGCGAGCGAGCCGATCCCCCGCCCGTTCCCGTTGGCGACGCCGTTGCTCGCCGAGCGGGCACCGCCGGCGGAGGCGCCGCTGGCGACACTGGAGCCCTCCGCATCAGAGGGGTCTTCCGGGGCGACGTAGAGCGCCTGTGACAGGTCGGCCTCCGCCTCGGCCTCGGGCTCGACCCAGCTCGAGTGGAAGACGTGCTGGAGGTAGTCGTCGGCGATGCCTTCGGAGAGCTGGCCGAACATGGCGTACGCCTCTCGCTGCCAAGCCACGAGAGGGTCGGTCTGAGCAAGGCCGCGAAGGTGGATGCCCTCGCGGAGGTAGTCGAGCTCGATGAGGTGCGCCCGCCAGCGAGCGTCGATGATCTGCAGCATGATGAGACGCTCGAGCTCGCGGGCACGCTCGGGACCACCGAGCTCGGTCTCGCGCTCCTCGTAGAACTCGTAGGCCTCGGTCAACAGGCTCTCTGCCAGTTGCTGGGTGCTCGCCGCCGCCTCGAGCTCCTGCGGTCGAAACTTCGTCGGGTAGTACCGGGTCGCTTCGGCGACGAGCCCCGCCAGATCCCACTCCTCGGCGAACTCGCTCGGGCAGGTGTCGGCCACGATGCGAGCGATCGTCTCGGAGAGCAGATCCTCGGTGTACTCCTTCAGGTCCTCGCCGTCGATGATCTGCAAGCGCCGGGCGTAGATCTCCTTGCGCTGCTTGTCATAGGCCTCGTCGTACTTGAGGAGCTCTTTACGCACTTCGGCGTTCTTCGCCTCGACGGTGTTCTGGGCCTTCTCGATCGACTTCGCCACCATCTTCGAGTCGATGGGCATGTCGTCAGGCAGTGCCTTGCCCATGACCCAGCTCATGGCGCCCGTGGCGAACAACCGCATGAGCTCGTCCTCGAGAGACAGGAAGAAACGGCTCTCGCCGAGGTCGCCCTGCCGCCCTGACCGGCCTCGCAGCTGGTTGTCGATGCGGCGGCTCTCGTGCCGCTCGCTCCCGAGCACGTAGAGGCCGCCGAGCGTGCGGACCTCCTCGCCCTCCTCCTTGCACTGCTTGGTGAACTGGGCGAGCAGCTCGGCGTAGCGGGCCTTGCCCTCGTCGCTCTCGGGGTCGAGACCCTGAGCCACGAGCTCGTCGCGAGCAAGCCCCTCGGGGTTGCCGCCGAGGAGGATGTCGACGCCTCGGCCGGCCATGTTCGTGGCAACGGTGACGCTGTGCAGGCGGCCGGCCTGGGCGACCACGGTCGCCTCTCGGGCATGCTGCTTGGCGTTCAACACCGAGTGGGGGACGCCGCGCTTCTCCAGCAGCTTCGAGAGGTGCTCGGAGCGCTCGACCGAAGCGGTGCCGACGAGAACCGGCTGGCCCGTCTCGTACCGGTCGGCGATGTCCTCGACGGCGGCGTTGAATTTCGCCTCTTCGGACTTGAAGATGAAGTCCGGCTGATCGTTGCGCACCATCGCGCGGTGCGTCGGGATCGGCACGACGTGCAGGTTGTAGGTGGAGGCGAATTCGGCGGCCTCGGTCTCGGCCGTACCGGTCATCCCGCCGAGCTTCTCGTACATGCGGAAGTAGTTCTGCAGCGTCACGGTCGCCCAGGTGTGGTTCTCCTCCTGGATGCGGACGCGCTCTTTTGCTTCCACGGCCTGGTGGAGGCCGTCGTTCCAGCGGCGGCCCTCGAGGACGCGGCCGGTGAACTCGTCGATGATCTTCACCTCGCCGTCGGCGACCATGTAGTCGTCGTCCCGGTGGTAGAGCTCCTTGGCCTGCAGCGACTTCTCGAGCTGGTGCACGAGGTTGGCGGCGACACCGTCGTAGAGGTTGTCGACGCCGAGCTGGCGCTCCACCTTGGAGATGCCGCCTTCGGTGACGATGACCGTCTTCTTCTCCTCGTCGACCTCGTAGTCGACGTCGCGCTTGAGGGCGCGGGCGATGCTGGCGAACTGGTAGTAGAGCTTGGTCGAGTCGTTCGAGGGGCCGGCGATCAGCAGCGGCGTACGGGCCTCGTCGATGAGGATCGAGTCGACCTCGTCGACGATGCCGTAGACGTGGCCCCGCTGCACCATCTGGTCGCGGGAGAGCGCCATGTTGTCCCGCAGGTAGTCGAAGCCCATCTCGGTGTTCGTGCCGTAGGTGAGATCGGCCCGGTACGCACTGCGCTTGTGCTCGAAGTCGGAGATGTCCGGGATGACGAGACCGACCTCGAGGCCGAGGAAGTTGTAGATCTGCCCCATCCACTCCGAGTCGCGCTTGGCGAGGTAGTCGTTCACGGTGATGACGTGCACGCCGCGGCCGTTGAGGGCGTTCAGGTAGACCGGGAGCGTCGACACGAGGGTCTTGCCCTCGCCCGTCTTCATCTCGGCAATGCCGCCGAAGTGCAGCGCCATGCCGCCCATGAGCTGCACGTCGAAGTGACGCTGGCCGATCGTGCGCAGCGCCGCCTCCCGCACGACGGCGAAGGACTCGACGAGCAGGTCGTTCAGGTCCTCACCCTGCTCGATCCGTTGCTTGAACTCGCCCGTCTTGGCAAGGAGCTCCGCATCGGAGAGTGCCTGGGTCTCGGGCTCGAGCCCGTTGATGAGCGGTACGACCGCTGCCAGGTTCTTTACCTTCTTGCCTTCGCCCGCGCGAAGGACTTTCGAGAACAAGCCCACGACGGTCGATTGTACGCCGAGCCGGCGTCTTCACCGACTCAGTCGAACCTCGGGACGGTCGTTCTGGATGGTTCGTCGGGACCGATGTGTCCCCACCAAGCATCCAGCACCGCCGGCCGGCGTTGGCTCAGCCGGCGTGTACCGGGATTCTGATCGGGACTTTGGCTCGTGGCCGTGACACGGCCTCCTCGACGGCGACGAGGGTGCCCCGCAGGTGGTGGGGTGCGGCCGAGTCGATGCGCACCTGCACGAAACCCCCCACCTCCACGTCCCCCACGCCGGCGCTCGGGTTCCCCGCCGGGTCGAAGTGCACCAGCTTTCCCTGGCGGGTGCGTCCCGTGAGCAGGGAGGCGTCCTTCTTGGAGGGGCCTTCGACGAGGGCTTCCTCGATGCGGCCGATGCGTGCCCGATGTCGGGCGAGGGCAGAACGCTCCACCACGACCCGCAGCCGCTCGAACCGCTCGCCCACGACCTCGGACGGGACGAAGTCCGCTGCCATCTCGGCGGCTCGCGTCCCGGGCCGGGGCGAGAAGATGAACGTGAAGGCGCTGTCGTACTGCGCCTCGGCCACGATCTCGAGGGTCGCCTGAAAATCGGCCTCGGTCTCGCCGGGGAAGCCGACGATGATGTCGGTGGACACAGCCAGATCGGCGATCTCTGCCCTCGCTGCCGCCAGGCGCTCGAGGTAGCGCTCGGCTGTGTAACCCCGGCGCATTGCCGCCAGCACGCGGTCGCTGCCGGACTGCAACGGGAGGTGGAGCTGCTCGCAGACGGCGTCGGTCTCGGCCATGGCGGCGATCGTCTCGGGCCGCAGATCCTTCGGGTGCGGGCTGATGAAGCGTATGCGGCGGATGCCGGGCACGGCGCCGACGGCCCGCAGGAGGTCGGCGAAGAGAGGGCGGGGGCGGCGGGCGCCCTCGTCGACCCAGCGCCGGCCGGTCTGGTAGGCGACGGCGGAGCCGGCGGGCGGCAGATCGGAGGCGACTTCGGAGCGCAACCGCGTCGTGAGGTCGCGACCGTAGGAGTTGACGTTCTGGCCGAGGAGCGTGATCTCGACCGTCCCGCCGGCAGCCAGCACCTCGACCTCGCGAACGAGGTCGGCGAAGGGCCGGCTCACCTCGGGTCCGCGCACGGCCGGGACGATGCAGAACGCACAGGAGTTGTCGCAGCCCATCTGGATCGTCACCCAGGCAGCGTGCGGGAGGTCTGATCGGACGGCCATGGCCGTCGGGAACTCGGCCTCGTCGTCGCGGGCGGCGGCGTCGAGAATCTCGATGACGGAGTTGCCGGAGGCTCGGGCCTCACCCAGCAAGGCAGCTACTCGACCGACGTTGTGGGTGCCGAAGACGGCGTTCACGTGCGGTGCACGTTCCAGCAAACGGTCGCGGTCCTTCTGGGCCAGGCAGCCGCCGACGGCGATCTGCATACCCGGGTGCTCGGCCTGCAAGGACTTGAGGTGGCCGAGGGTCCCGTACAGCTTGTCGTCGGCGTTCTGGCGGATGCAGCAGGTGTTGAGCACGACGACGTCGGCGTCGGCCACCTCGGTCGTGCGTTCCATACCCTCGGCCGACAACAGGGCGGCGATCCGTTCCGAATCGTGCTCGTTCATCTGGCACCCGAACGTGCGCACGACGAATTTGCGGGGCATCGGGGAACTGTCGGGCACGGCGCGAGCCTACGCGACGAGACCTTCGGTCCCGTTCGCCCGGGGTTG
>JBEKYM010000042.1:0-26428 GCA_049510975.1 Acidimicrobiales bacterium
GCCGTCGGTCACGGCAGCACGATCCGGAGCAGTTGCTGAGAAACGCTTATCGAGTCCTTCTGACCCGCGGCCGCGATGGGCTCGTCGTCTGGATTCCGGACGACCGTCGCCTCGACCACATTGAGACGGCACTGCTGGCTGCGGGGATCCGACCGATGCCTGGTACGGCTGACGTCGCTGCGTACGCCTGAGGCTGGAGTCGATTGAGCAGTTCTGTGCAATTGGGACGCTGCGGTCGCGCGAATCCCGCCTTCCCGACCACCGTTCCTCCTGGTCGGTGGCACGGTCTCTGTCAGCCGGGCGACCGTCGCCCTCAGCCCCTTTTGGCATAGCCGTGCCCGACGTGCGCCGCTCAGAATATTTCTTGAGGAATTCGCTCAAGCTGGCAATCGAACGTGCCGATACCGATCATGGAGGGTTGTGCCTGCTAACTCTGTCAGGCACGAGGCACAGGCAGCCGGGCTGGTCCGAGCCCTTACTTGGCCGCCGAAATCGCCGTCAGCAAGGAGAGGGGTACCGGGGCGACAGTGCAGGCGAGCGTGGCGGAGCCGCTGGCAATCGTCAGCTTCATGGCGCACCGCGGAACGAGCGGGCTGGAGCCGAGGTCGACGTGGAGGAGCTGTAATCCCGCCTCACCGATGGTCAGGACATGGCCGTCAACGATGCCGAGTGTCGCCGGCACCATGAGAGGACCGATCTTGACCTTGATGGTGTCGGGACCTTCGAGCGCGACGCGGCGGTGAATCGCTGCGGAGAGCTCGGACGCCGTCACGGTCACCCGCACCTCGGCGCTGGAGATGGAGGTCACGCGAATCCTGTGGCTCCCGAAGAGGTAACCCCGGTTGAGCTGGACGGTCCGAGCCGCGATATCAACCTGGGCAAGGTCGAGCTTCCCGACCGGCACCTGTTCGAGTCGGATGTCGACGCTCTGGACGTTGCCGTGGGCCAGGAGGTCGAAGAGAAACGGCAACGAGTCGACCTGGACCGACACGCTCTTCGCACCGCTGCGGGCGCGGATGTCCTGTGTGAAGTGGCTTTCGGCGATCGAGCGCGCCGCCAGGTCCAGCCCGACGTAGACGCCGCCAAACAGCACGATGACGACAGCCAGGCCCAGGGCCCGTCGCGGCCAGCGCCGACGATGCCTGACCGGCATCTCAGCGCCCTCGTCGAGCCACAACCCGAGCCCGGAGGCTCAAGTCGTGGACATCGCGCATTCGGGCAAGCTAGTGCCCGGACGTCCACCTCAAGCGCCGGCGATCGCCCGTTCCACCGCCAGCGCCAGCACAGCCTGTCCGGCCACGCTCGGGTGCACGCCGCATCCGCCGCTGCTCAGCTGGGTGAGCAGGCCGGCGGTGCAGCTATCGCCGCCGGAGTGCTCAGCGGCGTTCTTGAAGGCGGCGTAGCCGTTGGCGATGTGAACGTTGAAGGGCTTGGCCCCTCGGTCCATCGCCAGGTTCAGGGCTTGACTGCCGGCGTTGTCGACGGGGTTGGCGTAGTCGAGCGAGTAGTAGTTCAAGATCACGATGAGACCTTTGTAACCAGCCTCGTGGCGGATCACCGTCAGAATGTCGGTGACGTTGGCCGAGATCTGCTTGAGCACGCCGGGGAGCTCGGACTTGCAATCGTCGGTGGTGGTTTCTTCGCAGAGGAAGGCGTCGTTGGCCCCGATCATGAGCGAGACGACGCGCGTCGTCGGGTGCGACCTCAGGAACTGGACGGCGTACTGCAACTGCGTGCCCTGATAAGGCACGTGCAGGGGGAAGTACGTCCGATAGCCGGGACCGCCGCCTGGCGAGTTCTCACAACCGTTGCTCTGGACGTGCTCGACGATCAAGCTCGCCGAGGTCTCCCCCGGGCAGGAGGCGTTGGCAACATGCCAACCGAGGGCGGCACCGACGTCCTCGGGGTAGCCGACGAAGGAGGTCGCCTTCTCGTAGTTGGGTGGAGGCACGGTGTTCGACTCGCGGTACCCGAAGGTGACCGAGTCGCCGAGGGCGAGGTACCAGGACCCTGGCGACGCCGCCGTCGACGACGGCGCCAGGTGAGTGGCAGCAGCCAGCGAAGTTGCCACCGGAACGGTAACTCCTACACAGATCAATGCTGCCGCTGCGGCGCTGCGGACAGTGAGCCGCAACGTTCTCAGACCGACGAATCTCATCGGAACTCCCTCCCTTCGGGGCCAACACCCTCCCGACTGACCCTCGCAAGCTGTCACACCGCTGGCGCCTGCGCAAGGGGTGGACGCTCACCGGAATCGAGAGTGCCGCCACTTCGCCTTCTGCAGCGGCGAGCCGGATCGGGCAACGCCACTCGTCGCCAGTGACCCGGCTCCGATCGGCAACGGCAGCTGGGTGCTGGGTCGCTTTGGCTCGCTCACTCGCCCGCGTGACGCTCGGCGGTCAGCTGGTTCCTGCGCCGGATCGGGAAGGGCTCTTCGGGGTGATACCGCCAGATGAACAAGCCAAACGTGATCAACCACACCGTCTCCGGATAGGCGGCGATTCGTTCCATCGAGCCGGCACCGATGCCGAAGTATTTGTGGGAAGCAAACAAGGCGCCGGCAGTCAGTGACGTGATACTGAAGACCAACATGTACCGCCGCATTGACTCCGGCAGCTTGAGCACAGCGCCGAGGATGAAGATGCAGAAGTTGCCGCCGCCGATCGCCATGGCCGCCCCGGTGATGTGCAAGACGCTGACCGTATTCTCCGGGAAGGCACCGACGATGATCGTGCCCAGCCCGCCGAGCGCCATCAGCGAGAAGCCAACGAACGCCGCATTCTGCTCGGTGCCTCCCCGTTCTCTGAACTCGTGGTAGAGCAATGTGGAGCCCGCGATCATCACGGCACCAAGGTAGATGAAGTCGACGTTCATCAACACGTGTCGCGGCGAGCAAAGGCCCTTCGTGCACGCCGTGTTCCCCAAATCGCTGATGGTGTTCCTGATCAAGCTGTAGGGAGGCGTGACGACCCACGCCACAACAATTTGCACGAAGAAATAGAGCGCGCTCGCTGTGAAGATGACCGGGCCCACTCGTGGATGCCTGTCGTGAAAGGCGCCCACCCGGTCCGCCCCACCGTGCCAAACGCCTCGAATCGAGGTCAACATCGGTCCTCCTGGTCCAACCCGCCACGTCGCTCACGTCTACCAGAGAGTGTCGCCTGCCCGGCGCGGTAACTGCGGTACCCAGCAGCGGAGCGCGTTGACACACCCTGAACGTCATACTCTCCACGTGCTCCATCTCCACCGCTCCGAACGGGCCGACGGCCTCGTGGCGATGCTGGCGGAGCTGATCAGCGAGCCCCTCGACGACCCGATGGAGCCCGAGGTTGTCAGCGTCCCGACCCGAGGCGTCGAACGCTGGCTCACCCAACAGCTGTCCGCCCACCTGGGCACGAGCGCCGGCCGCCACGACGGCATCTGTGCCAACGTCGACTTCCCCTTCCCGGGCGCGGTCATCGGAACGGCGCTCGCGTCCGCCGGTGGCATCGATCCGAAGGCCGACCCGTGGGCGCCGGAACGCTCGGTCTGGCCGCTGCTCGAGGTCGTGGACGCCGGCCTCGGCGAGCCCTTCTTGGCACCGCTGGCCGCCCACCTGCGCAACTCCGCCCCCGAGGACGAGCCCCGCCGATTCGCCAGCGTGCGCCACATCGCCGACCTCTACGACCGCTACGGCGTCCACCGCCCCGAGATGGTGCGGTCCTGGCTGAACGGCGACAACGACGACCGCAGCGCCGGCTGGCAGCCGGAACTGTGGCGCCGGCTGCGCCATCGCATCGGCCAGCCGAGCCCAGCCGAGCGCCTCATCGACGCCTGCGCCCGCTTGCGACGCGACCCGACTCTGCTCGAGCTGCCGGCACGAATCTGCCTCTTCGGTCTCACCCGCCTGCCCGGTAGCTACCTCGACGTCCTCGATGCCATCGCCGCCGAGCGTGACGTGCACCTGTTCCTGCTGCACCCGTCTCCCGCCCTCTGGGACCGGGTGGCGCCAGCGCTCGACGGCCCGACGAGAGGCATGCGCCGGGCCGACGACCCCACGGTGGACGAGACAAGAAACCCCCTCCTCGCCTCCTGGGGCCGCGATGCCCGGGAGATGCAGCTCGTGCTCCGCTCAGGCGACGGTCTGCCGACGTCCGACCAGCATCGCCCAGTCGAGGACGCCACCGGGGACCTGCTCCATCAGCTGCAGGTCGACGTTCGCGCCGACCGCCAGCCGCCAGGCCTTCCCACCCCCGGCGTCGAGGACACGCGACGGCTCCTCGATCCGGCCGACCACAGCGTCCAGATCCACTCGTGTCACGGCCGCGCCCGCCAGGTCGAGGTGTTGCGGGACACCGTTCTTCACCTCCTCGAGGAAGACCCGACGCTCGAGCCCCGCGACGTCATCGTCATGTGCCCCGACATCGAGGTGTTCGCCCCGCTCATCCAGGCGACGTTCGGGAGTTTCGACCCGG
Source organism: Acidimicrobiales bacterium (assembly GCA_049510975.1). Lineage (GTDB taxonomy): Bacteria > Actinomycetota > Acidimicrobiia > Acidimicrobiales > Bog-793 > JAKACA01. The sequence goes on from JBEKYM010000042.1 coordinate 4,455, forward strand.
AGGAGGACGACGTCAGGGTGCTGCCCGATCTGCGAGTCCGCCTCGCCGACCGGTCCCTCCGCCAAACGAACCCGGTCCTCGGCGTCGTCGCCTCGCTTCTCGGTCTGGCGGAGGCTCGCATCACGGCCAGCGAGGTGCTCGACCTGGCCGGGCAGGAGCCGGTGCGGCGGCGTTTCGGCTTCGATGACGACGACCTCTCCCGCCTGGAGGAGTGGGTCGTCGAAGCGGGCGTGCGCTGGGGGCTCGATGCCGCCCACCGTGAGCCCTTCAAGCTCGGTGAGATGGAGGCGAACACGTGGCGGGCGGGGCTCGACCGGATGCTGCTTGGCGTCACGATGGCCGACGAGCGCCAGCGGCGTTTCGGGGGTGCGCTCCCGCTCGACGACGTCGACAGCGGCGACATCGAGCGGGCGGGGCGCCTCGCCGAGCTGCTGGACCGCCTGGCGGCCGCAGTCGCCACCTTGAGCGGCACCCGGCCCATCGACGCCTGGGCGACAGGGCTCGCCGACATCGCCGACGACTTCACGGCCACCACGCCACAGGATTCCTGGCAGCGGGTGCAGCTGCAGCGCCTGCTCGACGGCCTCGTGGAGGAGGCCACGACCGATGGCGTCGTGAGCGCCGTCGAGCTGCATCCGGCCGACATCGGCAGCCTCCTGACCGACCGGCTGCGTGGCCGCCCGACGAGAGCCAACTTCCGTACCGGGCATCTCACGATCTGCACCCTCGTCCCCATGCGCTCGGTCCCCCACCGAGTCGTCTGCCTCCTCGGCCTCGACGACGGGGTCTTCCCCCGCCACATCGAGCGCGACGGCGACGACCTCATCGCTGCCGACCCCCATCTCGGAGACAGCGACGCCCGCACCGAGGACCGCCAGCTGCTCCTCGACGCCCTGCTGGCGGCCACCGACCGGCTCGTCATCACCTACAGCGGCCGGGACGAGCGCAGCAACCTCGCTCGCCCTCCGGCGGTGCCCGTCGGCGAGCTCCTCGACGTCATCGACCGCACCGTGCGCACGAGCGAGGGCGAGCCCGCCCGCCACCGCCTCACGACCCATCACCCCCTGCAGCCCTTCGACGTCCGCAACTTCACACCGGGTGCCCTGGTCGACGGCCGATCCTGGAGCTTCGACACCGTCAACCTGGAGGGCGCCCGCGCCTCGACCCATGAGCGCTTCGAGACCGGTCCCTGGCTGCCTGGCTTGCTGCCGGACCAGGAGCTCGCCCAGATCGAGATCGACCGCCTGGAGAACTTCGTCCGCCACCCGGTGCGAGCCTTTCTCCGCCTCCGGCTCGGCATGTCGACGCGGGACTGGTCGCAGGACGTTGACGACTCCGTCCCCATCGAGCTCGACGCCCTCGAGACCTGGGGCGTGGCCGAGCGGCTGCTGGCGGCTCGTCTCGCCGGTGCCGACCTGGACGACTGCCTGGCGGCCGAGCGCGCTCGCGGCCTCCTGCCGCCGGGCGAGCTGGCAGTGCCGATCCTGCGAAGCATCACGCCCACGGTCGAGCAGCTCGTCGCCGCCGGCCGCAGCGACGTCGAGCCGACCTCGCTCGACGTGAATGTCGCCCTTCGCGGTGACGTCGATCTCATCGGGACGGTGGCGCGTCTCCGCGGAGACGTCCTCCACACCGTCACCTACTCCCGCCTCGGCCCGGCTGCCCGCCTCATCGCCTGGGTCCGCCTCCTCGCCCTCACGGCCGCCTGGCCCGAGCGCTCGTTCGAGGCCGCCACCATCGGCCGCGCCCGCGACGGGGCGGCCAAGGGGACGAAGGTGACGACAGCTCGCATCGCCACGCTTGGCGGCGACCCGGCAAAACGGCAGGCGGCTGCCATCGAATACCTCGACGGCCTCCTCGACCTCTACCGCGCCAACCTGCGCGAGCCCCTGCCGCTGTACTGCAAGACGTCGGCTGCCTGGGCCGAGGCTGCCTACCGCAACCAACCGGCCGAGAAACCGGCCTCGGCCGCCTGGACCTCGAGCTACAACTACCCGCGTGAGAACCGGGACACCGAGCATGTCTTGGTGTTGGGAGGGGAGGTGGGTTTCGAGGAGATGGTGGCGCGCTCGGGTGCCCCCCGAAGCGACGAGAGCGGCGACGGCTGGGACGTCTTCGAGCTGACGCGCTTCGGGCGGCTCTCCCGCCGCCTGTGGGACGGCCTCCTCGACCACGAGGAGGTGGTGGACCGGTGAGCGACTACGACCGGGTGCCGGCGCCCTTCGACGTGTGCGGGCCGCTCCCCCGCGGGGTGACGCTGCTCGAGGCGAGCGCCGGCACCGGCAAGACGTACACGATCGCCGCCCTCGCCGCCCGCTACGTCGCCGACGGCATGCCGCTCGACCGCCTCCTCGTCGTCACCTTCACCCGCATGGCCACGGGGGAGCTGCGCGAGCGCGTGCGTGAGCGCCTCGTGAGCGCCGCCGAAGGCCTCACGGCCGCCCTCGCCGGCGTCGTCCCCGACAGCGACGACGACGTCTTGTGCCTGCTGGCCGCCGGCAACCCTGAGGAGGTGGAGCTGCGCCGCGGGCGCCTCGCCAAAGCCGTCGCCAACTTTGACGCCGCCACCATCGAAACCACCCACGGTTTCTGCATGCAAGTCCTCTCCGGGCTCGGGACGGCCGGGGACGTGGAGCGCGACGTCACCCTCATCGAGGACGCGCGCGACCTGTTGGGCGAGGTCGTCGACGACTTGTACTTGCGGCGCTTCTGGGCTCGTCCCGATGACCTCCGCTTCGGCCGGAAGGAGGCCTTGAGCATCGGCGAGCAGGTGCTTCGCCACCCGAGGGCCGCCATCGTGCCGCCTCGCAGCGACGACCTGACGCCGCCGGCCATCCGGCGCCGCCTCGCCGATGCCGTCGCCAAGGAGATCGAGCACCGCAAGCGCCTCGCCCAGGTGCTCACCTACGACGATGTCCTCATCCGCCTGTGCGACACGCTCATGGATCCGGTGCGGGGACCGGTCGCCTGCAAGCGCCTCTCCGACCGCTACTCGGTCGTGCTCGTGGACGAGTTCCAGGACACCGACCCGGTGCAGTGGGACATCATGCGGCTCGCGTTCGGCGAGAGCGGCTCGACGCTCGTGCTCATCGGAGACCCGAAGCAGGCCATCTACGCCTTTCGGGGCGCCGACGTGTTCGCCTACCTGCAGGCAGCCGCGGCGGCCGCCTCGAAAGCGACCCTCTCGATCAACTGGCGGAGCGACCAGGGACTGATCACCGCCTACGACGCCCTGTTTGCCGACAGCCAGCTCGGGCATGCCGGCATCGCCTACCGCCATGTGCGGGCGGCCGCCGCCAACGAGGAGCCGCGGCTGCTCGGCGCTCCCTTCGCGGCCCCGTTGCGTGCCCGTATGCTGCGCCGCGCCGACGGGCTCGTGAGCCTCACTCGCACGGGCTACATCTCGGCCGATCCGGCCCGTCGCCTCATTGCCGAGGACCTGGCGTCGGATGTCGTGGCGCTGCTGTCGTCGGACGCGACGGTGGAGTCGCGGCGGCTGGACGGGAGCGAGGTCGGGCGCGAACCGGTCCGTCCCGGCCATCTCGCCGTCCTCGTGCGTACGAACCGTCAAGCCGCCGTCGTCGTGGAGGCGTTGTCGGCGGCGTCTGTTCCGGCCGTCATCGGCGGCGCCGGCAGCGTCTTCGACACCGAGCCGGCGCGGGAATGGCTGCGTCTGCTCGAGGCGCTCGAGCGGCCGACGGCGAGGGATCGGGCGGCTTCGGCGGCGCTGACGGCCTTCATCGGCTGGGAGCCACTGCGTGTGGCGACGGCGGGCGACGACGAGTGGGAGGAGCTGCACTGGTCGCTCCATCGCTGGGCAGCGCTGCTGCGACGCCGAGGTGTGGCCGCGCTGCTGGAGAACGTCACGATCACGCGGGGTCTGCCGGCGCGGGTGCTCGGCCGCCCTGCCGGCGAGCGTTACATGACGGACTTGCGCCACGTCGGCCAGCTGCTGCACGCGGCGGCGATGTCGGACGGCCTCGGCTCGACGGCGCTCACGACCTGGCTGCGCCGGCGGATCGCCGAGGCGGCAGAGGACGCCGGCGACGAGGACCGCAGCCGCCGCCTCGAGTCCGACGCCGAAGCCGTGCAGGTGCTGACGATCCACCGCAGCAAGGGGCTCGAGTTCCCCGTCGTGTACTGCCCCTACGTGTGGGACGGATATAGCCCCGTCGACGCCGTGCCCGTCTTCCACGACCCGGCCAACGACAACCTTCGGACGCTCGATGTCGGCATCGTGCAGGACAGCGGAGGCGACCACTCGGGGCTCACCTCCAGCCAGGAGCTCGCCCGCGTGGAGACCCGCGGCGAGGATCTCCGCCTCCTCTACGTCGCCCTCACGCGTGCCAAGCATCAGGCGGTCGTGTGGTGGGCGTGCGCCTGGGAGAGCGAGCAGTCCCCGCTCGCCCGGCTGCTGTTCTCGCGCGACGAGGCGGGCGTCGTGAACGCCTTTGGGAAAAAGGGCCTCACGGACGACCAGATGGAGGCCCGCCTCGCCGGTCTCGGCGGCGGCGTCAGCCTCGAGATCGTCGGGCCGGTCTTCCCGCGCCGCTGGCTCGGGGTGGCGGCGACGCCGCCGGATCTCGAAGCTGACATCTTCGACCGCACGCTGGACGAGCGCTGGCGGCGGGCGTCCTACTCGAGCATCACGCAGGCGAGCCACGAGCTGTCGGCCGTCGGCAGCGAGCCAGACGACGATGCCAACAACGACGAGGAGCTCGATGGGGTGGTTGCGGCCGAGGGCCGGGCTTCGGCTCCCGACGAGGGCTTGCGCTCCGTGCCGCTCCTGCTCGGCGAGATGGCGGCCGGGGCACGCGTCGGCACGCTCGTCCACTCCGTCATGGAGATGACGGACTTTGCCGCCGTTGACCTCGAGGCGGAGCTTCGGGTTGCCTTGGCGGCTCAGCTGTCGTGGCAGCACCTCGATCTTGGCGATCTCGATGCGGTCGTAGCCGGCTTGGCCACCGCCATCTCGGCGCCGCTCGGGCCGTTGGTGGCCGGCACGCGCCTCAGCGACATCGGTCGGGGGGACCGGGTGGACGAGATGACCTTCGAGCTCCCGGTCCTCGGGGGCGACGATCCCCGCGGCGAGCTCTCGACGACCGACATTGCGGCGTTGCTGGAGGCGCACCTGCCGGCAGACGACCCGATGGCGCACTACGCCGAGCGGTTGCGGGACCGCTCCCTGAACGGGACGCTGCGCGGCTATCTGACCGGCAGCTTGGACTTGGTGTTCCGGTTGGCCGATGAGCGTTTTGTCATCGTCGACTACAAGACGAACCGCTTGAGCTCGCCCGACGGATCGCTGACCGCCTGGAACTACCGGCCCGACGGCATCGCCGCCGAGATGGAGGCGGCCCACTACCCGCTGCAGGCGTTGCTCTACACCGTCGCTCTCCACCGCTACCTGCGCTGGCGGGTGCCGGATTACGAGCCCGACCGCAACCTCGGCGGGGCGCTCTACCTGTTCCTGAGAGGGATGAGCAGCCCTGAGCTCCCGGCGGTGGACGGGCAGCCGTGCGGTGTGTGGTCGTGGCGCCCGCCCGGGTCGCTCGTGGAGGCGCTGAGCGATGTGTTCGACGTGGGCCGGGCCGCGAACGGGTCTGGGTTGCCGGCCGGCCCTGGGACGCCAGCTGGGCGGCGGCCGCGCCCGCCCGGGTCGGGGCGGTGACGGCGTGAGCGTGATCTCCGAGCTCGACGAGTTCGACGTCCGCCTGGCGCGGCGCGCAGGCGGGCTGCTCGGTGAGTTCAACCTCGCCGGCGTGCTCAGTGCGGCCGACGTGCACGTGGCGTTGCGCCTCGGTCGCCTTGGGGAGACGGGCGACGAGGTCGTCTTGCTCGGTGCCGCCTTTGCCGTCCGTGCCCCCCGACTCGGCCACGTCTGCGTGGACCTCGCCACGATCCGCACGACGGCGAGCACCGACCTCGACACGCCCGTCGACTTGCAAGCACTGTCGTGGCCGGCGGTGGACGATTGGATCGAGCGGTTGGTTGGCAGCCCGCTGGTCGGCGCTGATCGCCCGCTCCATCTCGAGGGCACGACCCTGTACCTCGACCGCTTCTGGTCACAGCAGTGCCAGGTGGCGGCCGACCTGCTGGCGTTGTCGGAATCACCGGCGGACGGCGTCGACGTCGACGTGCTCGCCGACGGGCTGGGCCGGCTCTTCTCGAGCCCGGACGAGCCGGACTTCCAGCGGTTGGCTGCGGCTGCTGCGGTGCTGCGCCGCTTCTCGGTCATCGCCGGCGGCCCCGGTACCGGCAAGACGACGACGGTGGCGCGGGTGCTCGTGCTGCTGGACGAGCAGGCCGAGGCGGCCGGGCGTCGCCCGCCGCTGGTCGCCCTGGCAGCTCCCACGGGCAAGGCGGCCGCCCGCCTGGAGGAGGCGGTCCACGCCGAGGCGGGGCGGCTCCCCATCGAGGCGTACGAGCAGTCCCGCCTCCTGCAGTTGCACGGCATGACGTTGCACCGCCTGCTCGGCTGGAACCCCGGCAACCGCAGCCGTTTCCGGCACGACCGCTCCAATCGGCTCGCCCACGACGTCGTGGTCGTGGACGAGACGTCCATGGTCTCGCTCTCTCTCATGGCCCGCCTCGTCGAGGCCGTGAGGCCCGAAGCTCGCCTCATCCTCGTCGGCGACCCGGAGCAGCTGGCCTCCGTCGAGGCGGGTGCCGTGCTCGGTGACGTCGTCGGGCCGGCGGCCACAGGCTTGTTGATGCGTCCGCCGGCGCAGCGGGAGCTCGCACGTGCCGCCGGCCAGACCGTGCCGGCCTCGCCCCCGCCTGCCGGCGGATCCATCGGTGACGGGGTCGTGGTATTGCGCCGGGTGCATCGTTTTGGCGGGTCCATCGGCCGGCTGGCCGAAGCCATCCAGCGGGGCGACAGCGACGGCGTCGTCGCCCTCCTGTCCTCCGACGAGCCGGACGTTCGGTGGCTCGACGTCGATGTCGCCTCGGAGAGCGCCACGTCGGGCCTCGAGGCCGTGCGCACGACGGCCGTCGCGAGCGGCCGCCGTCTCGTGGATGCGGCCGGCGCCGGCCGAGCGGACGAGGCCATCGAGGCGCTCGGGAGCTTCCGGCTCTTGTGCGCCCACCGCCGCGGGCCTGAGGGCGTCAACACGTGGATGTCCGTGGTGGAGCGGTGGTTGGCGGCCGACGTGGAGGGTTTTGCTGCGGAGGGGGCGTGGTACGCCGGCCGCCCGTTGCTCGTGACCGAGAACGACTACAGCCTCCGCCTCTACAACGGCGACACCGGCGTGGTCGTCGCCGTCACACCCGACCGCCTCGTGGCAGCGTTCGAGCGCGGGGGAGAAGTCGTGTACGTCAGCCCGACCCGGCTGGCGGCCGTCGAGACCGTCTATGCCATGACGGTCCACAAAGCCCAGGGTTCCCAGTTCGACACCGTCGCCGTCCTCTTGCCTGCGCCGGACTCGTCCATCCTCACCCGCGAGCTCCTCTACACGGCCGTCACCCGAGCGCAGCGCAAGCTCTTCGTGGCCGGCACCGAGGCATCGGTCCGTGCGGCCGTGGAGCGGCCGATCGCACGGGCCTCCGGGCTGCGCCAGGCGTTGTGGGGCGGTTCGGGCTGAGCCGGCGGTCGGCTGACTCGCGCACACTCTGTCTGACGAAGTGTCGGGTCAGCCTTCGCGCAGCGACAGCTTGACGGCTACCAGAACTTCGGGGGCTCCGCGACCAAAGCGAGTCTTGAGATGCTCGCCGATTCTCGTGACCTTGAACTGCCATCCGTACTTCGCCGACAGTGCTCGTTCGGCGGCGGTGAGGGCCTCGGCAGAGCCGTCAACCACCCCGGTGCCGACAAACTGCCGGGCCGCCGGCTTGACCCGGCCGCGCATGTCGCACGCTCGGACTTGGACCGACGAGTTGCGCTGGAGCCGCCGGGCCTTCCAGCTGTTGCCGCCGGTCGTGAAGAGGTAGGTGCCGCCGGAGCCGGTGACCCACACCGGGGTGGAGACCGCCGAACCATCACGCTTGAACGTCGTGAGCGAGATGTACCTCGCCCTGTCGAGCTCCTGCATCGCTGACACGGAGTCTGGAGGCACAAGACCGACGGTAGCGCCGTTGACGAGCGAACCATCGTCCGCCTCGCGACGGGACCTGGGCAGCACCGGAGCCCTGGACGAGGCTGCGCATTCTGGGTGCACGTTGAGGACATATGTGTCCCTGATGCGCACCCAGAATGGTCGTGAAGGGACGCGATCGAAGCCGTGAACCGCCGGCTTGCCCCCCGGCACGGCCATTGTGCCCGCCGGCCTTGGGTCCTCTGCGCCGCCGGAGCAGGTCTTTCGGCCCTGGGGAGGCCGCTTGTGAAGGGTCACACTAGTGACAACGTCGGCGGGAGCCCGACCTAGAAAGAGGAAAATGAGATGTTGAACCCTGTTGCACTTCTGAGTGAACCATCCAAGAGGACGACCCCGGCGATCGTGAAGTGGCTGGGCCAGTCCAAGGTCATGGCAGTCGGTTGGCTGGCAATGCGCGTCTGGCTGGGCATCATGTGGATGCAAGCGGGCTGGGCCAAGTTGTTCGGTGCCGAGAACGCCTACTTCCTGCACAACCACGGCGCCGGCGTTGCCGGTTTTGCCGCCCATGGAGTCCCTGCCTACAGCTGGTGGGGGAGCTTCCTGCACAGCTTCGTCGTTCCGAACGCCGGCTGGATCGGTGTCCTCGTCGCCCTTGGTGAGTTCGCCATCGGTGCGGCCCTCGTGCTCGGGTTCTTCACCCGCACGGCGGCAATCGCAAGCCTGCTCCTCCTCTTCACCTACGTGATGTCTGGCACAGCGAGTGTGTGCGGGTTCTACGCACTGTTCGCCATCGTGATCCTGGCAACGTGGAAGACCTCGAGCTGGTTCGGAGTCGACGGCCTCATCGCTGGCTACCGCCAGCGGCACCCTGGTCACCGGCACCTGACGCTCAGGTCTGGCGTGACTGGGACCGCCGAGCAGGTCAGGGCTGCGTAGACACGGTCCGCTCCTCTGGCACGTCAAGTCGATGCGGTCTGCCTTCGGGCAGGCCGCATCGGCGCGTCTGCGGTCCGGTGTGAGCCGCGTCGGCCTCGCCGCCTTCGGGCAGGCCGCATCGGCGCGTCTGCGGTCCTGTGCTGGGGCAGGCTGCTCAAGTGGACAAGGCGCGCCGGCCGTGCCCTCCTCAGGTCACCTTCACGGTGTAGGTGGCCGTGGCCGTCTGTCCGTAGTTGTCGGTGACGCTGACCGTGATCTTCTCCGTCTTGCCGCCGGCGGTGTACTTGTGAGTGGCCGACCCGGTCGAGGTCACGGTGTTCGACGAGCCGTCACCCCAGTTCCAGGTGAAGCTCTGGCCGAAGCCTCCCGGGAACGGGTCGGTCACGGTGACCGTCCACTTGTTCGTCGTGCCGACGGCGACCGACGTTGGGCCTCCGATCTTGGCGGTCGGGCTGACTTTGATGAAAGCGCCGAGGCCCTTGGGCGTGCCGACGCCGGTCGGGCCGTCGTAGCCCGTGGCCGCATCGCAGGTGCGGTCGCCGGCGCTCGGGGTCGAGCCCGTGGCGGGGTAGGCGCAGTCGAGGATGCCGTCACCGGAGGTGTTCGGGTCGGGGCATGCCGCCGCCCCTTCGCCACCGCAGAAGCCGTTGCCGCCGACGGTGACGTCGTAGAGCGACGTGCCGCCGAGGTGACCGTAGAGCGTGAGCGCCGGATAGGCGACACCGTGGGCGCCGCCGGCGAGGGCGTACATGGCGGCGATGATCGGGGAGGCCAGCGACGTTCCCCCGATGGTGTTCCAGCCTGGAGGAGAACACGCCGAGCCGCAGTTGTAGGTGTCGTAGACGTCGAAGCCGGTGAGGTAGTCGGCATCGGCCGACACGTCCGACACGAGGCGAAACGACCCGCACGATGTCGCCGACCAAACGCTCAGATGCGTCTGCCACCCCTTGGCGGCGACATGCGAGCTGCACCCTCCACCAGTTGCGCCGAGCGGCTGCCCGAAGTTCTGCTCCCAGTAGTCCCTCGTACCGTTGTCGTTCCAGACGGTCTCGGACTGCCGTGTAGCGCCTTGCCCGAGATACAGCGACGTCCCGCCGACCGCTACGACGGTGGCAAAGGAGGCCGGGGCGTTGGCCTCGTTGTAGGGCGACGGCGTGCCCGTGCCGAGCAGGTCGAAGTCGTAGTAGCCGTCGTCTCCCGCCGAGGCAGTGATCACGATGCCCGGGTGGTTGTAGTCCGAGGCCACCGAGAGCCAGCCGCTCTCGGCACTGCCGTAGGAGTTGCTGATCTCGGTGGCGTGCAGCGTCGCCGCCTCGTTGACTGCCGTGCCGAGGTTGGCGCTCGACTGATCGGTCGCCTCGATGAGGATGATCTTGCAGTCCTGGCAGACCGAGTGCACCGTCTCGACGTCGAGCGACTCCTCCCCGGACCAGCCGGTCGTGTCGTTGGCCGGCAGCGTGGATCCGCCAGTCTGGTTCACGACCCGTAGGCAACCGCTCGCCTCCGAGCACGTCGCCAGCCCGTACTCGGCGTCGAAGGTCTGCAGATCGGAATTGATGTTGGGGTCGTTGTACGCATCGACGATGGCGACCGTCTGGCCGGCGCCAGCCGTCGAGCTGTACCCGTAGGCCGTCGACAGGTCGCTCGGCGTGAGCCCTCCGGACGGCCCGACGGTGGCGCCGGGACCGCTGCGAAGCGCTCCGGCCGGAAGACGGTAGGCCTCAGCTCCGGGAGTGCCCTTCTTGACCTCGACTCGGCGGATGGCGTCGCAGGAGGCATGGCCGGGTTTGGGCAGCTTGCAGAGCGGTTTGCCGACGGCGTAGTAGGTGACGCCCACCGATCCCGCCGCTCGATGCGTGATGCTGGCGGCGGCGCCAGGGGCAGCTGCCAGCATCAGTGCCGGTAGCACGAGCACGAGCGCGACCGAGCCGGCCCGGTGCCGGCGCACCGCTCTGCCCAGCTGTCCGGCCCGCCCCGGGCGGGGCATCCCACTGCTGTGCTGCGGTGTGCTCGTGCCGAGTGACGTCATGGGTTTCCTCCGATGGCTGGTGGAAGAAACGACGACCCTGGTGAGCCGAGCTGCCCGCTCCTCCGCCGCCTTGCTACCACGGACCTCCTACAGCGGCAAGGATTTGTCACCGATCTGCCGGCCTTGTTGCGATGCCCAGCGGCGGCGATAGGTTCGGTGGTGATGGCGCGATTTGTCGTTCAGCTGCACGACGCTACGACGCTGCACTTCGACCTCCGCCTCGAAATGGACGGCGTACTGCGCTCCTGGGCCGTGCCGAAAGGCCCGTCGCTCGACCCCGACATTCGCCGCCTCGCTGTTCCCGTCGAGGACCACGAGCTCGCCGCCGGGGACTTCGAGGGAGTGCACGAGCATGCGGCTCGTGGCAGCGGCGCTGTCATCATCTGGGACGAGGGCACCGCCGAGATCACCCGTAGCGAGCCGGATCACGTCTCGTTCCTGTTGTCGGGCCGCAAGCTTGCCGGACGCTTCAGTCTTGTCAGGACCGGCGAGCGCCGATGGATCCTGCTGAAGGTGCATGACGATCAGGCTCGCCCGGGTTCTGACGTCGTCGCCGAGTCACCGGCAAGCGTGCGCAGTGGCCAGACCTGGGAAGAAGTGGCGGCCGACCGCCAGGGGAGTGACTGAGCGGGCGCTACGAGCTACACGGGCGCGCTTGACCGCCGGACAGTGCGGTCGAGGATGCCGAGCGTGGCCCGCAACGCACCCTCCGACATGACCGGGAAGATGCCGGCCTCCTTCCAGACCGGGTCGATCGTCGACCAGTCGTAGTACGAGGTGACGAGCGTGCCGCCGCCCTCCGCCGGCTCGAGCCGGTAGCCGTAGACGTGGCCGATCTGCGGCCTGAGCTGACCGAGAATTGTCCAGGCGATCTCGCGGTCCTGCTCGAAGGCCGTGATCGAGACGGTGACGTCATAGAGGCCGAGTGGGTAGTCGTTCAGCGCCTCCCGGTCCATGTGCACGACAAAGGTGTCGCCGACGGCCTTCGCTGGCTCGCCCGTGGCCGACATGAGCATGCCGGAGCTGTCGATCGACACGTGTCCCTCCGGGTCGCACAGCATGGCGAAGATCGCCGCCGGCTCTGCAGGGATCGTCCGCTGGACTTCGAACCGCTCGATGTTCGCCTCTTCGCTCGTCATGTCGCCATCCTGGCACGGCCGCCGAGTCGGGGTGAACCGGCGCTACTCCGCCGCTGCCCGCATGCGCCGTACCTGCTCGAGCAGGTGCCCGGCGACGAGCTCGAACGGCTCCATGTCCTGCTCGGCGCGACTGAGCACGACGGCGCCCTCGCTCGAGGCGATGAGCGTGGCGGCGAAGCGGGCGGCGTCACGTCGGCCGAGACCGCCGGCCTCGAAGAGCTCGCCGAGCCGCTGCCGCCAGGCACGAAACACCGCCGCCGCGTGGTTCAACAACTCGCCCGAATCCGTCGCCACGGTCACGGCCAGCACAGCGCACCCCGCCTCGAAATGCGAGCGCGTGAGAATCGTGCGCCAGAGGCCGAGGAAGTAGGCGGTGATCTCCTCGGGCGAGGCGCCGGTCTTATCAGCGAGCAGCTCGATGGCGCGGTCACCGGCGAGGTCGACAGCAGCCGCGACGAGCTGTTCCTTGCCTCCGGGGAAGTGGTGGTACACCGAACCGCGGGGCGTCCCGGTGAGCTCGAGCAGCTCGGAGAACGACGTCCCTTGAAGGCCGTGGCGTGCGAGCAGCTGTACGGCCCCCTCGACCATCTTCGACCGGACCTCCTTCGCCATGGCTGCTCCCCACTTGACTATGACGGACGTCATAGATACTGTTCTATGTACATCATCATACTTTCTGAGTCAGGAGTTTCCCGTGCCCATGATCGACGTGTACGCGCCGGCTGATCTCTTCCCGGCGGGCTCGGACCGCCAGCTCGCCGAGGAGCTCACCCTGGCCTTGCTGCGGGCGGAGGGCGTGAGCGCACCGACGGCGTTTCACCTCGACAACACGGCCGCCTACATCCACCGCATGGAGCCGGCTTCCGTGCACACAGCGGCCACGGAGGCCTCCCGTACGGTTCGGGTACAGGTGGTCACTCCGCCGGCGGCGTTCCAGCGCGAAGGCCAGCGAAAGCTCGTGGCAGAGGCGACGGAGATCGTCGCCCGCATCGCCGGCGACCCGACGCAGGCCGGTCGAACCTGGGTGCTCCTCACCGAGGCGGCGGAAGGCGGGTGGGGCATCGATGGCACCGCCTTCGGCCGAGAGGAGTTCGTTGCCCTCCTCGCCCCGCCGAAGGCGATCTGAGCGAACCGAGCCAAGCGAGCGGCAAAGCGCCAGCCTTCAGGCATTGCGGGCGGCCAGCTCCTCGCAGTGGCGCCGGAGGGCGAGGCGGAGCTCGAGCGGTTCCAGGACTTCGCAGCTCGTGCCCAGGCCGGCGAGGTAGCGGACCATGTCCGGAAGGCTGACCCCACCGATCTCGACGATGGTGGAGTCGGAACCTTCGGGTGTGAGCACACCGACGGTCCTCGGGATGAGGCGGGCCGTGGCTTCGAACGACAGCGCGAAGCGCACGGTGGTGCGGACCGGATACGGCGACACGCCCATCCCCTCGGCGACAAGTGCGAGCGCGTCCGGTGGGTCGACGAGCTCGAAGCGCTGCCCGGTGCCGGCGGCCGCCTCGATGCGGTCCACGCGGAACGTGCGCCAGGCAGCTCTGCCGGTGTCGTGAGCGACGAGATACCAGCGCCGGCCGGTGCGCACGAGGCGGTAGGGCTCGACGATCCGATTGGTCGCGCTCCCGGAGCGGTCGCGGTAATCGAGCCGGATCGCTTCGGTCGCCCGGCACCCCCGTGCCAGCACGACGAGCAGTGCCCGGTCGACGGGGTCGGCGTCTCGTCCCCACAACGTGAGGGTGGCGTCGTACAGGTCGCGCACGTGGGTGGAGAGATGGGCAGGAAGAAACCGCTCCAGCTTCGCCAACGCCGACAACGTCGCGTCCTCGAGCCCGATGACGCTCCCGTCCACGCCGGCGTGCAGGCCGAGGGCGACGGCAACGGTTTCGTCTTCGTCGAGGAGCAGGGGCGGTATCCGGGCGCCCCTGCCCAGCTGGTACCCGCCGGCGGGTCCGGGTGTGGCCTCGACGGGATAGCCGAGCTCTCGCAGGTGGTCGATGTCGCGGCGCACGGTCCGATCGCTGACCTCGAGGCGGTCGGCGAGCTCCATGGAGGTCCAGTTCTGCCGGCTCTGGAAGAGGCTCAGCAGCCGGAGCATGCGGCCCGCCGTGTCACCCATGCGCCACAGTCTCGCGAAATGCGGACGTGTTTTGTCCACATCTCTGGCTAAGTTGCCGTCCGCGAATCGGAGAGAAGGAGGACTCACCGTGTCCACAGCCCGCCTCGGGTCGGTCTCGCTCGACTGCCCCGACCCGCCCGCCCTGGCGGCGTTCTACGCCAAGCTGCTCGGAACCGAGGTCGCCTATGACACCGAGACCTTCGCCGCCGTCCAGCTCGACAAACTCTGGCTGTCGATGCAGCGCGTCGATGACTACCGCCCGCCGGCATGGCCCACAGGCGACGTCCCCCAGCAGATCCACCTCGACTTCTCCGTCGACGACCTCGACAGCGGCGAGGCGGCTGCCGTCGCCGCCGGCGCCACCACGGCCGCCGTGCAGCCGAGCCCGGACCGCTGGCGCGTGCTCATCGACCCGGCCGGCCACCCGTTCTGCCTGACGACGCTCATCCCCGAATGACGCTCACCGTCGCTTCCCAGCCGATGCGCTGGGGCCACACTCGCCGGCGACGCTCGCCTCCGCGCCCGTAGGTCCGAGCTCACCAGGCCCAGCACTAGCGTCGGAGGATGGCCGTCGTTCTCGTGACCGGAGGCAGCAGCGGTATCGGGCTGGCGACGGTGAAGCGCCTTGCCGGCGCCGGCCATAGGGTCGTCGCCGCCTCACGGGATCCGAGCCGGGGCGCCTACCCCGAGGGCGTCATGCCGATCGCCTTCGACGTGGCCGACCCTGAGGCGGCGAACGCGCTCACCGCTGCTGTGCTCGAAGCGGCCGGCCGTATCGACGTGCTCGTGAACAATGCCGGCACGGCCAGCCTCGGGCCGCTCGAGGAGAGCACCGACGACGAGGCCCATCGCATCTTCGAGGTGAACCTGTTCGGTCCGCTGCGCCTTGCACGAGCGGTCCTGCCGGTGATGCGGGCGCAAGGGGGCGGGCACATCGTGAACGTCACCTCGATGAACGATGTGCTGCCGGCGCCGTTCGGCGGCTGGTATTCGGCGTCGAAGGCGGCCTTCGCCAGCGCCAGCGTCGTGCTCGACGCCGAGGTGCACGCCTTCGGAGTGTTCGTCACCGTCGTTGCCCCGGGACTCTTCCGCACCGAGATGTCCGAGTCGCTCGACACCTACGCCGTGGCGGCGGGTTCCCACTACGAGCCGGTGTTCCAGGCGCTCATGGCCTCGAACACTGCGCTTCGCGCCAAAGCAGCCGACCCTGACCTTGCCGCGGCGGCGATTGCCGCCTGCATTGCCATCAGCCCTCCTCCGGCCCGGGTCATCGTCGGGACGGACGCCGAGGCCATGTCGAAGCTCGTGCACGACACGAGCTCGGAGGATTTTGCCGCCTTGATGCGGGACTTCGTTGCCGGCCTCACCACCGCAACACCGCCCGCCGGCGCCTGAGGCTGGCCGCCTTCGACCCTGGCCACCGCAACACCGCCCGCCGGCGCGGACCGAAGGTGCTCAGGGTGCGTTCGGCACCAGGCCGGCCCGCGGCTCGAACCGCGTGCCGTGCAGCAGGAAGGGGGCGATCTTGGCCGGCAGTGCCGGCCGGGAGATGAGGTAACCCTGACCCTCGTCGCAGGAGAGCAGGCGGACGGCGTTCATCTGCTCGGGGGTTTCGATGCCCTCGACCACCACTCGCAGCCCGAGTGCATGGGCGAGCTGGGTCATGAGGTCGATGAGGACGACCGTCGTGGAGTCGTCGTCGATCTCGTTGGTGAACGAGCGGTCGATCTTGAGGATGTCGACCGGGAGGCGCCGCAGGTACTCGAGCGACGAATATCCGGTGCCGAAGTCGTCGACGGCGATGAGGATGCCGAGTGCCTTCAGCTCCTTCAGCCGGTCGATGGCGAGCTCGCCCCCGTGCAGCATGATGCTCTCGGTGACCTCGAGGGTGAGCTGTGAAGGATCGAGCTCGTGGCGGGCGAGCGCATCGCGCACGGTTGCCACGAGGTTCGGGTCTCGCAGCTGACGGGCGGACACGTTCACGGACATCTTCGGGCAGTCGAGGCCCTCACGGCGCCAAGCCGCCATCTGCGCGCACGAGAGATCGAGGACGGCGGCGCCGAGCTGGACGATCGAGCCGTTCTCCTCGGCGCTCTGGATGAAGGCGTCTGGATGGAGCAGGCCAAGGCTTGGGTGGCGCCAGCGAACGAGCGCCTCCACGCCGGTGAGCTCACCGCTCCAGACGTCGACGATCGGCTGGTAGTGGATCTCGAGCTGCTCGGTGTTGTCCGCCAGGATGGTGAGGTCGTGCTTCAGCGAGATGCGGGCGAAGACGTCGTTCAGCATGGCCGAGTCGAAGACCTGGTAGCAGCTCTTGCCGGTCTCCTTGGCTTCGTAGAGCGCCACATCGGCCGCCCGCATGAGGCTGGCGGCCGTGTCACCGGGCTCGGCGGCGATGGCGAGCCCGATGCTCGCCGAGGTGATGACGCGCTGGCCGGCGACGACGAGTGGCAAGAGGAGGGCAGCGAGGATGGCCTCGGCGGAGCGGCAGGCGACGTCCTGATCGTCGAGACCTTCGAGGAGGATCCCGAACTCGTCCCCACCGAGGCGGGCGATGGTGTCGACCGGCCGCGTGTGCTCGCACAGGCGGTCTGCGACTTGGCGGAGGACCTCGTCGCCGGCGTGGTGTCCGAGCGTGTCGTTCACCGACTTGAACTCGTCGAGGTCGCAGACCATGAGGGCGACGATCCGGCCGCTACGGAGCTGGCGTTCGAGGGCGCCGTCGATGCGGTCGGCGAACAGCACCCGGTTGGTGAGGCCGGTGAGGGGGTCGTGGGAAGCTTGGTGGGCAAGCTCGGTTTCGGACTGCCGCAGCTCGGAGATCGTGTGCTGCAAGCGGACCGTCAGTGACCGGTTCTCGACGACCGTGAGCAGCTGACGCACGAGCACGATGGCGACGAGGGTGATCCCGGTGCCGATCTGCAGGCGATCGAACTGGCCACCTGTCACGGCTTTGGCCAAAGCGATGCCGGTGGCGATACCGAGCGGGATATAGGGGAGCATCGTCTGGGAAGCAGAGATGCGCTCGTTGGCGGCAGACTCGTCGTCGGCGCCGGCGCGCGCTCTCACCGGCACGAGCGTGGCGAGCACGATGAGCAGGTAGCCCACGATGTAGCCGGTGTCGAAGACGTTCCCGTTGCCGTAGGTGTTGGTGTAGCTGAAGTAGCTGTAGGCGCTGTCGGCGACGGAGAAGGCGAGGAGACCCGCTCCGATGAGGGCGAGCTCGTGACGCCGCCTGCCGCGCACCTTCGACAACGCTGCCAGCGCGGCGGTCGCCATGATGATGTCGGTGACCGGATAGGCGAGGTCGACGAGGCGTGCGAGATGCGTTCCGCCGCCGACCCGGTAGACGGCGCCGAGGGCCGTCGACCAGCTGATGAACAGCAGCGAGACAGCGATGATGACGCCGTCGAGGACGAAACGCCATCCCCTTCGCAGCTCCGTCTTGCCCACGGCCAACAGCACGATGCCGATGACGGCAAAGGGCACGCCGATCAGGTAGGCGACGTCCGCCGCCGACGGGGAGGGAACGACTCTTGCCAGGAGGAGGGCGTACCAGCCCCAGATGAGCTCGCCCGCCAGCCAACACACTGAGCCGGCCGAGATCCAGATCCAGCCGGCGCGGTGGCGCCCGCTCGCCGAACCGGCCTTGCGGATCGAACCAGCCGCGGCCGCCAAGGCGACGACGATCGTGCCAAGGTCGTCGACCCAGACCGAGGCGCGGGCCCCGAAGGGGTTGAGCGTCATGCAGAGCGCGAAGATCGCGACGAAGCCCGCGCTCGCCAGAGCTCCTCTGCGCAGCCTTGCCCGTGCGCCGGCCTCCTCGGTGGTCACCAGGGTGGTTATCGGCCGTCGTGAGCAGGGACTGTAGGGAAGCAGCGCAGGTGGGGCACGCCCGTGGCGGGCGCGCAGCCACGGGCGCTCAGGGATGGGTGGTGACGGGGCGGCGCTTCGCTGGCGCCTGCGTTCAGGCTTCCGAGCCGTGCTCGGGGACGAGCACGCAGCGCGTGCCGGTATAGATCGTCGGCATGCACTTGTTGCAGTGGATGCACAGCGACATGCGCTGCGGATCGGCCTGCATCTTCGCCAGCAGGTCGGGCTCTCGTAGCAGGGCGCGGCCGATCTGCACGAACGAGAACCCCTCTGCCAAGGCTCGCGACACCGTGTCGAGGCGGTTGATCCCGCCGAGGAGCACGAGCGGCATCTCGAGGGCCTGGAGGAACTGTCGTGCGTAGGGGAGGAAGTACGCCTCCTCGAAGGGGTACTCCTTGAAGAAGCGGCCGCCGGCGAGCTTGACGGCGTTGCGCAGCACACCGGGGAACACCGCCGCCATCTCGTTCACGGGTGCCTCGCCCCGGAACAGGTACATGGGGTTCTCGAACGAGCTCCCGCCCGTCAGCGTGAGGGCGTCGAGCGATCCGTCGGCTTCGAGCCGTCGGGCGAACTCGATGCTCTCCTCCAGCCAGAACCCTCCCGGTACTCCGTCGGCCATGTTCAGCTTGGCCGTCACGGCGACGTCGCGTCCCACCGCCGCCCGGACCGCGCGCACGACCTCGAGCGGGAAGCGGCCGCGGTGCTCGAGGCTGCCGCCCCACTCGTCGGTGCGCTTGTTCAGCCGAGGCGAGAGGAACGCACTCAGCAGGTAGCCGTGCCCGATGTGGATCTCGATGGCATCGAAACCCGCCTCCCGCAACACGATCGCCCCGCTCCGGTACTGGCCGGTGATGCGCTCGATGTCGCCCGGCGTGGCGGCCTGGGTCCACCGCATCCCGAGAGGGCTGAAGACTCTCGAGGGCGAAAGTGCAGGCGTCTTCGTCCCCATGGGACTCGCCACCGGGCCGGCGTGACCGATCTGGGCCGAGATGGCGGCGCCTTCGTCGTGGACGGCGTCGGTGAGGTTTCGGAGGCCAGCAGCGACCTCTGGCCCGTCGAGCACGATCTGGTGGCCGTCGGTGCTGCCCTCGCGGGTGACGGCGCAGTAGGCCACCGTCGTCATGGCGACACCGCCGGCAGCGACCGCGCGGTGGAACTCGATCAGCTCAGGGGTGACGACCCGCCGGGGCGTGCGGCCCTCGAAGGTGGCGGCCTTGACGATGCGGTTGCGCAGTTTGACGGGACCGAGCTCGGCGGGGGCCAGCGGGTCAATGCCTGGAGGCTGGTCGAGGGCCGTGGGCGGGGGCGTCGGCATGGGCCGACGGTACTCCTGCGCGCAGGGCGTGGGCTCCTCAAGCTTGGGCGGTTAGCCCATCGGGCTGGGGAAGTCGTCGGCGCGCAGCTGGGCGTCGGTGCCGCCGTCGACGAACAGGACCGAACCGCAGAAGAAACGTGCGTCCGGCCCGAGGAGGAACTGCACGACGCCGGCGAGCTCTTCGGCGGTCCCCTTGCGACCGACTGGGATCGGGAAGGCATCGACGTAGCGACCGATGGTCGGGTCTTGACGGGTTGCCTGCAACAACGGTGTCTCGACGGCTCCGGGTGCCACCACATTGAGGGCGATGCCAGCGCCCGCCCAGCCCGCCCCGGGTGCTTGGCGCCGCACCCAACGCGCCACCGCCAGTTTGCCTGCGGGGTAGCTGGCGAGGGCGCCGGCAGCATCAGCGGCCCGCCGGGCGATCTCCTCGTCGCCGGCGAGGCAGTCCTCTACGAGCCCGAGGGGTACACCGGGCTGGCAGGTGGTGGAGTTGGAGCTGACGGCGACGGCTGCCGCCTGCTCGCCGCGTGCGAGCAGCGGGCGCAGCCCTTCGAGGAGGGCGACCGTGCCGAAGTAGTTGACCGACACGAGTTCACTCCCGGGAGAGGACGGCAGACCCGGAACTCCGGCGAAGGTGACGAGACCGTCGATGCCCCCGCCGGCGATCTGGCCGACCGACTCGAGAGCGAGCTGGCGGCCGGCGACGGTCCCGAGGTCGGCGACAATCTCGGCTTCGCGGCGGTCGATGCCGACGACGCGGCGCCCTTCTGCTTCGAGGCGGGCGGCCGTGGCCGCTCCCATGCCGGAGGCCGAGCCAGAGACGACGACGATGCTGCGGCTCATGTCGGGCCGCATCGGTCAGGAGACATGGCGAGATCGTCGCACGCCGCAGGCCCCAAAACGACGGTTCGCGTGCCGTCGCTGCGGCGAACCGCCCCGGTACCATGCGTCGGCCGCGGGACTCCCGGGCGGAAAGGGGTCGGCGTGTCATCGAGGACCGTCAAGGTGCCAGGCCGGAGCCGGGGAGGACACCGATCCCGAGGGCGCAGACCTCTCGCCGTCGGTGTTGTCGGGGTCGCCTGCGCCATGTTGCTGCCGTTCGGGCACGCCGCTGCGAGCTCGAAGGCGCCGGCGGCGGCAGGACCACTCTCGGAGTCGTGCACGAACACCGCCGTGCTCGACACTTGGCCGCTGCAACGGCTCGCCGATCAGACGATCGTGTTCCCGGCCGAGGAGACGGACGTGCCGGCGGTCGCTCAAGCCGCCAAGGACGGTTATGGCGGCATCATCTTGTTCGGAACGGCGGCTCCGAGCGATCTCGACTCGCAGCTGGCGGTGCTCCGCGCCGAGGTGCCGGGCCACCTCGGACTCGTCGTCATGACCGACGAGGAGGGTGGCGGCGTGCAGCGCATGGCCAACCTCGTCGGCTCGATGCCCTGGGCGGCGACGATGGGAAAGACGATGACGCCTGCCCAGATCGAGACCCTGGCGGAGTCGGTCGGATCGAAGATGGCAGCGAACGGGGTCGACATGAACCTCGCCCCCGTCCTCGACGTCGACGGTCGGGCGGTGGAGCCGGGAGCACAGGATCCGGACGGGTTTCGCTCCTTCAGCGGAAACACGTCAGTCGTGAGCGCCGACGGCACCGCCTTCATGGAGGGCATGAGATCGGGCGGTGTCGTCCCGGTCGTGAAGCACTTCCCTGGGCTCGGCGGCGTGAGCGAGAACACCGACGACGGACCGGCGCACACCTTGCCGTGGACGACGCTCGAGAAGGTGGCGCTGCCTCCTTTCGAAGCGGCCATCGAGGCAGGCGCTCCGGCCCTCATGATGTCGAACGCCAGTGTCCCCGGCTTCACACCGCTGCCGGCTTCGCTCTCCTCGAAGATGGTGATCGGCGAGGTGCGCGGGACCCTCGGATTCAAGGGTCTCATCGTGACCGACTCGCTTTCGGCGGGCGCCATCGCCGACCCACCGTTGTCGCTCGGCGTGCCGCAGGCGTCCGTTGATGCCCTCGAGGCCGGCGACGACATGATCCTGTACGGATCGTCCGGCACGACGAGCGGTGATCTCAGCATCGCCGCCAGCACGAGCAACGCCATCGTGGCAGCCGTCAACTCGGGCCGGCTCCGCAAGTCCGAGCTCGTGAACGCCGTCGCCCAGGTGCTCACCGCCAAGACGATCGATCTGTGCACCGCCCCCAGGGGGTATTGGCTCACGACTGCCAGAGGCAACGTCTACAACCTCGGCAACGCCGGTTTCTACGGCTCGGAGGCTGCCAAGTCGCTGCCGGCCGCCGTAGTCGGCATGGCTTCGACGCTCGACAGCCGCGGCTACTGGCTCGTGACCTCGAGAGGCAACGTCTACAACTTCGGCGATGCCGTCTTCTACGGCTCCGAGGCGGCGAAGTCCCTGTCGTCGCCGATCGTGGCGATGGCACCGACACCCGACGGCGGCGGCTACTGGCTCGTGTCGTCCAAGGGTGACGTCTACAACTTCGGCGACGCCGGCGCCGACGGCTCCGAGGCCG
>JBEKYM010000043.1:0-26224 GCA_049510975.1 Acidimicrobiales bacterium
CTCCCGACGGTCCAGGTGATGGTGGGCCCGCAGCCGCTGATGGTGCCGGTGGCGGTGGCGTCGCTCACACAGCTGAGCCCGGCCGGCAGCGGGTCGCTCACGCTCACCCCGGCGGCGGCGTCTGGGCCGGCATTGGTGAGGTGCAAGGTGTAGGTGACGTCGCTGCCGTCAGCAGGCGTGGTGTTCGAGACCGTCTTCAAGATCGAGACGTCGGCGGCGGCCACCGGGAAGATCGAGACGGAGGAGACCTGCGTGCCGCTCGGGTCGGCCGTCGACTGGGTCTCGGTGGCGGTGTTGGTGATGGTGCCGCTGGCGGCGTTCACCTGCACGGTGATGGTGGCCGTGGCGCTCGGTCGCTCACACAGCTGAGCCCGGCCGGCAGCGGGTCGCTCACGCTCACCCCGGCGGCGGCATCTGGGCCGGCATTGGTGAGGTGCAAGGTGTAGGTGACGTCGCTGCCGTCAGCAGGCGTGGTGTTCGAGACCGTCTTTAAGATCGAGACGTCGGCGACAGCAGTCGGGTTGACGCCAAAGCTCGAGCTCTCCGAATCAGTGGTGCCACCAGATGAGTTCGGCACCGTCTGAGAGAGCGTGGCCGTGTTGACAAGCGGACTCGCCGTGTTCACCTCAACTGTGATGAGCAACGACGCGGAGTCGCCCGAGACAAACGACGGGATGCTCCAGGTCACGGTCGGCACACCGCCGACGGTTGCCTCGGTCACGGATGTGGAGACGCCGTCGGCAGTCGTCGGCGGCGTGCCGGCAGGACTGCCGTACGACACATAGGTGAGCCCGCTCGGCAAGGGATCGGAGACCGAAACGGCGCCGGCGGAGTCCGGCCCGTCGTTGGCGACCGACAACGTGAAGGTCATGTCGGAGCCGTCTGGCGGAGTGGTCGTGGACCCGGTCTTGTCAATCGTGACGTTCGCACCAGCTTGCGGGAACACTGACACACCGGCAGACGTACTGGTCTGGCCGGAGGAGTTCGGGGTGAGCGGCGATTGGGTTTCGGTGGCGATGTTGGTGATGCTGCCGGAGTTGGCCGACACGATGACGGTGATCGACAGCGAAGCAGAGTCGCCATCGGCGATGGTGCCGAGGGTCCACGTCACCGTCGGCGTGCCCGCGACGGACGCCTCGGCGACCGAGGTAGCCGATCCCAGCGCCGTCGTGGGAGCCACAGGATCGATCAAGGTGACCGTCTCGCTCGACATCGTCTGCGTGGCGGCAGACGACAGGCTCGCCGTCGTGGTGCTCCCGACCCCCATGATCGTCGTGCCCGAGGGAATACCGAAGCCCGAGACCAAGTCTCCGATTTGCCCTGCGGCGAAGCTTCCACTCGGCCCCGTGAGCGTCGTCGATCCGCTCGTGATCGAAGCCGACGTCACCGAGTCCGCTGCCCCGTACGACACGTAGTCGAGACCGCTCGGCAAGGGATCGGTGACGACGAGATCCTGCACGGCCTGAGGACCGTCGTTGGCGACGTTCAACGTGAACGTATCGGCCGAACCGTCGATCGGATTCGTGTTGCTCGCCGTCTTCGTCAAGACGACGGTGGCGGTCCCCGTCGGGTCGATCGTGGCCGAGGCAGTCTCGGCGTCGCTCGTCGCCCCGGCTGAGTTCGGTGTGGTCTGGCTCTCCGTGGCGGTGTTGGTAACCGAGCCGGAGGAAGACGTCGCCTGCACGAGAACGACGATGGATGCCGAGGCGCCGGAGGCAAGCGCGAAGCCCGTCAGGGTCGGAGAGCACGTCGCTCCCCACGTCACCGTCCCGGCCGTTTCGCAGAGACTCGTACCGGGTGGAGCGGCGCCGACCTCGTCGACGGTCACCGACTCGGTCGCGGTCCCCGTGGCGGCGTTCGACATTGTGGCGGACGTGCCACTCGCCACCGCCGTGATGACCGTGCCGACCGGGATGTTGGTTCCGGTGACCGGGTACCCGACGTCCCCGGCGACAAACGTCCCCGCCGGCGCTGTCAGTGTCGGCGAACCAGTGGCGACCGACGATCCCGAGACGCTCACCGGAGACCCCGACGAGACGTAGCTCACGCCCGCGGGCAACGGGTCGCTGACTGTGACGCCCGCCGCAGTGTCAGGGCCGTCGCCCGTCACGGTGATGGTGTAGGCCGTCTCGTCGCCTGGGGCCGCCGCGCCAACTTGGGGTGTTGCGCTCGAAGCAGTCTTCGTCAACGTGACGTTCGCGACCGGCGTCGGATTGATCGTGACCGATCCGGACGTGGTCGTGCCGCCCGAGGAGTTGGGCGTCGTGGCGGACTGCGTCTCGACGGCCGTGTTGACGATGGCACCCGATCCGACAGTGACGTCGACGGTGATCTGCAGCTGCAGGACGGCCCCGTTCGCCATCGAGCCGACCGTCCAAGTGACGACGTTGTCCGACTCGGTCACGCTCGTCCCGTTCGGAGCTGTTCCATTGGAGACGAAGCCTTCGCCCGCGGGCAGCGAGTCGACGATTGAGACGCCCGCGGCTGCACCCGGACCGTTGTTGTCGACAGTGAGGGTGTAGGTGTCCTGCTCGCCGTCCGATGGCGTCGGGTTGCTGGCAGTCTTGACAACAGTGACGTTGGCGACATTCGGGGAATTGATCGTGGCGCTCGCCGACGTCACTCCGCTCGGGTTCGCCGTCGTCTGCGACTCGGTGACCGTATTGGTGACCGCACCCGACACGTTGACCGTTGCCACCATCGTGAGAGTCGCCGTGCTGCCGCTTGCCAGGGTGCCAACGTGCCACGCAAGAGTGCGGGTCCCCGCGTTGTAGTTGGCAAAACCTGTCGCCGTCGAGCTGGACACGTACGTGATCCCTGCCGGCAGGTTGTCGTTCAGGAGAACGGCGGCGGCCGAGTCAGGCCCGTTGTTCGTGGCCGTCATCGTGTAAGTGACGTTCGTTCCAATGGCCGGGTTCGCCGGCGACACCGTCTTCGAGATCGACACGTTGGCCACGGGAGTCACCGTGATCGACGCCGACGCCGACGTCGTGTCCAGGCCGTCCGGCAGCGGAGTAGACGCCGACTGGGTCTCGACAGCCGTGTTTACGATGGGGTTGCCGCCATTGGAGCCGTCGACCTCGGCGAGCAACACGATGGAAGCAGAGTCACCTTCGGCGAACGCCCCGATGTTCCAGGTGAGCGTATTGCCCGACGCCACGGCCGATGTGGTGTCCCCATCGGCCGTGGTCGGCGCCGATTCGGGCGTCACGAGAGCGACAGATTCACTAGCTGCGGTCCCCGTAGCGGCGACGCTCAGCGTCGCCGACGCCCCACCGCCGGCAACCGAAGAGATCGTGGACCCCGTCACGATGCCGGCACCCACGGCATAGTCACCGATTTCTCCGGCGTTGAACGTACCGGCCGCTGCCGAAATCGTGGTCGAGCCGTTCGTCACGCCGACCCCGGAAACTGAAGACGGTGCGCCGTACTGCACGAGTCCGAGATCGTCAGGAAGCGTGTCGACCACTTGGGTGAGATCGGCGGTGTCAGGTCCGCCGTTCTCCGCCGAGATCGTGTACGCGACGGTCGTGCCGTCGAGTGGCGTGGCATTGGACACCGTCTTGGTCAGGACGACATCTGCAACTGCCCCCGGTGTGATCATGGCCGAGGCTTCCTGGTTCCCGGTCACGTCAGGCGTGGTCGCAGATTGCGATTCCGTCGCCGTGTTGACAAGTGCGCCTTCGCCGACATCGACCTGCACGTTGATCTTCACCGAGGCACTGGCACCGTTCGCGAGAGTCCCGACCTGCCAGGTGAGTGTCGCCACGCCATTGAGGACCGTCTCGGTTGCCGTCCCGACGCTCGGCGTGCTCGAGACGTAGCCGAGACCTTGTGGCAGAGGGTCTGTCACGACCACGTTGGCGGCGGCGTTCGGTCCCGCGTTGCTGAGCTTGATCGTGTAGCTGTCGGTCGACCCGTCGGCGGGCGAGCTGACCGCAGCGGTCTTGGTGATCGAAACGTTGGCGACGTTCGTGGCGGTCCCGCCCCAGGTGATCGGTTGGGTGGCGGTGAGGTACGAGCTCGGCGAGTCGTTGTCGCCGCTCGACAGCGTGACGGTGACGTCGTAGGTGCCCGCTGACGCTGAGGTCTGCTGGACCGGAATGCTGATTGGCGGCAACGGCACTCCGGACGGCGCGTCGCCGCCCGGAGGCGCATAGGTACAGGTGTCGGTCGTGAGACCGGCGCCGGGCGCGGGGCACTCCCATCCGCTTCCTGAAGGGACCTGTCCGTTTACGAACTGGACGCCCGAGGGGAGGTTGATCGTCGCGGACATCGGTTCGGTCTCGTCGGAACCGGTTGCGAGGACGGCGCCGGTCATCGTCGTATATACCGTCGTCCCGAGACTGGCGGGAATGGCAGGGGCGGTGTTACCGCAGACGCTGGCCCCTTCGTCGAGCAACACGGACTCCGACGATGAGGTAGCAGTCGCGGCAGCCGACATCGTCGCCGTCGTGCTGCTCGTCACCGCTGCGATCGTCGTGCCGGCCGGGACGCCGCTGGCGAGGATGACATCGCCGACGTCACCCGGGCTGAAGCTCGCTCCCGGGTCGGTGAGGGTCGAGGACGCGCTCGCGATACTGGCGTCGGGGATGGTCCGGCTGATCGGCAACATCGGACTCACCGTGACGAGAGTGTTGGCTGCTGAAGCGGTGGCGGCATTCGACAGCGTCACGGTTGTACCGCTCACCGCGGTGATGGTCGTTCCGTTCGGGATGCCCGCGCCATAGATGTTGCTGCCGACGTCATCGGTGGGGAGCGCCGATCCGGTGGTGATCGTCGCCGAGCCGTTCGTGATGGTGACGCCCTGCACGATCTGGTTCGGGTTGGCGAGCATGCAGAGATTGGGCTGAACCGGGATGACGCTCGACACCCGCACGTCGTTGATCTCGTGGATCTCTTCGTCACCACCGGTGCTCGCCGACCACCCGAACTTGACGGTCGGGATTGACTGCATGAGGGCTGGCTCAGGCACCGTCTCGATGAGCGAGTTGTTGAGGTAGACGAGAATCTGCGGAGAACCGGGCTGTGAGGCCGATACTGCGTTCGAACATGGGTATGTGGCATAGAGGGTGGCACACTCCGGTGGATCGAGGTGGAGATGAACGAGCACCGCCCCCGGGCTTCCGGCGACCGGACGCGCCGTAGCGGTGCGGTTGTCGACGGTTGCGGCGGCGGGCTTGCCGAGGAGGCAGTACTCCCCGTTGGCTTCGCCCGACTCCGGGAAATAGCCGGCCGGGTAAGGCGTCCCCCCGATCGTCTGCGCCGGGTTCAGATAGCCGGGGCCACGGACCGCCACTTCCTCCGGCACGGCGCCGGTCGGCTCGTCGGCTCCATTGCAAGACGTCGAGGATCCCGTTTGGGTGTCATTGAACTGATACGAGTAATTGCCCCAGGCGTCAAGGGCGATGCCGACGACACCATCGGGGAGACCGCTGCACTCGCTGTTCGGCCCGACCGCCGGGTCATTGGTCGGGCAGTCGCCACCAGTGCCGAAATCGAAGCCGCCGGCACCCCCGAGCGGTCCGATCTTTGTGAGCGAGTCCGAGCCGTTCGTCATGAAGAACGTGATCATGTCGGCGCCGTCGCCGTCGTACTGATAGGCGTTGTAGGTGACGTCGAAGCCGTCTGCCGTGGGAATCTGGTAGTTGTAGAGGATGTAGCCGTTGGAGTTGGTGGCGTTGCTCGTCAGGCGGAGCGCACCCTCGCCGGGAGCGTCCGGCAGCGTGCCCGTCGCTCCGCCCGGCTGCGACGTGGGACATCCGGGGATGGGCAGCTCGCTCGCGTTGGTGGAGGCCGTCAAGCAGGGCGTGAACGTGCCGTTCGTCGTCAACAGGTTCTGGGTCCCTGCTGTTACCTGGCTGCCCCGGAAGTCATCGGCGAACAACACCGTCCCCGGAGCGGCTGCAGCGGCCCGCCCCGGCGCCAGCACGCTGGACAGCAGACCAGCAGCAGCTCCGACGCCTGCAGCTGCGATGAGCAGGCACAGCACGAGGACGGCACGAAGAGCCCGCGCGCCGAGTGGCGCACCGCTGCTCTGTCGCGGCCCCGTAGCCAGTGGACGCCTGCCCCTCATGTCCTCGTTGTCCTCGCCGCGCTCGGCCGTTGCCCAAGGCCGGAGTGCTGATAGGCGCCAGCGTAGAACATGGCAGTCCGACTGCCGGGGATTTCCGTTGCGGGTGGTTTCTGAAGCGTGAGCGGTCGAACCGCGTTGGCACTCGGCGACTACGAGCGCTAATCACCCACACGGTCCTATTCGTCAGAGTCGAGCTGTGCCGCCGGCTCGCAAGGACGCCGGGGCCGAACGCCCGAGAGCCGGCCGGCCGGCGAACATCCGAGCGCCGCCGGCCAGGACACCGACGATCGCCCCGGCCAGGGCGACCCATCCGCCAGGGCCGGTATCGAGCGAAATGCCAATGTTCGCCAGGCTGTTGGCCGACAGAGGCGACGACAGCATGCAGCTGGTCACGAGCACGAACTGGAGGACGCAGAGGAACATGACCACGCCGCGATGCGGCCGCCACGCCTCGTGAGCTTTCCGCTGCCAGGCAAAGTTCGCGACGACCTCGATGGCGATCAGGACGGCGACGACCGCGACGAGCGGGCGCTGGATTCCGGCATCGCCGGAGAGGAGATGGCGAACGACCGTGACTCGAACGCCCCGCACCACGACCTGGGCTTGGTACCAATTGAGCAGAAGCGAGGCGAGCACGATGGCGCTCCCGATGATGATCCCCAGGTCGAGTACCGACATGTGGCGGCGCATGCGATCGTCGGTTCCAGCCCTGAGCTGTCGGAGTGGTTCGCCGCCGGCCGGCGATGCCTGTGGGCGGGCCGCGGGATCTGCGCTTGCCGCAACGATGGCGGCGCTACCCCGCAGGATCGCGCCGCAGCCTCGACAGAAGCCGGCCTCAGCCGGGACCGGCGCGCCGCAACTCGGACAGCTCAGAACGTCGCACCTCCCTCGGCAAGCAGTGATCGACCGAGCGACTCGCGTATGACGAACAAAGCGTAGCCACCTGCCGACTCGGACCCGCTGGACGCGAGGCGCCCGGACTACGCTGAGCCTCAGTGCTGGTGTGCTCCGACCGTTCACCATCGCGAGAGACGGCGGGCGGCGACCCATTGTGAGCGACTGTTTAGACCTCGAGTGCATGACGAATGTCGTCGGGCGGATGACTGGCACGAGACTCGAATGTGGAGCCTATGAAGTCTCGCATTTGCAGGGCATTGCGACCAACGAAGGCGGCACGGTTCCGGAGGAAGTCGACATGACGGCGGCGCAACCGCTTCAGCAATGACAGGGGCTCAGCCACTGCGCCACTCCGGTCGGGTCCTCCCGGAGTGGATCGATTACAACGAGCACCTCATGGACGGGTATTACACGGTGGCGTTCGCGGACGCCACCGACGCGTGTCTCGAAGCTCTCGGCTTTGGTCCCGCGTATCGGGCGCGCACCGGTTCGACTGTCTACACGGTCGAGAGCCACGTCAACTTCCTGCGAGAAGCTCGGCTCGGTGACGACCTCAACTACGAGACGGTGATCCTGGACGTCGACGAGCGGAAACTGCGACTGTTCCACACGATGACGAGATCCGCCACCGCGGAGGTGCTGGCGACCAACGAGCTCATGTGCCTGCACGTGGACGGAGCGCTGGGTCGTGTCAGCCCGATGCCGATGGAGAGCTTCGTCGTCGCTCAGGCGTTGGCAAGAGAGCACGCCAGCCTCGGGTGGCCTGACAACGCTGGACGGGCGATCTCGATGAACCCGCAGGTACGGAGACGCTCGAGCTGACGGTTCACCCCGTGACGTGAAGCGTCCTCTTGGCCGCAACCGAGCTCTCGAAATTCGTATCGCCCCCGTAAGTGGCGAGGAGTTGATAGCTGCCGACGCCCAGCTGCTCAGGCGAGAGTGTGCACGAGCCGGTGCCTCCCGAAAGTGTGATCACACAAATCGTCGTCGTAGATGCTGTCACGGTGATCGTGCCGGTCGGCGACGAGCCGGCGAACTCTGGGCTGGCGGTGACCGACAACATCTCAGCTTGCTCGTCCCCGTAGGCCACCTTGCCTGCAGACAGGGTCAGGACAGCGGAGGATGTCGCCTTCGCGACGGTAAAAGGGATCGATTCCGACCTCGACGAGGCGAGATCGGCATCGCCATCGTAGGTGGCGACGGCCGAATAGCTGCCAGCCGGGAGTGCCGTTGCGGCGAGGGAACAGAACCCCGCTCCTCCCGTGTTTCCTGGGATCAGCGTTGCCGTGCACGTGCCGGCGCCAGCAGTCACTGTCGCCGTCTCGCCGGCAAACGGAATGACTTCCCCTCCCCCGGTGACAACCGTCACCGTGAAGGACGTCGCCTCCTCGTCGCCATAGGCGGCGGTGGCTGGAAGTGCGCTGAGCATCGTGGTGGTCGTATCAGTGATGACGTTGATGTCAGGGTAGGTCGGAGGCAACCCCGGCAGCCCGAGGGATCCCCCGCCCCCCGAGGAACCTGTGTCGCCTGCCACGCCATTTGCTCCCGGGCTGCCACAGGAGTTCGGTGACGGCAGGCAGCCGGCGGCCCCTCCGATGCCGCCGTTGCCCCCGAGCCCTCCCGTCCCACCCGGGCCCGCAGCCCCGGGAGCACCCGCGGCGACCGAATCCGGCGTCTGGCCGCTCGGGCTGAACGTGCTCGTGTCGGCCGACGGCTCGACGAGCACGAAGACCGCGCCACCGCTGGCGGTGCCGCCGTCGCCACCGTCGCCGCCGGTTCCACCGTTTCCGCCATTCCCACCGTTGCCCCCGAAGCCGCCGTCGCCAAAGGGGGCTCCGCCCGCGCCGCAACAGGGAAGGCCGTTCCCCGCTGAACTGCCGCCGACGCCGCCGACGCCGCCATGGCCTCCGGTGCCGCCGTTTCCCCCACTGGCGCTGTCGCCCGAAAAGGTGTCGGTGACGAGACTGACGGCGCCGGTGCAATAGACCGAGCCACCGAACCCGTTTCCGCCGTAGCCGCCGTCGCCGGCGGCACCGCCGGGCGAAGCGTTGCCTCCATTGCCAGAGTTGCCGCCGTTGCCGCCGTTGCCCGGCGTCGAGCCGTTGCCGCCGCTGCCTCCGTCGCCCGCGTACCCGCCTTCGCCGCCGCTCGTGCCCGTGTCGATGCCGTTGCCACCGCTACCGCCGGCGCCGCCGGCCCCGCCCTCGGCCACGTCCCCAGAGAGCGCGTAGTCAGTGACGGACATCGTTGTGCAGTAGATCCCGCCCCCGAAAGCGTTCCCGCCGTTGCCACCGCTGCCGGCGTCGCCGTTCGCGCCGCCAGGCCCACCGGTGCCACCGTTGCCGGCGTTCGCACCCGGAAGGCCGCCGTTGTCGCTGCTGTTGCCGCCACCGCCGCCGTTGCCGCCGGCGCTGCCCTGCTCGCCCCCTCCTCCGCTGCCTCCGCCGTTGCCCCGGCCGCCGCTGCCGGCGGCCGCCTCGGAAGTCGCGACAAAATAGAGACTCGGTGAGGATTGGTCGCCGACCATGGTGAGCGTGCCGATCGAATAGATGCTGCCGCCCGCCGCCACGCCGCCGGGAAGCCCGGCAACGCCGTCGGCGCCAGCGCCGCCCTGGGCTGCTGGCAGCCCATTCGAGTTCCCGGCCGTGGCCGAGCCACCGGTTCCGCCCTCCGGCCCGCCGGCTCCGCCGGTGCCCCCGGCACCGCCGGCGTTGCTGCCGTTGTTGCCGCCGCCGCCGAAGCCGCCTGTCGCGCCAGCGTCGAACCCGCCGGCGCTCGAACCGCCGACGGCGACGTTTTCGGAGAAATCTGTGGTATCGGCAGTTAGCTCACCCGAGCTGTAAATCGCCCCGCCGAGAGCGGGTCCACCAAGGCCCGGGCACAACTTCAGCGGGACGACCGTCGGCGTGCACTTCGACGTCGGGAAGCCCCAGGCTCCGGCGTTCCCAGCCTCGGCTGCCGCCGACCCGTCGCCAGGGCTCTCGGCGTTCCCGCCGTTGCCGCCTCCGGATCCGTCCTTCCCGCCGCCGGCGCCACCGCCACCGCCGCCTCCTCCGACGCCACCGCCGATGCCGGCGGCGTCGTAACCGCCGGGGCTGCCCCCGGAGCCGCCGTAACCAGGACCGAGTTGCGAGTAACCACCGGTGCCGGACAGCCCTCCCGAAGCGGACGAGGCAGTGACCGACGCATTCGTCAGCTCGAGGGTTCCGGTGTTGTAAATGGCACCGCCCTCCGCGGCCCCGCCGGCGCCGGCGTAGCCTCCCCTACCGCCGTTGCCACCGTCGGCGTTGCCCCCCATATCGCCTCCTGCACCTCCATTGGCGCCGCTGCCTCCCGCACCACCTTCGGCGCCTGCTGCGCCCGCTCCCCCGTATCCCCCGGTACCGCCGTAGCCGCCCGAGCCGCCCGATCCTCCGTTGCCGCCGTTGCCGCCGTAGCCGCCGTCCCCTCCCTCGGCCGTCCCGCTGATCTGGCCGCCGTCGACGATCATCGTGCCGGCGTTGTAGACCGCACCTCCGAGGGCGCTGCCCCCGTTGCCGCCGTTGCCGCCGTTGCCCCCTTTCGACCCGGGACTGGCGTCGCCGCCGTTGAAGCCCATCTGACCCGGCAGGCCGTTTTGTCCGGCGGCCTGGCCCTCGAGGCCGTCCTCGCCAAAGCTGCCGTTGCCACCGTCGCCACCGTCGCCACCGATGCCCCCATTACCGCCCGGACCACCGTTGCCGCCGATGGCCTCGCCACTCAGCGTGTCGTCATTGAGCACGAGCGTGCCGGCGGAGACGAAGACGTCTCCGCCCTCGGCCTGCGGGTTGGACGCCGTCGGGTTGGGTGCAGAGGTGCCATTCGCTCCGCTCGCGCCGGCGGTGCTCGGCCCGGCCGGACCGCCGGCGGCGTAGAGCGCGGAGGAGCCGTCCTCGCCGTTCACTCCCGCCTGCCCTTCGTTGCCTGCTTGACCAGGCTGCGCGGTCGCCACGCCGGAGATGATGTTCAACCCTGTCAAGGTGAGCATTCCGCCTTTGACGATGAAGAGTCGAGTCGAGCTGGCGCCGCTCAGATAGACGGTGTTGCCGTTTGCCTCGATGTCGACGGTGGCTTTGGCACCGACCGTGATCGGAGTCGAGAAGACCACCGTGCCGGCGGCGAGATCGTTGCATTCAGCGGTGTACTCGACCGGGTTGCCCTTGGCATGAGCGATCGCCGCCTTGAGGGCCGCTTCGGTACACGTCGACACCGTCGTCGCTTTGGCCGATGTAGCCGTCGTGTCGGCGGCAAGCGCGCTGACCGGCGCTGCGAACGCGACGAATGCCACCCCTGCAAGAGCCGGCGCCCACAGCGCGCGCCCAAGACGTCTCCGCACAACACTCACCTCGCAGCCTCCCGCGTCGTTATCAACCTGAGTGTGATCCCGGGCGCTGACAGCGCGCTTGAAGTGACCGGCCCCAGTGCGTCCCGACCAGCGTGGTGCCCTCTTCTCAGTACGGTGTCAGTTGCTCTCGGTGCGCACTCGAGTCTTGAACTCAGCCAGCGGGACGCCCGTGACGACGGTGGGCCCCATTGCTCGCGCAGTCGCCGAACGAGGAAGCCCGAACATCGGGGCCAGCTCACCGAAGTACTCGCCGGGTTTCATCACGCGAAGTGTCTCCTCGGTGCCGTCGTCCCGATACCGGAGCAGTTGCACGAGACCTGACTCCACCGAGTACACGAGGGAACCGCTGTCGCCTTGCTCGAAGAGGATCGACGCGTCTGCGAGCTCGCGGCGCTCCGCTTCGACTCGGGCAGCGGCTGCTCGCGGGCTCATCTCGATAATGCGATCGGCCAGGGTCAACAACCGTTCGTCGTGGGTCGCGATGAGCACGGTGCGATCCGCCGCCGCGAGCTGGCGCAGGATGGTGAGGACGCCCTCGACTTGGATGTAGTCGAGATGAGCTGTCGGCTCGTCGGCCAGGATCAGCGGCGGGTCGAGCGCCAGGGCTCGGGCGATGGCGACACGCTGCTGCTGACCACCCGACATCGATCCCGGGCGGTGTCGGGTGCGGTCGCCGAGGTCCATCATCGCCAGCAGCTGATCGGCCCGGTCGCGAGCCATCGATCGTGAACCCCCTCCGGTCCGGCACACGAGCTCGACGTTCTCGCGGGCGGTCAGCGACGGAATGAGGTTGAAGGCCTGGAAGACGACTCCGACCGAGGTCTGCCGGTACCGGTTGAGATCCTTCGGGCTCATGCCAACGACCTCGTCACCATCGACGCGGATCGAGCCAGCCACTGGCCTCAACAGTCCTGCGAGAGCCGACAGCAGCGTCGACTTCCCGCAGCCGCTGGCACCGAGCACCACTCCGATCTCGCCTCGTTCCATCTGCAGGTTGAAGCCGTTGAGCGGCCGCACTTTGTAACCGCCGCTCGAGTATTCAACGGTCAGATCGCTCACATCGAGCAGGGTCACTTCCCGCCTCCGAAGGCAACCGCGGGATCGATGCTGGCGGCCCGACGGGCTGGGAAGACGCTCGCCACAACACCGACGATGACGGCGACTACCGGAACGGCGAGGTAGTCCGAGGTCGAGAGTCGTACGGCCATCTGGGATCCTCCGGCCATCGGGATCTCCACGAGAATGCCAATGGCGGCGGCCCCGAGCGCCATGGCGATGGACTGGATCACGAGGCCGGTGAACAGGTACATGCTCGGCGTCCCGACGGCTTTCAGCACGGCAAAGTCGTTGCGGCGCTCGAGGGCCGAGAGATACACGATCGCTCCGATGATGCCGGCGGCGACGAACCACAGCAGCACTTCGATGAGCTGGATCGTCTTGTCAGCCTCGGCCGTCGGCCGCCCAAGGTCCGTCCGCACCTGAGCATCGGTAAGGGTGGTGAACCCGGGGATGGGTTGAGACGGCGCCCCCCTGATGAGCACGGCGGTCGCCAAGGGCAGGCCGCCGGCGTCCAGCTCATCTGCCGATGCCAGCGTCACAAAGGCTGTCGGCTGTCCGGCGAAGTACGTCACCCCGTCAACTAGCCCAACCACCGTGAACACCGTGCCGTTGAGGGCGATGTTCTCGCCGACACCCACACCGAGGCTCTCGTCGAGCACGACCGAGTGGCGACCAGCGAGGGGTTGTCCTGCCACGACTGGTGGCGCCCCGACACCGCCCGGGACGACGCCGAGCACGTTGACGTCGCTCTCGTCGCCGGGCGACGTGCTCGTGCCCGGATCCGACTTGACCGCACCGCTCGTGAGAGCGCGACCGACGAAGATGGGATCGGCCGCCTGCACCCCGGGCGCATGGCGAATTGCGGCCACTGCGGTCGCTGGAAAGGGCGCCGGATCGGTGAAGGGGCCCGGACTCCCCGCACGCACGAGCCAAGATGAGGCGCCGAGGATGTTGACCGTGTTGGTGATCTCCACGCTGAAGCTGTTGGCGACACCGCTCATCATCAAGGCCACGCCGAAGACGAGCCCGGCGGCCAGGGCCGCCAGAGCGAACCGGCGCGATCGCCACTGCAGATCCCGCAGGCTCGCCAGCAAGATGGGTGCGACGCTCTTCCTCGCTCCGGCCACGGCTGCCCCCTGTCGTATCGCCCGACCGACTCGGCGTCGCGGCGAGGATAGCGAACTGGAGGGCGCCTCGACGGGTTGGCATCACCGCCTTGTCATGCCTAGGGCGCCGGGACCACCTTGACCATCTGCAGCGCCGGGTTGTCGGCATCCCAGAGATCCGGGAACTCCTCGAGCGGTCGGAACCCGTAATCGAGATAGAAGGCTCTCGTCCTGGCGTAGCCCTCGTCGGGGCGGCTGGCCGCCAGCGTCTTCACCTGCAAGAACTCCACGCCGGCACGACCGAGGGTTGCCTCCGCCCGCTCGAGCATGGCGCGGCCGATCCCCTGGCGGTGGTGCTCGGGCAGCACGGCCATGACGAAGACCTCTGCCGCGTAGCGGCTGTGGCTGACGAGCGTGAGCACGCCGACGTCCTTGCCAGCAAGCGAGGCAACCGTCGTTGCGGAACGGTCGGCCACCGCCACATAGTTCGCCACCGATGCCGCGATCCCGAACCAGGTGGGAAGCTCTTGGAGGATCTCGGCGACGATCGGGCCTGCGCCGCTCGGTACGTCGCGAAGCTGCACCGGACCGTGCGGCAACGTCGTGGGGCGAACATCGCTCACGAGGGGATTGTGTCATTCCGGGGCCGGCTGCTGCGGCACCAGTCTGCATCTTGGGCCCGAGTCAGCTGAAGTCGAGCACCGGGGACAACAGTTACGATCGACCTACGGCGCTCACAGCTCGCGGGCGACAAGAGAGGACAGACCATGCCGTACGAGTTCAGCAAGCAGGGAGTGCTGGTGAGCGACTCGGTCCGGCACTTCATGGACGACGTCATCTTCCCCAACGAGCAGACCTACCACGATCAGCTCGCCGAGGTTGGCATCGACGGGTACCCTCCGGTGCTCGACAAGCTGAAGGCCGCCGCCCTGGAACGCGGGCTCTGGAACTTGTTCCTGCCTCACTTGCGGCCGAGCGACCCCGGAACACCGCTGTCGAACCTCGACTACGCACCGGTGTCGGAACTGCTCGGCCAGGTGTCGTTTGCTTCCGAGGTGCTGAATTGTGCGGCGCCAGACACCGGCAACATGGAGATACTCAACCTGTACGGTTCCGATCAGGTGAAGGAGCGCTGGCTCGCTCCGCTGTTGGCCGGCGAGATCCGCAGCGCCTTCTCGATGACCGAACCTGACACTGCGTCGTCGGATGCTTCCAACATCGGTTTGTCCATCGAGCGTGACGGTGACAGCTATGTCCTCAACGGACGCAAGTGGTTCAGCTCGGGGGCGCGGGCAGAGCGCTGCAGGGTGTTGATCGTCATGGGCAAGACCGACCCCGAAGCGTCCCGTCACCGCCAGCAGTCGATGGTCGTCGTCCCAAAGGACACGCCCGGCGTCTCACTCGAGCTCGACCCACATGTGTTCGGTTATGTCGACCGTGGCGGGCACCCAGAGGTCGTGTACCGGGACGCACGCGTCCCGGTTGACAACATCCTCGGCGAGGAAGGGGATGGGTTCGCCATCGCGCAGGCGCGGCTCGGCCCTGGCCGCATCCATCACTGCATGCGGACAATCGGAGTCGCAGAGCGAGCGCTCGGCCTCATGGTCGCACGGTCGCTCGAGCGCCACACCTTTGGCTCCAGCCTCGCCCACAAAGGAGTCATCCAGGACTGGATCGCCGAATCGCGCATCGAGATCGACATGGCCCGCGAGTACGTGCTGCACACGGCGCACCTGATGGACACCGTCGGCAACAAAGGGGCAGCGACAGAGATCTCGGGCATCAAGGTCGCCATCCCCAACATGGCGCTCAAAGTGATCGACCGGGCGATCCAGACCCACGGGGCCGCAGGTGTCACGCAGTTCTTCCCGCTTGCCCACATGTACGCAAGTGTGCGAACCCTTCGCATCGCCGACGGTCCGGACGAGGTCCACAAGATGACGATCGCCCGCGCCGAGATCCGAAAGCACCACCCTGGCTTCCGGATGTCTCCATGATGCCGGCGACTGGCTCGCGGTCATTCCATCGACACAGGGCACTGCTCGTTCCCGGCACTACCGACACGCTCTCTGCGTTGGCGATCGAGGAGCTCGGGTTCGAAGTTACCGACGTGATGGGCGGCGGCGTGGCCCTCGAGTCAAGCGGCTAGAACATGGCCATGGCCGACACCGACGCGAAGACGACCCTGCATCGATACCTGCAAACCGGGCGAGACGCCGTGGTGTGGAAGCTGGACGGCCTCTCGGAGTACGACATACGCCGGCCCCTGGTGCCGACGGGCACGAACCTGCTCGGCTTGGTCAAGCACCTCACCTTTGTCGAGCTCGGCTACTTCGGCGAGACGTTCGACCGTCCCTCAGGCGAGCCGAGCCCGTGGCTCGACGAAGCCCCCGAGGACAACGTCGACATGTGGGCCACACCTGACGAAACCCGAGAGGACATCGTCGGGCGGTATCGCCGCGCCTGCGCCCACGCCGATGCCACGATCGATGCCCTCGGTCTCGAAGCCTCCGGCCGGGTGCCGTGGTGGGGCGCAGAAGTGACCTTGCACCAGATCCTCGTTCATGTAGTCGCCGAAACCCACCGCCACGCGGGCCACGCCGACATCGTGCGCGAGTTGGTCGATGGCTCGGCTGGCTACATGGCTACCGACGACAACCTCCCCGCCGCCGACGCCACGTGGTGGAGCGCGTACTACGACCGCGTCGAGCAGGCGGCACGCGACGGCGCAGCCGGCGAGTCGACGGATGGCAGCTCCGCGCCCCTGCCGTGAGGCCGGCTCGGGAGAACCGACTGCTTTTGTGAGCGTGGGGAGCGACCACGGAGACAACCGCCGCCTTCGACTATCTCCCGTCGAACTGTGGTTCCCGCCGCTCGGCGGCGGCTTTCACACCCTCGGTCCAGTCCGACGTCTGGCGGAGCCGTTCCTGCTCGCTCAGCTCATGCTCGGTGGCCGCTCTCACCCGATCGGCTAGCCCCTGGCGCATCGTCTGGCGGATCGCCTGAACTGCCAGGGGAGCCGACCTGGCGATCTCCGCGGCCATGCCGTGAGCCGCCTCCGAGAGCTCGCTCTCGTGAACGAGCCGGTCGCACAACCCGATCCGGGCTGCTTCGTCCCCAGAGACTCTTCGGCCCGTGTAGAGAAGTTCCAGGCTGCGCTGCTGGCCGATGATCGACGGCAACGTCACCGACAGGCCAAAACCGTGATGGAACCCGAGCCGAGCGAAGTTTGCGGCAAAGCGCGCTTCGTGTGCGGCGACTCGAAAGTCCGCCGAGCAGGCGACCCCCAGCCCTCCACCGATTGCTGCCCCCTGGACAGCTGCCACAACGGGGGTCCTTGTCTCGAACAGGCGGGCAGCCTCCTGGTACAGGCGCCCAGCGCCCGCTGGAGCTTGCGAATCCGGCGAGAGCGGGGCGGCGCTCGAAGCACCCGTGAAGTCGGCGCCAGCGCAGAAGTGCTTCCCCTCCGAGCACAGCACGATTGCGCGGCAGCGGTCATCGACATCCAACGCCTCGTACGCCTCCGCGAGCGACCGAATGAGGTCCACGTCGAAGTAGTTGTTGGGAGGCCGGCAGATCTTGACGGTCGCTACGAAGTCGGTGTCAACAACAACGGAGATGTCCCCGTATCGTTCGCCCATCGGATGCACTCCAGTCATGAGAAACGTCATCGGTGCCGTCCGAGCAGTTCGGCGAGCCACTCACAAGTTGCGCCCTGGAGAGACCGCGCCAGTAGCCGCGGCACCGACGGAACGAGCCAAGTGACGCGCAGACGAGCGGCCGGCTGAGCTCGAGCAGCCGATCGCGCTGCACGAACAGGCGAGATCGGACGGTATCAGACGTCGCCGTCGCGCCTCGGCAGGGAGGCTGATTCGACGACAACCCGGGTGGCTCTCGCCATGGCCCCCAGGGCGGTGCGAACGACACTGAGAAGCTTCGGGCCCTCGACAGAGGGAATGTCCATGGCGACCCGTGCGACACCCGGCTCCTCTGGCTCCACGCGGGCACCTGCCGCCGACAGCGTCTCCAGGAGCTCGCGGTTGTCCCAAAGGATGTGGCCGACGAAGGTCGTGATCCCATTGTGGCGGGCTTGATCGGCAAGCATCCTCAACAGGAGCGTGCCGAGCCCCCGGCGCTGGTAGTCGTCGAGGACCGTCACCGCCACCTCGGCGTGATCGGACTGAGCGTGATCGCGGATGTAGCGGGCGACACCGATGCCTGGCTGGCCGGGCTCGTCGAGTGCGAAGGCCGCCCAGGCGAAGTGGCATTTGAGGTCGAGGTTGGTGAGGTACTCGAGGTCCGCATCGGAGAGCCGAGACGGCGCCGTGAAGAAGCGGAGATGACGAGCTTGCGCCGAGAGGTGCTCATAGCCGACCGCCAGCTCGTGCCGATCTGTAGGCCGGACCGGTCGCACGAGCACCCGGGTGTGGTCGGCCAGCTCATGGACCGAAGCACTCGAAGCGGGGTCGGTCGGGACTGACTCAAACATCACGCCCTCCGTGCAACCGAGTCGCCGCCTCGGCTCAGTTCCCGTAGAGCTCGTCGATAACCGGACCATAGGCTTTCTCGACCACCGAGCGCCGGACCTTCAGAGTCGGGGTGAGCTCGCCGCTACCAACCGTCAGGTCGTGGGGCAGGACGGCGAACTTGCGGATCGACTCGGCTCGTGACACGGACCGATTGGCGTCGTCGATGGCCGCCTGAACCTCGGCCAGGAGGGCCGGATGGTCGAGAGCCCACGCAGCCTCCGCGCCGAGGGCGCCCCTGGCAGCCCAGGACACCAAGGCTTCCTCGTCGATGGTGATGAGCGCCGCAATGAAGGGACGGGCCTCACCAACCACGACCGCCTGACTGATCAGCGGGTGGGCGCGGATCCTGTCCTCCAACGGTGCCGGGGCCACGTTCTTGCCTGCGGCCGTCACGATGAGCTCCTTCTTCCGTCCGGTGATCCGCAGGTAGCCGTCCTCGAGGTCACCAATGTCGCCGGTCCTGAACCACCCGTCCGCATCGAGGCTCTCGGCGGTCGCTTGCTCGTTGCACCAATAACCCTGGAAGACCTGGGGTCCTTTGGCGAGGATCTCGCCGTCCGAAGCGATACGGAGATTCGTGCCCATGAGCGCCTGCCCCACGGTTCCGGGTTTCCAGGCGCCGAGGCGGTTGACCGTCAGTGTCGGGCTGGTTTCGGTGAGGCCGTAACCCTCGAACACCTTGACGCCGACGCCGTTGAAGAAGTGCGTGAGTCGCTCCCCGAGGGGTCCGCCGCCGCTGAACGCGAACCGCAGCCGTCCACCGAAAGCCGCCTCCACCTTCTTGTAGACAGGCTGCTCGAACAGGGCGTGTTCAGCCGAGATGACCGGGTGAGGCGCACGATCTTCGTGGTGGCGCGACCACGCCACGGCGACGTCGGCCGCCTTGTCGAAGACGGCGGCGTGGCCTTCGGCGTGCGCCTTCTGCTGGGCGCCGTTGAACACCTTCTCGAAGATGCGGGGTACAGCGGCGATCATCGTGGGTTGCACCATGGCGAACTCCTCGAGGAGCGCGGCCGGATCGCTGGCGAACGCGTCCTTCGTGCCCCACTCCACCCCTACGAGGGCGATGATCTTGCTCAGCACGTGTGCGAGCGGCAGGAACAGGAGCCCGACCTCGTCCGTTTGCAGCATC
Organism: Acidimicrobiales bacterium; assembly: GCA_049510975.1. Classification (GTDB taxonomy): domain Bacteria; phylum Actinomycetota; class Acidimicrobiia; order Acidimicrobiales; family Bog-793; genus JAKACA01. The sequence continues at coordinate 19,163 of JBEKYM010000043.1, forward strand.
GGACCGATGGCCTTCATGGTCTGCCACACGTTGCTGCGCAGGTTGCCGTGGGTGAGAACGCAGCCCTTCGGCCGGCCGGTCGTCCCCGATGTGTAAATGATGGTGGCGATGTTGGCAGCTTGCAGCGAGCCGATGCGCTGGTCGAGGACGGAATCGTCGACGGCCTGACCGCGGCGGGCGAGCTCGTCCAGCGCCCCGTCGTCAATGACGAGGACTTCCGGATGCCCGTCCAGTCTGCCGCCAACCTCGAACAGCTGTTGCATCTGCGCAGTCTCGACGAGGAGCAGCTGGACGTCGCTGTCCTGCACGATCCACTGCATCTGCTCCGCCGACGACGTTTCGTAGATGGGCACGGTCACGCCGCCGCTGGCCAGGATGGCATAGTCGATCAGCAGCCACTCCAGTCTTGTTCGCGACATGAGAGCAACGCGACCACCGGGCTCGAGCCCACTGGCGAGAATGCCCTTGGCGACCGCACGACAGCGTTCGTAGAACTCGGCGGCCGTCACGTCCACGTAGTGGTCGCCGTCCCGGTAGGCGGCGACTGCTCGGCCGGGTTCCTTCTCCGCGCGCTGGATCACCGGTTCGAGCAGATTGGTACCTGGTGGAATCGGATCCATCGGGGGCCCGGACGTCTCGCGCATCACCATCACCCTTCCACCGGGGTCACCCGACTCCGGCTCATCTCATCGTCACTGGTCTCCGACCCACAGTGCGGAAAGCGACGCGAAAGCGCAAGAGGCGAAGGTCACTTCGATCGCTCACGACCCGCAGGCGGCATGGGCACGGCTCTTCCCCTCCCGGCACGACGACCGCCGAAGGTGCGAGACGCTCCGCCAAGCGAACTGACTGACCCACGGTCCTCTCTGCATCGCCCACCGGCTGGACGCCGAGTGCGGTGGCTACAACTCGGGCCTTGGGAGGGGTAGCGGCGCCGGGCACGCAACAGCATGTTCCCTCTGACCTGCTCAGCTTTCGGTGGAGGCGAAGGGACTTGAACCCTCGAACCTCTTGACTGCCAGTCAAGCGCTCTACCAACTGAGCTACGCCCCCGTTGGGTACCCACAACCCTAGCATCGGCGCTTGAGCCACTGACCTCGATGAAAGCCTGGGTGTGGGGCCCTCGAGGCGCCGCCAGACCACCAGAGGCAGCGAGCTTCCGGCGCACCTGCACCCTCCCAGTAGCCTGTGCCCATGGCCGACGGCTACAACGTGCAGGAGGTAGAAGCTCGCTGGCAGCAGCGCTGGGCTCGCGAGGGGACCTACCAGGTGAACAGCGACGACCCGCGCCCGCCCTCGTACGTACTCTGCATGTACCCCTATCCGAGCGGCCCAGCCCACCAGGGCCACATTCGCAATTACACCTTCGGCGACGTGCTCGTCCGCTACCGGACGATGAACGGCGATGCTGTTCTGTCACCGTTCGGCTTCGACTCCTTCGGCCTGCCTGCCGAGAACGCCGCCATCAAGGGGGGCATGCCGCCTCGCATCTATACCGAGGCTCGCATCGCCGAGCTGAAGGCGTCGGTGAAACGTCTTGGTGCGGTGTACGACTGGCGCCGGGAGCTCCGCAGCCACGACCCCGATTACATGCTGTGGAACCAGGTCATCTTCCTCAAGTTCCTCGAGGCGGGACTCGCCTACCGCGCCGAGGCGCCGGTGAACTGGTGCCCGGGATGCCACACGGTCTTGGCGAACGAGCAGGTCCTGTCCGATGGCACCTGCGAGCGTTCCGGCGACGTCGTCGAGCGTCGCAACCTCGAGCAGTGGTTTCTTCGGATCACGAACTACGCCGACGAGCTCGTGGACGCCCTCGACGGCCTGGACTGGCCAGAGCGCGTGAAGACGATGCAGCGCAATTGGATCGGCCGGTCGAATGGCGCCCAGTTCGCCCTACGGGTGAAGGACCGGCCGGATCTCGCCATCGAGGTGTTCACGACGCGCCCCGATACCGCCTTCGGCATGACGTATGCCGTCGTCGCTCCCGAGCACGCTCTCGTCGAGTCGCTCACGACTCCCGAACAACGAGAGGCGGTTCAGGAACTGCTCGCTCGTGCCTCTCACGAGACCGACTTGGAGCGGCTGTCGTCGGAGGGACCACTCGAGAAACGAGGCGCTTTCACCGGCAGCCACGTCGTCAACCCGTTCAACAACGAGGCAATCCCGGTCTTCGTGGCCGACTACGTGCTCGCCGGCTACGGCACCGGCGCCATCATGGCCGTCCCCGCCGAGGACCAACGCGACTTCGATTTCGCCGAGGCGAACGGCTTGCCGGTCGTGCGGACGGTCGAGCCGCCGGAGGGTTTCGAAGGCGGTGCCTATGCCGGGGATGGACCGCACATCAACAGTGATTGGCTGAACGGGCTCGACAACGCCGCCGCAAAGATCAAGGCGATCGAATGGCTGGAGTCCGAAGGTATCGGGCGTGCCACCGTCAACTACCGCCTGCGCGACTGGCTGATCAGCCGCCAGCGCTACTGGGGATGCCCGATCCCCGTCGTGTATTGCCCGACCGACGGCATCCAACCAGTGCCTCGAGAGGACCTGCCGATCCTGCTGCCGGAGGATGTCGAGTTCCGCCCCTCGGGTGAGTCGCCCTTGCGGTTCCACGAGGGGTTTCTGAACACGACGTGCCCGAAGTGCGGCGGGCCGGCGTTGCGAGAGACCGACACGATGGACACCTTCGTGGACTCGTCGTGGTACTTCCTGCGGTTCGCCAACCCGCACGACGAGACCGAGCCCATCGACCAGGAGGCAGCCCGCCGGTACCTTCCCGTCGACCGCTACATCGGCGGCATCACGCACGCGATCTTGCATCTGCTCTACTCCCGGTTCTATGCCAGAGCCCTCGGTGACGTCGGGCTGTCGCCCCCGGAGATCCGTGAGCCGTTCGCGCAGCTGTTCTGCCAGGGGATGATCCGCCTGGGCGGGAAGGCAATGTCGAAGTCCAAGGGCAACGTAGTGTCGCCCGACGTCTACTTCGAGACAGTCGGCGCCGACGCACTACGCCTCTTCCATCTCTTCGCCGGGCCGCCGGTGGACGACATCGACTGGTCCGACCAGTCCGACGAGATCATCGACGGGTGCCTCCGCTACATGGGACGCGTCTGGCGGTTGGCGACCGGCGACGTCGGCGCCCAGGGCGAGGCCGGCGGCCCCACCTTGAGCGCTGACGACCTGCGGCGCGAGGTCCACCGCACGACGGATCGCATCTCGGTCGACATCGAGCGCTACGGCTTCAATACGTGCGTGGCCGCCTTGATGGAGCTGACGAACACCATCTACAAGCACGTTCACGCCGGCACCGACGCCGCCGTGGTCGGCGAGGCGATTGACACCCTGCTCGAGCTGCTGGCTCCGTTCGCCCCTCACTTGGCGGCAGAGGCCTATGATGCCCGGCACTCCGAGCACGTGCATCTGCGACCGTGGCCGGTGGCGGACCCCGCCTATCTGAAGGCCGACCGGGTGACCCTTGTCGTTCAGTTCAACGGCAAACTGCGCGATCGCATCGACGTCGACGCCGACATCACCGAAGACGCAGCGGTGGCACTGGCGCTGGCATCACCGAAGGTGCAGCAGGCGCTCGCCGGCGCTGAGCCCCGTCGCGTCATCGCACGACCGCCGAACCTCGTCAACATCGTCGCCTGAGCGCGCCGGCGAGGTGAGCCCAACGGTGGCCAAAAGGGCCGCCGGGCTCACGCCGCCACCTCCGAGGCGTCACCGTCGCGTCGATCATGCTCGTCCCGATCCACAGCGAGCTGCAGGCCGACGTCGACGAGGAGCCAGCCGAGGCGCTGGCGCCTCGGCATCAACCGCGCCGCGTTCACCCAGGCTCTGCTGCGCGCCAGACGGGCGCCGCCACGCGTGGTGGCGGCGCGTCGCAGGTCCTCCTGTTGTTGTCGAGCAAGTGCGAGAGCGTGTTGGGTATGCATGAGAACACCTGTCGGGGCGAGTTGAAGCATGGCCGGAGCAGAGCCGGATGGTGAGCGGCGCTCGGGATCAAGCGCCGGAGGGTGCGGCCGGGGCGGCACCCGGCGGGAAGCATTGGCCGACCGCAGAGGTCGAAAGTGCTGGGGGAGAAGGACGCGGACCGGCGTGACGACCGCCCGTCAACTGCCCGCGAGCTTCGGCTGATGCCTTAGGGACGTGAAGACGGGCGACCACCGGGGGCGCCGGCCGTCCGGCTGAAACTCGTGTGGATATTGGACATTGGCACCTCCTTCGGTGGGCAGGGCGACAGTCCGCCGCCGCGTTGCAGAGCAGTGACCCTACCGGATTTCTCCAGAAAGTCAATCGTCAATCGTCGATCGCCCTCGGACAAGGTCGCGCACCGCCGGCGCCGGCCGGGTGGTGCGGCCCGGTCAAACCGTGTGCACGAAGTGACCGCCCGGGGGGTGTTCCGGTCGCTTTGTGCACACGGTCCGTGTGGGTGGCACCGGCAGCGCCGGCACCGCCGGCCAGGTGGCGCGGACGCCGGCGTACCCAACCCGGACGAGACGACGACCAGGATGTGCGACCGGGTCAGCGAAAGCCGGCCAGTACCTCAGCCCACCGCTCGGGCGCCAAATGGTAGGGCGCGTAGAAGGAGAACCGATCGGCCAGATCGCCGTAACGCTTGAGCACTTCGGCGGCGACGTCGCCAGGCTCGGCCGTGACGGCGAAGGCGTCCAGCATGTCGTCGTCGATGAGGCCGGCCATCTGCGTCCACTCGCCGCGCTTCGACAGGCCGTTGAGCTCGGTCTGAACCTCGCCCCAACCGTGCAACTCGAGCACCGGACGGTACGCGGGAGTCGAGCCGTAGAAGGCGATCTGCGCCTTCACGGCCGTCTTGGCCTGCTCGCGCTCGGCTGCATCGCCCGTGATGACAAAACCCGGATACGAGATCTGAAACGATTCACGCGACCTGCCGCCCTTGGCCCAGCCCCGCGCCAGGGCCGGCATCGTCTTCTCGCGCACGTAGCGCTCTGTCGTGAATCCATGGACGATGATTCCGTCGGCGACCTCGCCGGCGACTTCGGTCATGAGCTCGCCGACGGCCGCCAGGAACACCTTCGGTGCGCCGTACGGGTTCGGTCCCGGGCTGAAGAATGGCGTCATCAGCGTGTGGGTGTAGAAGTCGCCGCGGAAGTCGAGCTTCGTGCCCTCGTTCCACGACGCCCAGATCGCATGCATGGCAAGGATGTACTCGCGCATGCGGGCAGCCGGATGCGACCACGGCATCGAGTACCGCTTCTCGATGTGCGGCTTGATCTGCGAGCCGAGACCGAGCAAGAGACGCCCTTTCGACAACAACTGGACGTCGTTGGCCATCGTGGCCGTGATCATCGGGCTGCGCCCGAAGGCGACCACGATGCCCGTGCCGAGCTGAAGCGTGCTCGTGCACGGCGCGGCCGCCGCCAAGATCAGGAGCGGGTCGTGGCCCGTGTCGGCCGACCAGGCACCGTCGTAGCCCTGCGCCTCGACCTCCCGCGCACGCTCACCCATCTTTTCCGTGTCGAAGCCAAGACCACCGTCGATCAACATGATCGGAAACCTACTCGGAGGCTGTTGGCAGTGTCGTCCTCACGGGAACCGACGGGGTGGCTGACGCTTCCAGAGGGCGAGGTGGAGGGTTGGCGAGGAGGGGGCTTCGGTCCCGCTTGGTCCGAAACCCCCTCCTCTACCTCATGAGACGGCCAGGTGTTTGTAGTCGACGGATCCACCGTCTGGGTTCGTGACCGTCAGGTGGTAGCTGCTGCCTGCCGCCGTGCCTCCTGGCACCGTGATGGCGACGCTGAACGAGGTGGAGGTCACCGACGTCGGGGCGCCGACGGTGGCGCCGCTGATGTTGGTAGCGACCGTCAAGCCGCTCTGGAACCCGGTCCCGTTGACCGTCACGGTCGTTGTTGCTCCGGGAGCCAGCGGTGCGCTCACGGAAGTGACGGTTGGTGGCGCATCCACGGTCAGGCACCCGGTGCATGTCCCGTTGCCACCAGGCGTGTTGACCGTGATGTTGCCGGCTCCGGTGGGCGCAGACTTGGCAACGTCGATCTCGACCTGCAGGCTCTTCGTGGACTTGTAGGTGACCGAGACGACGGTGATGCCGGCGTTGGAGAACGTCACGATGGCGTTGTCCGTGAAGTTGGTGCCGGTGAGCGTGACTTTCACCTTGGACGCCCCTTGCAGCACTGTCGAGGGGCTCGCCGAGGTCACCTTCGGCGTGCCCGGCACGACGACTGTGGCGGTGCTCGTGACCGTCACCGTCGTGCCGAACTGGTCGCTCAAGGTCGTCGTGACCGTGTAGCTGCCCGTCGCGGTGTAGGTGTGAGATCCAGTCAGCGTGAGCTTGCTGCCCTTGACCTTGACCTTGCCCGCCGACGGCGAGCTCCCGTCTCCCCAGTTGATGGTCGCCGTGTAGTTCGCCCCGGACTGCGAGCCGGCGGTACCCGTGGCGACCTTGATGGCGGCGTTGGGCGTGTCCTCGGTGAGGTGGGCGTTGCTGCCCGCGAGCGAGAACGGCGTGGCCACGGTCACGGTGGCGGTCGTGGCGGTGTAACCCACGATGTAGGCGTTCGGCCCAAAGCTGAGGCTCGAGAACGTCCCGGTCACCGACGTTGCCGCCGTGATCACGGTGTACTTGGTTCCGAGCGTCGGCGAGCCGACCGTGTTGATCGCGAGAGTCCCCGCAAGCGTGTCCGCTCCACCGGTGAGCCCGAAGGCGCCCTTGGTGGCGTCGACCGTCGCCGAGAACGTCCCGGTGGAGCCCTGTGTGAAGACGGCACCACCAGACAGCGTGATGACACCTCCGTCAGCGACCGAGAAGAGACCGTCGTTCGTCGTGGTCGTGGCTTCATCCTGCCGGCTGTTGGAGGAGGCGATCGTCACGGTCCCCGTGCTCGTGTTCGTGAGGTTCGCCTCGATGTAGGTGTCGTTCGTGCCGTCGGCGGCGGTCTCGAAGAGACCGTTGTTGGTGAGCGTCCCGCCATTCACGTCGGCGTAGCCACCACCGCTCTGGCTGTCGAGCACGAACGTGCCGTCGTTGGTCACCCCGGTGGCGCCCAGGTGGGCGATCGAGTTGGCACC
>JBEKYM010000044.1:0-41029 GCA_049510975.1 Acidimicrobiales bacterium
AACTCGCCGATCAACAGCACGAGGCGGCACTCGCCGGCGCTCACCTCGGCAGCCTGGCTGCACAGTTCGGACTCGAGGGTGTCGTTCTTCAGATCATCGAACATGTGTTCGAGTCTAGGGGTCGGGTGCGCGCCGGCGGGGGCTGGCGGCAGACTCGAGGGAGCGGCCCTTTCCTTGGAGCAAGCGCGGGGCTACCGTTTTCCGCGTTGGATCACCCGTGAGAGGGAGGGGTCGTCATGGGGTCGAATCGAAGGCGCTCAACGCGCGTCGGCGTCGGGGTCGCTGCGCTCGCCCTGCTGGCCACCGCCTTGCAGGCCGCCTTGGCGGCAGCACCGGCCTCGGCGGCGGTCACCGTGACGTCACACTTCATCTGGACGGCGACTTCGTCGAACACGATCGACGGGTTCATCACCGAGATCAACAACGATGCGACCAACGACAACCCCGATGCGATCCTCTTCGTGACGCCGGTGTACGACTCGGGAGGGGTCTGCGGCTGTGTCGACATGACCGATCCGATCGCCGTGTTCTACATCTCCGGGGACCAAAAGTGGGGCATCATCGACTCGGTCATCTCTCCCGGAAATATTCCGCCTGGGACCGAATTCAACGTGCTCGTCGTTCAGAAACCCAACGCCTCGGTGTTCATTGCCAAGGCGACTGCAACGAACACCACGGGCAATGGCTTCACCCTGAACGAGAAGTCGACGGTGGGCAAGGGTGCCGCCCTCCTGCAAGTGACGCAGAACTACACGCCGGACGGCCAAGAAGTCCCCGATGTCAACGGGAACGCGCCTGGCATGGTGTACGGGCTGGGCTCGAGCGGCAAAGACTGGGACATCCAGAACCTCGACAACGCCTCCATGCCAACGGGCGCCGCCTACAACGTCATGGTCGGAGCCGGGGCGAGCAACGGCGGTAAGGCAGTCCTTCTCACAGGCAACAGCGGCAATACGAGCGGCGCCACGACCACGATCAGCAACAAGGAGACCAACGGCAACCCGAACGCCGTCGTGTTTGATACGCCGAACGCTGACCCGGCTTTCAATTTCGGTGCGGGCAACCCGCATCCGACCGGCGTCGGGTACGCCCCGAGCCCGTCGGACGTCGAGTATGTGTTCAACGAGGACGGCGCCGCCATGCCTTCGTCGACGTACTACTTCAACCTGCTGATCTTCCCGAGCTGAGAGCTGGGGGCAGCTCGGTTCAGGCCCGCCGCCGAATGCGGACCGCACGCTCGAGGCATACCAGGCCAACAAGACCCGTCAGGCCCGTGAGTGCCCAGTAAGGCCATCCGGCCCAGGGTTCACCGGTATGAGCTCCGGGAACCACGACGGTCGTACTCGTTGTGGTGCTGGCCAGCGAAGTGGTCGTGGCCGTGGTCGTTGTCGTGGTCCCCGTGGTGGAGCACGCCGGTCGAGTAATGGTGTTGTCGTCGAGGCTGACTTGACCGTTTCGCGCAAGCACCTGTCCGTCGACACTGGCGCCCGTCTTTATCGATGCTGACGTCAGCGCCAAGATCGTGCCGGCGAACGTCGTGTCCGTGCCGAGAGTTGCCGAGCTACCTACCTGCCAGTACACGTGACACGCTTCGACACCTCCGATCAAGCTGACTGTGCTGTTCGAAGCGGTGATGAGCGTAGAGCCGGCCTGGAAGATGAAGACGGAATCGGCATTTCCCTTGAGGGTGACCGTGCCGGTCAGGCTCAGCCCGGAGGCCGCGTGGTACACCCCAGGGGCCAAGGTCTGCCCACCGAGGTCGTCTTTCTCAACCGTTACCGGGGTCCTTCCGGCGGCGTCGTTGTAGGCGGTTGTCAGATCGGCCTTTGCCTGTTTCGCGACAGAGTCGGTGACGTGCTCTTTACCGGCAATGATTTTGCCTGGCGGGAACCCCGTGACGGAACTGCCCGGAAAGAGACCGAGGTCGCCGGAGACGACCGAGGGTCCGGTATTGGTGACGGTCGTGCCGGCCAATACAGCGAATGTCTGGGCGGTTCCCAGCCCCACGGGTGGCTGGGCAGACGGCGCCGCCAACGTCACGTCGGTTCCACCGAAGACGGTCAAAAGCGCAGCCGTACCGAGGAGGAACACCGGCGCATACCACAAGCGCAAATGGCTCGAGCGGAGAAGCGAGTTCAACGTTCTCCTTTCCTTTCCTGCCCCAGGGACCCTAGCAGCGCGATTTCTCGTGGAGATCGCGCTTCAGCAGTTCCCTCAGTCGGCCGTCCGAGAGATTTGTCGGGACGCCCGGGCCGCGCGAGGGCCGGAAGAGACGCTCACCGCCGGCTTGGTGGTGGCTCTTCGTCGCTCCTCAGGGGATGACGAGGACCGGTATCTTCGAAAGATGGAGGATCCGGTGAGTGACACTGCCGAGAACGAGACCCTCGAGGCTCGTAATGCCCCTGGAGCCGAGGACGATCACGGAGGCACCGTCAGTCTGGGCGGCGTGGAGGATTGATGAGGCGATACGGCTGTAATGCTCGTTGATCACCTCGCCGGAGGCGGTGACGCCCCGATCGGAAAGCACCTTCACGGCGTCGTCCACGTACGCCTGGGCCTTCTCGACCCGCTCGACCTCGGTCAAAGCTCCCCCCATGCCGAGCGGCGCCTCGCGCACGTGAACGACACGGACCTCGCCCTTGGACTGCTCCGCGAGGTCGCCGGCTATTCCGAGCGCTTTCTTCGAATGGTCAGACTCGTCGAGCGCGACCAGGATCTTCTCGAACATCGAGGCCCCCTTTCGTCCCTAATCCGGGTGTTCCAAGAATGTACTCGTGATTCGTCGGAGAAGGCCGCCGAGAACGCTAGGACCAGGGAGAATACGCGAGTGGGCGCTACAGGACTCGAACCTGCGACCTCAGCCGTGTGAAGGCTGCGCTCTAACCAGCTGAGCTAAACGCCCGGAGATACGTCGTGACCTGCTCGTTCGCCTTCATGCAGGCAAGCGACCACGACCGCCGCCGAAGTCTCGCATCTGCCGGGAGGGGTCGCAACCTCGCTTGGCCAGCGCCGGCGTGAGCACCCGCCGGCGGGGTCGGCCGACCTATCCTGGGCGTTTTGGCGCAAAGAGGACAAGTTCCTCGGACCTGGAGGACGCGTGAGCTCACGTGATGGAATCGGCCGCAGGTCCTGGCGCGACCGGCGCTCCAGCGTTGCCGCCCGGGTCAGCGGTCAGGGCGACGCCGGCGGGCGGACCGGCTCGACCGGCGCACCGGGCCGATACGGGAGGTTCTGGCGGCCACCGGACGTCTCCGGCGCCATGAAGGCGATCTTCAACGGCGACGACACGGAGGTCTTCGAGCGAACGGGTCGAGACCAGGCCGAGGTGTTGGCGGCTCTGCTCCCATCGGCGGACTCCGTCGTCGTGGACATCGGGTGCGGCATCGGGCGCGTGGCGAAGTACATGGCGCCGCACAGCAAGCTGCTGTGGGCGGTCGACGTTTCCGCGGAGATGTTGACGATGGCCCAAGAGCGCATGTCGGATCAGCAGAACGTGTCCTACGCCCGCTGCACCGACACCCGCATCCCCGACATCGGCGACGCGAGCGTGGACTTCGTCTACTCCGTCCTGGTGCTGCAGCATCTCGAGCGGGAGGATGCCTTCCTCATGCTGCGGGAGATCCGCCGGATGCTCCGAACGGGAGGGCTCGCCTACCTCACGTTCCCGAACCTGCTCTCCGACGTCTATTTGGACTCGTTCGTCACGTATGCGGAGTCGGGCGAGGCGGCGATCAACCCGGTGCGGGCTCGCATCTACACCCCACAGGAAGTCGAGCGCCTGCTGCCGGCTGCCGGTCTCACCGTGACGGAGCTGCAAGCCGGCGTCGAGATCATCGTCCAGGCTGAACGACCAGCCGACTCCTAACGCTGAGGCCTCTCGGTCAACTCACGGGACCAGCGCCACCTTCCCAGTCACCCTCCGCCCGAGGAGGGCGTCGAGCGCCGACGCGACATCGTCGAGACGGTACGTGATCGGAGCTACGGGCCGCAGACTGCCCCGGCCGACCGCATCGAGTAGTTCGCCCAACAGGACTGCCTGCTCGGACGCGTGCGCCATCGCCCAGGCACCCCAATCGACCCCGAACACTTCGCGGTTGCGCAGCAGGACCTGATTGGCCGGCAACTGCGGGATCGCCCCGGAGGCAAAGCCGATCACGACGAACCGGCCGCCCTCTCGCAGTGCCCGCAACGCCGACAGCGACTGAGCACCGCCGACCGGGTCGATGACGACGTCGACCCAGCCCGTCACGTCCCGAAACCTCACCTCGCCATCGGAACCGTCGACCGCCAACGTGGCGCCGGCGGCGATGGCGGCGTCCCGCTTGGACTCGGTCGAAGCTGCCGCCACGACGTCGGCGCCGAGCCAGCGGGCGACGTCGATCGCCGCCAGGCCCACGCCTCCGCCGGCGCCGAGCACGAGGACGCGCTCCCCCGCCGCCAGGCGGGCGCGATGGCGCAGGGCGAACAGCGCCGTGCAGTAGCTCTGGGTGAACGTCGCCGCCCGGGCGAAGTCGAGCGACGCCGGGATGATGCTCACCTGACCGGGAAGGGCGGTGACGGCGGTGGCGAAGCCGCCCAGGCCGATGCTCGCCAGTACGCGATCGCCGTCCGCGAATCCTTGCGCCCCTTCCCCGAGCGAGAGGACGCGGCCGGCGACCTCGCTCCCCGGCGTGAACGGCAGGGTCGGCCTGATCTGGTACTGGCCCGAGACGAAGAGGGCGTCGACGAAATTGACGCCGGCGGCCTCCACGGCGATGAGGACACTGCCAGGACCGGCGACGGGGTCCGGAGCTTCTTCGACGCTCAGGATCTCGGGTGGCCCGAGCTCACGACAGACGACGGCTCGCACCGGTAGCTGCCCGACTGCAGACGTCGCCCGACCGGCTTACGACGTTGCAGGCATGCTCGCCGAGAAGGAGCAGGACGCCGCCGCCACGTGGTTGTTGTATTTCACCTTCACCGAGAAGTTGCCGACGGTGGAGTTGCCGCCCCACTCAGGGACGGCGAAGGGCACGATGTAGAAGTCACCGCCAACGATGTCGACGATCTTCTGCGAATCGCTCCAGAAGCCCGGAGGGGTCTGCTTGATCGACACTGTCGCCTGCGTCGGCGGTGTCGCCGGGTTCGGAACCGTGAAGTCAACCCAGTACACCGTGTCGGCACCTTGCCGGACGGCAATGGTCACGGCGGTGGTCGGGTTTCCCGAGTCGTCGGCGATCGTGCAGGCCTGCGATGACCGCGGAACCCCCGTGGGCGTTTCCCGGATTCCGTTGACGGTGCCGCTGGCCAGCGACGCCGCCGCCGCCGTGGTGGCAATGCCGATGGCAACCGTGGACACCACCACGACTGCTGCGGCCCTTCTCGCCCAACCGAACATGACCAAGCTCCCCTCGTCGAGTTGTGTCAAGACCGCCCGGCCCAAGCACATCGAGCCGGACGCTCCCGCAAGGTAGCACCGCGGCCAGAAACATGCTCTTGGCAGGGCGGATGGCGGCCCCACCAACGGGGAGTCTGCCGCGGCTACTACCCTGGGCGGCGATGCTCCGCAAAAGAAACCAGCCCGGTGGGTCCTCGACCGATACCGCCGACGACGACTCGGCCCCGCCCAGCAACGGCATGTCCTACGGCCTGAACGACTACGGCGACTCCGGGGAAGACGCCGACGCCGGCGACGACACCTCCTCGGGCGAGGACGCTGAGTACTCCGACGAGGACGACGCCGAGTACGACGCCGAGTACGAGGACGACAACGACGACGAGTACGAGGACGACGGCGAGTACTACGACGAGGACGAAGAGGCTGGCGAGGAAGCCGAGCAGGAGGAGTTCACGCCGCCGACGGCGGCCAGCGCCCTGAGGCGTGCGTTCGGCTCACGGACGCGGGCACAGCCGGCTACCGGCACTGAGGAAGACGCCAAGAAGGTCAACCTCATCGACCGGCGCGAGCGGATGATCGGTTACTTCCTCGGCGTCATGCTCGTGGCGCTGGCCGTCGTCTCCTACGTCGTCGATCGCCGGTACGTCGACAAGTCCGATCTGAAGCTGCAGGCGGCTGTTCACTCCGAGGCACCGTGGATTCTCGTCATCACGCTTGTCCTGGCTGCCCTGATCCTGCTCTCGACGGTCTTCAAGCGCCGGGCGGCACTCGGCTTCACGCTGCTGCTCGCGGGCGTGGCCCTGTTCAACGGGGACTTCCTCATCGGTCTCGTCTACCTCGGCACCGGTCTGTGGCTGGTCTTCCGCTCGATGAGGCGGTCGCCGCGATCGGCGGCCGCACGAGCCGGCGGCACCGGCGGCAGGGCCGCCACCAGGTCGTCCACCCGAACAAGAGGGGCTTCCGCCAGCTCGGGGACGAGTACGACTGCGTCGTCGAGCTCGACGACCAGCAGTTCGATCCGCACGACGCCCGGTCGCCAGATCGGACGAAACGGCCGTCTCGCCAGCTCCGGCACCTCCACAGGGCGCTATACGCCGCCGAAGCCGGTGAGACACGTGCCGGCTCCGGCCCAGGGTGAGCCGGAGTCGACCAACCGTCTCAGCGCCTGGCTGAAGAAGTAACCCTGCCGGTGATCACAGACGATCTCGCCGGGAAGCGGATTGCGGTAACGGGGGCGACGGGTTTCTTGGGCACGGCGCTCGTCGAGCGCCTGCTCCGGTGCGTACCCGGATGCGAGGTCGTCCTGCTCGTGCGCTCCGGCCAACGCCTGTCGGCTTCCGATCGGACCAAGCGCGAGATCCTGCGCAACGACTGCCTCGACCGCCTGCGGTCGGAGCTCGGCGCCCAGTTCGATGCCGAGGTCGACCGGCGCCTCACGACCATCGCCGGCGACGTCGGCCGCGATGGGCTCGGCCTCGACGACGACGGCCGCCGGGCGCTGGCGAGCTGCGACATCGTCGTCCATTCGGCTGCCACCGTGAGCTTCGATGCGCCGCTCGACGGTGCGGTCGAGGTGAACCTGCTCGGCCCGAGCCGCGTGGCCGAGACGCTGCGAGACGTCACGACGGAGTTCGGAACGCCGCTCCCCCACCTCGTGTCCGTGTCGACCGCCTACGTCAACAGCGGCCACAAGGGCGATGCCTTCGAGGAGCTCATCACCGCCAGCAGATGGCTGACCGAGACGAACTGGCGCGCCGAGGTGACCGCCGCCCGGCGCACGCGGGCTGACGCGGATGCCGAGAGCCGCACACCGGAACGCTTGGCGACGTTTCACAAAGCGGCCCGCAGTGAGCTCGGAGCCGCCGGGACCTCGTTGCTCGCCGACAAGACCGAGCGGCTACGCGACGAGTGGGTGCGCGACCGCATGGTGGAGGCGGGACGAGCGCGAGCCCAAGGCCTCGGCTGGCCCGACGCCTATGCATATACGAAGTCGCTCGGCGAGCGCGCCCTCCTCGAGACCCGTGGCGATCTCCCTGTCACCTTCGTCCGGCCGTCCATCGTGGAGTCGTCGCTCGCCGAGCCGCGCCCTGGATGGATCCGGGGCTTCCGCATGGCCGAGCCGGTCATCATCTCCTATGCCCGCGGCCTCCTCCGCCAGTTTCCCGGCGTGCCCGAAGGCGTCGTCGACGTCGTCCCCGTCGACCTCGTGGTGGCTGCGATCCTCGCCGTCGCCGCCCACGGGCCGGACGCAGATGGCCCGACCGTCTACCAGGTGGCCTCCGGCACGAGAAACCCCCTCCTCTACGGCACCCTCGTCCACCTGACGGAGCTGTGGTTCACCGCCAACCCCCTCTACGACAACCGCGGACAACCGATTGTCGTGCCGAAGTGGTCGTTCCCGGGGCGGGGCAAGGTGCAGGGCGAGCTCCGGCGGGCGACGACCGTGCTGAAGACGGCCGAGCGCATCGCCAACATGCTTCCGGTCCGAGGCGAGCGGGCGGAGTTCGCCGGGCGTATCGAGGACCGCCGCGCCCAGGCCGAGCGAGCTCTCGAGTACGTGGAGCTGTACGGCGCCTACGCCGAGACCGAGGCGCGCTTTCGCATCGACCGCACGCTCGAGCTGTTCGCCTCGCTGAGCGAGCAGGACCAGAAGTCGTTCTGCTTCGACCCGGGCGTCATCGACTGGCGCCACTATGTCGAAGACGTCCACCTCCCGTCGGTCGTCGAGCACGCACGCGTGCGCACCTCGCCGGGCAAGCGTGTGCTGGCGAGCCGGGAGTCCCGCTCCCGCACCGCCATCTTGTCGAGCGAGCCCCGCATCGCCGTGTTCGACCTCGAGAACACCCTCATCGCCTCGAACGTCGTCGAGAGCTATGCCTGGCTGGCGACCCGCCACCTCGAGCGCGGCGAACGCGCCAAGATCATCGCAGGGCTGCTGGCCGAAGGCCCCCGGCTCTTGGCACTGGACCGCCGCGACCGCAGCGACTTCCTCCGGTCGTTCTACCGGCGCTACGAGGGCGCTCCCGTGCAGCGCCTGCGCCTCGACGGCATCGAGCTGTGGAGCGACCTGCTCGCCCTGCGCTCGTTCCCCGACGGCCTGGCGCGCCTTCGCGAGCACCGGCGGCTCGGGCACCGCACCGTCCTCATCACGGGCGCACTCGACTTCGTCGTCGAGCCGCTGCGGCCCCTCTTCGACGAGATGATCTGCGGCCAGCTGGGCGAGCGGGACGGCAGGTTCACCGGCGAGATGGTGGCCTCTCCGCCCACGGGCGAAGCCCGCGCACTGCTCATGGAAGAGCTTGCCCGCCAGGCCGGCCTCGAGCGCGACCAGATCGTCGCCTATGCGGACTCGACGAGCGACCTGCCGATGCTCGAGGCCGCCGGACTGCCGGTGGCCGTCAACCCCGAGGCCAAGTTGGCAGCCATCGCCCGCCGCCGGGGCTGGTCGATCGAACACTGGAGCCGCACGCCGGGCGGGCCCCGCCGCATGCTCGCCACTTCGACGATGCAGCCGGGATGGCGCACCGTCGGCGCAGGGCGGGCCGGATGAAGGCCCTCGTCTTCGAGCGCAACATCGCCCGCTTCGCGGCGTCCCGCCTTGCCTCGGTCGTGGCCGGCTCCGGTCGCGGCGTCGGTGTCGGCCCGCTCGAGCTGCTCGAGGTCGATCCCCCGACCCTGCCCGGCCCGGGCTGGGTGCGCTTCACGCCTCGCCTCTCCGGCATCTGCGGCTCCGACCTCGCCACCCTCGACGGTCGCTCGTCGCGCTACTTCGAGCACCTCGTGAGCTTCCCGTTCGTTCCTGGGCACGAAGTCGTGGGCGACGTGCAAGGCGGTCGCCTCGACGGCCGTCGCGCCGTCCTCGAGCCCGTCCTCGGCTGCGAAGCCCGCGGCATCGAACCCCGCTGCGAAGCCTGCGCCGCCGGTCGCAAGGGTGCCTGTGACCGCATCGCCTTCGGCGCCCTCAGCCCCGGATTGCAGACCGGCTATTGCACCGACACCGGAGGCGGCTGGTCCGGCGGGCTCGTCGCCCACGAGAGCCAGCTGCACGAAGTGCCGGACGAGCTCTCCGACGAAGGCGCCGTCATGGTCGAGCCAGCGGCGTGTGCGGTGCACGCCGCCTGCACGACCGCTCCGCCGAGCGGCGCCAGCATCGTCGTGCTCGGCGCCGGCACGCTCGGACTCTGCACGATCGCCGCCCTCCGGCACTTCTGCCTGCCGGGAACGCTCGTCGCCGCTGCCAAGCACCCCGAACAGCGGCGGCTCGCCCGCGAGCTCGGAGCCGACCAGGTCGTCGAACCAGGAGAAGTCGTGCGGGCAGCGCGCCGTCTCTCGGGCTCGCTCGCCCTCGGCGACGGTGCCGGCCGGATCGAGCGTCTCGCCGGCGGCGTCGACCTCGTCTACGACTGCGTGGGCAGCCCCGAGTCACTCGAGCAGTCCCTCGCCATCGCCCGCCCAGGCGGGGAGATCGTCCTCGTCGGCATGCCCGGATCGACCAGGGTCGACCTCGCTCCCTTGTGGCAACGGGAGGTGCGGCTCCGGGGGGCCTACGCCTACGGCAGCGAAACCCGCCCCGACGGCAACCGGTCCACCTTCGACCTCGCCTTCGAACTCGTCGCCGCCTCCGGGCTGCAGCGTCTCGTGTCGGCCGCCTACCCGCTCGAACGCTACGAGGAGGCGGTCGCCCACGCGGCCGCCGCTGGCCGCCGCGGCTCGGTCAAGATCGTCTTCGACCTGCGTCGCAAGCCGCGCGGGCGAGTGCCAATTGAGGAGGCAGAGTGAGCCCGAGGCCCGGTTACGTCCTCGAGGTCGACCGGTCGACGCCGCAGACGTTGTTCTGGCGCGGGGAGGGTTTCGGCTTGGAGCAGCTGCCGGTCGGGAGCCGCGTCATCTACGGCCCCGAGCCGCTGAGCGCGCTGAAGGACCCCGACGCCGCCATCCGGCATGCCCTCGAGCACCCGCTCGGCGACAGCGCCCCGTTGGCGTCCTTGCTGCACGCCGGCATGAAGCTCACGATCGCGTTCGACGACATCTCCTTGCCGCTTCCGCCGATGAAGTCGCCGGACGTGCGCCAGCGCGTGATCGAAGCCGTGCTCGACCTGGCGGCCGCAGCCGGCGTCGACGACGTCGTGCTCATCGCCGCCCTGGCGCTGCACCGCCGGATGACCGACGACGAGCTGCGCCATGCGCTCGGGACCCGCGTCTTCGACGCCTTCGCCCCCCACGGGCTCTTGCTGCAGCACGACGCCGAGGACCCGAGCGAGCTTGTCCACCTCGGCCAGACCGACGAGGGTGAAGACGTCGAGCTCAACAAGCGCGCCGTCGAGAGCGACCTCCTCGTCTACGTCAACATCAACCTCGTCGCCATGGACGGCGGGCACAAGTCCGTCGCCACGGGCCTGGCCTCCTACAAGAGCCTGAAGCACCACCACAACGTGCGCACGATGCGTGCCAGCAAGTCGTTCATGGACCGGCACCGCTCGCAGCTGCACACGTCCAACTGGCGAATGGGCAAGCTGATCGCCGAAGCTGGCGTGAAGATCTTCCAGATCGAGACGACGCTCAACACCGACACGTTCCCGCCCGAGATGCGTTTCCTGCAACGGCGGGAATGGGAGTGGACGGCCCGCGACCGGGCGAGCTTCTTCGCCACCTCCAAAGCCCTCGACCGCACGCCGCCGGAGCTGGCGCGACGGATCTTCCACTCCGTCAAGGCGCCCCACGACCTCACCTCCGTGCAGGCCGGCGAAGTCGAGGCCGTCCACGACCAGACGCTCGAGAACGTCTTTCGCCAGCAGATCGTCCCGGTGGAGGGCCAGACCGACATCTTGACGATGGGGCTCCCCTACATCTGCCCGTACAACGTCAACTCCATCATGAACCCGATCCTCGTTGCCTGCCTCGGGCTCGGCTACTTCTTCAACCTGTACCGGGGGCGGCCGCTCGTTCGCGAGGGCGGGGTGATCATCATGTCGCACCCGACACCATGGGCCTTCAACCCCGTCCACCACCCGAGCTACATCGACTTCTTCGAACAGGTGCTCTCCGAGACGACCGACATGCTCGAGATCGAGTCGAAGTACGAGCACGCCTTCGCCACCGACCCGTGGTACATCCATCTGTACCGCACGAGCTACGCCTACCACGGCGTCCACCCCTTCTACATGTGGTACTGGTGTGCCCATGCTCTCGAGCACGTCAGCAAAGTGATCATCGTGGGCGGGGACCGTGCGGCCGTTCGCCGGCTGGGGTTCTCGCCGGCGTCGACGCTGGCCGACGCCCTCGAGATGGCCTCTGACGTCGTCGGCCGGGATCCGTCCATCACGCACCTGCACACGCCGCCGCTGCTGATCGCGGACGTGCAGTGAGCAGATCGGTGCGGGCGGGCGACTTCCTCCTGCGCAAGCCCACACGTCCGGTCGGGGCCGACCCGCTCCCGCTCGAGCACGGGCTCGGGACGAGCTACGACACCGCCTGGGCCCGGCGCTATCCGGTCCGCCTCGCAAGGGCCATGGTGCTCGACGACATCACCCGCCCGCTGCTCCGCGCCGGTTGTGCTCCCACGGTCTTCGGCCTCGATCACCTCGATCCGCTCGAGCCGCCGGTGATCCTTGCCGCCAACCACTCGAGCCACCTCGACACGGCCCTGTTGCTGAGCTGCCTGCCGACGCGGATCCGCCACCACTGCGTCGTGGCGGCGGCGGCCGACTACTTCTTCGACCGCCGGGTCAAGGCGACAGCCTGGGCCTTCATTCTCGGGGCCATCCCGATGGAGCGAACGAAGGTCAACCGCCGCTCCGCCGACCTCGCCGCCGAGCTCATCGTCGAGGGCTGGAGCCTCGTCATCTTTCCCGAGGGTGGACGCTCCCCCGACGGCTGGGGGCAGGAATTCAAAGGCGGTGCTGCCTACCTGGCAAAACGCTGCTCGGTGCCCGTCGTACCCGTCCACATCCGGGGCACTCGGGCGATCATCGCCAAGGGCTCGTCGCGGCTGCGGCCCGGGCCGACGGAGGTTCGTTTCGGCGACGCACTCTGGCCGGAGGAGCACGAGGACGCCCGCCGTTTCGCCGCACGCATCGAGCGGGCCGTCGCCCTGCTCGCCGACGAGGCGGAGACGGACTGGTGGTCGGCCCGCCGGCGCGCCTCGAGCGGCACCACGCCGGCGTTCCGCGGCCCCGAGGCGTCACCGTGGCGGCGGTCGTGGGCGCTACCGGCGTCTGCCGACCCGACGCGGCGCCGCGCCCTTGACGGCGGGGACGACGACGACGCGCTCGTGCCAACGGGCGCCGGTCCGAGGCCATGGAGGGCCAAGCGCTCGGCTCACTCGTGGCCGCGCCGGAACGGCGAGCCGAGCACCTCTTAGCTGTCGGGCACGGTGCCCCAGCCGGCCGTCAGCTCATAGGCGCTCCCGCGCAGCAGGCTCCGGCGCCACTCCACGCGGGCGGCGCCGGCAAACGCCAGCCGCTCGACCTCGAGCACGCCTTCGCCGCTCGCGAGGTGAAGGACACGGCGGTCCGCCGCCGAGCATTCGACGGCCCGGACCTTCTCGCGGCCGCCGGTGACATGGATGTCACAGCCCGCCGCCAGGGCGGCGTACAGCGAGCCGCTGGCGAGGTCGGAGCGCAGCAGGGCTCGCCGGCAGGCAGCCGCCAGCGTGACGGCCGAGCGGTCGAGCGCCAGCGGGTGGCCACCCGCCACGCGGAGCCGCTCGATCCACACCACGGTCGCGCCGGCGTCGATGTGCAGAGCGGCGGCCGCATCGGCGCCGGCGGGTCCCTCGGCGAAGTGCCGTACGACGCTCTCCTCCTCGAGGCCGGCTCCGATGATCGCCCTCGCCAGCTCCGGCGTGCCGAGGACCGGTTCGTCGAGCTCGCGCCGCACGACAAAGGTGCCGCTCCCGCGACGGGCATCCAGCAGCCCCTCTGCCCGGAGCCGACGCACGGCCTCGCGCACGGTCGCCCGGCTGACGTCGAACTCGCTCGCCAGCTCGGACTCGGTCGGGAAACGCTCGCCGTAGGCGCCGGCCGACAGCCGGTCACGAAGCGCTGCCGCCAGCTGCGCCCAGAGCGGAGTGGGGTGCCGAGGGTCGAGAACGCTGGTCGCCACGGTGCAACGCTACTGCCGGGGCGGGCGGACCTGAGGCATGATCTCCTTGACACCGGAGGAGCCCCCGATGACGGCAGCGTCCCTGCATGTGCGACGAGAGCAGGTCCACTTCGGTTGGAGCCGCGACTTCGCCCCGTTGCTCGCCGTGGCTGAAGGCGCCGAGGTGGGTTTCGAGACGCAGGACGCCTCCGGCGGTCAGCTTCGCCCGGGCTCGACACATGAGTCGGTCCGAGATCTCGATTTCGACCGGGTCAACCCGGTGTGCGGCCCGATCTACGTCGAAGGCGCCCAGCCAGGCGACACGCTGCAGGTCGACATCCTCGCTGTCGAGCCGGGTGCGTACGGATGGACGGGGATCATCCCGGGTTTCGGCCTGTTGGCGGACCGCTTCGCCGAGCCGTGGCTGCACGTCTGGGAACTCGACGGAGACTCTGCCGCCTTCACTGACGGGATACGCGTGCCCCTGCAACCCTTCTGCGGCGTGCTCGGTGTCGCCCCGGCCGAGGCAGGCCTGCACAGCGTCGTGCCACCTCGACGAGTCGGCGGCAACCTCGACACTCGCCAGCTCGGCGCCGGCGCCACGCTCTACCTGCCGGTCGAGGTGGAAGGAGCCCTCTTCGGCGTCGGGGACACCCATGGCGCCCAGGGCGACGGCGAGGTGTGCGGCACGGCCATCGAGGGCGCCATGAGCGTCACGCTCCGGTTCAAGGTCCGCCGCGACATCTCCGTCGATGCACCGGAGTTCGACGTCTCGCGGCCGCTCGAGCGGCCGGCGGCGGCAGCGGCCGGCTACCACGCCACAACCGGCGTGGCTGCCGATCTCATGGCCGCCACCCGCCAGAGCATCGAGCACATGATCGCCTACCTCGAGCGCCGTCGCGGCCTGAGCCCGGAGCAGGCCTACGCGCTCTGCTCGGTGGCGGTGGATCTCCGCATCAGCGAGGTCGTCGACGCACCCAACTGGGTCGTGTCGGCGTTCCTGCCGAACGACATCTTCCTCGGCAGTCGATCCACCTAGAGCACGCCGAGGCCGACGAGGCTCGATACGCCGAGCACGCCGAGCACGACGCCGCCCACGAGGGCAAAGCGGCGGTCGCCAAGTCGCCGGTACGAGATGGCGGCGGCCAGCACGGCGGCGATCGGCGTGCAGACGAGGAGCGCCAAGCCGACCTCGAGCACGGACGATCCCGAACCGTGGCCAAGGCCGGCGGCAACCCCGGAGACGCCACGCGGGTAAACACCCGATCCCACCACCGACCCGCGGCCCGACGCCGGCAGGTGCCGGATGGCGAACTCCTGCACGACGAGGCCGACGGCGACGACGGCACTACTGACGCCGAGACCGATCTTCAGCACGCGGGCGACGGCGGCTTCGGTCTGAGGCGTTCTCATGCCAAGCCCTTCCACAACATCTCTCCGGCGACGACGATCATCACGGCAAGAAACCCCCACGTGAGCACACCCACTCGCATCCGCGGCAGCAGCCTGCCGCCCGCCCATGCACCGAGGAGCACACCGGCCGCCACCGGCCCGGCCAGGTACGGGTCGACGTCGCCCCGCAGCAGGTACACGAGCGAGGCGCTGGCGGCCGTCACTCCGATGAGCAGGTTGCTCGTCGCCATCGAGACTTTCAGCGGCAAGCGCATGGCGACGTCCATCGCCGGCACCTTCAAGACGCCAGAGCCGATCCCGAGCAGCCCGCCGACGGTACCGGCGAGGTACATGAGCGAGAGGCCGAGGAGGGGGTGGACGACGTTGTAGTCGACGGCCTTCCCACTGGCCGTGTCGGGGTAGCTGCCGCTGAGAGCCAAGACGTCGGTGCCGCCTGGGCGTGCCGGCTCGGACTGGGCCGGCACGAGGGCGGGAGACGCCATAGAGCACGCGGGGATCGAGGCGACCGGAGAGCCAAGCGCCGGTGAGGGCGCCGATGGTGGTTGCCATCGCCAGGAAGATCGCCACGCGGAGGTTGGAGAGCCCCGAAGACAGGTTGGCCGGGGCGGCCGCCACCGACGTCGCTACGACGGCCACGACCGAGGCGCCGATGGCGAGACGGATGTCCACCCCGAACAACAGCGTGAGCGCGGGGATGACGACGAAGCCACCGCCGAGGCCAAGGAGCGAGCCGAGCAGGCCGGCACCGATCGAGACGGCGAACAGGACGGCAGCGAGTTCGATGGGGGTCATCGCAGGTCGCCCTCTTGCATAGGAGCAGTCTAGCAAGTTGTACGGACAACCGTACATCAGGACAACATTCAGCCCTTTCCGATGGCTGCGACGAGCCCGGACGGGTCCTCGGCGCTCACCTGCAGAACGGTCACCTTGACGGGCAAGCCGAGCAGCAGGCCCCGGGCGGGTGGATCGATCTCGATCGTGACGATCCCCGTCATCGAGCCGTTCACGAGGTAGCGGCCGCGCCAACCGTGCACGCCGATCCCGTAGCCGGTCCTCATCTGGTCTTCGTAGGCACGACGGATCGACGCCCGCGGGATCTTCGTCCTCCAGCCCCAACCCATGTTCACGATCACCTCGGCCGGCGCCACCTCGATGTGGCTGAAACCCGGCCCGAGGCCGAGCAGCGTCATCAGGAGGCGGAGCGCTCCGTAGGAGAACTTGAAGCGCTGTGACGCTGAGGATGACATAGGTTCAGTTTCGCGCCGACGGCGACAGTGAGCGTGAACGGGGCAGCACCCCCGTCGCGTTCTGTAGCGTCTCGGGCCGTGACCCTCGCCCTGTTGAACCCGACGAGCTTCGTGACGTCCTCGGGGTACGCCGCCATCTTCGTGTTGTGCGTCTTGCAGTCGTGCTGCGTGCCGACGTCCTCGGAGCTGACGATGGGCGTCGCCGGCGCCTTGGCGGCGACCGGCAAGCTCAACCTCGCCGCCGTCATCGCCATCGGGGCTCTCGGCGAGGTCGTCGGCGCCTACATCGCCTGGGTCATCGGCCGGACGGCCGGACGCGGCATCGTCGACCGCTTCGGCAAGTACCTGCTCCTCACCCACGCCGACCTCGATCGGGCTGAGCGGTGGTACGCCCGGCACGAACGCTGGGGCGTCTTCGGCAGCCGGCTCGTTCCTCTCGTGAGGAACTTCGCCGCTCTGCCGGCCGGCGTGGCCGAAGTACCGCTGCTCCGCTTCGGCCTGCTCACGGCCGCTGGAAGCTTGATCTGGGACGGTGCCTGGGCGGGGATCGGCTATGGCGTCGGCTCCCAGTGGAAGTCGATCGCCCACGGCTTCAGCGATGCCGGCTACGTGGTCGGAGTGGTCGTCGTGCTGGCGATCGCCTTCGTGATCTACCACCGGTACCGCTCCTACCGGGCAGCCACGGCCGGCGGCGGGGATACGGCCGGCCCGGGAGAGGCCGACCGGCGCTGACCCTTCAGTTCCGCCGGCGGTCAGTCACCGTCGGCAAGCTTCAAGCACTCCCCGAGCCTGCGGTCGACGCGCCACCGCTGCTCGGGCAGGTGATGGTCGCGGGCCCAGGTGATCGTCAGCTGGTCGCTGCCGGCGCTTTCCAGCAGCTCGGCACCGATTCGATCGTGCTGGAGGTAGCGAGCCATCCTGGCTCCCTGTCGGGCCAGTGCGCCGCCGGCACTCTCGGCAGGCCGGTCCCAGGCAACGACGCGATCGCGTCCGAGGCCGAGCGCCGCCAAGGTCGCCCACACTCTGCCGAAGGTCCCGAGCTTCGCCTCGATCTTGCCGACGTCGTGCAGCAGGGCGGCGGCGACGAACGTCTGCGACGACGCCCCGGCGGGCCCGCCCACGTCGAGATGCTGCGCGTCCGCTAGGCGAAGCGCTTTTCGGGCAACGCCGACGGCGTGACGGCGGTCGGCCCCGGACATGGACATGAACAGCTGTTGCTCGGCCGGCAGCAGATGAGCGAGCGCCCACTGTTGCGAGGCCTCGCGAGGGCCGACTGGAGCAAGGGCTCCAAGGAAGCGAAGCCCGAGGTGCCACATCGAACCGAACCCCTGCAGCCGGCTGTTCCCGCTCTTCGACATGGCTGTCACCGTAGTTGCACGGTGGGCAGCGCCTTGGCCGAATATTGGCCGAGCGCTGGGAAGCCGTTTCCCTTGTGCTTCGTAGCCTTGGGGGTTTACGGGTCGCAGAGCCCCATTACTACGCTGAAGGAGACATGACCCACCTCGTCGACACGTGGGGTTACTGGGCGGTGGCCCTCTTTGTGCTCGCCGAGAGCTTCGGAGTGCCCCTGCCGGGCGAGACGGCACTCATCGTCGCCGGCGCGTATGCCGGTCACAGTCATCGGCTGTCCCCCTGGCTCATCTTCGTCGTCGCGGCGGCATCTGCGGTCGCCGGGGGCGAGCTCGGGTATCTGCTCGGTCGATTCGGTGGTTATCGCCTCGTCCGGCGGTGGGGGCACAAGGTCCGTCTGGACGAGCGAAAACTTCGTATCAGCCGCTACTTGTTCGACACCCACGGGTCGAAAGTCGTCTTCTTCGGGCGGTTCGTCACGATCCTGCGTACCTACGCAGCACTCCTCGCCGGCACGAGCCGCATGAAGGCGCTGCCGTTCGCCGCCGCCAATGCAGCCGGCGCTCTCCTCTGGGCGGGGATATTCACCTATGCCTCCTACGTGGCGGGAAACACGCTCCGGCGTATGTCCTCGACGATCACCTGGGTATTGGTGGGCGTCGCTGTTGCCGTGATTGCATCGACAATCGTCTTCGCCCGGCACCGCATGGAGGAGCTGGCCGTCCGGGCGGATGCCGCCTACGCCGACCGCGACGAATGATCCGGAGCGCCCATTGCTCCGCCGGCGGCCAAAGGTTCCACGGAGTGCCCTAGTATTGGCGAGAGGCCAGAACCGAGCTTGCGATTCAGCTCGGGTGCATGGGTTGTCTTTCCCTGAACCTGGCGTCGATGGAGTCCGATATGCCTTCGGGTGAAGCAGGATCGACACAGGACGTTCCCGCTGACGACGGCCAGCACATCTTGACCCGGTCCTCGGCAAAGAGCATGTTCCAGCTCTGGAACCCCGTCTTCGACGCCATCTCGGAAGCCGTTGTCGTCCTCTCAGCGGACCGCACGGTGCTCTACTGGAATCAGGCAGCCGAGCGCATCACCGGGTGGAAGGCCGTCGAGGCGGTCGGCCGCGATACCCGTGACCTCACGAGCGTCGAGTCCTTGTGGTCAAATGCCGACGCCATCATGGCCATGGCGAAGGCCGGACAGCCATGGTCGGGCGAGTTCTCCCTCCGGCGCCAAGACGGCGTCATCGTGCCGGTCCTGCTGACGGCAGCTCCCTGGTTGGACGACGAGGGCGGGCCGCTCGGGCTCATCGCCATCGGTCGAGAGCTGAAAGGGCATCCCGTGAGCGAGGCCGAGAGCGCCCAAGCGCTCGAAGGCCTTGATCCGATGCTCGATCTCGTGGGCGACGTCATCTCGCTCCATGCGCCGGACGGAACGTTCCTCATGGTCACTCAAGCCTGCATCCCGCTGCTCGGGTATGCGCCCGACGAGCTCATCGGTACGAGAGCGCGTGAGTACTTCCATCCCGACGACATCGCACTCGTCGAGACGGTCTCGCTCCGCCCGGTCCTCGCCGGCACGGGCACGCGTACCGTGACGTACCGGTTCCGCCGCAAGGACAGCAGCTACGAGTGGCTCGAGACGACGACCCGGGGGCTTCGGGACCGAGATTCCGGCGAGGTCGTCCAGCTGATCTGCATCTCCCGAGACGTGAGCGAGCGTCGTGAGGCCGAGGAGAACGCACCTGTCGGCATCGCCATCGTGGGGCTCGATGGCCGCTACCTCCAGGTGAGCCGCTCGCTGTGCAGCTTCCTCGGGCGGTCCGAGCGCGAGTTGCTCAAGTTGTCGGTCTCCGACGTCACTCACCCTGACGACATGGACCGGACCGATGTGGCGTTTCGGGCGATGCGAGCAGACGGCGGGGGCGTGCCGGCTGAGGAGAAGCGGTACCTCCGGCCGGACGGCTCCCGAGTCTGGGGGCTCGTGAGCCGCTGGATGGTACCGGACAGCTTGGGCGGTTGTTCGCACTTCATCTCGCACGTAACCGACATCACCGATCGAAAGCGGGACGAGGCCGAGCTCGCCCACCGGGCCCTGCACGACACCCTGACGGGGCTGGCGAACCGGGCGCTCCTCTCGGACCGGCTGGCCCACGCCCTCGTTCAGCAGAGCCGCGACGGGATGAGGCACGCGCTGTTGTTCATCGACCTCGACGGCTTCAAGCTGGTCAACGACGGCTTCGGCCACAGTGCCGGCGACGATGTGCTGCGGGAAGCTGCGCGTCGCATCGTGCACGAGGTGCGCAAAGGCGACACGGTCGCTCGCCTCGGCGGCGACGAGTTCGCCGTCGTGCTCCACGGCGTCGCCGGACGAGCCGATGCACTCCAGAAGGCCCAGCAGCTGTGCGAGGCGCTGGCGGTTCCCTATCTCGTCGGGGAGCACAGCGAGGCGTTCGTCACCGCCAGCATCGGCGTCGCCCTCTCCGCCGAGGGCTTGACCGCTGCCGACCTCCTCAGGGCGGCCGACAGCGCCATGTACCTGGCACGACAGCGGGGCCCGGGAGGAGCCGAGCTTTCCTCCCGCCACCTGACCGAGCGGACGGTGGCTCGCTTGGCCATCGCCAGCGGCGTCCGCCACGCGATCGAGCGCAACGAGCTGCGCCTCTACTACCAGCCGGTGATCGACCTCGCGAGTGGCCGCGCCGTCGGTGTGGAGGCGCTCATGCGGTGGCAGCAGCCTGGACGGGGCTTGGTGGCGCCGAACGAGTTCATCCCGGTCGCCGAGGAGACCGGGATGATCGTGCCCATGGGAGCCTGGGCCATCGGCCAGGCTTGCCGCGATGCGTCGGCGTTCCGGATCGACGGTCAACAGCTCACCGTGGCGGTGAACGTGTCCCCCCGCCAGATCCGCGAAGGTGGCCTGGTCTCGGTGATGGCCGGCGAGCTGCTGGCCGGTGACGTACGGGCCGACACGATGTGCATCGAGATCACCGAGTCGTCCTTGACCGGCGACACCAGTGCCACCATCGCCACGCTTCACGAGCTCAAGGACCTCGGGGTCAGTGTGGCGCTCGACGATTTCGGCACGGGCTACTCCTCGCTCAGCTATCTGAAGCGACTGCCGGTCACGGTCATGAAGATCGACCGAGCCTTCGTCACCGGACTCGCCGTGGACGCGGACGACGTGGCGCTCGTGCGCGCCATGGTCTCGATGGCCCATGCACTCGGACTCTCGGTGGTCGCCGAGGGAGTCGAGACGGCCGAACAGCTCAAGATCCTGCGGGGGCTCGGTTGCGAGATGGCCCAGGGCTACCTCTTCGCTCGCCCGCAGGCCCTCGAGCCGGCGCTGGAGACGATCCGGGCGCTCAACGCACCCGCCGAGATCGCCCTCGTGAGGCCGGCCGCCGGCCACTGAGAATTCGCACCGAACCGAGCGGCACGCGCCGGCTGTAGCCTCCGGTGCCGGTGCCTGAGCTGCCGGAAGTTGAACTGTTGTGCCGCCGTCTGGACGAGCGCTGCGGCGGCCGCACCGTGACGCGCCTCGACCTCGCTTCCATCTCGGCACTGAAGACGTTCGACCCTCCGCTGCGATCCCTGACCGGGCGCACCTTCGCCTTGTGCCGGCGCCGGGGCAAGTACCTCTGCATGCGCCTCGACAGTCCCGAGGGGGCGCCGCCGGAATGGCTCGTCATGCACCTCGCCCGAGCCGGCTGGATCAAGTGGCGGTCCAAGCTCGCGATCGGTCCCGTCAAGATCGGGCGCGGGCCGATGGTGCTCCGGGTCGGCTTCGAATCAGGCGACGGCTTCGACGTCACCGAGATGGGTCACGAGCGGCGGCTGGCGATCTGGACTGCGCACGCGCCAGAGGACATCGAGGCGGTCGCCACGCTCGGGCCCGAACCGCTCGACGAGAGCTTCACCGAGGAGCGCTTCGCCGGCATCCTCGCTGCAGAGAAGGGCGACCTCAAGCACTGCCTCTCCCGCCAGTCGGTCATCGCCGGGGTGGGCAACGCCTACTCCGACGAAGCCCTCCATGCCGCCCGACTGTCGCCGTTCAAACCGGCGGCCAAGCTCTCCCCCGAGGAGGTGTCGCGCCTGTACACCGCCCTCGTCGGCGTCCTCCGAGAAGCGATCGCGCGGGCCGAAGCCCTCGATATCGACGAGTTGAAGGACGGCAAACGCGCGGGAATGCGCGTGCACGCCCGCACCGGACTTCGCTGTCCGGCGTGCGGCGACACCGTGCGCGAAGTGTCCTTCGCCACCCGTTCGCTCCAGTACTGCCCGACCTGCCAGACCGCAGGCAAGCCACTGGCCGACCGGCGCCTGTCACGGTTGCTCAAGTAGGCGACACGACCGCCGGCGGAACCGCGTCGCCCCAGGACAGCTTCGACGCCAGCCGGTAGGCCGGTTGCGACTGACCCACACCGACGTGCTCGATGGCGCCGTCCCGACAGACCCACAGCTGCACGAAACGCCGCCGATGCTCCACTCGTCGAACGACTCGCCCCGGAGCGGGCGACGGCTCCCCGCGGGCGAAGGCCACGTAGCTGAACTTCTCGTCCTCGAACGAGCGATCGGCCCCTTTGAGCGATCGATGCAGCGCTGAGCGGGCAACGCGAGCAGAGAAGTGGCACCAGTCCGCCCCAGCGATCGGGCACGGGCCCCGGTCGGGACACGGGGCGACGATCGAAGCGCCGGCCGCGATCAACTCCTCGCGCAAGTGGCGGATCAACCGGAATCCGGCCGGCGTTCCCGGCTCGACGACGACGAGGCAGCCTCGGGTGGCCTGCCAAGCACGCAGCGCCACGGCAAGGGCGTCGGGCGGCTCCAGCTCGCCGAGGGTGTACGAGGCGGTCACGAGATCGGCTTGCGGCAGCTCAGCAAGGATGTCGCCGTGCTGCCACGTCCAGGTTCCGGGCTGGCCGGCGGCCAGCTGCTCACCGGCCCGCAGCATGAGGGCGTCAGAGTCGCGCAGCTGCACGGTGGCGATCGCCGGCCAGACGGCGGTGGCGGCCCAGGCGGCTGCGCCCGGGCCGGCCCCGAGGTCGAGCTGGGAGCTCGGGGCGAACCCCGGGAGGAGGTCGGCCACTTGATCGAGAGCGGCGCCAACCGCCGCACGGGTCGCCGGGAGGCGCGTGGCCACGTAGGCGAGCACGTCCTCGGGACTCTGGACGAACGCCCCACTGCCGCTGCGGTAGCGCGCCGACACCTCGCGGGCCGAAGCGGCCAGCTTGCTCCGGCTCTCGCCGGCGAGCAGCGCAGCGATCGCCTCGCCGAGCTCGCCTGGCGCGACGCTCACCCCACGCGCCGCCAGTAGATCACGGCCTCCTCGCCGTCGACGGCATCGGGGATGCGGCCGATCTCTCGCCAGCCGAGCTCCTCATAGAGCGCCCGAGCCGGGTTGGAAGCGAACACCAGGTTGAACTGCACCGCATCGAAGCCCAGCAGCGGAGCTCTCCACACCGAATCCTCGACGAGGGCTCGCCCGACACCTCGGCCCCGCGCCGAGGCGGCGGCGACGTAGCCGGCGTTGGCGATGTGAGCGGCCCGTGCGGCGAAATTCGGCTTCAGGTAATACGCCCCGAGCAAGTCGCCGCCAGATGCCGGGCGGATGCCGATGACGGCAGTCACCGGCCGGATCCACGTCGCCTCGAAGACGTCCCGGGTGAGGGGAGGTGCCTGGGGAAACCCGTCGCCGCTCGCCACGACGTCGGCGAAGAGCGCGAAGAGCTGCTCGGTCTCGGTGCCGAGCAGCGGTCCGAGCTCGAGCTCCTCGCCCGCCTTGGTCACGACGACAACTCGGTCTCCGGAGCCGGCCATGAGGGCGAGACTATCGAGCCGCCGCGTCCCGCAACTGCCGCTGCCGGCCCGTTAGGCTCACGATGTCTGGTGCGGGGACCAGATCGCGCGCCGGCAGAGCTGCCGATGGAGCGCGCCCTCGAGACGAAGGAGATGACGCGTTGCGATCACCCATCAGGCGGATCGGCGCGGCGGTCGCCGCAGTGACTGCACTCGGTTTCGGCCTCCTGGCCGGCAGTTCGGGCGCAACGGCGGCCGAGCCGCTGCCCGCCAACGACCTCTCGCTTACCGCCCTCTTGCGTGCACCGCTCGTACCGATCGGCAGGGCCGCCGTCCCCCTCGCCGGCTCGCAGCGCCTTGGAGCCCTTCCGCCCAGGCGGGCCCTGCAGCTCGGGATCGCCCTGGCGCCTCGCGATCCGGCGGCGCTCGCCGCCTACGCCGCCGCTGTCAACGAGCCGGGTTCGGCGAGCTTCGGCCACTTCATCACGCCGGCCGAGTTCCGGGGCCGGTTCGGTCCGACGCCCGGTGCCATCTCGGCCGTGACGACACTGCTGCGAGCCGAGGGCTTCTCGGTGTCGGCTCCCTCCGAGAACGGCCTCATCATGGCCGTGAAAGCTCCTGTTGCGGTCGTCGAACATGTACTCGATGTCTCCATGCTGGCCTACCGTCTGAGCGGTGGGGCCCCCGGATGGGCGGCAACGACGGCGCCGAAGTTGCCCGCACCGATCGCCGCTGACGTGACGGCGATCCTCGGTCTCGACGAGCTCGTCGGACCCCACAACTTCATGCTGCGCCACCAGGCCACAGCCGACCTGCGCAAGACCGAGGCGGCCGCTTCGTCGCCCTCGGCAGGACCCGGCGGCCCGGACGCCTGCAAGGCCGCCGCCCGCGGCGCTTCGTCCAACGGCGGCTGGACGTTCAACCAGATCGCCTCGGCTTACGGCATCGACGGCCTGTACGACAACGGCGCACTCGGCCAAGGCGAAACGGTGGCCATCTTCGAGCTGGAGCCGTTCGCCCGCAGCGACATCAACACGTTCGACACCTGTTACTTCGGTGCCTCCGAGGCCGCCTCGATGCTGCAGCGCCTGAGCGTGGTGCCGGTGGACGGCGGCATCCCGCCCGGCGCCGGATCGGGCGAGGCCGTGCTCGATGTCGAGGACATCTCCGCCCTGGCGCCCGGCGCCAGCATCCACGTCTACGAAGCACCCAGCAGCAGCATCGGCACCCAGTACGCCACGAACGACATCTACAACGCCATGGTGAACAACGACACCGCCAACGTCATCTCGACGAGCTGGGGCTTGTGCGAGCCGGCCTTCGAGGTTGCCTCCCCCGGCGCCCAGGAGGTGGAGAACTCCATCTTCGAGGAGGCGGCTGCTCAGGGCCAGTCGGTCTTCGCCGCCTCCGGCGACTCCGGTTCGAACGACTGCGCCTACGGATCGACGCCGACGTCGCCGGCGGTCTCGGTCGACGACCCGGCGAGCCAGCCGTTCGTCGTCGGCGTCGGTGGCACGTCATTGCACTCGGCGTCGCAACCGCCGGCGGAGACCGTCTGGAACGACGGCAAGTTCGGCGGTGGCGGTGGTGGTGGGATCTCCTCGACGTGGCCGAGTGCCGGCTGGCAGGCGGACTCGGGCGTCGCCGGAGTGGCCAACTCCTACTCGCTGTCTGCCGCCTACGCGTTCTGCGAGCCGGCGGGCGGGACTGCCGGCCGCGGCGCGCTTTCGGCACCGCCGTGCCGGGAAGTCCCCGACGTCACGATCGACGCCGACGAGGACACCGGTACGTCGTTCTACCAAGCCGCCGGCGGCGGGTGGGGAACCATCGGCGGGACGTCGACGGCGGCACCGATGTGGGCGGCGATCACGACCGACGTCGCATCGAGCAACAGCTGCAGCGGCCTCGCCCTCAACAGCCACAATCATGAGCGCGACCTCGGCTTCGTGGCGCCCGCCCTCTACGAGGCTGCCGCCACCTCGTCGCCCGGTGACGACTACAACGACATCACGAGCGGCTCCAACGACATCTTCGGCCTCGGAAAAGGCTATCCGGCCACAGCCGGCTACGACCTCGCCTCAGGGCTCGGCTCACCGGTCGTGACCTCACCAGCGCCGGCGGGCGCCTCGCCGACCGGTGCCGACACCGGTCTGTCGGCAGCGCTGTGCCAACTTCTCACACCCTCGAGCACTCGCCCGTCGGTGACTGAGCTGAGCCCGGCACACGGGAGTGTGACCGGCGGCAACACCGTGGTCGTGACGGGAACGGGTCTCTCGGGCTCGGGCATCACCGTCGAGGCGGTCACGTTCGGCTCGGCCCGCAGCAGCTCGTTCTCGGTGGCACCGGACGGCACGATCTCTGCGATCGCGCCGCCGGCGCCGCCGCAGCCAGGAACCGGTGGGGAGACCCGGGAAACGCCGGGGCCTGTCGATGTCACCGTGACGCTCGATACGGCCGACGGCGTCACGACGACACCTCCGACGTCCACGACGAGCCGCTACATCTACACGGCCGGGACGAGCCGCTCTGCCCTGCCTTCGGTGAGCGGAATCGGCCCGTCCGGTGGCCCGACGGCCGGTGGCAACATCGTCGATGTCTACGGCTCCGGCTTCGGGGCGGCCGCCCCGATCGAGTCGGTCCGCTTCGGCGGTGTGAGGGCGGCGCACTGGTCCTACGTCTCGAACTACGAGCTCGCCGTGACCGTGCCCGCCGAGACGAAGGCGACGGGGTGCGCGACGGGGAAGGGTTTCGTGCCGTCGAACACCTGCCAGGTGCAAGTCGTCGTCACGGGCCACAACGGCGCCAGTCCGACAGCGACGATCCTGCCGCCCTACTTCGGCAACATGACGGCCAACGACGAGGGCATCGTCGTGCCTCCGAAGGGCACCGAGATCGACCCGGCGGCGAGCGAGTACGACTATGCCCCTCGCGCCCAGATCACCTCGATCACGCCTCAGCCCTACAGCGAGTCGAGCTTCAAGCCCATCGCCGTGCACGGCACAGGGTTCAACGTCCTCACGCTCAACTGGGTGAACATCGGTGTGGGCTCGAACGCCAACAACAACTATTCGGTGTTCATCACGCTCACGGCGACGGAGATCACCGTGACGCCGGTGCTTCCGGGCGCCGGCAGCGGGACGAAGATCCTGCCCGGCGGCGTGAGCGTGCTCGGCCTCGGCGGCCTGTCGAACGCCGTCTCGTTCCGCTACACGAAATGACCGGTGGCTACTCGCGGCTCAAACGCTGCGGCGTGACGCGACCCACGTAGCGGATCAGCGCCACAGGCGTCTGCTCGGAGCCCTGGCCGAGGGGGTTGTCCCCGAAGAGCCAGGCGATGAGCGGGCGGTCGAGGCCGCGGCTGCCGCCGAGCACGACGACGCCCCGGTCATTGGCATCGATGATCGCCACGTGCACGGGGCCACCGGCTTCCTCGGCCAGGCGCCGGGCAAGGCGTTCGGCCACGCCGTCGGGGTCCGACGGCGGCAACTTGGCATGGGTGTCGTACGGGGGCAGTGTGCCCTCGGTCGGGCCGTCGATGGCCGAGACGCGGGCGCCGGCGACGCGATAGAAGGTGCCGTGGCGCCCGACGAGACGTGTCATGCCGGCGGCGGCGGTGGCGAGCAGGATGCGCCCGGCGCCGGCCTCGTCGAGCGCCAGCTGCATCGTCGCAGGAATGCCGAGCCCGATGCCGGCGGGGCCCTTGGAGACGAAGCGGCACAGCACGCGCGCAAGTGGGCTCGGCCGGATGGCGCTGACGGGGTAGGACCGGCCCTGGCTCACGGCTACCGCCTTCTCCGACACGGCGATGATGTCGCCCTCCTCGAGGCCGAGCCGGCCACCTTCGACGGCGAGCACGGAATCGATGACGATGCGATCGAGGTCGTCGCCGGCCTCCACACGCGGCGTCCGAACCGGGGCGCGACCGTACACGTTGCGCCCGTCAGGGCCGCAGCAGAAGACGTGCCGGCCGTTGTTGACGGCGACGTTCGACCACGAGGCCGCCTCACCTCCGAGCAGCTCGACGCACTCGGCGTCCCCGGCCGACTCGAGCGACCGCTCGGCCGCGGGCCGGCGGCCGAGGGGCGCCATGGCGGCCTCGCCGTGGAAGACCCGGAGCCAGGCCTCGATGTTCAGGATCCGCCAGAACAACGGCGACTCCTCCAGCTCACCGTCGCAGGCCGCCTTGAAGCCGCGGGCGACGGCCGGGGCATCCCAGTACGGCCGCGAGCAGAACGACGGCGAGCGGAAGATGCCCTGCACCGTCGCGCGTTCGGCCCGCAGCCAGCGCATCTCCGGCGTCGTGAACCCGATCTTCTTCCGGCGTAGGCGGATCTTCTCCGGCAGGATGCCCCGCATCGCCTCACGGAAGATCCATCGGCTCCAGCCGTCTCGGACGATGGCGTCCGGCGGGAGCGACAGTACGAGCTCGACGAGATCCTGATCGAGAAACGGAGGCCGCGACTCGATGGAATGCGCCATCGAGTTTCGGTCCTCGTAACGCAGGAGCGACGGCAGGCTGTAGACCGTGAGGTCCTGCAGGAGGCGTTGCTTGAGGTCGTCGCCCACACGCACGTCCGCTGCCCGGATGGCCTGCATACGGGCGGGATCCCCCAGCAGCCCCGGGCAGTACGTGGCGGGGTCGACGAGGCGCCGCCGTTCCGCGACGCGCTGGCGTGCGACCGGCGTGAGGACGTCGCGTGTCGGCAGCGCCTCTCTGGACAGGGCGCGCAAGCCGGCGATGTCGCGGGTCTTGGCCAGTTCTCGCAGGTAGACGTACTGGTACGGCACGTACCCGGCGAGGAGCTCGTCGCCCCCCTGCCCGTCGAGCAGCACCTTGGCTTTCCCCTTGGCGAGCTCCATCACGCGGTACTGGGCATACGGGCCCGACGACACCATCGGCTCGTCCTGGTGCCAGACGACGAGCGGCAGGTCCCTGAACAGCTCCTTCGACTTTGGCCGGACGTAGTCGCTGTCGGCCCCGGAGGCGGCCAGCACTGGCTCGATGTACTCCTGCTCGTCGATCGGATCGCCGTCGAACACGGCAGAGAACGTGCGAAGGCGGTCGCCCATGCTGGCGGCATCGGGTGCACCCTGCGCCAGCAGGTCGCTCATGACACAGACGATGGAGGAAGAATCGAGACCTCCCGAGAGGCACGTCCCGACGGTGACATCGGCAACGAGGCGGCGCTCGACGGCCGTCGTGAACGCCGCTCGGAACAAGGCCGGGTCGGACGGCGTGGACCTGCTCAAGCTCGGGCGCCAGTAGGTGTGCTCAGTCGGCGGGCCTCCGGAGAGGGGAATCGTGACGGCCCTGGCGGGAAGGATCTGGCGGACGCCCTCGAAGAACGTCCGCTCGTCGTGGTCGTGCAGGCCGCGCCCGAGGTACTCGGCCAGCCGCTGGACGTCCACGACCGGTGCCAGCTCCGGAGCCGCCAGCAACGCCTTGATCTCAGAGGCGAAGAGATGACGCCCGCCCGCCTCCGCCGTATAGAGCGGCTTGATGCCGAGATGGTCCCGGCTGAGCACGAGGCGGTGTTCGGCCTCACGCTCGTCGAGGATGGCGAGCGACCACATGCCGTTGAAGCGCGGGAAGCAGTCGACGCCCCATCGTTCGTAAGCGCCAAGCACGACCTCGGCGTCGCACTGGGTCGTGAACGTCCGGCCCGCCCGCTCGAGCTCCACGCGCAGCTCCCGGAAGTTGTAGACCTCGCCGTTGTAGATGAGATGGACGTCGTCCTGGGCGTTCGACATCGGCTCGTGACCGTGCTCGAGGTCGATGATGGCGAGCCGGCGGTGGCCGAGGCTGGCGCCGGCCCTCTCGAAGAAACCCGCGTCGTCAGGCCCGCGATGCTCGATCCGCTCGCACATGGCCGCGAGCAGGTCGTGATCCGGAGGGCCGATGAAGCCGGCGATGCCGCACACGGAGCGGGAGGCTCAGCGGGGCCGGCGGGGAGCCGGGGCGCGAGCGGCGGTTGCCCGCCTCGCCGGCACTTGTTTCGTGCCGGACGCCTTCTTCGTCGCCGCCTTGGCGGCGGGTGCCTTCTTCGCTGCCGGTGCCTTCTTCGCGGCGGGTGTCTTCTGCGCCGGGGCCTTCTTGGCCGGGGTCCGCTTCGCTCGAGCTGGTTTGACCGGCGGGGCCGAGGCGGAGACCCCGACGACACGTTCCTCGCCCACCTTGCCCTTCGGGTAGGTGCGGACGAGCTCGTCCTGCGTCGGCTCGTGCGGTTCGCGAGCCTCCGCCGGCAGCTGCGCGGCGATGGCTGCCATGATCTTCTCCGTGTCGGCGACGGCATCGGCCGGCCCCCGACCGAGCCCGTCGACCGGCGGGCCGACTCGCAGTCGCACGGTGGGTGGCGAGAGCACGTTCGTGAGACGCGGCAAGGTGGAAGAGCGCGGCCAGACGGCCTCGGTGTTCCAGAGACCGATCGGGATGACCGGTGCGCCGGTGCTCGCCGCCAGCCGGGCCGCGCCGGTCTTGCCCTTCAGTTGCGGGTCGAAGAACGCTCTGCCTCGCGGGATGGTCCCTTGCGGCAGCACGACGATGCCTTCGCCCGCCTCGAGCACCCGCTCGGCCGGGCCGAGCGCACCGCGAGCATTGCCGGCACGCTCCACCGGGATGCCACCGAGGGCTCGAGCGATCTGCCCGACGATCGGGGCGTCGAAGAGCTCCTTCTTGCCGAGAAAGCGCGTGGGGCGGCCTTTCCGTTGTACGACGAGCGCCACCGCGGCCACGTCGAAGTAGCTGCGGTGATTGGAGACGAGAATGAACGGCCCGCTGTCTGGGATGTTCTCGACGCCGGCGATGTCGAAGCGGGCATAGGGGAACAGCTCCGCCCGAACGACTCGCTTGGCAGCGTCGAAGGCCTCCACGCCGGCGAGCGTCGGGACCCCGGGTGGCACGTCGAGGTGCAGGATCGGCCACCGCCGCAGCGTGGCGAGCGCATGCAGTGGCAAATCGGGGTTGACGGCGGCCGGATGACCGACGGCCGACAGCATCGGCAGATCGTTGATCGAGTCGGAGTAGGCGAAACTGTCGGCCAGGCTCACGTCATTGCGCTCCGCCCACTTCCGCAGCGCCGACAGCTTCCCGAAACCCCACACGAAGCCACCGTCCAGCTTCCCCGTGTACACACCGTCGGTCCAGGCGTAGCGGGTGGCGATGACGTCGTCCATCCCCAGACGCTCGGCCAGCGGGCGCACGAGGTCCTCCGGCGTGGTCGTGGCGAGCACGAGCAGGTGCCCGGCCTCTCGGTGCTCGGCCAGCAACCCGGGAACGTAGGAGGCGATGTCGTTGATCAACAGGTCGGCGGCTTTCCGGCCGGCAGCCCGCAGCCGATCGACGGACCAGCCCCTCACCGCGACCGCTGCCGCCCGCGCGAGTGCCATACCCACGGGGTTCTCGCCGAACAGCTCGTAGGACTTGTAGAGCAGCCCTTCACCGGGGATCTTCGTGTTGCGAAGGCCGAGCTCGCTGAGCGCTTCGTTGATGAGGGGACCGCTGGCGCCCCGGAGCAGCGTACGGTCGAGATCGAAGATGGCAGCGGTGCGGCCCACGGTCACGACAGTAGTGGCCGAGGGCGCGCCACAATGTGGGTGTGCCCAGCGCCTCCTGCTCCCCCGGCGATGCCGCCGCCATCCGCGAGGAGCTCAGGCGCTTCGCCCAGAGCCTGCCGGAGAGCTACGAGGACTTTCCTTGGGGCGAGGCGGTCGCCAAAGTCAACAAGAAAGTGTTCGTCTTTCTCGGGGCCGAACCCGGTTCGCCGGCGCAGGGGGATTCTCTCCCCCGGATGAGTGTCAAGCTCGACGACTCCCGCGAAGCCGCCCTCGCCGTCGAAGGAGCCGAACCGACGCACTACGGGTTGGGCAAGCACGGGTGGGTGTCCGTCCCGTTCGCCAGCCCAGGCGGCCCGCCCGTCGGCGTCCTGGCGGACTGGATCGAGGAGAGCTTCCGGCTCGTGGCGCCGAAGCGCCTCATCAAGGCGCTCGACGGTTCCTGATCGCCAGCCCGGACGCGAAGAAGGGGCCGGCGGGGGGGATGCCGACCCCTTCTCAAGACTCAACAGGGTCGGAGGGGGGAGTCCGACAGAATCCTGTGGTCTGTACGGCGACTAGTTTGCGCTTTCCTTCACTATCCGTCAAGTGTATGACGACGATATCTACTATCGTTTTTTCTGATGGACCTCCGCCAGCTCAACGCCCTCGTCGCCATCGCCGATCACGGCTCGTTCTCAGCGGCCGCAGAGGCCCTGCTCACCGTGCAGTCCAACGTATCGGCGCACATCAAGAAGCTGGAACAGGAGCTCAACACGACGCTCATCGATCGCTCGACAGGCGTCCTCACGAGCACCGGGGAGCTGGTCGTGGCCCGGGCACGGCGAGCACAGACCGAGCTCGACGCCCTCGAGGCCGACGTGCGGGCGCTCCAGCACGAAGTCGCCGGCACGGTCCGCGTGGGCATCATCGGAACGACGGCACGCTGGCTGGTACCGCAACTGCTCGACATCGCGCCGGTGCGGTTTCCCGATCTGAAGCTCGTCTTCGTCGAGTCCACCACGACCACCCTCGAGTCGCAGCTCGACAGCGGGCATGTCGACCTTGCCGTCCTCAATCTGCCACATACCTCTCACGACCTGCTCTTGACACCGCTGTTCGAGGAAGAGCTCGTGCTCGTCGCCGCCCTCGACCACCCGCTCGCCGATGCATCGGAGATCAGCGTGACCCAGCTCGATGGCGTACCGCTCCTCCTCCCCTATCTGGGAACGGCTTTTCGTCGGGAGCTGGATGAGGCGGTGGAGCCGTTGGGTTTCTCCCTCGTGGCTCGGGCGGAAGTCGACTCCACGCGGCTGATCGCCTCTCTCACGTTCGAGGGCTACGGGCCTGCGGTGTTGCCTGCCACGGCCGTTCCGAAGTATCTCCAGCACCGTTGGGCGTCGGTGCGCGTCCGTGAGCTGCCGCGGCGGATCGTCGGTGTGGCCCAGCGACCCCGCACGCTTCCGTCGGCGCCGGTGCGAGCCGTGCTCGACATGCTCACCGAGATCGTCTTCGTCACCGGCGCGCTCCCGCGGGGTCTGCGACCGGTGGCGCCTGACCAGGTGCGGCACGGGGCCGTCGCCTGAGGCGCCGCGGTCGCTCAACCGCCGCCCGGCTCCCTCCACATCAGCCACAGCTTCGACTCGGTCCGGGGTACGAGCACTTCGTCGATGACCTCGTAACCATGCCGGTGATAGAAGGCGAGGTTCTGCTCCTTCGACGACTCGAGGTAGCTCGGGATCCCTTCGGTGTCACACCGGGAGAGAACGACCCGCAGCAGGGCCGAGCCGTACCCCTTCCCCTGCCGGCCGGGCTCGGTCCCGATCGTGCCGAGGTAGAAATGGGGCGAGCGAGGGTGCCGCGACTCGAGGACCTGCATGAGGCGCAGCGCTCGCGGGGTACGCCAGCCGAGGATCGCCAATACGGGCAACTGGGAGACGCCTTCGGCCACCGACGGAGGCCAGCTCCTCGGGGGCATCCACAGGGAGGCGGCCACGAGGTCGGGCGTCGTCCAAGCCTCGCCGCGCGGCAGAAACAACGTGCGGATCTGGAGGCGAAAGTAACGCTCGAGACGTCTGGTCCGCCGAGAATCGTCCGGGAAGAGATACCGAGAGACGGGGTCGTCGTAGAACGCCCGCGCCAGGGACTCGCTCAGCTTCGGGATATCGTCCGGCTCGACTGGGCGGACGTCCACGCCGGGACCGGGGTGCTCTGGCACCGCTGGGATGGTAGCGGTCTCGGTCTTTCGGGCGCGAATCGAAGCGGGCGCAGGAATCAGCGAGCTGCTTGAGACGTTGACCTGTAGGTGCCCGACATGCCCGAAGTATCTGAGACACCCGAAGTGCCTGAGTCTGCAGGCCGCCAGTTCTCCGTGACCTGGGACTACCGGTGCCCCTTTGCCCGCAACGCCCAC
This sequence comes from Acidimicrobiales bacterium, assembly GCA_049510975.1. Classification (GTDB taxonomy): domain Bacteria; phylum Actinomycetota; class Acidimicrobiia; order Acidimicrobiales; family Bog-793; genus JAKACA01. The sequence goes on from JBEKYM010000044.1 coordinate 33,208, forward strand.
GAGCACCTGATCACTGCCCTCGAGGCCGGCGCTGGCTACGACGTCACTTTCGTCCCCTTCTCGCTCAACCAGATGCACCTCGAGGAGGGTGACCAGCCAGTGTTCGACGACCCGGCGCGCCGTAGCGATCTCGTCGCCATGCTGGTCGGCATTGTCGTGAGGGACCGCCACCCGCAGCAGTGGCTGGCCGTTCACCGGGCTCTGTTCTCGCTGCGGCACGACGACGCCGGCGACCTGCGCGACGAGAGCGCCCTCCGGGCGGTGCTCGAGGGCCAGGGCGTCGACGCCGAGTCCGTCTTCGCCGAGATCGAGAGCGGCTGGCCGCTCGACACGTTCCGCAAGGAGCACGATGCTGCCGAGACCGAGCACGCCGTGTGGGGCGTCCCGACTTTCATCGTCGGGGATCACGCCGCCTTCGTCCGGCTGATGAACCGTCCTGAGGGCGACGCCGACGTCGCCCGACAGGCGATCGATCGCGTCCTGGACCTACTCGGGGAGTTCCCGGAGCTCAACGAGTTCAAACACACGAGGATCTCGAACTGAGCCGTCTGCAGTGACGACGGCGACGGCCGCTAGCTCGACCGTCCGGTGCCAGCCTGAGCCGCTCGAGATCGACGTCCGCCGCCACCGTCATGCATTCGTAACATTATGCGCCGCCCGCCGGCGGATTGGTAGGGCGATTGCGTGACTTGCGGCGCCGGCCGGCCGGCGCCGGGCCGGGCAGGGCCGAACCGTGTGCACAGGGTGACCGCAACATGCCCCCGGCGGTCACTTCGTGCACACGGTTATCGCCGGCCGGCCCGCCGGCCCGAAGGAACAGAAAGACGGTGGGACCGAGGGGCACTGTTCTGTGCCCGCGGTCCCACCGTCTTGTGTGCCGGTGCCCCCACGCCGGCGCCGGCGCTACGCGCGCCTAACCGAGCGAGATGGGCGCGTCCTCGTCGATCTCGGCGGCGTCGAACTCCTCGCCATCGGCGACGGCCGCCGGCGCATCCTTCGCAGCCACCATCTCACGGACACGCTGGTCGAGCTCGATCAGCATCTCGGGCGTGGAGCGCAGGAACTGCTTGGCATTCTCCCTGCCTTGCCCGAGCTGCTCGCCTTCGTAGGTGTACCAGGCACCCGACTTCTTCACGAGGCCGAAGTCGACCGCCACGTCGAGGATCGAGCCTTCCCGGCTGATCCCCTTGCCGTAGACGATGTCGAACTCGGCTGAGCGGAACGGCGGGGCGCACTTGTTCTTCACGACCTTCACCCGGGTGCGGTTGCCGATCATCTCGGCACCGTCCTTGATCGACTCCACCCGGCGGATCTCCAGCCGGATCGACGAGTAGAACTTGAGCGCTCGCCCACCGGTGGTGACTTCCGGGTTCCCGTAGGAGATCCCGATCTTCTCCCGCAACTGGTTGATGAACACGGCAATCGTGTTCGACTTCGACAGCGTCCCGGTCAGCTTGCGCAGTGCCTGCGACATGAGGCGGGCCTGCAAGCCGACGTGGGTGTCGCCCATCTCGCCTTCGATCTCGGCTCGGGGCGTCAAGGCGGCGACGGAGTCGATCACGACCACGTCGATGGCGCCCGACCGGATCAACATGTCGGTGATCTCGAGGCCCTGCTCGCCGGTGTCGGGCTGCGAGATGAGGAGCTCGTCGATGTCGACACCGATGGCCTTGGCGTAAACCGGGTCCATGGCGTGCTCGGCATCGATGTAGGCGCAGATGCCGCCGTTGCGCTGTGCCTCGGCAACGACGTGGAGCGCCAGAGTGGACTTGCCGGAGGACTCAGGTCCGTAGATCTCGACGATCCGGCCACGAGGCAGGCCCCCGATTCCGAGAGCGAGATCCAGCGCCATCGCCCCCGTCGAGATCGCCGCCACTCCCACTCCGGCATGCTCGCCCATCCGCATGATGGACCCCTTGCCAAACTGCTTCTCGATTTGGCCAAGTGCCATGTCGAGTGCTTTATCTCGCTCCATCGCCGTCTGTTCTCCTCTGTGCTCTACGTGTGGTCTCGGTCCGGTCCCGCTGTGTCGGCTCCGGGCGATCCGATCTCCGGAACCATACGTATGGGGTGTGTCATTGCCCTTGTAGGAGCTCGGTCGAATGTTGCTCACAGGAGTGTAGTTCCAAACACCTGTTCGGTGGTGGACTCATCGCTGCCGCCGCCCGGCCCGTTCCGAGAACCGGCCGCCCACTCGCATCCTGCGGCAGACTGTCGCCTGTGCCAGGAGCTTCGGGGCAGCTCGTGTCGTCGCCGTCCACGGTGACATCACCGCCGAGGAGACTGATGTCGTCGTGAACGCCGCCAACTGCTACCGCCGCAGCCTCGAACTGGCCGACGTCGTGGCTGCGAGCTCGATCGCCTTCCCGGCCATCTCGACCGGTGCTTACGGCTACCCGCCGGCGGAGGCTGCCCGCATCGCCGTCGACACCTTGCGCTCCACCCCGAGCAACGTCAGGCTTGCGCGCCTCGTCGCCTTCGACCGGGCGACGTTCACGATCTACGAAAGGTTGCTCGCATGACCGTCTCGGGTACCGAGATCGACCAGCTCGGCACGACGAGCAAGGATTTCGACGATGCCGGCGTCGTGGCTGCGCGGGCGTTCCACCACGACCCGTTCTTCGAGTACCTGAGCCCGAGCGCCATCCAGCGCGCACGAGGGCTGGCGCTGTTCTGTCGCGCCTATGTCTCGGTGTTGGGCGACGCCGGCTACGTGCTCGGGGCACGGCGCCCCGACGGGCGGCTCGTCGGCGTGGCGGCCTGGGTGAAGCCCGGCCGGTACCCCCTGCCGGTCGGGGCGCAGCTGCGGCAGGGCGCATTGTCGTTTCGGGCGCTGGCGATCCGCCCCCGGGCGCTCGTCGACGGGACGAAGTACCTGCTGGCTATCGAGAAGGTGCACCCGCACGACAAGATCTGGTACCTGCAGCTGCTCGTCGTCGATCCCTCCGTGCAGCGCCTCGGCATCGGGGCGATGCTGCAGCGCCCCGGACTGCAGCGGGCTGACGAGGATGGTCTGGCGTGCTACCTCGAGACGCAGAACTTCGACAACCTTGCCTACTACCGGCGCTTCGGTTACGAGCTCAGCCAGGAGCTGCGCCCGGTCAAGGACGGCCCGCCCTTGTGGACGATGCGCCGCGAGCCGCAGGAGCCGGGTACTGGGGAGCCGGCGGCGTGAGCGCGCCGCTGCTCGGCCGGCGTGAGGCGGCCATGTTGCTCGCCGTCGAGCGCGCCAACGGCGGGGAGCTGGCGGGCCTCGAGCAGGTGCTCGCCGCCTTCGAGACGCTCTTCGACCGGCAGATGGAGCCGGACGCCTATGCCGATGCCAGCGCGCTGCTGTGCGAGGCCGACCTCGTCGAGTACACCGACGAGTCGCTCGGGCTCACGCCGAGCGGTCGAAAGCTGTTGCGGCGCACGGGAGTTCCCGGCAGCCCGGGCCGCCCGCTGCAGGTGACCGAGCAGCTGGCGACGCTGGAGCCGCTCGACCTCGCCGAGGCCGGATCCGTTGCCTCGCCCGACGCCAAGACCCTCGAGCGGGCAGCGGCAGCACTCAACGCCGACGCCGACTCCGGCGACGAGCCGGTGCCCGGCGACGACCTCGCGCCGGTCCCTCCGGACAACCTCTCGCCGTGGATCGCGGCCCCGGACTTCGCCCAGTCCCGGCTCGTGTTTCCCAAGCTCCTCCATCATCACCACGGCTCGCCGTTGCCCGAAGTGCCGCTCGTGCAACCAGAGGAAGCCGACGGCCCGGCCGACAACTCGTCCTGACCACCAGCGCGCCGCAGCCGGGCGCCTATCCGGCAGCAGTGTCGAGATCGATGAGGCGCCGCCGGACGACGTCGAGTGCCGAGATCGTCGCCATCTGGCGAACGCGGTCTCGATCACCGGGCACGCGCAGCAGCACCGCCTCGGGTTCGTGGCCAGGTAGGGCGATGCCCGCATAGACCGTCCCGGGAGGAAGGTCATCTTGGGTCGCGGGGCCCGCCACTCCGGTCACGGCGAGACCGACGTCGGCGCCAAGCACCCTGGCGGCAGCCGATGCCATCTCCCGGGCGGCCGACTCGGACACGACCGGTCCCTCGCTCACGCCGAGGACGGAATGCTTCACCTCGGTGGCATACGAGACGATCGACCCCCGAAACCATCGTGAGGCTCCGGCGATCGAAACGATCCGCGAAGCCACGAGCCCTCCCGTCAACGACTCGGCGAGGCCGATCGTCCAGTGCCGGTCGGACAACAGCTGGCCGACAACCGACTCCATCGTGTCGTCGTCGACCCCGAAGAGCGATCGCCCGAGGAGCGGCCGTATCTCGGTGACTTCGGCGTCGAGGGCCGCAGCTGCGGTTGCCTCATCGGCCGCCTTCACGGTCAGGCGCACCTTGATCCCTTCGATGCCGCTCGCGAGGAAGGCGATCGTCGGCACCCCGGCGGCGCCATCACCGAGCACCTCGATGCGCGGGGCGAGGATCTCCGCCAAGCCGGACTCCGAGAGCCCCCAAGTCCTCAGGGTGCGGCTGGCGATCACGGCCGCATCCCCCGCCCGCTCCCGGAGATCCGGCAGCACCGCTCGCGCCAGCATGTCGTGCATCTCGTAGGGAACTCCCGGCATGGCATAGACGACTTTGCGCCCGACGGGACAGATGAGCCCTGGAGCCGTGCCCATGGTCTGCGGAATGACGGCGGCCCCGTCGGGGACGTCGGCCTGCCTCCCGTTGTTGGCCGGCATCTCGCGCCTGCGGGAGGCGAACATCTCGCGTATCGCCTCGAGTACGGCCGGGTCGCGCCGGAGCGGCACGTTCATCACCTCGGCGATGGCCTCACGGGTGATGTCGTCCTGGGTCGGCCCGAGGCCGCCGCACACGATGACGGCGTCGCTGCGGGCCAGTGCCGTCCGGAGCGCCAGCACGATCCGAGCAAGGTTGTCCCCCACGCACGTCTGAAAGTGGCAGTCGAGGCCGGACGCCGCCAGCTGCTCGCCGATGTACGTCGAGTTCGTGTCGACGATCTGGCCGAGCAACAGCTCGGTCCCGACCGCGACGATCTCGGTGCGCACGGGGCGGGGACGCGCTCAGGCAGCGCCGGCTGGGCCGGTCGTCCCGGCGAGCAGGCGGCGGCCGTCGTGCAGATACTCGAGACCGGTGTACAACGTGATGGCGACCGCCAGCCAGAGCAGGTCCCTCACGACGGTGACATGGTGCTGGCCGATGGGCGGCATGAGGGCGAGGCCGACCACGATGTCCTGCAGCAGCGTCTTCAACTTGGCCGTCTGCCGTGCAGGTATCGAGATGCCCCGGCGGGCCGCATATGCCCGGAAGACGCTCATGGCGACCTCCCGGAACCCGATGAGCACGACCGGGATCCACGAGACCTCGTGGATCGATGCCAGGGCGGCGAGCACGCCGAGCACGAGAAACTTGTCCGCCAGTGGGTCGAGGAAGGCGCCCGAGCGCGTCGTTCCCTGCCGCCGTGCCACGTAACCGTCAAGACCGTCAGAGCCGGCACACACGAACCAGATGCCGAACAGCGTCCAGCTGGACGGACCCGTGAGCACGACCAAGGCCACGAGCACGGGCGTCATGAACAGGCGCGCCAACGTCAGCATGTTGGCGGGGGTGGCGAGGGCGGATGGACCGAAGGTCGAGGTGGGTTTCTCGGCGGTGCTCACGACACCACCATCGTGGCAGGCCTCGGGTGAGGCGTGCCGACGAGAACCGGCTCGGCGACGAGATCGGTCCCTTCGGCGCCCGTCACCATGACGTCGGCGATGGTGCCGACGGCGAGATCGAGCGGCAGCCGCACGATCCCGTCGATCTCGGGCGCCTCCCGGAAGGAACGGCCGATGCCGGGCCGGTCGACGAGCACGGACACGACGGAGCCCACGATCGAGCGGCGGCGGCTCTGGGTCACGAAGTCCTGCAGCTCTGAGCACTCGCGGAGACGCTCGAGAGCGAGCTCGGCGTCGACGGTCTTGTCGAGGCCGGCGGCATACGTCCCGACCTCGTTCGAAAACGTGAAGAAGCCCGCCCAATCCAGCTGCGCCTCCGCCAGGAACCCCAGCAGCTCGTCGTGGTCCTCCTCGGTCTCGCCGGGGTAGCCGAGGATGAAGGAGGAACGCAGCGCTGCGTCCGGCGCGAGCTGGCGGATGCGCCCGATCCGCTCGAGAAAGCGCTCGCCGCTCCCCCACCGCCGCATCCGCCTCAGCAGGCGGCCCGACACGTGCTGGAGGGAGAGATCGAAGTAGGGCATGCCGGTGGCGGCGATCGTGGCGATCAGGCTGTCGTTGAGCGACGAGGGATAGAGGTAGAGGAGGCGGACGCGATCCACGCGGGCGGCGACTGCCTCGACGAGTGCGACGATGCCGGCGTCGCCGGTGCGCTCGACGTCGCGGCCCGACTGATCTCGGCCGAACGATGCCAAATCTTGTGCGACGAGGACGATCTCGCGCGCCTGCAGCGAATCCACTTCTGCGAGGATCGACGCCATCGTCCGGGACCGCTGCTTGCCGCGGAACGACGGGATGGCGCAGAATCCGCACTTGCGGTCGCACCCCTCCGCCACTTTGACATAGGCCCAGGGAGCGCTCGCCGGCGGCCGCGGCAGCTCGAGGAGATCGAACGAGGGCACCTCCCGGCGGCTCCGCAGGCGAACGGGCGTCCCCACCGACAGGTCCTCGAGGAAGTCCACGCCGAAACCCGCCACCACGTCGACTTCCGGCAGAGCTGCCTCGAGCTCCGGGCCGCTGCGCTCGGCCAGGCAGCCGGTCACCGCCAGGCGGGCACCGGGGCGCCGGGCGGCACTCAGCTCGAGAATCGTGTCGATGGACTCCTCACGCGCCGGCTCGATGAAGGCGCACGTGTTGACGACGACGAGATCGGCGTCGCCCGGTTCGGTCGCTTCGAGGTACCCGGCGGACCGGAGGCGGCCGACGAGCTTGGCGGAGTCGACTTCGTTCTTCGGGCAGCCCAAGGTTGCGATGAAGAATCGTCGGGCCACGGTTGCAGGCTACCTTCCTGGCCATGCCGGCCGACGCCGGGACCTGCCCGGGCGGCCCCGTGCGAGCCGCGAGCCGCTAGAGCGTGGCGATGACTCCGTCGCGGCGCAGTGCCTCCACGCGGTCGGACGGCATGTGCCAGTCTGCGAGCGCAGCCTCGCCCTCCTCCCCCGGCCACAGCGCCGGCTGCGGCACGCTCGTCGTCATGCGGGCAAAACGTGGTGCCGGCGCCGGCTGGACCACGCCGTCGATCTCGACGAACGTGGATCGGGCGGTGTTGTGAGGGTGCAACGCCGCCTCAGCCATGGACAGCACCGGCGCGAGACAGGAATCGGTGCCCTCCGCCAAGGCCGCCCACTCGTCTCGCGTCTTGGTGCGGAAGACGTCGGCGTAGCGCTGCTTGCTCTCCGGCCAGCGGGAACGGTCCATCTGCGGCGGCTCGTCGCCTGCCGCCAGATCCATGACTTCGAGCAGCTGGGCGTAGAACTGTGGTTCGAGCGCCCCGACGGCGACCATCTTGCCGTCGGCGCACTCGTAGGTGTCGTAGAACGGCGCCCCGGTGTCGAGCAGGTTCGTCCCTCGTTCGTCGTGCCACACACCCAGAGCACGAAACGCCCACGTCATCGTCATGAGCAAGGCGGAACCGTCCACCATGGCGACATCGATGACATCGCCTTGGCCGGACGAGCGGGCCGACCACAGCGCCGCCATCACCCCGAGCGCGAGCAGCATGCCTCCGCCCCCGAAGTCACCGACGAGATTGAGCGGTGGAACAGGGCGCTCGCCCGCCCGGCCGATCGGATCGAGCGCACCACCGATGGTGATGTAGTCGAT